>JBAYPM010000014.1:0-65908 GCA_041677705.1 Weeksellaceae bacterium | reverse complement strand
TTCATCATTTTGCCAGACTTCAACGCTTTTTGCAATTCCGATCCGGTGAAGTTCCAAGTAGGCTGCTTTCATTTCATTTGTAATCCAGGTACCACACTGCCCCGGCCTGAAAATTTTCTGACAGTTGTCAATCACCTGTTCGAATGCTTTGTTTTCAGTAAATTCAAAAATCTCGTCTTTCAAAATCTTTTTCATTGATTTCGACACCTTCAATTCGTTTGGAAAAAGCACAAATCTTGGATCAGGAAACCACCACAGTATCGGTTTACCAGAATTGTACCACGGAAAAATTCCTTTGCTGTATGCAAGGCACAGTCTTTCGACGCATAAATCACCGCCATAAGCGATGATCCCGTTAATGCTCGTTTCCGAATAATCCGGAAAACAGATTTCGTCTGTTAGCTTTTTGATCATTCTGATAATGAATTGTCCGTCCTGTCGGTCTGGATTTATTTGATTTTTTGAATTTTTCTGTATTTTTTTCTTCTGATAAAAATAAGAATCAATCCGAGAATCACAATCAGGTTCAGCGGAATTAATAAATTCATCAGCTGCCATTCTGATTTTTCAAGCCTGACTTTGGTTTCGTTCAATGTCGGAATTTCAAATTTCCGGTTTTTCAGATTCAGAAAATCTGTGTCTCCAACCAGATAATCGATACAGTTGAGCAGAAAATTCTGATTGTCATAAGTCACCGGTTTTTGTTTCGGATTGTCAGGTCGTCTTGAAAATTTATCGGCACCCAGCGGCATTGGACTGCCGGTCATGATGTCGATATCGTTTTTGGCCACATCACCGTCAGAAATCAAAATGATTTTTCCATTTTGGGTTTCAGCCTTGAAATTCGGAATTTCCTTTCTTTCATATCTTGCCGCAAACATCGATTTGAAATTTCCTTCAGACAAAACTGCAATTGGAATCCTTCCCATCCGGTATTCTTCAGGCGTAATGTCATCCACTTCGCCGAGTTCAATAAAACTCATCGACGGCTGAAGCGAAGTATAAGGCGAAGTTGCAAGCAAAACCGTCGGCTTCAAATCAGGGTTATCAAGCAGCTCGATCGGATTTGCAAATCTGAACTCAACCGAATTGACCGTCTGAGTAATCGGACTTTGATCTGCCTTGAATCCTCTGACAAAATAGGGCCAGGTATAGGCATTGTAACTCACATTTCCGGCGGTGGTTTCACCGTCAGCCAGAATAATTTTTGCAGCTTCGGCATCTTTGACAATGGCGGGAATAATCCGCATCCCGTAGTTGAAAAAGAAATCGTTCAAATTCAAATCTCTTGGAAAAGCCACAATCTTTCCGCTTCTGAAAATGCTATCCATTTCTGCATCAACCATTTCGGTCAGAAACATCATCTTTCCACCGTTCATCACATACTGATCAAGCACCAGTTTATCGGCATCTGTAAACGGAAGCGTCGGTTTGGCAACGATCAGCGCATCATATCTTTTGAGTGAATCAAGATCTGACTGTTTCAAAGTAAAGGTCGAATCCTTTATCGGGTTGATGTAAGCTTCCACATTATAATTCTCACCCAGTGCGCTGCCCAGGCCTTCGAGATACATCTTTGGAAGTTCGTCGTGATGAACGATCAATCCAATGGATTTTCGGTCGATCTGACTGATTTGCCGAACCTGATTCATAAACAGGAATTCGAGTTTTTCAGTGGTCGCGGTCGCAAGTTTGGTAAACGGAAGACTCGGATCATCGACCAGCGTTTCCATCCAGCCTTCTTTTTCACCGTATTTCAAAAACGCATACGGATAAACATTCAGCACACCTTTGTCGGTTTTTACCGGCGCAGGTGTCAATCCTTCTTCCTGCAACTGATCAGATGTAAAATCTTTGGTCGGATCTGAAAATTGAAAAGATATTTTTGGATTGATATTTCTGAATTCATCAAGCATAAAAGAAATCTCATTCTTCAATGTCCGATAATCACCGGGCAACTCACCGCCAAGAAGAATTTTGAAGTTCAGCGGCTGATCGACTCTCTTTAGTATTTCTTTTGTGGTTTCGGTCAGTGTATAACGTTTGTCCTGCGTCATGTCAAATCTTTTGTAAAAAGTTTCTGACAGCCAGACAATTATCGCCAGCAGCAAAATCAAACCGATCAAATATCTTTTTGTCTTTTTCATTCTTAATTGCTTACTGTTTCCATCGCCTATTTTTTATTTTCCAGATTGTAATGGGTCAGACCCAGAAACAATGCGATGATGACTACAAAATAAACCAAATCACGGGTATCGACTATTCCTTTCAGCAGTTGCTGATAATGGACCTGCATACCCAGTTTCTGCACAAAATAATCTGAGCTGCCCAACAGATTGTAGGACGCCAGACTTTCGAACGCATAAAAAAGCACAAAACACAGAAATACCGACAATATATAGGCAGCCACCTGATTTTTTGCAAATGAAGATGCAAACAGACCGATCGCCGCAAAACTGCAACCCAAAAGGAAAAGACCGAGATAACCGCTGAAAAATACACCGTAGTCCAATTGATGACCTTCACTGACAAAATTTTCAAGTGTTTTGACAAAACCGAAAGTGGTCAGCAGTGCAAATAAAATCACAATCAGCACCGGAAGAAATTTCCCGAAGACAATTCCGCTGATTCTGATCGGTTGTGTAAAAAGCCATTGTAGCGTTCCAGAACTTTCTTCTTCTGCAAGGGTTCGCATGGTCAGTGCCGGAATCATAAAAAGCAAAATCCAGGGTGCAATAAAAAAGAAACTGCTCAACGATGCATTTCCTGAATTGAAAATATTGAAATCATTGTCAAAAAACCAAAGAAACAATGTACAGATCAGCGAGAAAGCAGCTGCGCTCACATACGCCATATAGCCGCTGAAGTATCCTGCCAGTTCTTTTTTGAAGATTTTTATCATCGCTCTTTTCAATAAACGTACAATCAAAGAGAATCGTACTTTAACGTCTGCAAAACTAATCAAAATCCCGAATTGAAGCGATAGAATTTTGTTCTGGATTTCGGGTTTCAAGTTCCAGGTTTCAGGTTAGAAATTAGATTTCACATCTGTCCTGAACATCCCGCTTCCGGCATCCGACACCCATCATCCAACATCTTAAAGTCTCACATCTCAAAGTCTCATATCTGTATTAATCAATACCTCAAAATATCATCAATCGTAGATTTAATAAAATCAACCTCTTTTTTTTGAAATCCTTCCCGGTTTGTTTTTCAGTCGTTCTTTTGAAACCGATCTCAGGTGGAAAGTCAGCACTTCAGATTTTCATCCAGTCCGTTGAGTTTGTCGGGTTCCAAAATCAGATTTCTTTTGTAATTTTTTATTTTGGCCATCAGCGGACAAACAATGACTACTTTCAGATATTTGTTCATCAGATCGCCGCTGGCAATAACCGCCGGTTTCCTTTCGCCCTGCTCGCTTCCTTTGACCGGATCAAATACATTTCCCAGATTTCAGCCTGTCTCATGATGGTTCTTCGTCATCGATTTGTTCCAAATACAATTTCATGCCTTCTTCTGCAACCATCATGGTTTCAATGTCTCCGCCCGCCTGTTTGTAAGACCTGACATATTCGGCACGATTGATTTGATCGAGATAGATGCGCAGTGCTCTTTCGATGATTTTTTTTTTGGCCACTCCGAGTTTGTCTGGTAATGATGAAGTGAATATTGCCATTTTATATTTATTTATCACAATAGATATTTATGTGAATTAAAAAATTCAATTCGGAAATTCTGAAAACGATTCTTAATTTTGTCTGATGAATTTTTCAACCCGTATCCGTTTGGAAAATGAGCTGGCAGTGCTGGAGCCGCTCGAAGAGTCAGATTTTGAAAAACTGTATTCTGTGGCGTCCGATCCTGCGGTTTGGGCCAATCATCCTAATAAAAACCGTTGTGAAAGAGAAGTCTTTCTGAATTTCTTCAAAGGTGCGGTCGAAAGTGGCGGTGCCTATTTGATTTGCGACAAAAAAACAGGAAAGGTCATTGGCGGAACCAGGTTTTACGGTTATGACAAAGAACGGAACAGCATACAGATAGGCTATACTTTTTACGGAACCGAATATTGGGGAAAGGGTTACAATCATTCGGTCAAAAAAATGATGCTTGATTATATTTTTCAATTTGTTGACAGTGTAATTTTTCACGTGGGTGCAGAAAATTTCCGTTCTCAGGGCGCAATGAAAAAGTTGGGTGCAAAAAAACTCAGGGAAATCGTGGTTGCCTATTATGGTGAGCCGGACAGAAGAAATATGGAATACGAAATTACAAAACAGGATTGGCAGGAATTCGGAAAAAATTCTGATCAATCAAATTCAACATAGATTTCACTTCCTTTTTTCAGACCGTAAAGCGTACTTGCAGCGCCGACCGTATCCGGGTTGCTTTTGTAAATTGAAATTTCAAGAAAACCGGAAGAACCAAACAGCGCCATTCCCTGACCGATAAAATCGGTTTCTCTTTCAAAATCGGTTACCAATTCGTTGTAACTGCGAAAGATACTTGTAAACTCATGATTTCTGAATCTGACTGCAAAACCTCTTTTTTTACCGACTTTGTTGAATATTTTCTCAGAGATATTGGTGATTGAATTTCCATAATTGTCAATATAAATCACAGTTCCGATTATAGTTTTCTCATCTTTCACAACCGGTCTCAGCTGAGAAAGTTCTTTGAAACTTTTGACCCGGTTTCCGATCACAGACAGTGTACCGCCTCTTGCCAAATGACAGGCCACGGGAACAAAAACATCTTTTACCGAAAAAATTCCGGGCTGATTTGCCTGCTGAATATTGATTTCAACGATTTCCTTTGCACTGATTTCGGCATTGATCAGCGAGAGAATCCCATTGTCGCAGGCGATGAAATAATGGTCATCAATCAGCGCTGCAAGCGCTTTTTTATTGGGCGTAATCAGCGAATCCACACCGATCATGTGAATCGTTCCGTCTGGGAAATTTTTGTAAGAATTTTTAACCACAAAAGCACCTTCTGCAATGTCAAATGGCTGAATTTCATGTGAAATATCAACAATCACAACATCACTGAGCTCTTTATAAATCTGACCTTTGACCGTAGCCGAATAAGGATCTTTTACGCCAAAATCGGTTGTTAAAGTGATAATTGCCATTAGAATTGATAACTGCGAACAAATATATTGTGTAATTTTGTAATCATTCAAATATAAACACAAGACATTTGACAGAATTAAATTTAGAATTGGCAGAAGTCAGTATTCAGGAATTTTACGGAGCCAATAATGAAAACTTTAAACTGCTGAAAACCCATTTTCCAAAGTTGAAGATTACAGGAAGAGGAAAAAATATTTCGGCAGTCGGAAATGAAGACAGTCTGAAGGAATTTTCGGAAAAAATAAATCAGATCATCAGTTATCTTCAGCATTACAATCGTCTGAACGAAAAGGACATGGAAAATCTGCTCGACACAGATGCTCAAAATCAGACCCAAAAAATAAACGGAGATGAAATCATCGTTCACGGTGTCGGAGGAAGGCTGGTGAAGGCGCACACGCCCGGCCAGAAAAAACTGGTAGAAGCGGTTCACAAAAACGATATGGTTTTCGTGATCGGTCCTGCAGGAACCGGAAAGACCTATACCGGAGTTGCACTTGCAGTCCAGGCATTGAAGAACAAGGAAGTCAGAAGGATTATTTTGACCCGTCCGGCGGTTGAAGCGGGTGAAAGTTTAGGTTTTCTTCCCGGCGATTTGAAGGAAAAACTCGATCCGTATTTGCAGCCGTTGTATGATGCGCTGAAGGATATGATTCCTTTTGAAAAACTGGATGCCTATTATGAAAGAGGTGTCATTGAAGTTGCTCCGCTTGCATTTATGAGAGGCCGAACGCTGGACGATGCATTTGTGATTCTGGACGAGGCCCAGAATACAACCCATCCGCAGATGAAAATGTTTCTGACAAGAATGGGGAAAAATGCAAAATTCATCATCACAGGCGATCCAGAACAGGTCGATCTGCCGCCCAGACAGAAATCGGGTCTGAAAGAAGCGATGAGCATACTGGAAGGTGTGGAAGGAATCGGGATGATCAGACTGACCGAAAAAGATGTGGTCAGACACAAACTGGTGACCAGAATACTGAAAGCATACAAGAAAAGAGATCAGGAGGAAAAATAATCGGAAATCATCATGAATCCGGATAAATTCAAAGAAGGAGATTACTACAAAACCGAAGAAGGTTTCATCGTTTTTACCGAACAATATTTGCTGAGAAGAGGCTATTGCTGCCGAAGCGGATGCAGGCATTGTCCTTACGGTTATGACAAGAATACAGATTCATTCAAAAAGCAAAAAAAACAAGACAAAAAATAATGATTTGTGTCAAATTTGATCAATTTTCATCTGTTTTGGATCAAAATCGATCAAAACCAAAATTTAAATCCTAACTTTACGATTGATCAAATTGAACTTGGATGAAGAAAGAATTTTGAAAAAATGAATCCGAAATTTTCAATCATATTGACCACATACAACCGATCCCGTCTGCTGGTTCGCGCACTGAATTCACTGGTTGCACAGACATTTAAAGATTGGGAAGGAATCATCATCGACGACGGCAGCACGGACGATACCGAAGATGAGGTTCGCAAATTTATTTTGGGATACGAAAATATCCATTATTTCAGACAGGAAAACCGTGGCGAAGCGGGTGCAAAAAACAAAGGAATTTCATTGAGCTGCGGTCAGTACATCAGTTTTTTGGATTCGGACGATGAATACAGCCACGATCATCTTGAAACCAGAAACCGGATTTTGATCCGATATCCGGGCATTCAAATCCTGCATGGCGGTGTCAAGATTATCGGAGATGAATATGTTCCCGACAGAAAGAATCCAAGCCGGATGATTCATCTCTCGGACTGCATCATTGGCGGAACTTTCTTTATCGAACAAAAGGCAATGCAGATTTTAGGCGGATTAAGCGATATACCGATCGGAGCCGATTCAGATTTGTTTGAAAGGGCTGTTGGCATGAATATGAAAATTTCAAAAACCAAGCTCCCGACCTATATCTATCACAGGACGAGTCAGGATTCGATCACACACAATTTTCTGAAGAATACAATAAAAGTATAGATTCTATTCCCAGAATTTATCTTTCCATTCCTCGACTTCCTTAATCTCTTTGTGAAAATCCTCAATTTTCAGAAGCTGTTCTTCATTTGCAACTTCTTGAATTCTGTTGAACAGATTTCGTTCTTCAAATCGGATGTGCGCGTCCAATTCTTCTTCGATCAGGTTTAACGCCCGATTGATATCGGTTTTGTCTTTGAACAGCCGTTCAAGCCTTCTGTGTTCAGCGATTGCGCGCTTCTTGAGTTTGTCGTCATCATCCAGTAACGGAAACATGAATTTCTCCTCACCGTCAAAATGAGGTTTTATATAAATCTTGAAAGACCAGTCAGTGAACCTTTTGATTCTTTTCAAATCAACACCTTTTTTAAGTCCCTGTCTGATCTTCCAGCTGACCAGAAGGCCGAAATGATGTTCACGGCTGAATCCCTGAATTGCTTTGTGTCTCTTGATTGGTTTTACTTTGTCTTCCACTCGAAATCGGTTTTTTGGCTCATTACAATTACAACAAGACCGAATCCCAGTCTTCAGACCGGAATTCGGCTGTCTGGCATTTTATATCAGCTCTTTTTCAAGCACAAGTGATTTTGGGAAAAGAATATTGTTCTCCAAATGAATGTGCATATGCAAATCTTCTTCAAACTCTTTCAGCATCGCAAGTGTCACTTTGTAAGTATTGCATCCGTCCTCGGGCACCGTATAATCATTTGTCAATTCTTTTATCCTTCTAAATCTCTCTCCTTCTTCGTCATGATCGTCCATCATTTTTGAAATCGGGCTTTCGACCGACCCAAAACGCGGAGCTTCTACTTTTTCGCCTTTTTCTTTGGCATTCACCATTTTTTTGATATAGGGAAAAAGCGTCAGCTCTTCTCTTTTCATGTGCATCGACATTTCGCCTGCAGTTTTCCCAAACAGTTCCTGAACTTCTGCCAGTTCGGGATGACGACCGCCGTGAACATTGTTGATCTTTTCGATATAAGGTTTGATTTCTGTAATTTTCGATTCACAATATCTGTGGTGTTTCTTTTCAATGTAATCTGCAAGCAGATCAAGCGGCCAGGAATTGAAATCGGTTGATTTCTGAGATGAATCAGAAAGCGCGTTGTTCAATTCGTCAAGCAGTTTCTCACTGTCAATATTTTTTGTTTTGCATGCTTCTTCAATGCTCTTATTTCCGTTGCAGCAAAAATCGATCGAATGATTGTTAAACACTGTGGCGGCTCGATAATCCGCGGCGACCACATCTCCTATTGTACTTTTGGCTGTATAATTCATTTTATATTTGTTTGATGTTATATTTTTTCTGCAATAATTGAAACTGCATTCATATTGTTCCGGTATTTTCTAAAGACGCTCCTCATGTCGAGTATCCGTTTTTTTGCATCCGGATGCGTCAGTATGTTGAATCCGATTTTTAATGATCTGAGCAGTCCTTCGTCCTCAACTACTCTTTTTCTTTCGAGCAGCAGCATGGGCGATGTGAAAACCTCTTTAATTTTAAAACCTTCTGAAGTCAGTATGTCTTCCCATTCTTTTTGGGTCAGCGGTCTTGCATTTACTTTGATGCTCAATGCCAGTTTCTTGCTGATTTCAGCTTTATTTTCTTCTGAAATTGAATCAGGGGTCAAACCCAATTCATGTATTGCATACAGACCTCCCTTTTTTAGGATTCGGTGGGCTTCTTTTACAATTTCTGATTTTCTGTGATCTGCATGCATCGTCAGCATGGCTTCACCCACCAGTATGTCTGCCGAATTTTCTTCCAATCCTGTGTTTGCCGCATTTGACAAAATAAATTTTGTATGGTCATTTCCCAATTTTGCTGTCAACCGGCTGACCACATCCTGATCGGCATCAATGCCGGTATATGTCTTTGGCTTTTTCGAAATCAGATAAGAAGCCGTCTTTCCGATGCCGGGTGCGAATTCAACAAGATCGTCATTTGAAGATATTTTAAGTGCATCCATCATTTTTTCAGAAAGTTCTCTGCCGCCCGGTCTCAGAACTCTCTTTCCCATTTTTGCAAGCAGCCAGTGGCCTTGTGCTTTTTCGGGATCTGAAGTATTCATATTGTTTTATTGATTTTATTTAGACTAATTTAATATAAAGCTCAAAAATAAGCTTTTTTTATCAGAAATCAAATAATAGTTGTCAATGGTTTAGATTGCGGTATTCTGTCTGAAATGACTGATTTTCAGATAAAACATCTGAGCCATTCGATTGGCCTGCCATCTGGCTGCCTCCACATTTTGTCCGTAGAAGTGTTCTTCAAGTGTTTCCTCAAATAGATTGAGCCATCGGTTGAAATGCTCCTGATCGACCGGCAGATTCATGTGCGGGACAAAGGGTCTGCCGCTGTAAGTTCTTTCATCCAGAAGTACGGTCTGCCAGAAACGATACATTTTTTCTAGATGTTCGGGCCATCGGTCACCAATCACATCATCAAAAATGTCTCTGAGCAGTTCATCTTTTCTGACCTTCTCATAAAATGAATCGACCAAAAGTTTTACATGTTCGAGTTCTTTAATTTCTGCACTGTTTTCCATATTGACGGTTTCCAAAATCAAAGCATCAAATTTAAAACGAATTCATCTGAGGAACAAATACAATCAGTCCGTTCAAACTGATTTTTGGCATCATCAGGATTTAAAAAGTGTATCGGCTATGTATTTCAGATCCAAACCAAAACTTCTGTTTTTGACATATTTCAGATTAATTTTCACTTTTTCGGGCCAGAGGACTTCATCATTGTATTTCTTCGGATCGTCCTGAAGATTCAAAATCTCTTCTTCATTTCTGAATTTAAGCTGCGCCGGCCCGGTGATTCCCGGTCTGACTGTAAGCATCAGCCGGTCTTCGCCTTTGAGTTGATCAGCATAACCGGGTACATCAGGTCTTGGCCCGACAAAACTCATCTGTCCAAAAATCACATTGAAAAGCTGCGGAAGTTCGTCGAGCTTTGTTTTTCGGATGAAATTTCCGATCGCTGTAATCTTATGGGTTTTCAGCGTTGTAATATCAGATTCCTGATCTCCTTTCATCGTTCTGACCTTAAAAATCAGAAACGGTTTTCCGTCTTTTCCGATTCTGATTTGTGTAAAAAGTCCAAACTGACCGGTATCGACTGTGGACAGTATAATCAAAACAAAAATCACAGGAATCAAAAAAGGGAGCAGCAAAAGCGCCAGCAGGAAATCAAAAAGGTTTTTGACCGCCATTACTTTCTTTTCAGGAATTTTTTAAAATTCAGAAAACGTTTGATTTTTCCGACCAGACTCGGATCAAAGTTTGCGTCTTCCTCAAAATATCCGTAGCCGTAGCCGTAGCCGTAGCTGTACCCATAACCGTAGCCGTAGCCTCCTTTAAACTGATAATCATTCAAAACAATACCTATGTTTTTCACCTCTCCTTCATCGTATTTTTCAGAAATTCCATGAAGCAGACCTCTGTATGTATAATCATAACGTGCCACATAAAGGCTTGCATCCGCATATTTCATCAGATCGAAAGCGTCTGCCACCAGACCGACCGGCGGGGTATCCAATACAATAAAATCATAGTCTGATTTAAATGTATCAATCATTTCTTTGAGCGTATCGGACAGCAATAGTTCGGAAGGATTGGGCGGAATCGGTCCGCCGGTGATGATATGCAGCGTGTCAACCTTTGTTTTTTGAATCGCATCATTGAGTTCCGCATTGCCTGACAGATAATTTGAAAGCCCAATCTTGTTGTTCAGTTCAAATTCATCAAAAATCTTTGGTTTTCTCATATCCATACCGATCAGTATGGTTTTCTTTCCGCTGATTGCCAATGCAGTAGCGATGTTCATTGAAATAAAGGTTTTTCCTTCACCACCGATAGAAGAAGTAACCAGTATGGTTCTGTTTTGTGTTTTGTTGTTGGTTTTGTACAAAAACTGCAGATTGCTCCTCACAGCTCTGAAAGCTTCTGAAATGCTCGATTTCGGTTTGTCAAGAACGACCACCGGATTGTCTTCAAAGCTGTTCCCGATCACGCCAATCAGCGGTATATGCGTCACTTTGACAATATCCTGAATGCCTTTGATCTTTGTGTCCAAAATCTCTCTTGCAAACAGAATCAGAGTCGGGAAAATAAATGCAAGTGCGATAGCCGCAATCAGATTGGTCCGTTTGTCGGGCGATATAGGTGACTGACCCAGATATTTTGCATAATCAATGACAGTAATATCCGAAATATTTGAAGCGATCTGAAGTTCAGCCTGGCTGTATTGGGACAGCAACTGATTGTACAATTCATCATTGACAGAAAAACCTCTTGCCACATCCAAAAACTGTTTTTCCTGTTCAGGAAGTTTAAAAGCCTTGCTGTCGTATTTTCTCAATTCCTGATTGATGCTGCCCAGCTCCTTGTTCAGGCGGTCGCGGCTGCTTCCGATCAACCTCTGGATATTTGATTTTGATTCAGCAATTTTCGAGTCAATTTCAATGATTTCTCTCGAACCTTCTTTGTAAAGCATCCTTAGGTTTTCCTTCTGAAGTTCAAGACCTCTCAATATTCCGAGTTCGCTTATAAAATTGGATTCATCCAATCCGAAAACCTGAAGATCCATCATTCCCTGAGTCCCCGACTGATAGACATTGTTGCTCACCGAGTTCAGCAATTTGATTTTTTCCTGATAAGAAACTCTTTGTTTTTCAAGTTCTTTCACACTTGCCAATATTTCACCTTTTTCGCCGGTGAAATCATAAATCTTAGTGTCTTTCTGAAGTTTCTGGTATTCTTGCGAAGAACTGTCGACCTTTGCTTTTACAATCCCTATTTGCTCGCCGATATAATCCAATGTCCGTCTTGCAGCCAGGTTTTTTTCCTCCAGTTCGTTTTTGCTGAGCAGATTGAGCGAATTGTTGATTACATCTATCGCCTCCTGCTGTGTATAAGCCGTTTTAGACAAAATAAGCACCGAACTCCCCTTATCGACCGGATCCACACTGATTCCGTTTCTCACCCGATTGGTCGCCACATCCAAATTGGTCAGCACGAACGAATATTTATCGCTCGGGCTAAAGAATCTTTTGGTTGGGATAATTTTGAATCTGTAATCAGGATGTTCGATCCATTCGCCAAATTTTGCAGTCTTTGGTAATTCGACTTTTACATTTCTGTCATAAACCGTATCCTGAGCGTAATTGTAAACCTGATTGGACAGAAGGTTTGTCAGTGGGATGATTTCAAAGGTTTTGTCATCTCGTTTTTTAATCTGAAGCTCAATTCCAATGGTTTGGTTGTGCAACGTATCAATTTTTACCAGAAACGGTGAAAGATCACGATGTGAATTTGACTTTTTCAATGTGCCTTCCTCCCAGTATGAGACATAAGCCTCAATCTTTTTCGCAACATTGTAGGAATGTGTTCTTGACTGAAGCACTTGTGTCAATATATCTGATTTCCCGCTGTTCCCGCCCCAGATAAAATTGATCGAATTGCTTCCCATATTAGTATTTCCGGTCGATCTCGATGAAATATTAAAAGTGGATTCGGCTCTGTAAACTCTATCCAGATGCCAATTGTTGATGTAGGTTACAATAAATATTGCAAAGATGATTGCAATCAGATACAGCAGCCAGTTTGAGGTAATCCTGTATAAAAAGCGTTCGATGTCAAAAAAGAACGGATTGTTCCTTTTTGTCTTTTCAGAAACCGATTTAATCGTGTTGTTAGTGTCGCTCATTATCAATCCGGATTTTTCAATTATAGATTTTTAAAGAAGAAGTAAATCCCCACCACAGCGGCAATCCCTCCAAAAATGGTGGTCATGGTCTGAACCGGATTGATACCGATACCCCATTGTTTCTGTCTTCTCGGATTCACAATGATGATATCGTTTGGCTGCACCCAAAAAAATTCAGAATTCATCACCGATTCTTTGGTGATATCCACTTCCCCCCTTTGTGTTCCTTCGGGTGTGGTTCTCAGAATCTGAATATGGTTTCTGTCTGCAACCGGCGATAAATCACCCGCTCTTGCAAATGCCTCCAAAAGATTCAGTTCATAATTCTGAACAAAATAATTGCCCGATCCGGATTCGCCCACTATGGTGTAACTGATACCAGAAATATTCACTTCTATGTAGGCAGCAGTTTCCTCATAAATCTTGTAAAACTCGGCTTCGATCTTTTTTCTTGCCTGATCAAGCGTCAGATCCATAATCTGAATCTTTCCGATTCTCGGAAGTTCAATATTTCCGTCTTCCTGAATTCGTACACCGCGACCGGTAGAAATGTTGTTTTGATTGCCTGAAATTTGAGAAGGTGTAATTGTAAATTCAGACAATTCCTCAAGTTCGACACCTTTTCGGGTCGCCACTTTGATGTTAATGATGTCATTGATCTGCAGATGATATTCAGGCCGGTTGAATTCGATTTTGCCAAATTCGTTCAGTTTCAATTTCTCATCCGGCTGAATATATTTGATATCCTTCAGCGGAATACAGGAAGTCAACATAAAAGCTATAAAGCCTGCAAAAATATAGAGTTTATTGGGGTTCAAGTCTGTTGATTTAGATTGCAAATATAAAGGTTTTTGTAAATTATACGGGATTTTCAATATTCAGTCCTTTTCTCTTCTTCACAAATTCTACCAGCACAAGCGGCAGATACGACAATAGCAATGCAGCAAAGATCAGCAGAATCAGCATCAGATTGATATTCAGTTGTCGGATGAGATAACCGAAAGCGATCAGCAGCACATTGGATGCGAAAATAATCAGGGTAGTCTGAATATGGTTGAAACCTAATCTGAGTACTCTGTGGTGGATGTGGTTTTTGTCCGCTTTGAGTGGTGAGCCGCCTTTCATCAGCCGGATGATGATCACACTCAGCGTATCGATAATCGGAACGATGAGGATTGCAATCGAAACCACAGGCGCGCTTTTGATCATCACCCAGGGCATTGACGACAGATTCATGAATTTGATCGCCATAAACGAAATCAGAAATCCGACCACCATTGAACCGGTATCGCCCATAAATATTTTTGATTCATTCGACAGATTGAAATACAGAAAAGCAAGCAGTGCACCCAAAAGAGAAATGGCAAGAAATCCCATCTGGTAATCAAAAAGTCTGAAGAAAATAAATACAAAACAAGTTGAAATCAAAATACCCACACTTCCCGCCAAACCGTCAATTCCGTCGATCAGATTGTATGAATTGATGATCAGCACAATTGTAAATACAGTAAAAATCACACTGACCAAATAGGGCAGCTCATAAACGCCGAGCAGACCAAAAAAGCTTTCGATTCTGATGTCTGATCCGACCACAATCATCAGTGCGCCGATGATTTGGGCATACAATTTTTTTCGTGGTGCGACCATCAAAAGATCGTCCATCAGACCAATAAAAAACAGCAGCACCAGTGCAGCCGGAAAAAATCTGACTTTGAAAAGCATTTCGGGGCTGAAGATGCAACTGACCACTGTGATTGCAAAATAAATTGCAACACCGCCCAAAACCGGAACTTTCTGTTTGTGCGAACTTCTTTTTCCGGGAACCGCCATCAGCTGTTTTCGATAAGAAACCTTTATGATTTTTGGAATTGCAGTAAAACAGAGCAGAAAAGAAATTGAAAAAGAAAGTATAACCTTCAGATACAAAGAAGAGTATCCGATGAGGTTAGCGATTGTTTCCAAGCTTAAGTCTTTCATACTTTTTGATTCCGTTCAGTATCCAGTGAAATGTAAAATAGACTGATTTGGGCAAAGATAAATTTAAAAACTTATAATAAACATCAAATTGTTTCTTTAATATCTGAAGCTTATTTCTTGAATAAGACGATTTTCTGATTCTGTAAATCGCAAGAGGCTCCTCAATCGCTCTTGCCATCGGAATCTTTTCCAGAACCCTGATCCACATTGCGTAATCCTCTCTCAGATGGACTTCCGGAATCATGATCTTACCGATTCTTTGGCTGTCGTACATTGCAGTCAACATCGGAATCGGACAATTGTACAGCATACGGTTGTAATCGATATGGTCTTCAGCAATAAAATCTGACAGCATGGGTTTCAGTTTTTCATCCACTCTTTTGTATGAGGCATAGACCAATTCTTCTTTGTTATTTTTCAGAAAATCCACTGATTTCTGAAGAAAATCAGACAGCCACAAATCGTCGCTGTCGATAAATGTGATGTATCTGCCTCCTGCTTTTTCAAGTCCTTTGTTTCTGGCTTCTGCTGCACCTGAATTTTTTTTGAGTTCAATCAAATGAATTCTGGGGTCTGAAGTATATTTTTTTATAATTTCAACCGAATTGTCGATCGAACAGTCATCAATAATCCACCATTCCCAATCGCCAAAACTCTGACCGACCACCGAATGGATGGTTTCCTCGATGTACTTTTCGGAATTGTAACAGGGTGTAATTATCGAAACCAAATCTTTCAAAACTTAAATTTTAAATTATTTTGACTGAAAAAAGCCATAAGGCGCCCATTTGTACAAAGATGTTTTGTATTGACCAAAACCGGATTTGCTTCCCCAGTTGTTGTAAAAATTCACATAAAGTAATATGGTATAAACGGTGAATGAAATAAACATCAGATTTTTAAACATCGGGCTGTATCTTAATGCTTTGATTATTCTCGGAATCACAAAAATGATATAGACGGTATAAAATCCCGGAAGTCTGGAAGAGAAAATGCCCCTACCGAAGAAAAAATACAGAATGACACCAAACAGGAAAATATTTCTAAAATATGAAAAATAATCATCTCTTTTTACGGTCGCATTGTTAAAAATCAGAATGACCAGAACCGTGAGCACCTTGACGACATCGCCCAACACCCCGCCTTCCCAGGTTTCATTTGCATAATCGCTGTAGGTATCGCCCACCCCAAACGGAAGCAAACGAAGGAGACCGTCTATCGCTGCATTCAGACCAACAATATTTGCGACCACAGTCAGACCGACAATCAGTATGATGGTTGCATTGTTAAATCTCAAAACCGCAATCCAATAAGCAAAGAAAAACGCTATAACTGCTTTGTGGAAAAGAAAAGCAATCACAAAACAAATAAAGAATTTCCAGAATTTTCGCTCAACAATATATCTTGCCGAAAACAGCATGATCGCATTTGCCATCCCCTGTCTGACGTGCACCTGTTCTTCAAAAAAATAAGTCGGAATGGTGTACATCAGCAATCCGAGAAAAACATATCCGCTGTATTTGAATATACTGCTCGATTTGAGCGAAAGCGCAATGGATGCCAGTATAAGCGTGAAACTGCCATAACCCAACCCGATGAAACTCACAATTTTGTTAAAAAATATATAACCGATCTCCATATCGGTCGAAACCGCCACTTCTCCCAACTCCTTAAAAGAACGCTGAGCCGATGCTTCAAAAGCCTGCCAGTAGGCAACCCAGTCGGGGCTGATTCCGTAGGCAAGACCGGCGGTCATAATCATCATAAAAATAATGACCCTGAACCAGGTTCTGCTTGGAGGATTGTCAGAAACAAATTCGTAAATCGACGAAATCAGAATTAAAAAAATCAGAAAATTGTATATAAAACTCATCTCGGACCGGATTCAATTAATTTGAAACTTAACAGGCTCAGCAGATAAAAAACCTGCTTTTTCAATGGCAAAGAAAACAAATAATTCCGATTGAAACGTTTGTAATTTAAGATTTCAGATTTCGAAATTTGATTTTCCTGTAATTCAGATTTCAATCTTTCAATCAGCTGATGTCTGATTTTTTTATCCTGAACATAAGCAACATAAGCCAAAAACGAATAGTATCCCTGAAGAATAAAAAAACGTTTCCATTCTTTGACAAAATCTTTTTGACTGCTGCTTTCAAATGCTTCTTTGACCGAATTGACCGCAACAAACATGTCGAGTCCTCTTTCGTTATGGGTCCGACTGATCGACTGCTGCCGTTCAAAATATTTATAAAACGGCTGATTGATTTTTGATATTATTTTTGATTCCAAAACCAGTTGCGGAATCAGCTCAACGTCCTCAAAATGAATTCCTTTTCTGAATCTGTGGTTTTTAAAAAGCTCTCTGTGAAAAATTTTATTGCAGGCAAAACAGCTCATTTCACCAAAAAGAGTGAAATCCTTTTCCAATTCAATTTTTTCGGGCAATTGCGGTGATTGTGGCAAATCTCTAAATACTTTTCCGTCATGGTCAACTTTTTCCAGATCGCAAAGAACAATTTCAGCCCGGTGTTCGATTGCCTTTTTATACATGTTTTCAAGCATCTCGGCTGAAACAAAATCGTCGCTGTCCACAAAACCAATGTATTCGCCCGTTGCCCGGTCAATTCCAAAATTTCGCGCATCGCTCAAACCTCCGTTTTCCTTTATGAAGCTTTTGATCTGATTGTATTTTTCAGTATATCGATCGATGATCTGCTGAGAATCATCGGTTGAACCATCATTGACCACTATGATTTCAATTTCAGCCAAAGTCTGATTGACCAGAGAATCCAGACATTTTTCAAGATAATCTCGGGTGTTGTAAACCGGTACTATGACTGAAACTTTAATCATCGGCTATAAATTTTCAAACAGTTTTTCGTATTTACCAATGATGATTTCTTTTGAAAATCTCGATCGTATGCTTTCACTGATTGATTCTTTGTCAAAATTTAAACTGACAAGTTCTTTGATCTTTTCAGAGAATTTTTCGATTTGTGTAATTTCACAAATTTCCCCATTGACTGTTTCTCTTATAATTTCGGTGATACCGCCCGGACAGTCATTTACCAACGAATAAGTTCCGCAAACACCCGCTTCTAACAAAACATTTGGAAAACCTTCATAGCGTGACGAAAGCACAAAAAGGTCGGACTGATAAAGATACGGGAACGGATTTTTTTTGATTCCGGAAAACTCAACCTTGTCCAATCCGAGATTTTCTTTTTTGGTCAGTAATTTTTCACGATCCGAACCGTCACCCAAAATATACAGCCGGATCGGTTCGTTTTTCAGTTTTTCAAAAACATCGAGCAGAAGATCAAAACCCTTTCTATTGGTCAGATTTCCGATGGCAATTACATTTTTGAATTCAGTAGAGAAAAGCTGTTTGTCAGTTTTCATTTTGGACTGAATCATTTCAATATCAACCGGATTGTTGATTTTAACAATCTTGCTTGGTTTCACATTCCAGTTTTCAATCAGATCGTTTTGCATATCATCAGACTGAGCGATGATCTGATCAAAATTATTGTAAAACCGATACAGAAATCTGATCTCACTGCGGTTGACATGGTGACTGACCACATTGGTTTCTCTTGCCACAAATTTTGTTTTTCTGAACAGCGGAACGATCGGCGACAACAGCGCACTCACCTCTCCCCAACCGCCAAAAACAATATCGGGTTTGTCTTTTCGGATCAGGTTAATGACTGAAAAAACAGATTTTCTGATCCGACTGATTTTCAGATCGATCACTTTTACATCGGCTTTGAGGAATTCAATCGGCATTCCTTCTTTGCTGAACAAAACCAGAACAGGTTCAAATCTATCACGATTCAATTCATTGCACAAAGTAAAAATCACTCTTTCGGCACCTCCAAAAGTAAGGCCCGGCAGCAAAAAGTATATTTTCTTTTTTGAATTCAATTATTTGACTCCTTTTGTAAAATAATTCCAAAGATACTGACCCAAAGTCGGATGATACCAAATCCGGCTCTCCAAATGCGGTTCGACTGTATTTAAATTTCCGGTTTCAACATCTTCAATCGCCTTTTTCATCAAAGGGATTCCCGCAGCTGTCTGATAATACGGATAGGTCGTAAAATTATCTTTCTTTTCGGGTTTTACAATCGACTGATACAGAATTCCGCCTGTATCCACACCTTTGTCAACCAGATGAACGGTCACACCGCAATTTTCGAAATCACGGTTTACAAGCGCCCAATAAGCACCATGGATTCCGCGATAACGTGGCGTGATGCCTTCGTGTGTATTGATAAACACAGCATCGACAGCCGACAGGGTTTTTTGAGAAACAATTCTGCAACCGTTGACCACCACCACATCGGGGTTGATTTCCTTAAGAACACGAATTGATTGTTCAGAATTCACACTTTGAACTTCAATCAGTTTTTCGGCCGGAATTTCGGCACCGCTTAGTCCTAATGTTTTTATAATCTTTTGCTTTCTTTTTTTTGAAAATCTCCTAATGATGGGCAACAGCAGCAAACCGAAAGCAATCTGACCGGACACATTGATCCAGCCGAGTTTTTTTGCACGATTTTTCATGATGGTTTTCATCGGAACGGGCTGTTCGCGGATCACTTTTTCGATTTCAATATCTTTTGAAAGGCCGTTGTACATATATCCGGATGACACAGCCTGACCGGTCAGCATCACGACTTTAAGACTCATATTTCTGTTTGTATAATTCGACTGCTTCCTTCATATTCAAACTCTGGATTCCGTATTTCAGATTCAGATTTTTGTAATGAATCAGGATTTCTTCAAGCATCCGAAAATTGATTTCACGGTTGATACCCATATCATGCGGATGAAACCACAGATGAAAAATCTTTCTGTTTTTTGCGGCATAATCAAGCTGTTTTTTAATCCTTCTGATTTTCAGAAAATCAAATCTTCTTTCCGATTTTTTATAAGGTCTGAGCCATCTGCCGGCTCTGACTGAATACAGTTCTCCATTTTTCAGTTCATCTATATCCTGACAGTGATGACTGCCCATCCAAAAAAAATAATCAAGATACCTGAAACCCCTTTTCAGTATTGATTCATCGGCGCCGCGCTGTGCAGAATGAAACCATGATTTTTCGGTTTCTCGATAAATATTGATTCCTTTTGACGGAAGAATTTTCAAATATTCGGGATTGATCTGATGTCTCGGAAATACAAGGGTTTTCAATTCGATTCCGTTTGATTCTGCAATTTTAACCGCAGCATCAATATCAGCTTCAAACTGAGCTTTTGTCTGACCGGGTTCCAAGCTGTAATAATGCGAAAAAGTATGGGTGCCGATTTCATGATTTTCATTTTCACTGACCAGTTGAATCAGTTTTTTTCCGAAGTAATATTTTGGATCATGTTGAACCGAATCATCGGTATATCCGTTGAAAGGCGAAAGATTCTGATCGGTATAAGTCGGTTTCTGATCGGGAATGAATTTTATTAAATCATCATAATTCTCAGAAAACATACATCCGACGGTGGCAAAGGTTGCATGAATACCGTATTTGTCAAAAAGTTCAAGCATCTTCGGAATCACTTCCCAAACGCCGAGCACATTCTGACCGTAAGTGTCAAAACCGTATTTGTCGCGGATTCCCCAAAACAGTTCGAAGTCGAGCGAAATCACAAACAATCCTTTTTGGGCATCACTCATACCTTATTGTTTAGATAACCTTCGGTTGCTTTTTCATTTTTGATGACAGTCATCGGATTGCCGACTGCAATCGAGTCGCTTTCCACATCCTGGTTGACATATGTATTGGGCGCAATCAGCACATTGTTTCCGATTTTGATACCGCCGACAATCACAGCATTGGCTCCAATCCAAACATCATCACCGATTTCAGGAACGCCTGTCTTTTCTCCTCTGTTTGTTTGACCGATAGTGACGCCGTGCGCCAGATTGCAGTTTTTTCCGATTTTGGCTTTAGGATTGACGACCACAGTTCCCCAATGACCAAGATAGAGTCCGCCTCCGATTTGGGTTTTGGCGGAAATTTGAAAACCGAATTTGATCTGATATCTTCTCAGCATCAGCCGGTTAAAAATTCCGATCGGACTTTTGGCGGAAGTCTTTTGGGCTTTTCTCAACCAGTACAAAAATTTCAGTCCCGGATCAAAACAAACATTCCAGTAGAAAATGGTGCTGTATTTTCCGGTCTTTCTGTAGCAGTCCTGTTGAATCAAAGTCGGCATTAGAGCTGGTCTATAATTTCCTGAATTTTTTTGACCGAATTCTCAAGTGAAAACGGCTGTGTAAATTTAACAATTTTGTTTTGATAGTCAGAAACTGTTTCAGGTTCGGTCAGAAATCGTTTCATTCCTTCATAAATTCCATCTTCAGAATTCTCGACGATCAATCCTAATTCGCCGTCATTCAACATTTCGCGTACGCCCGAAACATCGGTTGCAATGATCGGTTTGGTCAAAGTGATTGCTTCATACAAAACAGTCGGAAAACCTTCGTATCTCGAAGACAGCACAAAAAAGTCAGCCTGTTTCAAATACGGATAGGGGTTGTCTGCAAAGCCAAGCATGGTTACGGTTTTGTCCAGTCCCAATTCGGTTTTGAGGTTTTTGATATTTTCAAAATCATAACCGTCGCCCAAAATCAATAATTTATGTCTGAGACCTTCACCGAGTAATTTTTTATGAACTTTCAACAAACGGTCGTATCCTTTCGTCGGATAAATTGTACCTATCGAAACAAAAACCGGTATTTCAGAATCAAATTGATAGGTTTTTTGACGGATTTCAGATTTATTTAAAATTTCATCGGTATCGAGAGGATTATAGATTCTGACAATTCTCGATTTTTGATTCTCATTCTGTGCCATATTTTCAAAATCCAGCTGAATCTGTTTTGAAATCACCATGATTTTATCAAATCTAAAAAAAGCTTTCAAGTCATCATCCAAATAAGTGTGATACGTTGATTTTCTTAAATCGCTATGAATCCAGATTATTTTTTTTGAATTTTTATTGGGAGAATTCAAAATATCAGTTCCCATTCCCTGAATGGCCGCAAATTCTATATCGTATTTTTTATTTTTAAGAATATATTTATAAAGCAATTTCGGAAAAGTTTTTAGAGTTTTCTGATAAATCACCCGAAAAGCTTTTTGGGGGATATCCTGAATCCGGTTGGTGGTAATCATTTCGCCTTTGTTCAGGTACAAAATATTGATCCAGCCGGGAACTTCAGAAAGATATTTCCCGGAATAAAGATTCAGCAATAAATCAATTTCATACTTGTCGGCAGGAAGGTTTTTCAAAAAAGTCACCAGTACTTTTTCTGCTCCGCCGTGTCGCAATGAACCGATTCGTATGAGGATTTTCTTTTTCAAAAGAAGTAAATAAGTTTTATAAAATTTCTTTCCACTGTTCTATGGCTTTATCTTTTTTCCATTTTTTTGATTCTTTATAACTGGATTTCATTAATTCACTTAATGCTTCCGGATTATGTGTAAGATATTCAAGTTTTTCAATGAACATTTTTTTATTATGCAAAGGAATTAAAAAACCATTTTTCTCATTAATTATATCAGATGGTCCATAATTGCAGTCGTAGGTTAGTAATGCATTGCCACACATCATGGCTTCAATTAAAGTAGTGGGAAGTGCTTCTTTTATTGAGGTAAAAGCAAATATTTTTGAATTTTGATAAAAGTTAATGATCTGATCTATTTGGAGGGCTCCATGAAAATTAATCTGACTTTTTTTGGTATAATTTTTTACTTGATTTTCTAAATTTTTCTTTTCAGAACCCTCCCCAATAATATCCAATCTCCAATCCTGAGGTAATTTTGAAAATTCAAAAATATCCAGAATGTCTTTTACATTTTTTTCTTTGTCCAATCTTCCCACGAAGATGATTCGGTTTTGCTTGGAATCTTTAAATTCAGCTTCCTCAAATGGAGATCCTACTACATTGTATATCAAATGGGTATTGAGATTAAGGGTTTTATAAAACCGATAGGAAGGCAAATTTATGGCTACTATATTTTTTGCTTTTTTAAAATATATTTTTCTTAGGTTATTAAAAACAACACCACCCACATGATAATCGGTGTGCTCCCAAGCGATAGTTTTAACAGCAAATTTACTTTTCGCTGAAACTCCAATGGACAGTTTGTACATACATGTCACGATAGTATCGTAATTTTTATAATTTGATTTCAACCACTTATTCAAAACCCAGTAAGCGCCAAAATCATATAAATAACCTTTTATATTTTGTTTTTTGGGAATCCATGAAAAATACTTATTAATTCCAACACAACCAATTGTAAACGCCGGATGTGCATAAGAATTCACAGAAACGATTTTCACTCTTTCATCCAACGGATAAAAAGTTGTTTTATCCTCTATCAATATCAAAATAGTTATATCATAAAATTCAACCAATTCATTGACCAAATTAGTCAGAACCCTGGCAATTCCGCCGGGACGATTTAGCTTATAGTAGATAAAAAGGATTTTCTTTTTCAAAATTTGAACTTATTATAAAGATATGAAAGAGGTAATAATAAAATTCCTAATGGCTTAAATCTCTTCAAATCATTTAAAACTTGCCTTGAATTTCTTCCAGAACTAAAAGCATAAGTTTGATATCCAATCAGGTTTCTAATCAGTGCTTTTGGATATTTCATCAATTTGATACCATAATCGTTCACAAAAGAAAGGTACCCGACCATCAAACCATATCGGTTTTTACCATGGGTTCTTGTACTGGAAACCGAGGCTCCATCGGCTTCATCAAATAAATAGTAACGAACCACTTTATTGATAAAACGCGTTTTGTAGCCCAAAGAATCATATAAATTATAGAAAACACTATAAGGAATATACACTCCTTTTTCGAATTGATTTAAATCTAATAAATCCAGAACCTGCAAATAAGGTTCGGTGATAAAGATACCATTTTTATCCCCTTTCACTTTGTATTTGTATCTCATCTCCAAAACAGATCCATCGAAAATGTCATAAGGAAATTTATCTCCCACAATACTTCCATCTTCCTTAGCCGACAAAGCGGTTACGGTCATAAACTTCTCATCTTTGGGTAGTTGTACCACATTCCCATATAAAATCTCTAAAGAATCTTCCGGAAAAGCATCGTCAGAATCCCAAATCACAAAATAAGGTGATTTCACTTTTTTCACGCCATCAAAAACCGTGTGAAATTTTGCCTGATTTTCCTGCCAATGGTACTCAATCTCAATTTGATTTTCTTCTTTAAATTTCTGTATCAGATCTTTCGTATGATCGGTTGAACCGTCATCCATCACCAGCCAAATAAAGTCTTTAAAGCTTTGATTCACCAAAGACTGATATACCCGATCCAGCGTATGTGCCCGGTTGTAAGTCGGTGTGATAACGGTAATTTTCTTATCCATTTTTGCTCGAATTAATCAGTAATTTTTCTAATTTCTGATAAATTTCAGTGGTTTCATATTTATCCTTTGATTCTTCGGCTCCTTGTTTTAACCGTTTCGGCAATTCTCTGTCAGTTAGAATTTTTGTCATTTTATCAGAAATATCTTTGTCGTATTTCATCAGTAAACCATCAACTCTCCGGTTCAAATCGATTTCTTCTGTAAGCCAGACATCATCTTCATTTACAAACACATAACCCGAAGCATTTTGAATCGAATCATACCACAAACGAATCGGAATTTGAAAACCATCAATTTCTTTTCTGGTTTCAATATTTTCTTTGATTGACTGAATTTTGAAATCGTGTGGCTCTGACAATCTAACTTCAATTTCCGAATAATTTTCTCTGATTTTATTGAGATACTTATCCGGCGTGCCGTCATCGAGAACAATACCATTAAAATCACCTTTCGCAAAACGGTAAATACTTTGTAAACAACGGTCTAAATAAAAAGTCCGGTTAAATGATTTAATGATTATATCGGTCATTGGTGGTTTTTATAGTTGAAGTTTTTTGGCTATTTCTTTTCTGTATTTGTCTTCGTTTGAAAAAAACATTCTTTTCAACGGTTCCCAAATTGGTCCGTAAGTCAGTTTTTTTCTGATGAAATTTTTGTCACCCTGATGAAGACCGTATCTCGGAATCGAAAGAAAATCGTCATTTCTTTTCAAATCTTTGAACAAAAATGAAAATGCGTATTTGATTCCGGAGTCTTTTGCAAAATTCATTTCTCTTTTGCCAAAATCCAATATCGGGCTTCCGTTCGGATAAGCAAAAGTATCGACTTCTCTGTCCAGCATTTCAGACAGCAAGTGAACCGATTCTGCAATTTCAAAATTTGAAATCCGATCAGTTTCATTTGCCAAAATCGGATGGTTCATGGTATGTGCGCCAATATCAAAAACGCCGGATTTTTCGAGTTCGATCAGCTGATCCGGATGAATGTATTGACATTCTCTGGTCGGTTCATTAAATTTTTGACGGTAGCGTTCAATGATTTCCCAATTCTGATCGAGCTGGAGGGTTTTCATCACAGTTCGGGGATAAAGTCCATTCAGTTTTTCAATTTTCAGATTCAAAACTTCTGAGATGCATTCACGAAGTTTCTGTTTGTCATATTCTGCCGATTCAAGGTACCAGAAATTTGTACGATCTCTGATTACTTTTGGTGATACAAAAATTGAAGCGGTCAGCCCTCTCTCTTTGAGCACCGGATAAATCAGTGTATAGGTAGAAATATGACCGTCGTCAACTGTCAGATGTACCGTGTTTTTGGCGGTTGGCTTTCCTTTGAAAAAATCTTTAATTTCGGAAAACGGAACAATCTCAAATTTTTCCTGAATCACATCAAGCGTGTCCTCAAACCATTGTCGGTCATAAATGTCATGAAAGTTAATAATCCTCGGCATAAGCTTATTTTGATCAGTTCATTCATCAATTCAAAAAAACTGTAATGTGATTATTTGGTTTCAAGCAATTCTGAAATATGACTTGCTTTTTTGATCAGATTGTTGTCTTTGTCAACCAGGAAAAGTGTCGGTGTCGAGCTGACTCCGAATTCTTCAACTCCCTGAGTATCCCATTGAGACAGTTCGGTATAATTGAGCCAATCAAAATCCTTTGTTGCATTTTTAAATTCGTTCTGATCAAAGTCAAGCGAGATGGCTACAATTTCACCACCTTCTTTTTTGAATGTCTGATAATATTCCTTGATAAATGGCATTTCATCTCTGCATGCCGGACACCACGACGCCCAGAAAACGATGATTTTTTGGTTTGCCTTCACATCATATAGCGATTTAAATCCCTTCACAGCTTCTTTGAATTTGATATCAGGCACTTTGTTGCCAACGGTCATATTGTGAGCGGCCAGATTTGATTTCAGTTCTTCAGTGATCTCACAGGTCAGATTGTTTGCTTTTGAATAATATTTTTCAAGCAGGCTGCCAAACTGTTCTTTTGGAAGCACCATAAAGATAGCAGAAAGCACATTCTGTCCGCGTGGTGTTTCTATATCTGAAACTTCGAGCAAATGATCGATCTCCTTTTCAACGGTTGAATTGATTTCTTCCTGGCTGGTTGCTCCGATGATTGAATATCTGAAATAATTCAGCACCAGGGTTGAAAGATATCCGCTTCCTTCCAGATAATCGTTGTCCCGATTCAATCTGCTCAGAATTTTGTTGGTATAGATTTCACCTGTTGATTTGTTGTCTACCTGTGCATTAGCCAACTCGCTCACCTGCGAATAATATTTAAGCAACGGCAGTTCAACCGCAGGATTTAATTTTGAAATCCTGGCTTCTTCTTTTGTAATTGCCTGATAAAATTCGTCACTCGAATCATATTGGGATTTGAGCAAAGGAAAAATATTATTCTTTAAATCATTCAGATTTTGAAAGCTTTGGTAATTCTGAAAACCAATTGCATTTGCTCCCTTTTTAAAAACGATTTCTTTGAAAGTACCGTCGGGTGCATAGGCTGCGGTCAGATCTACATCTTCATTGTCGGTCAGCACTTCGATAGTTGATGATCTTTGCAGATTGGTCAGACTGACAATACCGCTGTATTTCTGTGGTATATTGATCGAAAATTTTCCATTCTTATCGGTCTCCACTCGATTGACCAGTTTGTCTCCGGCTCCCTTGTTCATTCTGACCATTACAGGTTTTTCTGAATAGTTTTTAATTTCACCGCTGATTTTAAACTGACCGAAAACAACCGGTGCAGTCAGCAGCATGATTCCAAAAATTAAGTTCTTCATTGTTTAAAATGTTTGTTCAAAATTACATAAAATTTATTCATTGAAATTCACCTGTCACCTATGAATATTAGCAATGTTCATTGTCAGATTGTATTCATTCAGTTCAGTTGAGTCAAAAAACAAAAGCCCTTTCCGAAAAAAGAAAGGGCATAATATTGTTATAAAATTTGCTCAAATTACTGACTGACCAATTTTTTATGTTTCAACAGATAATATCCTGCGAAAATAAATCCGACAGCAATCAGCAAGATTACATATTGATCAATAGGTGTACTCGGTGTCCCGGGTGTTCCAGCATCTTCACCATAATCAGGTGGTGGCGGAACCTGTGCAAAAAGGTCAATAACCGGTAGCATAATTATAAGCAGAGTTAATAATATTCTATTTTTCATCAATCTATAGTTTTAGGTTGTTGGTCTTATTTAATGATTTTTTGAGTGTAAACCTCTCCGGTATTTGATTTGATTTTTACAGCATAAACACCTCTCGAAGCCAATTTGATTTCCAAATTATTTTTTGTATCGACTTTATCGAAAGTCATAATATTTCTACCACTCAAATCGTAAACTTTCACTTCTGCAGAAGACCATTTGTCGCTGAACTTCACAAAATGTGAGTCATTGTCTCTGTAGATAATGGTTGCTGATGCAAGTTCGTCATTGGTGCCCATTCCTTTACCGGATGGACCTTCGTTCCAATAAACTTCATATCTGTTTTTCTGTCCGTTCAGCGGAATCGGATCAATATTGAATACTGAGCCGTTTTTCACTTCAGCCAGCTGATCGGTATCATTATCATAAATAAAGAAAGTATTCCCGTCGTTAAAATTCTCATTCTCGTTTTTGAGTTTGTTAAAGATACTTCCCTGAAACAGTTCTGCTTTGATTTTGTATGAAGTATTGTCTCCTTCAGTTCTGTCAAACAGCATTGGAATCGGTTTTCCTACATAGTCAACATTCACTGCATTGATATCCATTCTTCTTTGTGAAGCAGTCACATGACCACCGTCCGCTCTTTCCTGAGCAAGATAGAATCCGCTGCCAGCAAAATCAAAGTATTCTGCTTCATAACTGTTTGGAACTTCATTTTCAACCTCACCGCTTACAACAATGATGACACGATTTCCGGTTTCGTTTCCTTCTTCGTCATACAGTTTCAATCTCAACTGATAAAAATCGTTCTGATAGAATCCGTCCTGAGCAACAGGGTTGTCAGATTGATTCGAATTGGTTTTTCCAGTGAACGGCTGCATATCTACATCCGGGCCAACATTCATTGCAAAGGTTTTCAGACCGTCTGTAAAATTTAAGGTAGGCTGTTCATCAGGTAAACTGAGAACAATCAGGAAAGGTTCAAATGGTTTCACGATCAGTGACTCGGGATCACCTGCCCATTGATTACTGCCGTTATAAGTGGCTTTTACCATGGTTGAGTTTGTCAGACCGGTTCCATACACCCAATTTGCAGAATTGATCTGACCTACACCGGCCAGGTTTTCAATTTCAACACCATCATCGTAACCTTCTGAAGAATTCATCCCAATATATGCCAAATTCAGATTTGAAGTATAAGGATTTCCGTATTCATAAATATATTTTCCGTAATTATCCTCAGTCAATATATTTCTCAACGGGTCATCTATATAAGTTGAATATCTCTCACCGTAAGTATTGGTCATTTCCTTCCATGTACTCCAAGGAGTCCCCGGCAGATACATTCCTGTATTTCCCGGATTTGGAGTGTGCTGGATATTTGAAGGAATACCTCTGTAAGTCAGTTTTGAATTTCCATCCATAATCGGTTTGATGCCTGCGCTGTTATAGGTCAGGTTGAGAATCACATAATCTGTAGGATTGATTGCGCTTGATGATGTCAGATGGTCAAATCTTGGTTCGTCCTCATTGTTCCAGGTCATCATTGATGCATAATATCTGTTGACTCCATTTGAATAAGGAACACCAAAAAGAGTTGTCATTGCTTCGTTTGCACTACTAAAATTAAACGGTATAGAAAACTGACCCCATGAAAATGCAGTTGAATTGATAACTCCTTTCTCCATTGCCAGATACCCGACAGCAGGCGCTTGATCAGCTATAATCACCTGACCATAAGAATCATTATCTACCCATGTATTTAAAAAATTATCGCCGGAGGCGCTCGCATTTGTAAAAGTTCCGCCTACTTTTATGTTGCCTGCATTTGTAAGCACAGCAGTTGTTCCGTTATCGGCTCCTGAGGTCAATTCAAAATTTTGACCGAAATACACAAATGTTTCGGCTTTTACCTCAATTGGTGTAGTACCTGTAATGAATGCATTTTGTGAAAAACAGAGGCCGGATAAAAGACTCAAGCCCATTAGAAGTGGTAAATAGTTGGTTCTCATTCGATTATATTTAGGTTGGATTAATTCTTTAATTTCCTATACAGGTTTAGAACAATTTATCAGGACAAATATATATAAATTTTCAAATTCTTAAAATTTATTTTGAATAAATTCGGTTTTTATTGGCTCAAAGTTTTAAGATTTGGGCCTTTCTCGATCATTTCTCGTGTCAGAATGAAATCTTTTGGGAGTTCATCCACGGTGTACATCAATTCTGTAAAAATTTCTTCAGTCACAGATCTCAAACCTCTGGCACCAAGGCCCAAACTGTCAGCTCGTTCTACGATATAATCAAGCACATCGTCACCAACAGTCAGTTTTACGCCGTCAAGCGCAAAGAGTTTTTCATATTGTTTAATCAGTGCATTTTTCGGTTCGGTCAAAATCTTTTTCATCGCTTCTGCATCAAGCGGATTCAGATTTGCGATCACCGGCAGTCTGCCAATCAGCTCCGGAATCAGACCGAATGATCTCAGATCCATCGCATTTACTTCCTTAAGCAAATCATCAGATAATCTTGAGATTTCACCATTTTTGAAGCCTATGATGTGGGTATTCAAACGATTTGCAATATGTCTTTCAATTCCTGAAAAGGCACCGCCTGCAATAAACAGTATATCCTTGGTGTTGACTTCAACAAATTTTTGGTCCGGATGTTTTCTTCCACCTTTTGGCGGAACATTCACAACCGTTCCTTCCAGAATCTTGAGCATTGCCTGCTGTACGCCTTCACCCGATACATCACGGGTGATTGAAGGGTTGTCGCTTTTTCTGGCAATCTTATCGATTTCATCTATAAATACGATCCCCTTCTCTGCCAGATGCACATCATAATTTGCGTCCTGAAGCAGTCGGGTCAGTATGCTTTCAACGTCTTCACCCACATACCCGGCTTCTGTCAGCACAGTGGCATCAACAATTGCAAACGGAACATTGAGCATACGTGCAATTGTCCTTGCAAGCAGTGTTTTTCCGCTTCCGGTTTCACCGACCAATACTACGTTTGATTTGTCTATCTCAACTTCGTCACGGTCAATGGTGGGGTTCAGAATTCTTTTGTAATGATTGAAAACCGCAACAGACAAAACTTTTTTGGCATGATCCTGACCAATGATATAGTCGTCCAGAAATTTTTTTATTTCTTTTGGCGATTTCAATGGAAGCGGGTTGACCAGGTCTTTGCTTCTTTTGTATGCAATCTCTTCCTGAACAATGCCGTAGGCCTGCTCAATACACTGGTCACATATATGTCCTTCAATTCCCGCAACAAGCAAATTTACTTCGCTTTTGCCTCTCCCGCAGAATGAACATTTGTCTTCTTCCAATTTATTTTTCATTTTAAATTCGATTTGCAAAGATAGTGACTTTTAGTCGATTCAACTTAGTCTGCCGAAAAGTATTTCAGCCTGAATTTGATTGGCATCAGGCGGCGCAATTCTTCATCATTCAACAGAAATCCGTAATGAAGAACAATCGCAAGTTCAAATTTCCACAAACCAAATTGAACCATCATGGTCAAATGAATTATGGCAGCAAGAATCAGCATTAAATATCTGGTCCTTTTCCAAATCACAAATGGAACGAAAAGCAGCTGCTGAAGAATTATAAAATAATCAATCGATTTTGAAAAAAAAGGATTTGAAACCGGCCAATGAAATATACTGTCAGAAAATTGGGCATACTGTGCAAAGCTGTAATAAACCGCAATCCCCTGTTGCCAATGATGGTCTGTCAGCTTGAAATAGGCGTTGTTCAGATATACCATAAAAATGTGAAGGATAATCGACCAGACTGCCAACACCGATATAAACGGATAATTCCCTTTTGTTCTGTTGAGCGAAAGAAATCTGAAACTGTCTGCAAATACAAAAAACAGCATTGTGAATTTGAGTATGATATCGCCCCAGGTCACAAACTGATAGCTCAGATGAAACAAAATCAGATAACAGCAAAAGACCAGAAATGACATCAGATTCCTGAGCAGACCGAATATAAAAAGAATCAGAATCAATCCGTAAAACAGAAAGAAAAGTCCACTGTTTTGAGCGACGATTGCCGAAATTTTATCAGTCGGAAGAAAAGAATTGAGTTCGGGATTCAGAAAAATCGAAGCCGAACGGTACATATAGACCAGATCAAAAAGCAGAATCAGTCCGATTAGCACCCGAAAGATTGAGGGGAAAATTTTTCGTTCTGCCGCAAAGAATTCTTTCATTTCTCTTTCTTATATGTAGTTACATAGAAGACGCCTTTGCCAGCTTTGTAAGTAAAATCATTTTGATAATCCGGATCAAATGCAATTACGGTCGGAATTCTGACTGCCGAAATCCCAACTGAATCAAATTTGAAATCAGGATTTTCTCCAGCATACAGCTTCACATAATTTCTGAGACTTTGTGCAATCTTGGTCAAATAAGGATCTGTTTCAATCCGTTTTTCAAAATCATTGGGAGCTTTTTTCTTCAGCTCTTTGTAAATCCCCATTTGGTATTCGTAATCAAATGCTTTGAGCGATTCAAGATAAATCCGTCTTTTGACAAAGACCCGTTTGTCATCCCAAATCGAGTCTTTTCTTTCTTTTTCGAGTTTTTCAGAAAGATTTACGGTTCTGATAATTTCTGAATTTGAATAAAATTCATAAACCACATCATAGTCAGTGGTCGTGGATGGCGCATACATCCGATAACCGGTCGGAAAGAAAGGTTTGAACCAGTTCTTGAAAGAATTGGTCGTAATAAAACTTGCTCCATACACTGTTGTCCAGTATATGACAAACAGCGTAAGGAGCAGCTTATTGGGTTTCATTTCTATTTGTATTAATCTCTGGCCGGCAGCAGGATTTCATCCACCATACCATATTCTTTGGCTTCTGCGGAGGTCATCCAATAATCGCGGTCGCCGTCGTGCTGAATCTTTTCAAAGGTCTGACCCGAATGATCGGCTATAATCTGATACAGTTCTTCTTTCAGTTTCAGAATTTCCTTCAAAGTAATTTCCATATCGGATGCCTGTCCCTGGGCACCTCCCATCGGTTGATGGATCATCACTCTCGAGTGTTTCAGCGCGGAACGTTTTCCTTTTTGTCCTGCACACAACAGCACGGCACCCATAGAAGCTGCCATACCGGTACAGATGGTGGAAACATCGGGTTTTACAATCTGCATGGTATCATAAATTCCCAAACCGGCATAGACGCCGCCACCCGGTGAATTGATATAGATCTGTATGTCTTTTGAAGCATCCACGCTTTCCAAAAAAAGCAACTGCGCCTGAATGATATTGGCCACCTCATCATTGATCGCTGTGCCCAGAAAAATAATCCTGTCCATCATCAGACGTGAAAAAACGTCCATCTGGGCAACATTCAGTTTTCTTTCCTCAACGATATAAGGGGTCATGCTCTGCACATAAGAATCAACATGGAGACTGCTGATTCCCTTATGTCCGGTTGCATATTTTTTAAATTCTTTACCTAAATCCATTTTTTAATTTTAATTGTTCAACCAAAAGTACACAAATTTTTGAATAAAATTATTTGTTCTTTTTAATGGTCATGATGACCATGATCGTGGTCGTGTTGATGATGGTGTGCATGTTTTTCTTCCATCAGTTTGACAAAATCATCAAAACTGATTTCTTTGACCTTCATTTTCACATTATCTTTGAAAACTTTCTTCAGTTTGTCTGCAAACACCTGTTCGCTCATTCTTTTGACTTCGTTCTGGTTTTTGATAGAACTTTGAACGATGCTTTCGATGTCATCATCTGTCAGATTGAACTGACCGTACATCGCCATTTGCCCTCTGATCCCTGTTCTGATCGCATTCACAACATCCTCATATTCAACCCTCAGATCGTGATCTTCCGCAATCTTTGATTCGATCAGCTGATAACGAAGACCGTCTTCTTCTTTTTTCAATTGTTCTGCAGCTTCTTCCACCGAACCCAGTTTCTCGTTTGAATAATGAAGCCATCTGCTCAGAAATTCGTTGGGCAGATCAAATTTGGTTTCTTTGATCAGGGTTTCAACCACTTCATTCACCATCTGGTTATCGGTTTCACGCTCATACATTTTTTCGGCTTCTTCCTGAATTTTCTGTCTGAATTCTTTTTCATTTTTTACAGCACCTTCGCCATAAATCTTATCAAACAGCGACTGGTCAATCGCAGCCGGTTCAGATTTGCTGATTTCGGTAATGGTCGCCCGAATCAAACCGTCAAACTCTTTCTGTTTATCTTCAGGCATATCCAGTATATTTTCCAAAGCAGAAGCCTTGTCACTGATATCGCTCATTTTCACAATCAACTCGTCGCCAACTTTTTTGCCAATGAATTTCTTTGGTTTTGCCAATTCGTCGGTAAACAGATAGGTTTCTTTTTCAAATCCGCCTTCCACCTCATTTTTGTCTTTGTCAAGTTCTTTGATTTCGACTTTGATATTGACTTCACCGCCATCATCTACTTTGTCGATTGATTTTACGCTGCCGTATTTTTTTGAAAAATTATCTGCGTATTTTGAAATTTCATCTTCGCCCACCTTTATTTTATAGGTGTCAACTTTGATTTTTGACAAATCAACTTTGATTTCCGGAGCCAGTCCGATTTCGAATTCAAAATTCAAAGGATCGGCATCCCAGTCAAAATCCGGCTGTTCTTTCGGAAGCGGATTACCCAGGATCGACAATTTTTCTTTTTGGATGAAATCATTAATTCCGGTTTGAAGCAGCTGGTTTACCTCGTCAAAAACGATGCTTTTTTCAAATTGTTTCTTCACATAGCTCATCGGCACATGTCCTTTTCTGAAACCTTTTACAGTTGCTTTTTTTCTGTAATCGTTCAAAGTTTTTTCAACTTTTTCGGAATAATCGGATTTGTCAATACTTACGGTCAGTACCGAATTCAATTTATCAATGCTGTTATGGCTGATATTCATTTCTTAAAAAATTTGGTCTGCAAAGGTACGTATTTTTTAATTTTAAAATATGGGATTGGATGGAATGAATTTTAAGTTGTATGATCACTGCAATTCATAAAAAACACAGCACAAGACACGATCCATCGCCTGATTTTTTTTAAGATTTCAAACAGAAATTTATTTTATTTTCAGATTATTTTGTGTGTCTGCTGCAATTCCACGCTCAGTGTGGCAGCTTACAAGCCATTTGAAGATTGCCGATACATTGTTTTGGCAAATCGATTACAGTGTATCTATTTCAGTCGTTCTGTTTCGGTTTTATTTGATTAATCACTTCAATATTGTAAATTTTCTTTTTTCCTCCCACTTTTGTTGAGTAAACAAAGAATACCTTTCCTCCGAATTTTTTTCAAACTTTTCGTGATTTACCTTGTGCATTTCAATCCATTGGTATTGGTTTAGGGCTTGACCGGACTCAATTGGCTTAATTTGGATACCAATATATTTTTCTCCAACTTGAATGAAAAAATCAACACTGTATGTCCTATCCCAATTATCAGGTGCTGGTTCTATTTTCATTCCAATTGCTCCCTCTAATTGTCCGTAAATAGTTTCAATTTCAGTTCTATAACCGTCATAAGTTCTACGAAGCACCAAATTATAAGCATATTCTATACATTCTTCCTATGTGATAGAAGCCAATTCGCTTTGGACAACTTCTGATAATTTAATGTATAAAGTTTGCCCTAATGAAGTAATATATTCACGAGTAATTTTTATTCCATTTTTCTTCTTTTGTTTACCTTTTGTGAAATAATATTCTTCCCATTCTTTATATTCATTGGGAGCACAATTTCGAATCAATTCAGCCAATGCACCAACACTATATGCTTTATTTAATCCCCAACGGTTTAATGCGTAATTTAAAAGAGTTTCGTGTTTGAATTTAAATCCTTCGCCTTCGGTTTTAGTACAATAATCTTTAGCCATTGATAAATGTATTGAATTTTGTTTTGTATTTAAAGTCAATGGAATTATCTACCAACGCTAAATTTTCTTTTAGTAAATGAGCATTTATAAAAGTTTTGTTCTCTAAATAGAGGTAAGCCATTAAATTGTTTTCATTATCGTGTTTCACTTTATCGTATTTTAAAAATACTTTTTTGCCACGAACTTTATTGATTAAATATTCGGTTGCCTTTCCGTTGACGGTTGGGTTTTGTTTAATCCCAATCAATCGAATTGTCAAGTCATTACTCAAACGAATAAGCTCTGGACTAATGATTTCTTTTACAGAGAAAAACTCTTCTCTTTTCCCTGTACTGTTCGCATCGATTTTAGAGCCATATTGAATTTTCTTTACATCAATTTTCTTGTCCAATTTATGTGTGTCAATAAACTGATAAGGCAATTCTTTTATTCGTTTTTCAAAATCGGTTTTTAATTCAGGTTGTTTGATTGTTTCAATTTCTACTTTTGTAAAACCATCATCAGTCCCTATTTTCTCTTTGATGATTGGAATAAAATCAGGATTGATTTCATAACCGACAGAATTTCTGTTTAATTTTCTGGCAGCCAATGCTGTTGTTCCACTTCCCATAAACGGGTCTAAAACGATTTCTCCCGGAAACGAAAACATTTTGATTAAACGATGTGGCAATTCTTCGGGAAACATAGCCAAATGTTTGTCTTGTTTCGCTCCCGAAAAATACCAATGTCCGTTGAAGTATGTATTCCATTCTTCATTGGTCATTGCAGCATTTTCCTTTTGCTCTTGGGTTGGTTTGGGTGCATTTCCCTGTTTTTTGAACAACAAAATATATTCAAAATCCAATTTAACGATACCGTTTCTCGGATTCGGATAACTTCCCATAATGCTTGCACCTCCCGAAGTGTTCATCGTAGTTGCTTTCTGCCAAATAATTTGCCCCATAAAGTCAAAACCAATCATTTCGCAAAATTTAATGATTTCCGTATGAATAGGAATGATTTTGTAACGACCGTAATACGTTGAACGGGCAAATTGGTCTCCAATATTGATACAAAGACGACATCCTTTATGTAAAACTCGGAAACATTCCTGCCAAGTCAAGTTCAGGTGATTGATATACGTTTCATAATCATCGTGAAAACCTATTTGGTTTTCTGTTCCGTAATCTTTTAGTTGCCAATATGGTGGCGAAGTCGCAATCAAATGAACACTTTCGTCTTTGAGTTCGCTCATTTGTCTGCTGTCTCCGTTTATAATTGTATGTTTTGTTTTATTCAACATTTACCCTTTCTTTTGTTCCCGTCATTATTGCAAATATACCAAATAATTTGGTGTAGTTTTAGTTGAATCGGTATTCCCGGATTGTACATAATTGCATGGATACCGCCCGAAATCATCACAAAATCATTTTATAAAATACCGGTTGAAAAAATCAAAAGTTTCAAAATCCCGTTGATTTGTTTTGAATTAACTCACTAACTTTGTCATCCTTAAAAATCAAAAAAAATGAGTTTAGAGTCAAAAATCATGGAGCAGCTGAAAGAAGCGATGAAATCTAAAGACTCAATCGCACTGGATGCACTGCGTGCCATCAAATCAGAAATACTGCTTTTAAAAACATCAGGATCAAATGCCGAAATCACCGAATCACAGGAAATTGCGATCCTTCAAAAAATGATCAAACAAAGAAAAGAAGCTGCAGAACAGTTTCTTGCCAACAAGCGTGAAGAATTGGCAAACAAAGAAATAGCACAGGCAGATGTGATTCAGAAATTCCTTCCGGCTCAACTTTCGATCCAAGAATTGGAAACCAGACTAAAGGAAATCATACAGCAGGTCGGTGCAGAATCAGCAAAAGATATGGGCAAAGTAATGGGAATGGCCGGTAAACTCCTTTCAGGAAAGGCAGAAGGCAAAGCCATTGCAGACACTGTGAAGAAACTTCTGGGTTAAACTCAGAAAGACACCTTAATATATAACCCCTCAGAAACTTGAAATTTTTGAAGGGTTTTTTATTAATTTTTTTCTGGTTAAATTGTGATCAGAAATATGACATCGATCAGCTTTTTCGACTGATAATCAGCACTTCTTAACGTTTTTAACTTTTTTCGGATTTTTAACAGAAATTTAACCAGCTTCGGAATTCAGCCACAGTAAGGCGATTTGAAAGCTTAAAACACAAAATTCAGTCGGTTTGACAGCCGGCAGTTTAACGACCCGAACTGCCATCGTACTTTTGCATTGCAAATCTGAAAAAGATAAAACATGAAATCAGTAGTTACAACAGTATTACTTATCGGCTTTATTGCATTCGGCGGTGCCTCAGTTTTTAGCGGTATCAAAGGACTGTCCGGTAGCGGGAAAGCCTCATGGTACGGCAACCAATTCCATGGAAAGAAGACCGCCAGCGGTGATGTGTACAATATGCACGAATACACTGCAGCACACAAAACACTTCCCTTTGGAACCAAAGTGAAGATTACAAATCAAAAAAATGGAAAATCTGTAATCGTTGAAGTAAACGACAGAGGGCCGTTTGTGAAGTCAAGAGAATTCGATCTGAGCCGCGCAGCTTTCAACGAGATTGGAAACACAAATTCAGGCGTGATCAGTGTGGATTACGAAGTCATTAATTAAGAAAAAAAAATTATAGTGGAAGCCGTCTTTTGACGGCTTTTTTAATGAAATGAAATCAGGCTTCAAATTCAAAAAATGAGAAATGCACCCGACCGTATTTTCGGGTTTGAGTCAGATTCGGATGTTCTTTAAAACTGATGTTCTTTGGGTGTTCAACGATCAATCCGCCTTCGGAACTCAAAAAACCGTTTTCTCTGATTAGACCGATGATCCGGTCATAATCCTGTTGTTCAAAATCATAGGGCGGATCGGCATAGACCACATCAAAACCGGAATTCTGATGTTTTAAAAATTCAAATACATCACTTCTGATAACAGTGATGATATTTTCAAGATTCATCTTTTTGACCGTATCCGAAAGAAATCTGACACAGCCGGGGTCAATATCCACAGAAACAATTCGTGTGCTGCCTCTTGATGCAAATTCAAGACTGATGCTGCCGATGCCCGAAAAAAGATCGAGTACCGAAACCGAATCAAAATCGTATTGATTGTTCAGCACATTGAACAGGGCTTCCTTTGCAAAATCAGTGGTCGGTCTGACCGGCAGATTTGAAGGTGCATTTATTTTCTTTCCTCTGAATGAACCTGAGATAATTCGCATTCCATCAATTTGTATAAACTGTAATTCTTCAGAAACGCATCGTCTTTCAGCGCCTGACTGATGTTTCTGATGTATTTATTCAAAATTTCAAAAACCTTGATTCCCGAAATCAATTCGCCGTATGTTTTCACCTGAATCGAATTGGTGTCGAGCCCGAGCTGTTCCATCGCATAAAGGGAATAAAAAAGTACATCCTCGCCTGTCGGTGTTTCAAAAAGATTGTAAAAAGTGATGTTTCCTCCTTCAGTCACCAGGATTTCAAGATTGTGATGATTCAGATTCAGATGAACAATCTTGTGATTATTAACAGAAACCGTATCAATCAACAGTTTGCCCGAATGACAAAATTCAAAATCTGAATACAACTGATTCAGTCTGTCGATCAGCTGTTGTGAAACGCCATAAACGATCTGTGCACCAAAACGGGTTTCAGACTTGAACAGTTTGTTGATTTCAAATTCGGCTTCACTGAAATTTAACAGAATTTCCAAACTTTCATCCGAATATTCGTTGGGAACCACACTAAAAAAAGATGAGACAAAAGCAGCTTTCACCTGATCAAAATTTCTTCTCAGACTTAGATTGATTTCAAATTCTTTGATGATTTCGGTTTCCCAATTGTTGGGTTCCTTCACAACAAATTCAGACACTGCAGGACGCACTCCGCTTCCGGTGCAATATGAAAAACCTTCTTTGTAAAAAAACAGGTTTAACCGACTGATATGATTTGAATCTGTTGCGATAGGTCTTGACTTTTGAGCGGTAAAGATAATCCATTCCTGACTAATTTTTGATTTTAACGACAATCAAGCTTGTAAATGAGATCAAATAATTTGAAAAATAATTTTACAATTAACTGCAATTCAATTTGTTATTATTTTACTGAATTCTTTCAAAAGCAATACAATTTTTTCATAATGAATTGATTCAAATTCGTGTAAGTCATTTATCAAAAAACCAATTATTATGAACAAATTCAAATTTACCACCACGATTCTGATTTCAGTATTTTTTCTGAATTCATGTCAGCAGAGCGCTGACAGCGGCAAAGACGAATACAGCAGTCCTGAAATTTTGGAATCCAGTGCGGATGAAGCCAATGATTTGGTTGGCAGTCAGAACGCACCACCATTGAATTCAACCGCAGCAGATTACACTCATCCTGACAAAAAATTTGTGAGAACCGCAGATTTGTCGATGGAAGTAAAAAATGTGTATGCATCCACTAACCGAATTGAAAGCAAAGTATCCGAGCTTGGCGGATATGTAACCAAAAGCGATCTTGCATCAAATGTGTTTTCTGAAAAGACCTATGAAGTATCAAAAGACAGTGCTGTAGAAGTCAGAAAATACACGGTCAGCAATCGGATGACGCTGAGAATTCCGGAAACCGAACTGTCCGAATTTCTGATTGCGTTGGGTGATGAAATCAGTTTTTTGGACTACAGAAACATTCAGGCGGATGATGTCAGCCTTCAGCTTTTGCTGAATCAAATGGAACAGCAGAGGATTGAAAATGTTAGCGAAAAACTCAATCATCTCACATCAGAAAACGGAAAAATCAGTGAAAAACAACAGTTGATTTCAGACGAAAACAGCAAACAGTCGGAACTGAATCGAGAAAAAATCAACCGGATGAAAACAGAAGATGAAATTGCATACAGCACAGTCAGTCTGACCATCAAAGAAAAAGAAAAAGCAGCCGAAATCCCGGTGATCAATCTCAAAGATTTTGATGACAAATACAAAACGGGCTTTTGGCTTTCTGCATTGAATTCCGTAAAAGGAGGCTTTGACCTGCTTCAGACCATACTGATTGGAATTCTTTATCTGTGGCCTGTATTTGTATTGGGTTCGCTGGTCTGGTTTGCAATCCGAAAATACAGAAAATCAGCAAACAGAATACCTGCCTGACTTTCAGTTTCAAATCATAAAAATTCAAATCCCGCCTGTCAAAAGTGGGATTTTTTATGTTCGGTTCAAAAAGCGGTAAATCATCAGCCTTTTTTAGTAAATTTGGCAAAAATACAATTCAGATTGAAAATCATTGCAGTCATTCCGGCACGTTATGCCGCCAGTCGTTTTCCCGGAAAACTGATGGCCCTTCTCGGCAACAGATCCGTTATACTGACCACTTATGAAAACACGGTCAGGACGGGACTTTTCGACGATGTATTTGTAGCCACAGATTCTGAAATCATCTATGATGAAATCACAAAAAACGGAGGAAAAGCAATCATGAGCCGCAAGGAACATCAAACCGGCAGTGACCGGATTGCAGAAGCTGTTGAAAATCTGGATTGCGATGTGGTGGTGAATGTACAAGGCGATGAGCCGTTTGTAAAAAAAGAAGCACTCGGAAAACTGACAGAGGCATTCAGAAATGATTCAAAAAATGAAATTTCGCTTGCCACACTTGCACAGAAGATGGATTCGAATGAAGACATCAACAACCCAAATGCGGTGAAAGTCAATTGGGACATCAACAATTTTGCACTTTATTTTTCAAGAAGCCCGATCCCTTATCCTCGGGAGACCGACTTCAGAGCTGATTACTATCGGCACATTGGGATTTATGCATTCAGAAAAGAAGCATTGCTCGAATTTTCAAAACTGCCGATGAGACAGAACGAAAGAGCAGAGAAACTGGAGCAGCTTCGCTATCTCGAGTATGGCATGAAAATCAAGGTGCTTGAAACCGGATTTATGGGAATCGAAATTGATACGCCCGAAGATTTGGAAAGAGCAAATGCCTATTTAAAAAAACTTCAAACAGCCGATCAATGAGTTTTAAGAATTTTCCGATGGTTACACGAGTGGTGTATGGACGAGGCTGTTCAAGGCAGATTGAAGAGATCGTGAAGCCTGTTAGAAAAAACGGTCATCCGGTCATCTATTTTGCAGATCACTGCTTCAAAGGCAAAGCGCTTGAGAAAAACATACCGATTCAAAAAAACGATAAAATTATTTTTATAGACACCGACCGTGAACCCACTACCAATTATGTAGATCGGCTCAGAGACGACCTGATCAGTGAGTTTGGAGAAATTTCGGGCATCATCGGTTATGGCGGCGGAAGCGTGCTTGACATGACCAAAGCGGTTGCACTGATGATGACCAACAAGGGTTCATCAGCAGATTATCAGGGATGGGATCTGGTTATAAACGAAGGTGTGTATCACGCAGGAGTACCGACGCTGAGCGGAACCGGCGCGGAAGTTTCAAGAACCTGTGTACTGACCGGGCCGGACAGAAAGTTGGGAATGAATTCGGATTTCACACCATTTAATCAGGTGATTTTGGATCCGAAATTGACAGAAGACGCACCAAAAAATCAGGCATTCTACACCGGAATGGACTGTTACATCCATTGTATCGAATCACTTAATGGTACTTATCTGAATGCCTTCAGCAGGAGTTACGGTGAAAAAGCGCTTGAACTCTGCAAAAAAATATATCTCGAAAAAGAAGAATGGGACGACGAATCTTATGAAGATCTGATGATGGCTTCATGGCACGGCGGCATGAGCATCGCTTATTCTCAGGTGGGCGTGGCACATGCTTTGAGTTATGGTTTGTCGTATGTAATGGGCATCAGACACGGACTCGGAAATTGTATTGCATTCAATCAGATTGAAGAATATTATCCGGAAGGTGTCAGAGATTTCAAAAAAATTATTGAGAAATTCAAAATCACACTGCCCGATCATGTCTGCTCAAAACTTTCTGAAGATGAAATGAAAAAAATGGTCGGCATTGCAATCAGACTCGAACCGCTTTGGGAAAATGCATTTGGAAAGAACTGGCGTGAAATTGTCACCGAGAAAAAAGTCAGAGAACTGTATGAAAAAATGTAAATCGGCAATGGTTAGAACTCAATTGCTGTCTCTAATTATAATGATGATTGGTTTTTCGCTGAATGCGCAAACCGCAGATCAGATCATCAGTCAGCACCTTGAAAATTCGGGTGGAATCAAAAATTGGAAAAGTCTGAACAGTGTCATCATGAAAGGTGATGCGCTGCTGAGTCTGGAACAGTCGTTTCCGATCGTGATTTATCACAAAAGACCTTATCAGAAAAAAGTCGTCTTTATGGTCAATGGCAAAGAAATGCTAAATGAAGGTTATGACGGAAAAAACGGTTGGACTTACAATGAGATTTCGGGAAAAAATGAAATTGTAAAATTCTATCAGCCGGATTCATTTGAGGACGATCTGCTTGATTATTCAAAAAAAGGATTCACCGCAGATTACACCGGAAAAGATAATTCGGGCAGTCAGGAATGTTACAAAGTTGAACTGACAAAAAATGTAAATCATACGACTTATTGCTTTTCGACCAAAGACTATTCGCTGCTTTGGGAGGAAAACAAGGACGAAAAAATGTTTTATCAGGATTATAAAAAATTCGGAGGTCTTGATTTTGCGACCAAAATAGTCGGTCAGCCAAAAAAAGGGGGTGAATATGTCATCAAATTCAGCTCGATTCAGATCAATCCCGTTATTTCGGACAAAGAATTCAAATTCTGATTTTTACAACCTCAACTTTATTTTTTAATTATTGACAAACTTTCTGGTCACAAATTCGCCGGTTTCGGTTTTGACCGCCACCACAATCACCTGATGATTGAAATTGAGTGAATTGATCTTAAATTCATTTGAATTGATTTCTGAATTCTTATAAACAGACTTTCCGATCAGATTAAATATCTCGATTTCAGAAATTTTATCGATGGTAGAAGTCACCACAATATTGTTGTCCTTTTTTGCAAACAAAATCTCGTTGCCGACATTCGTATCGATGTTTTTTGTTTTAATCGGACGATAAACAATCACAAATCTGTCGTTGTATTCACCCGGTCTGGTCATGAATTTATAGGGTTTCTCAGCCAGATTCACCACACGGTCAAGCAGAAGATCGATCAGCCAGATATTCTGACCTTCTGCGAATACACCTTCTTTGTCATAAACAGAAATGATGTGTGTGCCTGTTTCGAATGCTCGATATCCCAAATTCACCTTATCTCTGTTGTCAAAAGATTTTCTGCCCTGAATCAGCAACTGATGATCACCCGCCAGTGTATAAAGCTCATCAGACAAATTGAGCGCATCGCTGTCATCGGCAGTATAAGCATCATCTCCCCCATCGAAATAAACCACAGCTGACATAAAATCAACTTCAGACGGTGTAGTCATGGTCAGCCAATAACGATTGGTTATTTCATCAGAAACTCCTTTTCCGAAATACTCCGGACTGCCTGCACTGTTGGCCGCCACCCTGTACTGGTTTTTGAAATTAAGCGTCTGACCGTTGGCACCCGGAAGCGCTCTGATCAGGAACGCTGTACCCGGACGGGCGTATCGGTTCGGGATTTTTTTGTCTGACAATGCAGAGCTCGATGGTGCTGCAGTACCTGTACCAGGCCCTGTGGCATTAAAAACAGCATAACTGCTGCCGCCGTAACCTGATCCCATTTGTTCAAAAAGTGCATTTCCGCGGTTGTCCCAGAACATAAAATCTGCAGTTATTTTTGAACTGTTGTCCTGGTAAAGCTGCATCAGATCCAGATTTGAAGGATATGGATTTCCAACCAGATTGAAACCGTGATCAACTCCCTGCTGAGTAGTGGTATAGGACAACGGATAATTCAATATTCCGTTGAAAGGTTCACCCATCATCACAGCATCGATGTTCGAAGTCGGAACGCTTGCCACAGAGGGTTCTTTGATAGCCAGACCGCGGCCCGCGATATAATCTCCGTTATACGCATTGTAAAAGAAATTGTATTCTTCTTTGTGATAAATCACATAAGGCGGATTGGCGTATATCTGTTTGATTTTCTGACCGATCACCGGCGAAATGATATAATTGTACTGTTTTCTCTGACTTGAGAAAATGAAATTTCTTTTTGCTGTAATCTGACCGGTATTGACTGCCGAATCATCATTTTGCTTCAGCGAACCTCCGCTCTCGATCACAAAATCTTCTGCCGTAGAATTGTTGATAATGTCACCGTCAACGGTCAATGCCCTGTCTTTTGGTATTGTGATTTTACCGCCGGCATCCACTTTCAGTCTTTTTGCCTGGGCAGTGTTGACATTTACGGTGAGGGTTTTTCCGGTGGGAATGCGTACACATTTAGTAATATCAGGAACTGTATTGTTTGACCAGTTGGAAGCTACACTCCAATTACCGGTATTGGCGAGATAATCAGATAAGTCACGATTTACCTCGACGCTGTCGGTTGACGGACAACCACCGATAACATAAGCTGCCTTTGCGGTATAATTGGTTGCATTGTCAGGTGCCGCATAAACTTTCATTGCAGGTGTTCCTGTATATGGCGTGGTCAGCGACTGATTGGTATAAAGCCCGTCAGTAGGTTCCCAAACTACAGGTGCCTGTATATCTCCGTTAATTTTAATATCGTCGATAAACCAGTAATTAAAACCGCCGCTACTTCCTATATAACCAAACATTATTGAAACATTGGGTTCACCGGCATAGGCACTTAAATCTACATTTATGGTTTGAGCATTGATATTTGCGTTTATATTGGTTCTGCTCCACGCAGTGTTGAAGTTTTGGCCGTCAGTAGATATTCCAAGAAAAATAGTTCTGCTGGCTCCATTTTGGGTTTTATATTCAAATTTATGCTTAAACTGAAGATTCAGAGTTGTAAAAGAAGAAAGGTCAAAACTTGCAATATCACCTTCAATTAACGGATAAATAAATGTTTGTGTATTATTTGTGTTTCCGTTAGTAACTCTGTAAATCACAATTTCAGGTGCCGCTCCTCCTGCATTTGAAGTATTTGAAAATGCAGCAGAAACACTGTTGCTGCTTGCCTGAAGCCCCCAGCTGGAACTGGAAATATCATCGTTATAAATCAAAATATTACTGTCCAAAGCTCCTGTTGCAGTCAGCTCAGAATAATCCAGCTCACAACTGCCCGAAACCGAATGATCCACCTTGGTTACATTAACCGCAGGCGGTGGTGAGCTTACATTAATGGTCACCGGATATCTCGCAGATTCACAGGAACCATCTGCTGCAGCTACGTAATAGGTGGTTGTCTGATTTATATTCGGTGTAGTGAATGTTCCTGAGTTACCGGCAATGGTTGCAATCGGGCTACCTCCGAGTGATACAGTATAAAGTCTCATTTGAGTGGTTCCCACATTTCCGCTGACACTGATTGTGGAAGTGCCTGAAATACAAACAGGATCGGCGGCAGCTGAGCTGACAGCTCTTGAACAAGATGAAGTAATCACACCGGTTACAATCAGTGAAAAATTCTGACTCCCGCCTGTAAGATTTCCTTTGTGTGTAATTGTAATTGTATAGGTTCCCGAAGCATTCGGAATATCAATTCTTTCAAACGGATCAACATTGTTGTCTCCCTTCCCGTTGGTGGTCACACCCGTTAATTTCCAGGGATAATAAGTTGTTCCGCCTTTTGTAATTCTTATATCCAGGTCGTTGACCAGTGCAGGAGTATGACTGTTTACAGTTCCTGTATTTATAGCCCCGGCTCTGTCCGTCCAGCTGATTGATGCGATTAACGGATTAATCCCGTCGGATTCAACCTGAAAGGTTAGAGTTTGCCCGTTATTGATTCCCAGTTCATTGATAATCGACTGACTGTCTTTTTGAGAAATGGTTTCAGCTGCTCTTTTTGCATTCATCAGACCCCAGCCGTAAACCGCATCCGGCCCTGTTGGTCCGGCATCATCTGCGGTATGAAGCACCAGCCCCTTAAGAGTGGCAGCACGCATATAATTTGAATTCAAATTATTGTAATGCTCTTGCAACAACAACAAGGTTCCCGATACATTCGGTGTTGCCATTGATGTTCCCGTAATTGAAGCATAGGCATTGTTTGCGTTTTCATAAGTAGAGTAAACTCCTGTTCCGTTTCCGGTCAGATCGGGTTTGATTCTGTAATCATCAGTCGGCCCCTGACTGCTCGATGAATTAATATAAACACTGATTAAATTACCGGCGGTATCTACATTTGCATCCTGAGCATTTGCAATTACAAGATTATTTTTACTCGTAGAATGACCGGTTAATTTGTCATATCCGTTTACGCCATCTAAAGGACTATTGTTATATGATGTGGTCCCGTCATTTCCGGCAGCAACAACCATTAAATAATAAGGGGTTTGGAACATAAGATTATCCCAATCTCTTGAAGTATGATCATATGCACCAAAAATCCAGGCTGGCAAAATAGGGTTTCCATATTCATCTATCGGAGAATAACCATACGAATGACTGGATATCAACATACCCTTATTATTCGCTGCATTTGTGGCTTCACTCAAATCATAATCCCAGTCATAACCTACTGCTTTTGCATAAGGAGCCATTCCTTTTGACTTTGGAACAAAACCCGAAGCCATAATGGTTCCCGCCACATGAGCAGAGTGATAATGTAAAAAGGTAGTTCCGTCACCAATTGAATACCGGCTCTGTCCTCCCGCACCATCATATTCCTGATGGGTAACCCTTGCCAGACCTGCATCCCATATATGAGCCGTCATATTCTGCCCCATCAGATTCAACCCGAGCGAACCACCGATATTCAGATGGTTGGTTCTTGTCGATCTGGCTGCATCAACATTGAAAGTTGTGTAATATAAAGGCGTGCCGTCAGGGAGAACTTTTCGAAGCTTTTTAAAAGTTTTTCCGTCGTCGATAATGACCGGAATATTCAGCTCAGCAGCTTTTTTCAGAGCATACTCCTTTTCTTTTTCAGCCTGTTGTCTGAATTGTTCACCCAGCGACTGAAGATAGACCTTGTCGTATTCGGCTGTGTATTTCGAAATTTCTTCTGTTGTCTGACCAAACAGCATTCCTGCCGCCACCGTAAAAAAGAAAAGTAGTTTTTTTCTCATCTGAATTTTTTTTCAGTTTTTATGCAAAACTTTTGTCGGTGGTTGGCTGGGTGAAAACGGATAATTCACTCAAGATTAAATTTCTGTCTGTGAATATCCGAGTAAAATTAAACAAATCTTAACAATATCCTAATATTTTTTTTAGGTCTGTTTCTCAAAGAATCAAAATTAACCGCAAGCTCCTTTAATTTTGAACATTCAATTTTGTCATTAGTATTTTAAACTGTGAAATATTTAAGTTTTGACTCACATCCAGTCAAATACAATCAATCTACCTCCTCATCCCGATTTCAATCCCTTTGATCCTTCGATAAAGTTCGGTCGCATAATTGTCGGTCATGCCCGAAACAAAATCAAGTACACCCAAAACTTTCTCATAATCGGTTCCGTCCTCATAAAGAAACTGAGCAGGAATCAGTTTGACCGCTTTGTCGTCTGCCTGGCTTCGATCCGATTTCAAGACCGGTTCAACGAAGTGTGAAAGCAGTTCATCCATCACATTGTAACCCGCATTTTCAATTTCAACCACCGAATAATGATTGTATATATTTTCCCTCGAGAATGTTTCAATTTCTTTTAAAACACTGATTGCACCACAGCTGTCGTCAATCAGCTTCATCAGCGAACGGTCCAGACTGCCGTCCAAAATTTGATCAAAATGATTCCGGTAGGCTTCAACCGTTTTTTGAATCAGCAACCCGATGGTTTTTGCTCTGAGAAATGAGATCTTTTCATTTTTATCGACAATCAGTTTTTGACGACCTTTCAGACTGTCGGTATCGTCAGTGTCCAAAGCAGAAATCAGACTGAGCAGCATATCCGAACATTCTTTGTGACTGATGATTCCCAGCCGGTGAGAATCTTCGAGATCGATGATGTTGTAACAGATATCGTCGGCAGCTTCAATTAGCCAGACAAACGGATGACGGCGACAGATAAAAGGATCGCTGCTTTCGATTATCATTTGGGTTTCGACGGCTATCTTTTTGAAATTTTCTTTTTCGGACTGAAAGAACCCGAATTTCTTCCGATGAAGTATTTTTTGACTGGAAGCAGCAGATTCGCAGGGATATTTTGCAATCGATGCCAGGGTTGCAAATGTCAGCCCGATGCTGCCTTCATATTTCCCGTTCTGTACCTGGGTCAGTATCCGGATTGCATTTGCATTTCCCTCAAATCTGATAAAGTCATCCCATTCTTTTTCAGTAAATTTTGATTTCAGTTTTTGCCGATTTCTTTTGAAATAATCTGCAATCGCATCTTCACCCGAATGACCGAATGCCGGATTTCCGATGTCGTGACAGAGACAACCGGACGAAATCACATTGTACAGATCATACCGGTAAAATTGTTTTGACTTTTCAGTGAGTTGATCGTTATATTTTTCTGCAATAAATTCGCCTGCCAGATTTCCGATCGATCTTCCGACCGAGGCGACCTCAAGCGAATGGGTCAGTCGGTTGTGTACAAAAACACTGCCCGGCAGCGGAAAGACCTGTGTTTTGTTTTGAAGTCTTCTGAAGGCGGATGAAAAAATAATCCGGTCAAAATCACGCTGGTAGGCGGTGCGGGTGTCGCTGCTGAGCTCTTTGCCGAATCTGCCGGCAGAATAAATCAGATTCAAATCCATAATCTTCAAATATAGCTTTTTGAAAAATATGATGGAATTCTTTTTTAAATTTAGTTCAATCAAATTAAATTTGCACTGCTTTTAAAGGCGGGATGTAGCGCAGCCCGGTAGCGCGCCACGTTCGGGACGTGGAGGCCGTCGGTTCGAATCCGGTCATCCCGACAAAATGAAAAGTCCATCTGACAGGATGGATTTTTTTATTTGCGGCAGCAGGAAGAAAGTTCGCTTTCGAACGGCTGCCGAACAATAAAAAAACAGACGCGCAGCGACTGACTTTTCTTTTTGAATCACCCCAAAACCCGGAACATACATTATACAACAAAGAATCACCAACTTCCGCTTGCACCGCCTCCGCCAAAACTTCCGCCTCCAAATCCGCCGAATCCACCTCCGCCGCCGCTGCCGAATCCGCCTCCGCTCCAAGAAGATCCGCCCCAGGAACTCCGCCCCATATTTGAGATGATGACATCGTCAAACGGGCTTCGCCTGACCCCGCCGCCACCACCGCCTCTGACTGAAATTGCCAGAATAATCAGAAAGACGATGAAAACCAATACGATGATTCCATCCGTAGAATCATCCGATTTTTTTTCTGGCTGATAATGACCCGCAAGTTGTTGCTGAATTGCATCAATCGCATTGTTCAGACCGCTGTAATAATCTCCCTGTTTGAAAGAAGGAATCATCTCACGGTCGATGATCAGTTTTTCAATGGTCGGCGGCATCTTTGCCTGAATTCCATATCCGCCTCGAAGCGTGACTTTGTGATCTTTGTCGCTGACTACGATCACAATCCCGTTGTGCTTCCCCGCCTGACCGACACCCCAGTTCTCACCGATTTCATTTCCGAGCATTTCGATCGGATAGCCTTCAAGACTTTTAAAAGTGACAATCACAATCTGTGTCGAAGTGGAATCGTTATAAGTAACCAGTTTATTTTCAAGACTGCTCCTCTGTTCCGGATTTAGGATTTGACCAAAATCATGAACCAGTTTTTTTTCGGGTTTGTAATCTTTTTTGACAACATCATAAGGCGACTGTGCCCAAAGAAAAGCGCCGGACAGAAATCCGATCAGCAACAGAATTTTAAGACCAGCTGATTTCATCTGGCAATTCGTTTTTGTCATCATTCTGATAAGGGAAATATTTTTTCAATGCCCTGCCAGTCATTTTGATTCCCTTTGTCAAACCTTTTCTGTATTTGCCCTGTTTAAATTTTTTGGCAACTTCTTTTTTGATTTCTTCCCAAAAATCGGGCGGCGTTTTTTTGTCAATTCCCTGATCACCGATAATGATGAATTTGTGATCATTTGGCGAAACATGAAACAGCACTCCGTTTCTGTCTTTGGTTTCCGACATTTTTAAAAAATCAAAAACCTCTACCGCTTTTTGCCAATGATCTTCTGCAGATTCAAAGCTGATGTGCACACGAATTTCTCCGCTGGTTTCGAATTCTGCCTTACGGATCGCTTTGACAATCCTCTTTTCCTCTTTTTTTGTGAGAAATCTCTTTTTCAAGATTTGTTATTTTGAAAAATCAATGGTCGGTGCCTGATCGGCTCCTTCAGCAGATTTGAAATATCCTTTTTCTTTGAATCCGCCAAAACCGGCAATCATATTGTTTGGAATTTTTTGGATATAATTGTTGTATTCCTGTGCCGTATCGTTGAATTTCTTCTGTTCAAAACGAATTTCGTCCGCCATGCTTTCCAATGAAGCCTGAAGCGAAAGAAAATTCTGATTTGATTTCAGATCCGGGTATCTTTCCACCACCACCATAAGACGGTTCAATGCACTTGAAAGACCGTCCTGTGCCTGCTGAAATTTCGCAAGATCTGAAGGATCGAGATTTGACGGATCAATGTTGACGGAAGTCGCTTTTGCTCTTGCTTCAATCACCTGAGTCAGTGTTTCCTGTTCAAAATCTCTTGCGCCTTTTACGGTTGCAACCAACTGTTCGGTCAGGTCTGCACGTTTCTGATAAGCGGTTTCAACATTAGCCCACTGTCCGTTGACTGCATTGTTTTTCGGAATGATTCCGTTATAGATTCCGATACCCCAAAGTACAACAATCGCAATCAGTGCGAGCAGTCCGGCGATTCCGCCAACCAAACATCCTTTTTTCATAGCATAAGGTTTTTTTAAATTAGAGTAAAGATAAAGTTTTTTGGAAAGACTACCTGATAATTTTTCAGGCTTTCAGCAGTGAGCCTACCCAGCTTTCGACCAGTGGCATCTCCCAATTGTCTTCAAATTCCTGAAGTGTAGTGACACCGTTGTGAAAAATATTTGCATGTTCAGATATTTTACCGTCTCTGACTTTTTGTTTGAATTCAGTCAGCGGAATGGTGAAAATTTCATCGTTCAGCCGATACGAAACCCTCATTTGATTGAGCAGCCCAAAATTAAATTTGTTTTCTATCCTTTTCATCAGCCGGTTGAGTGTATCAAGTGAACAGCCCGAAGTGGATACCGAACTTTCATCAACAGCCACAACAATAAACCGGTCGTATGGAATTGCATAATCGGCAGTTAGTTTTTGACCGTGGGCATTCCATCTGCCCATGAATTCATCAATCATTTCCTCAATTTCAACAAGCTCTTCACCGCTGAAGTTTCTTTCTGACTGATAAATAATTATTTTGGAATTTCGGGGTAATTTCATCTTTTAAATTTTTTGCAAAGTTGATGATTATTTAACTATTAAACAATGACCTGCCACAACTGTCATAAAGTGTATTCCGGCAGATTGAGAAATCTCTGTTTTTGAAAAATCATTTGAAAAACAATAATATGGAAAGTTAATTTCATATTCCCTGAATTCGTCTGCTTTGTTGCTGATTTAATTCTACAAATATTTCATCCGTCATGGCGATGGAGGAGTTGACAAAACCTTTAATGGGTTTCAAGCCCTGAAGAGTTTTCCAAAGTAAAACAAATTTTGGATTGATGTTAAAAAAAATTACAAACCTGAAATCCGAACCGTAGCGCCTCGATACTGTCATCCTGAGTTCGCCGAAAGGTTTTTCCGCTGCACTTCAAAAAACGCTCGATATGGCAGTTTTACATTATACAGTTTACAATATACATTATTCAATTTACAAATCCCCTGCCTCAACTATGATTTCAGCCAGGTCTTTGACCAACAGGTTTCCTTCTCTTCCTTTTGCTTTCACGCCGTCGCTCATCATAGTGATACAGAACGGGCAGCCGGTTGCAATCACATCTGCCTTGGATTCGATCGCTTCTTCGGTCCTTTCCACATTGATGTCTTTGTCTCCTTTTTCGGGCTCTTTGAACATTTGTGCGCCGCCGGCTCCGCAGCAGAGCGAACGTTCGCGGCAATGTTTCATTTCAACCAGTTCGGTGTCCAATTTTTCAATCAGAGTACGTGGTGCTTCAAAGATTCCGTTGCCCCTGCCCAAATAGCAGGGATCGTGAAAAGTGATTTTCTTTCCTTTGAATGCTTTGTTATCCTCGATCACCAGCCTGCCTTCGTTTATCAGCTTTTGAAGATATTCTGAATGATGCAGTACTTCGTAATTTCCGCCAAGCGACGGATATTCGTTTTTCAGAATGTTGAAGCAGTGCGGACAGATGGTCACTATGTTTTTGATTTCATAACCGTTCAGCACCTCGATATTCATCATCGCCTGGGTCTGAAACAGAAATTCGTTTCCGGCTCTTTTTGCAGGATCTCCGTTACAGCTTTCCTCTGAGCCGAGAACCGCAAATTCAATCCCTATCTTATTCAGTATCTTCACAAAGGCTCTTGTAATTTTCTTTGCTCTGTCGTCGAAGCTTCCGGAACAGCCAACCCAAAAAAGAACTTCGGGATGTTTTCCTTCGGCTGCAAACTGCGCCATTGTTTTAACTTGAAGTGCTGCCATTTTTGATGTATTATATATATGTGTCTTTAATTCATTTTTTATGATTCCGGGCTTTCGTCAAAAACCTGAATGGTGGTTAATTTATCAATCAGATTTGTGAATTTTCCTTTGTATCGTGTGGCTCTCACCATGTGGTTGTCGATCCAGTGATAATTGCCGCCTCTTGGTTTTCCAAAGATGATGCCGTGGAATTTGAAACCGTGTTTCTTCAGCCAAATTTCTGTATATTCTCTGTGTGCTTCGGTTCTTGAAGTGAAGAAATAGATCACATGTCCTTCATCATACCACTTGTTGAGCATTTTCAGGGCATCGGGATAAACCTCGGCGGTGAGCATCCTTTCAGGCTCTTCATTTGGAATGTCATCACAGATGGTTCCGTCAATATCAATCAAATAATTTTTCACATTGTCGGGCAGTACAGGACTGACCTTTTTGCCGTCTTCAATCTTTTCATGCAATAATTCCTGAATCTTCTTCTCTTCCATCTCTTTTCGTTTTTCAGTTTGATAATCAGTTTTCTTCAGACCATTTCATTCGGTCCTGCTGTCCGTATGGCCAGGGCGCTCCGTTGTTCTCGATGTTCGACATCATCACATTGAGTTCCTGAGGCGCCTGAGACTGTTCCATCACCAGATATCTTCTCATATCCACAATAATCGACATCGGATCAATTCCGACCGGACAGGCCTGAACACAGGCGTTGCAGGTGGTGCATGCCCAAAGTTCTTCGGGTGTGATATAATCAAACATCAGAGATTTGCCGTCGTCTTCCCATTTTCCTTTTTCATCGATTACTTTGCCCACATCTTCCAATCGGTCGCGGGTTGCCATCATGATCTTTCTCGGCGACAGCAGTTTTCCGGTCATATTGGCCGGGCATTGTTCGGTACATCTTCCGCATTCGGTACAGGTGTATGCATTGAGCAACTGAACCTGATTCAGATCAAAAACATCTTTTGAGCCGAAGGTTTCGGGTTCGGCGGCTTCTTCCGCAGGTGCTGCGTACGGATCTGCATTCGGATCCATCATCAGTTTGACTTCATTGGTCACAGATTCCAGATTGTTGAACTCACCCATGGGTTCGAGTTTTGAATAATAGGTATTCGGAAATGCCAATATGATGTGCAGGTGTTTTGAATAATAAAGATAATTCAGGAAGAACAGTATCCCAATGATGTGGAACCACCAGCAGATTCTTTCAATCAGTATCAGTGAACTTTCATTCATTCCGCTCAGCCAGGGTTCGGTCAGCCATCCGCTGATCAGGAAGCTGCCTGTATCCACATAATGTTCATTGCCCATTTGCTGAAGCAGTGCATCTGCACCGTTCATAGTCAGCAATGCGGTCATCAGAAGTATTTCCATAATCAGTATGTAGTTGGCGTCTTTCCAGGGCCAGCCTTTCATTTCACGTTTCATAAATCTTTTTACGTGAACGATGTTTCTTCTGATCAGGAAGATGGCACACGAAATCAGTACCAGCAGTGCAAGGACTTCAAAGAAACTGATCATTCCGACATAGAATCCGCCAAGGAAACTCAGTATTCTGTGGGTGCCGAAAATTCCGTCGATCAGTATTTCCATCACTTCGATGTTGATCAGAATAAAACCGACATAAACAAACATGTGAAGAATTCCGGCTACAGGTTTTACGCCCATTTTTCCCTGGCCGAGTGCAAGTCGAGCCATTACCTTCCATCTTTCTGCCGGTCTGTCGTGACGGTTGTTTGGTCGTCCGAGTTTGATATTCCTGACAATCCGCCCGATGTTGCGGCTGAAAAACCAGATCGCAAAACCGAGAATGATTATAAAGATAATATTGTCAATGTATTGCATGATTTATTCTTCTTTGGGCAGCGGCGGCTGCTTTTTTCCAAAGATAGAAAATTGTATGTATCTGTCGGGATGTTTTTTCATATCCGCGAGCAGTTCATTGAGCGAATTTGTGGTTTTGAGCAGATTGTCGTACAGTTCGCGATCTTTCAAAAGCGCGCCCATAGTGCCTTTGCCCGAATTTATCTCGTCGAGTGTCTGATTGAGTTTTGAGGAAACCTGCTCAAAATTTGCAATAATTTTTTCCAATTCTAAATTATTCAGTTTGTCAGCAGTCTGACCGAATTTCTCAACGGTTACCTGAGCAGTTATAAGTGTTTTTGAAAGTTGTTCACGATTTTCTTCGATCAGTTTTCCTGCATTGTCAGAAGTCTGGGTCAGCGATTTTGAAGTCTGATTGAATGAAACCAGTGTGGCATCCAGATTTTTCAGGATTTGTTTGAAATTCTCACGGTTATCGTCATCAACGAGTTTGTGTGCATCAACGATGGTTGAATTCAGACTTACCATCAGTGAATCCAATTTTTTCTGAGTCGGTTCAAGTTTGTTTGAAAAATCTTCGAGCATCGAATGTTTGAGCTGGCCTCTGAGTGTGTCTCCGTTTTTTGCAATGTCGCCCTGATAATCGAGCAGCAGTCTTACCTCAGTACCGGACATCAGCCCCGGTTCCCAGATTTCTGCAACTGTGTTTTTTGAAAAATCAATTTTTCGATCCAGCTTGATGGTAGCAACAAAATAAATCGGTTTTGCATTGTCGATGATTTCGATATTATCGACCCTGCCGACTCTCAGTCCGTTGACGGTAACCGGTTTGGATGGTGACAGGCCACTTACATTTTCATAAATTACATAAAAGGTATTGCCCGAAGAAAACAGGTTTTTGCCTTTTAAAAAATTAAACAGCGTATAAAAGGCAATCATAGTAACAATCACTACAAAACCCGCTTTTGCCTCCCTGGTAATCTTCATTTCAAAATCTTTGCTGCAAAAGTAATTATTATTTTCGGTTGTGGTTTATTCAAGCAGTTTTTTACCGTCAAAAACCACTATGAACGCATTTCTGAATCCTCTGCTTTTGACATAATTGAGTTCTTTCTGTGCATCTTCATAGGTTTTTGTGGTTCCGTAATAATAGAAATTGGTTTTTCCTTTCTTGATTCTCAACACGTCTTTGAGTCCGCCAAATTTGCCGTCTCTGTCTCTGTATTTCTTATCAGAAGCAAGGAATTGGATTCTGTAATTCTGATTTCCGATCAGTTTTTCATTGTTGACAAATTCGACTACAAATGCATCTTTGAATCCTTTTTTGATGGCATAATTCAACAGCTGATCGCGCTCGGAAGCCAGATTGGTGTTGCCGTAATAATATTTGTACACATCACCTGCCTGAACCACTTCCACATCGGTCAGACCGTTGAGCTGTTTTGCGCTTGGCGCATATTTGTTTTTTGAAACCAGAATCTGAATTTTGTAGGTCATTCCGGCCACCGGTTTTTCAACTTCTTTCGGTTTTTCTTCAACTACGATGCGACCGTCCTTTTCGTCGTATTCCTGTTTGTATTTTTTAAATGCCTGAAAAAGTGATTCTGCTCTTTCCTGTTTTCCTTTTTCGGAAGACAGATAAGTGCCTTCGTCATTGTTTGAAATAAATCCGAGCTCGACCAAAACAGCAGGCGATGCATTTTCTCTGAGTACGTGGAAAATATTTTGTTTGACTCCCCGGCTTGACCGTCCGCCGCGCGTGAATTCATTTTCAACCAGACTTGCATATTTGATGCTCTGATCGAGATAGGCAGAGTGCATGATTTCAAAAGCAATCACGGCTTCTTCGTCATTGGGATCAAATTTCTGATAACGTTCCTGATTGTCTTCAAGCAGGATTACACTGTTTTCACGTTTTGAAACTTCCATGTTCTCCTCCATCCTTCTCAATCCCATCACAAAGGTTTCTGAACCGTATGCACTTTTGTTTGCGGCAGAATTACAGTGTATCGACACAAAAAGATTTGCATGATTCTTATTTGCAATTCTTGCTCTTTCCCAAAGTTCGAGAAATACATCGTTTTTACGGGTATAAATCACCTGAACGTCTTTATAGTTTTTTTCGATCAGTTGTCCAAATTTCAGCGCAACATCCAGAGTTATATCTTTCTCATTCTCAACGACTCCCCTTGCACCTATATCTTTACCGCCGTGACCGGCATCAATTACAATTACAAAATCAGCTTTCTTTTGGGCTGTTAAAATTCCGCTTCCCAATGTTAAAATCAGAACACTGAATAAAATTTGTTTGCAAATCCTCGTTAATCCCATTCTACAGCAACAATTTTTGTTTACTTTTGAAACGTTTTAGCGCAAAAATAAGTATTTAGTTTGCATAAAAAGATTTTTAAATATCTAATTACACTAACTTTTCTACTGTTTATCAACAGTCTGACCAATGCTCAGATAACAGAGAAGAGTGACAGCAGTAATATTATTCAGGATTCGATTGAGATTCAACCGGTCAAAGAAGAGCGACTTGAAGATATACTGATCTATAATTCGGATGATCAGGTTCACGCATGGAAAAAGAAAATGAGCTATCTGCTCAGAAATGCGGTGGTCAAATACACTGACATGGAAATCAATGCCGATTATGTTGAAATCAATTGGGAGACCGGCGATGTTTTTGCGGACGGAAAGAGAGATTCTGTCGGGAAGGTGATTGAACCCACCATTTTTAAACAGGGAGGAAAAGAATATGAACAGCACAGTTTTAAAATTAATTTCAAAACCAAAATCGGTACTGCATACAATGTAAGGATCGAAGAAAGCGACGGTGTACTGGTGGGCAGCACCGTAAAAAGAATCAATGACAGCATCATGTTTGTGAGAAGGGCTGACTATACCACGGATACTTATTTTATGCAGAAAAAGACGGACGAACCCGATTATGTGCTTCGTACGAGCATGGCAAAATACATTGACGGAAAACACAAATCAATGATTACCGGCCCGATCAATATGCGGATTTATGATGTACCGACTCCGCTGACCCTGCCCTTTGCCTACATTCCGTTGGGCGAAAATCGATCTGCAGGAATCATCATTCCATCGTTTGGGGAAAGAAACGATGTCGGATTTTTTCTGGAAGGAATGGGATTCTATCTGCCGATTGGCGATTATGTGGATCTGTCGCTGACCGGCGAACTGTACACAAAAGGAAGCTGGGGGACGCATGTCAATTCGACTTATCGGAAAAGATACCGGTTCAGAGGCGGATTCAGATTTGACTATGAAAACCGAATTACCGGCATCAAAGGATTGGATGATTACAACCGAATGAACAATTACAGAATCAACTGGAATCATGCTCAGGATCCGAAGGCAAATCCGAATCTGATTTTTTCTGCCAATGTGAATATGAGCAGTTCTCAGTATTATCGTGAGAGCATCAATAATTCAAACATTATCAACGGAAGTGTTTATACAAATTCGGCTTCGTCATCGGTATCGGTCAATAAGATTTTCCCGAATTCACCTTTTTCATTGTCTGTGGTTGCGTCTCATCATCAGAACAACAATACTTCTACGGATCAGCCGGCTAATATGCAGTTTGTGCTGCCTCAGCTGACTTTCAATATGAGTCGTATCTATCCGTTTGCACCAAAAGTCGGCAGCAAAAAAGGTCTGGTAAAAAATCTGGCGGTCGGATACAACATGAACATCGTCAACAACATCAACACAAACGAAGACGATGCTTTTACTTCCAGAATGTGGGAAAATGCTAAAAACGGCGCAAGACACAGAGTTGACCTCACAACCGGCGCATCGCTGGGCAGTTATTTCCCTATTTCATTTACTGCAGGTTATGACGAAGTCTGGTATCTGAAAACTTATGAAAAAGAATATGATCCTGATGAAGGAATGGTCGTCACAAAAGATGTGAATGGTTTTGATTCTTACCGAACTTTCAATTTGGGTGTGGGAATTTCAACCAATTTGTACGGAACTTATATTTCAAAAAAGGAAGATGCGATGATCAAAGGAATCCGTCATGTCATTTCGCCAACTGTCGGCTTCGGCTATCGTCCTGATTTTGGTTCTGAAGAATGGGGTTATTATGATTATTACCGTGGCGCTGACGGAAGAAAAGTTTTGTATTCAAGATTTCAGGACGGTGTATTTGGCGGGCCACCTTCGGGAGAGAGCGCTTCGATCAGTTTTGGCCTGAGAAACAATCTGGAAATGAAAGTTCGATCAAAAACCGATTCGACCGGATACAATAAGATTAAGATTTTTGAATATCTCGACATCACCTCTTCCTACAATATGGCAGCCGATCAGTTCAAACTCGCTCCAGTCAGTGTTTCGGGTATGACCAAATTGTTCAATCAAAAACTGAATCTGCAGTTCAGGGCATCTTTTGATCCTTATAAAATTCAATTTGAAGATGGTTCCGACATTGGGACAAGGATCAACAAAGTCGGTGCATTCCGGCTGACAGATTACAGTGTGAATTTTGGATACAATTTTGACAACAAGACATTTGGAGACGGTTTTGATTCCAAAAAGTATGACCGCAGAGGCGAAGTCAGAGATGAGAATTTTTATTTTGACGAGTATGATTATGCACATTTCTCAATTCCGTGGCGGCTCGGTCTGAATTTCACACACAACTATTCTCGCGGTAATTTGAGAAAAGGAATCAATACTACTGTGGTTGCAATCAACGCATCGATTTCGCCAACACCCTATTGGAGTTTGAGCACTTCCACTTCATATGATTTCACTGCAAAGAAATTGTCAGAAGCCAGAATTACATTCAACCGAGACTTGAGAAGTTTCAATATCAATTTTTCATGGGTTCCATTTGGCCGCTACAAAACCTGGGATTTCTTTATAGGTATCAAGGCAGACATATTGAAAGATGCTGTGAAATACGATTCAAAAGCATCCACTTTGTTGAGAGGCGGAGATTTTTAAATGCAACAATTTTATGTAATTTTGCATCATTATGAAAAAGACAATTCACACCACCAAAGCACCTCAGGCCATCGGCCCGTACAGTCAGGCGATTGCTGCTGGCAATATGCTGTTTATTTCGGGTCAGATTCCTGCTGATCCCGAAACCAGAGAAATCATTCACGAAATCGATGCGGCGACCCATCGGGTGATGAAAAATCTGGAGGCAATACTCAATGAGTCGGGTGCTTCTTTTTCAAATGTGGTCAAAACCAGCATTTTTCTGAAGGACATGAATGATTTTGCAACCGTTAACGAAATTTATGCATCCTATTTCACAGACGGCAGCTATCCGGCACGCGAAACCGTTCAGGTGGCAAAATTGCCTGCCGATGTGAAAATTGAAATTTCAATGATTGCACAGCTTTAATTATCATGATTGTACGAAATACACTTGGCGTCATCATCGGCCTTGCCGCTGCTATGGGAATCATAACTTTTGGTATCTCACTGAATCAGAATTGGATTGAATATGATTATTCAAAATTCCCATACGAACATTGGAATCGTGTAATCAGATATGCAGCAAAAACACCAAAAGTCAGAGATGAATTCTTTATCGCTCTTTTGTTTTCATGCGGTGTCGGTGCGATTTTTGGCGGTTTGATAACTGCTGCCATTGTGAAAACAGCAAAGAAAGCTTATGCAACCTTAGTCGGGTTTTTACTTTTTGTAATTGCTTATCTCGATGTGATTTTTACACCGCACCACCCGACCTGGTATGAGATTTCAATCCTTCCGGTATTGTTTTTCTTTTCGTGGCTGGGCGGACTGTTGACTGATCTTGTGTCTATGAAAATTCGTCTATCAATGAAACGGGATTCTCAGCAAGCGTAATTCCGTCTGTAATCAGGTGTGCAATTTCTTTTCGATTTGCAGCAATTTGTTCCAGATAATTTTTTATTGAATTTTCAATTTTGAATTTGTTGCTGTGAGCAATTTCAAACAGCTCGACCGGCAACAGCCATTCATCCGGATAATCTGATATCAGCGTTTCAAATATTTGATTCAATTTCTCTTCAGACAGCAAAGCACTGTTTTGTCTCATCTCACGAATCTGAGAGTACATATCGAGCAGCCTTTGTTTTTCCTGACTGATAATTTCTCTTTTGTTGCCCGGTTCCAGCTGATGGGTGGCCATATCAAACGAATTGAAGTCTGCAGGTCCGGCAAAGGCTGAAACAATTGATTTTCCGATCGCCATATCGTAAATTCCCCAATCGGGATGAAACAGCACTTCGTCGCCATATTTTACGGTACAATTCTTAAATGAAATCACCAGTACTTTCCCTTTTCTGTTTCTCACACCTGTGATTACTTCGCCTTCGACGGTAACACCGCCTTCAAATTCAAGTCTGCACACCTCGCCTTCCCTGATTTTGTATGCTTCCAAATCATTGGGCGACATATTTTCAATTGCCATATTGATGTCTTTCAGTCTGCCGACCGGCGAACCAAACCCGTCTGTATGATAATTGATGCCGTGACCAATCAGTTCTTTTTCGTGATAAGAAAGCGCAGTTGGTCCGGTTGACTGTATATAGACCGGATTGTTGTGGCTGTCTGTGATGATTTTTGTAAAGACACCCGAAACCTGAAGACCTGTATTGTATTCGATCGTTCCCAGGTTTTTTGATTCAATCAGCATATTGATTCCTTCGGTTCCGCCTCTTCTGAGTCCCATCTGATTTGCAAACTGTTCGAGCACAAAACTCAGATGTGCAAAATCGGGTGTTACAAAAAGCTGAGGTTGGGGTTGTGTAATATCGAATGAAACATCGGCTGCCGAGAGATCATAAAAAATCTTTTTCACATGATCTTTCAGACAGGATTTGCTTTCACCGATTGATGAAAGCAGTCCGGCACCGTATATTTTTGGATTGTCCAGTGTGCCGATCAGACCATATTCAACCGTCCACCAGTGAAGATTTCTTATTTTTGACATTTCTGAGAATTCAACTTCCGAATTCTGAAGGTCGAGCACATGCTGTTCTGCGCGATTCACCACTTTCGGATCACTGTTTCTGTCCTCTTTTACAATTGATAAATGTCTGATCGCTTCATACATTTCATAATCCATGGCAGACGAAATCGCTTTGCTGCCGATTTCACCAAATCTTCTCAGATACTCAGCATATTCCGGATTTGCAATGATGGGTGCATGCCCGGCTGATTCATGAATGATGTCCGGTGCAGGTGTGTATTCGATGTTGTCGATCTGTCTGATGTCGTGCGCAATCACCAAAACATTGTAGGCCTGAAATTCCATAAATGCAGTCGGCGGGATGAAACCGTCCACTGCAACTGCTGCCCAGCCGATTTCTTTCAGAATTCTGTTCATTCCGTACATGCTCGGAATTTCTTCGGTCGAAATACCGGTTTTGTGAAGTCCTTCCACATAACTGCCGTGTGCAACTTTTCGAAGATAATCCACATTCTTTCTCATCACATACCGCCACACCGCCTGATCCTGAGGTGTATAACTTTCATAATGCTGATCGTTCACAAATTGTTTCAGATGTTGTGGAAGTCTTTTCAAAACTTCATTCTCTTCGTAATGCATGACATTTGGTTTTTTGCGATTAGCTAATTTACAACTTTTAATTGAATCAAATTCATTCGGATTTTTTCTGAAGTTAAAATTAAACCAAGTAAAAAATCCCTTTCAACCGCGGCAAAAAGGAATTTTTCAAATATTAAGGGCAAAATTATTCGGTGATCAGCAGTCTGAAACCTTCGCCGTGGATGTTCACGATTTCCACATTCGGATCGTCTTTCAGATATTTTCTGAGTTTTGCAATATAAACATCCATACTTCTTGATGTGAAATAGTTGTCGTCATGCCAAATCCTGGTCAGCGCAACTTCCCTCGGCATCAGATCATTTTTATAAACCGCCAGCATTCTCAGCAGCTCACTTTCTTTTGGCGAAAGTTTGTGAGAAATTTCTCCAATGTTCAATTGTCTCAGTTTTGCATTGAAGTCAAATTTTCCGATTTTAAATTCTTCCTGTTCAAATTTTTCTTCTTCTGCAGAATGTCTTTGCAGCACTGCCCTGATTTTGTACAAAAGCACCTCAGAATCAAAAGGTTTGATCACATAATCATCTGCTCCGATCTTGTAACCGTTCAGAACGTCTTCTCTCATATTTTTTGCGGTAAGGAAAATGATCGGCTGGTCGTTTTTGATTTCCTTAATTTCTTTTCCCAGCGTAAATCCGTCTTTTTTGGGCATCATCACATCCAGTATGCACAGGTCGAATTCACCACCTTTGAATTTACTCAAACCGTCTTCACCATCAATGGCGTGAATGACATCAAAATCATTCATCACCAAATAATCCTTTAGCACCGACCCAAAACTCGGATCATCTTCAACCAGTAGGAGTTTTTGCTTTTCGTTCATTTTTTATTTTTTTACGGGCAGTTTGACAAAGAAAGCGCTTCCTTTTCCGGGCTCGCTCTCAGCGTGAACCTGTCCTTTGTGCAATTCGACAATCTTTTTTACATAAGCCAATCCCAATCCGTGTCCTTTTACGTTATGAATATTTCCGGTCTCTTCACGATAAAACTGTTCAAAAATCTTTTTCAAAACAGATTTGTTCATCCCGATTCCGCGATCCTGTATTTCAATTACAACATAATCATCTTCGTTGTATGTCTTCACCTTGATTTCCGGACTGTCCTTTGAATATTTCCGCGCATTGTCCAAAATATTGTTCAGCGCATTCTCAAGATGAAATGGATCGCCTTCAATCATTGAATTTGACGCGTTGTAATCCTCAAAAATAGTGCCATTCGAATTTTCAACCATAAACCGAATGTTCGAAACACTCTTTCTGACCAAATCTTCTATGTTCATCTCCTGAAGATTGATATCCAGCTGATTTCTTTCGAGTTTCGCCATTCGGAGTACCATTTCCACCTGTGTGTTCATCCGTTTGTTTTCCTGTTTGATCAGTTCAGAATAATACTTGATCCGCTCTCGGTCATTGATTACTTTTTCATTTCTCAACGCATCCGAAGCAATGTTGATCGTCGCAATCGGCGTTTTGAATTCGTGGGTCATATTGTTGATGAAATCGGTTTTGATTTCAGACAGTGACCGCTGAAACTGCATATAATAAATGGCAAGTGAAAACACAGATACGATGATGATGGTAAAGATGATGGTCAGCATCACAATCGGAATGATCGGGCCAAGGATAGACAGTTGTTTGTCCGGAAAATAGGTTGAAATCAAAAACTGGGGCCTGTCGCTGTTGTCATAAAAAACAGGAATTGTAAATTCTTTTTCTTTGAGATCAAATCCGGGCGAAGCAACTGCAGTTACTGTGGAATCAGCATTGAGCACCGCCAGTTGCGGATGTGACTGTACACCTCTTCTTCTGAGCTGTTTGTAAAATACAGAATCGAGTACTTCCAAACTCAGCCGTTTTTCAATCGGTCGGTTTCCGGCATCGATTCTCGCAAGTCTTTCAATGCTGAAATTCGCATTTTTAAAATTCTCTTCATTGTCAAGACTCAGATTCTGAATGATGCTGGCTCCCGAATCTTTCGGAATCTTCACAGTCTTTTCCTGAGAGTAAAGATTCGCTCTGATCAAACTGTCATTGTAGGTTCCCGAAACCGGAACCACAGACCGCTCGAGTATGTAACGGGTCATTGTAATATAAGTGACACCGGCTGAATCCTGAATCAGCTGCGAAGACATCACCTGGGGTTTGCTTGAAGTTGAATCAAAATCATTTCTGACGTCCTCAAATCTTTTGTAATAATGTTCAAGTTCATGCTGATTGATTTCGTCAACTGTTGCATTCAGAGACTGATAGACCCGACCGTTGAACTCTTCGGTCTGAGAAACAAATACTTTCTGACTCCAGTAAAATTGGATAATAACAAGTCCGATGAGTGCAACACCCATCAAAACAATCAATATCTTGTTAAATCCCTTTCTCATTGGTTACTCATGCAAATTTAACATTTCACAGCGGTCAAAAATTACTTTAACAACGTTTTAACCCGATTGATATTGCTTTAACAAATCTTTGTAAACTCTGTCAAATTCGAGTTTCAGTTCGTCAAGTCCGTGATTGTTGTAGATGACAAAATCAGATTTTTCAATCCGCTGACTGTCTGTCCACTGGTTTTTGATCCGGCCCTGAATCTGTTCGGCGCTCAGCCGGTCGCGCTCCATCACTCTTTTGATTCTGATGTCTTCGTCAGCTGCAACGCTAACAATCGAATCGCAGTCTTTCCATGAACCGCTTTCAAAAAGTATTGCGGCTTCTTTTACTGCAAATGCCGAATCCAGACTGTTCAGCCAGCTTTCAAAATGTCGAAACACAGCAGGGTGAACGATGCTGTTCAGTTTTTTTAATGCTTTTTTATTATTGAAAACCAGAGTTGAAATATAGTCTCTGTTGTAAATTCCGTCTTTGTAGGTTTCTTCTCCGAATTCTAATGTCAGTTTTTTGATTAGCTCCGGATCGTTATTCATCAGCAGTTTGGCCTCATCGTCTGCATTGTAAACCGGAATTCCTTTTTTGCGGAACCATTTGGCCAGTGTACTTTTTCCCGAACCGATTCCTCCAGTAAGACCAACGATTTTCATCTGAGAATGAATTTGGAATTGAAATTTGATTTCGGTGTGAAACCGAAAAATAAAAGGCCGAAACAGTCAGTCCGGCCTTTTCATTTGAATAAATTATTCCTTTTTTTCAGCTCCGGCAGAATATCTCGCTTTGCTGAGTTCGCCCGAAATCGCATTTCTTTCAAACTTGATTTTTCCGGCTCCTGTTTCAAGGGTAACCGTATCGGGTCCGAGTTCAAATATTTTTCCGTGAATCCCTGAAGTGGTCACGACCCAATCACCTCTTTTCAGAGCTGACTGGTATTGTTTTTCCAATTTATTTTTACGCATACCCGGACGCAAAATCAGAAAATACATGATTGCGAACATACCGCCGAACAATAGCAGCATTGACATGCCGCCTCCTTCGGGCGCTCCGCCCTGCATAAAAATATAGGCTGTTTCTTTCATTTCTTTGTTTTAAAATTTAATTTCCTACCGGTATGGGTGC
>JBAYPM010000013.1:0-67338 GCA_041677705.1 Weeksellaceae bacterium | reverse complement strand
GCGATAGAAGAAGCTTTGAGAAAAAGAAATATTCCATATCGTGTCTTTGGCGGAACATCGTTTTTTCAGCGAAAGGAAATCAAGGACTTGGTTGCCTATCTGAGGCTTCTGGTCAATCAGAACGATGAAGAAGCCTTGCTGAGAATCATCAATTATCCTGCGCGCGGAATCGGTCAGACGACCATCAACAAGCTGGTGGTTTTGTCAGGTGAAATCAAAAAAAGTGTTTTTGAAATATTGGAAAACATCTTTCAGTATGCAGCAAAAGCAGGACTGAACGCAGGAACTGTTCAGAAATTAAATGATTTCATCATCATGATCAAAAGTTTCAAAGTGATGATGGACAGTCAGGATGTTTATGAGGTGTCGATGCATGTGGCAAAGACGAGCGGTCTGATCAAAAACCTGAAAGAAGACGATACACCCGAAGGTGTTTCAAGACTCGAAAACCTTCAGGAACTTTTGAACAGCATTCAAGGTTATGTGGATGAACAAAAACAGTTGGAAGACGGCAATCCGACTTTGAGCGGTTTTCTTGAAAATGTGGCTTTGGCAACCGATGCGGACAACGAAGATGACGACCCAAATAAAGTTTCCCTGATGACCGTCCATTTGGCAAAAGGACTCGAATTTCCGGCTGTATTCATCGTGGGTATGGAAGAAAATCTTTTTCCGTCGATGATGAATCTGAACACCCGTCAGGAGTTGGAAGAAGAAAGAAGACTGTTTTATGTGGCATTGACCCGTGCCGAAAAATTTGCTCATCTCACCTATTCGGTTTCAAGATTCAGATGGGGAAAAATCACAGATGCCGAACCAAGCCGATTTTTAGAAGAAATCGATGATAAATTTCTCGAACTGAAAAATCTTGGATCGGGACTGCCGATCAATCACAACGGACTGAATCCAAATTTGTTTGATGATACACCCAAACAGTTTGAAAGAAAAAAGCCGGGTTCAAAACCCTCTGAAACCATCAAACCAAAAGCAGGTTTCAAACCGGTCGCAAAGGCAAAAATAACAAATCATTTCAACGGAAATGAAGTAGACCTGAAAGCCGGAGACATCGTAATTCACGACCGTTTCGGTCGCGGAAAAGTAACCGGACTGGAAGGCGAACCGGGCGACGTGAAGGCAACCATACTTTTTGACAATTCAGGTGAGAAAAAACTGCTGCTGAATTTCGCCAAACTAAAGGTTATCAACTGATAAGAATTTGATTGCATCCAATAAATTAATCCGAAAAGCTTAAAAAAATCAGCTTTATCTTATATTTTTTATTAGCTTTGAAAAACTTATTAAACACTAACACATATCATTATGAGACAATTTTTATTTTCATTGTTATTCGTGGGTTTTGGATTGGCTTCCAATGCCCAGGTTAATGCCTACAATGTCGGGGACATTGTAGATGACTTTACGGTAACCGACACGCACGGTGTGGAACATCATCTTTATGACATTACTGCAAGCGGCAAATACGTGTTTCTTGATTTCTTTTTCAGAAATTGCGGCCCTTGTCAGCAGACCAGCCGTTATTTTTATCAGTTGTATCAAACTTATGGTGAGAATGAACAATTCACCTATATGCTATCATTGTCTCCGATAGACAACAATGCAACGATCACAGAATTTGAAGATCTTTACAATGGCGGATTCCCGCCTCCTCCCGGTGCAGGAACTGAAGGCGGTGCCCCGGCTGTTGTCAATAATTTCGGAATCAATGCATTTCCGACCTATTGCATCATCGGGCCTGACAACAGACTGCTTGTCGGAGATATCTGGCCGGTAAGCGGAATGGGCAGTTTTGAAGCACAATTTCCACAGGAACTTTGGGACCTGATCAACGCAATGGGAACAAGCGATGTAAGCTCTCTGTCTCTGTTTACAATTTATCCGACCATATCTGACGGAAACTTCAATCTGGATTTTGCAAAAAGTTCAAATGCAGATGTAAGCATTTTCAATATGAACGGTCAGCAGGTTTATCAGAATACATTCAAATCACAAAAGAATGTTCAGCTGAATCTCAAACTTACTCCGGGTGTCTATGTGGTAAAAGTTCAGACAGAAGGAAAAACAGTTTCTAAAAAAATCATCATCAAATAAGATCGATTTAAAATTAACGAATAGCGTTTCAATTTCGGTTGAAACGCTTTTTTGTTTGGGTCAAATTCTGTTACCAATGAAAGAATTTTGTTTATTTTTGAATCATAATTGAATCCAATGATGAATGTAGCTGTGGTTGCGGGCGGTTATTCTGACGAATATGTGGTTTCGCTCAAAAGCTGTGAACTGGTTTATGACAGCCTCGATCACGAAAAATACAACCGGGTCAGAGTCAGAATCCTGAAAGAAGGCTGGTTTGCCGAGATCGACGGTGAGAAATTCCCAATCTGCAAAGAAGATTTCAGTTTTGTAAGAGACGGAAAAAAACACAGTTTTGACTGTGTGGTCAACATCATACACGGCACACCGGGCGAGGACGGATATCTGCAGGCGTACTGGGAATTGATCGGTCTGCCCTATACCGGCTGTACTTTTTATCAGTCGGCTTTGACATTCAACAAAAAAGATTGTATCGCGGTACTCGACAAATACGGGATTCCGCATGCACAGTCAGTATATATCAATCGTGATTTGCCGTACAGCATCGACCGGATCGTTGAAAAGGTCGGTCTGCCCTGTTTTGTCAAACCCAATCAGTCGGGGTCGAGTCTTGGCATTACAAAAGTAAAATCAAAGGATGAAATGGCACCTGCGCTTGAAAAAGCATTCAAAGAAGACAAAGAAGTGCTGGTCGAAGCTTTCCTGGACGGAACAGAAGTTTCGGTGGGCGTGATTCGATACAAAGGAAAAACAAAGGTGGTCGGCATCACAGAGATTGTCAGCCACAACGAGTTTTTTGATTACGAAGCAAAATATCAGGGTGCATCGGACGAAATCACACCGGCAAGAATCAGCGAAGAAGTAAAAAACAGGGTGGAGGAAATTTCGGTAAAAGTTTATGAAAGTCTTCAGATGACCGGAATTTCAAGATCAGAATACATCATCGTAAACGGAATTCCAAATTTTTTGGAAATGAACACGCTGCCCGGTTTTTCGTCGGCGAGTATATTCCCGCAGCAGGCAAAATATGCCGGACTGGATTTGAAGGATTTTTTTGACAGCGAGATTGAAATCGCATTAAACCGAAAAAATTTATGGAACGAATAGCAGTTTTTCCGGGTTCTTTTGACCCGATCACACTCGGACATTTTGATATTGTGGAACGTGCGGTTCCGCTGTTTGACAAAATCATTGTCGCAATCGGACACAATGCCGAAAAAAAATACATGTTCACACTCGAACAGCGAAAAAACTGGCTTAAGGAGTCGCTGCGCAATTTCGGTAATGTTGAAGTCGATGTCTATCAGGGACTGACTGTGGATTACTGCAAAAGTAAAGATGCACGGTTTATTTTGAGGGGACTGAGAAATCCGGCTGACTTTGAATTTGAAAAAGCAATTGCACACACCAATCGCGCGATTACAAACCGGGGAATCGAAACTGTTTTCCTGCTGACTTCATCCGGTAAATCCTATATCAGTTCGAGCATTGTCAGGGATGTGATGAGAAACGGCGGAGATTATACCCTACTTGTTCCTCCGGAGGTGAGAATCTAATTTCAGATTTTTCGGAATATGACGAATTCATCGAAAAGTACGGTTTTGAAAAATTCAAAGATTGAAAGTTTCGGCTAAAGCCATTTTGGCTGTCATATTTTTTATCCCTTCTGAAGCAGGGGTCTATTCAAATTTCTATACAATACACTCCAACCGTTTTAGCCGCAAATGTCATTTAATAAATTATTCATTCCGGACAATCAAAATTCCAAATCAATCTGTTCAGGCAGCAGTCTGAATGATCTCCGATGATGGATGCAGCTGCCGTATTGCTGAATTGCTTTTCGGTGTTCTTTGGTCGGATAACCTTTGTTTTTCTTCCAATTGTATATTGGGAAATCCAAACCAATTTTTTGCATATACTCATCCCGATAGGTCTTTGCAAGGATTGAAGCGGCTGCAATGTTTTGAAATTTGGCATCACCTTTAATAATACATTGATGCGGAATGTCATTGTATGGTTTGAAACGGTTGCCGTCAACAATGATGCTTTGGGGCTTGACTTTCAATCCGTCCAGTGCGAGATGCATTGCGAGTATGCTTGCATTCAAAATATTGATTTCGTCAATTTTTAATGGTTCTACATAAGCGACTGACCAGGCTTTTGCATAGTTCTCGATGTATTTTCTCAATTCATTTCTGATCGATTTGCTGACTTGTTTTGAATCATTAATCTTCTCATTATCAAAGTTGGCGTCAATGATGACTGCAGCCGCAAAAACGGGTCCTGCCAGACATCCTCTCCCCGCTTCGTCACAGCCGGCTTCTATTTTTATCTTTTCAAATTGTAATTCCATCCTTATTTAAAATGTATTTTTTGAATTATTTGATGCTTTTTTGGTGGTGTCGTTAAATTTATATTAAATTTGCTGAAACAACATTTAAATTCTTTAACAAATGAGGACAAAGTTAAGAGGTTTACTTGTGCTCTGCGGAATTCTCTTAGGAGGACTTCTCTTTGCGCAAGAAAAGACAGTTACAGGTAATGTGACTGATTCTGATGGATTTCCTTTATCGGATGTTAGTATAACATCATCATCGGGTGAGGAAGTATTCACAGACTTAGACGGAAACTATTCAATTTCAGTAAATCAGGGTGATGAACTCACCATTGAGTCATTGGGATTAGACGTAGTTAAGGTTACCGTTGGAGCCGGAAACGTTTACAATGCACAGCTGAGATCATCAGGTGCAATTGAATTGGAAGGCGCCGTGGTAACTGCATTGGGTATTACAAGAGAAAAACGGGCTTTGGGTTATGCGACCCAGGAAGTTTCGGGTGAAACACTTTCAGCCATTCCGGTTGCCAACTTCGCCGATGCGATGCAGGGTGAGGTTGCAGGTTTGGAGATTTCAGGATCAGGTACCATGGGCGGTTCGACCAACATGGTGATTCGTGGTTGGAAATCAATCACCGGTAATAACCAGGCACTGATTGTAATCGATGGTACACCTATTAATAACAACACCTTCAACTCTACAAACCAGGTTACAGGACGTGGAGGTTTTGACTTTGGTAACGCTGCTGCCGACATCAACCCAAACGATGTTGAATCGGTGAACGTGCTGAAAGGCGCTGCTGCGACTGCACTGTACGGTTCAAGGGGTGCGAACGGTGTGATTATGATCACCACAAAAAAAGGAAAGAGAAACAAAGCAATCGGTGCTGAAATTTTCAGTAGCTTTACCGTAGGCGTTGCTGACAAAGACACACTGCCAAACTATCAGAAGAGTTACGGTGCGGGTTATGCCGGTCCCGGCGACAGCTTCTATCAGTATGATCTGACCGGCGACGGTTTATTGGATGTCTTGGTTGTAACAGAGCTTGACGCTTCTTATGGTGATCCTTTTGATCCAAATTTGATGGTATATCACTGGAACTCATTGTTCCCTCAATTGCCTACCTATCGCCAGCCGGCACCATGGGTAGCAGGTGCACATTCTCCAAATGTTATTTGGAAACCGTCAACTACTTTCACCAATTCGGCTTCATTCAGCGGAAGCAATGAAGACGGCGCTTTCAGATTGAGCTTCACTCATTTTGAACAGAACGGTAACCTGGTGAACAGCAGATTGCTGAGAAACACCTTGGATTTCAGCGGTGAATACAAACTGACCAAAAATTTGAAAGCAAACGCAAACATCGCCTATACTTCCAATACAGGCCGTGGCCGTTACGGTACAGGTTATGACGGAGACAACCCGATGCAGGCTTTCAGACAATGGTGGCAAATGAACGTAGATATCTACGAACAGAGAGATGCCTATATGCTGACCGGTGAGAACATTTCTTGGAATGCCGGCAGTGCTCAAAACACTACCGCAGTTTATACCGACAACTATTATTTCATGAGATATAACAACTACGAAACCGATTCAAGAAACAGATATTTCGGTAACGCAGCTTTGACTTATGATTTCAACGACTGGCTGAGCATCATGGGCCGTTATACTTTTGACAATTATGATGAAGTAAGAGAGGAAAGAGTTGCGGTCGGTTCAACAAAGGCTGACCGTCTGGCAGGTGCTTACAGCCTGTTGAAACAAACCGTAAGCGAGAGCAACTATGATGCAATCCTGACCATCAACAAAGATCTGACCGACAGATTGAATTTGGATGCCAATATCGGTTGGAACTTGAGAGTTCAAACAAGAAATGCATTCTCAGGTGCAACCAGCGGTGGTTTGATCGTTCCCGGTCTTTATACGCTTGCCAACTCGGTTAACCCGCTTGGCGCTGCTAACCTGAGCCAGGCTGACTGGAAATACATGGTTGATGGTGAATACGCAAGAGCAGGACTTGGATTTGACAAAACCTACTTTATTGAAGGATCTGTAAGATCTGACCGTTCTTCCTCACTGCCAAAAGACAATAATAGATATACATACTGGTCTGCATCAGGTAGCGTTGTGTTCTCAGAAATCGGAGGACTGAAAAACAGCAGCTGGCTGAACTTTGGTAAGATTCGGGGTAACTATGCGGAAGTAGGTAATGATATGCCACCACTCGGTGTATTTGATATTTATCAGCTGAATGCTTCATTCGGTTCCGTTCCTTCAGCGACAAACCCGGCAACTCTTAATAACAGAAATTTGGTACCTGAGAGAACAAAAGGCTGGGAAGCCGGTCTGGAGATGTCAATGCTCAAAAACAGAGTCGGATTTGATGTTTCATACTACGACAATAAAACTTATGGATTATTAACTGTTATTCAAACAACTGGCGCAGTTGGTGCAACTGGTGCAAGAGTCAATGTGGGTGACGTAACCAACAAAGGTTGGGAGGTTAGTCTGAAGTTGATTCCGATCAAAACAAATGATTTCAGATGGGATGTAACAGCAAACTGGGCTAAGAACCTAAACGAAGTTACCAAATTGGCAGGAGACAGCGAATATTACGCGCTGGCAACTTTCCAGGGAGGTATGGAATTCGGCGCCGAACTTGGCAAACCGCTTGGTGTACTCGTTGGTACAGACTATGAGTATGACGAGGCTACAGGTGAAAGAGTCGTTGGTGCAAACGGATACTGGAAAAAAGCGCCTGGCAAATCAACCATCGGTAATGTTAATCCTGACTGGACGGGAGGTTTGAGAAATACTTTTTCTTACAAAAATCTGAGTCTGAGCTTCCTGATTGATTTCCAAAAAGGTGGACATGTCTGGTCACTTGACACTTACTACGGATATGCTACCGGTCTTTATGACTTCACAGCAGGACTTAACGACCTGGGCAACCCGATCCGTTGGGATGTTTCACAAGGCGGTGGTGTAATTCTTGGGGGTGTTAAAGAAGACGGAACGCCTAACGACATCAGAGCAGATGCATCATGGTATGCAAATGCCTGGGGTTATGCAAGAGCCGCAAACAAAGAACATCTGTATGATGCATCATTCGTTAAGCTTAGAAACCTGACCCTGTCTTATCAGATTCCTGAAAAACTGATCAGAAATTCATTCATCAGCAAGATGACTGTTTCTGCAATCGGTAGAAACTTGTGGATCATCCACAAAAACATTCCTTACTCAGATCCTGAGGCAGGTCTAAGTGCAGGTAACTTGAGCCGTGGTATGCAGTCTGGTGCTCACCCGACAATCAGAGAGATTGGTGCAAGTTTGAAAATTGAATTTTAAAAATGAATAAAATGAAGAAATATATTTTAACATTGGGATTGGTATTTGGACTTGTTGGATGTTCTGATGATTATTATGAGTCACTTAACGTGGATCATTCAAATCCTTCTGAGGTTCCTGCAGGATTTTTGGTTACTTATGCAACAACCAGTTTGTTTCATCAGATGTACAACCAAAATGTGAACCTGAATGTTTTCAGATTCTTTTCGCAGTATCTGACAACTACGACCTATACAGATGAGCCAAACTATGATTTGGATACCCGTAATATTCCGGGGAATCATTGGAACAGACTTTACTTAAGAGTTTTGAATAATTTAAATGATGCAAAAAAACTTGTTGTTAGTGACACAAGCCTGTCTCCCGAGAAAAAAGCAAATCAGCTTGCAATCATAGACATCATTGAGGTCTATACCTGGCAGGTTTTGGTTGATACTTTTGGAAACGTACCCTACTCCGAAGCACTTCAGGGTCTGGAAAACCAGTTTCCGAAATATGACGATGCTGCAACAATTTATGATGATCTGATTACAAGAATCTCAGCCGATATAAATGCATTGAATGCATCGGCAGAGGGATTTGGAGAGGCAGATATTGTTTATAATGATGACATCTCAAAGTGGAAAAAAATGGCAGCATCATTGAAATTAAGAATTGGCGTAACCCTTTTGGACAAAAATCCGAGCACAGCGTCAACAGTAATTTCAGATGCACTTGCAGCAGGAGTATTTACATCTAACGATGATAACTATCAAATTAATTATCTGTCAACAACACCATACACCAATCCGGTTTATGAAGATTTGGTATTAAGTAACAGACAGGATTATTTACCTGCAAATACAGTTGTAGATTACATGAATGACCTCAATGATCCAAGACGTCCAATTTACTTTCAGGATGTAAATGGAGTATATATTGGTGGTCCTTACGGAACATCAATACCGGGTGGTACATACAATGATTTCTCACATGAAGGTGAAATCTTCTATACGGCTACTATGCCGGGTGTATTGCTGGACTATGCAGAAGTTGAATTCCTTCAGGCTGAATACTACATGAAAACCGGAAATCCAAGTGCAGCTAAGGCTCACTACGAAGCTGGAATCCTTGCAAATATGGATTTCTGGGGAGTTGACCCAGCAGATGCTGCATCTTATGTTGCCGCAAACGCTTGGAACGGAACAGATTCAGCACAACTGGCTTTGCAGTTCTGGCTTGGTGAATACGACAGAGGCTGGGTTGGTTGGAATGTTTGGAGAAGATTCGATAACCCCGTGATGAACGTGGCAATCGATTTCGGCGAACCAATTCCTACCAGATATACTTATCCTTTGTCTGAAAGCTCATTGAATCCAGAAGCATATGGACAGGCTGCAAGCGCAATCGGTGGAGATACAAAAACGACCAAATTATTTTGGGATATTCACTAATTCTCATTTAACAGAATTTAAAAAGAGCTGTCCGCATGTCGGGCAGCTTTTTTTTTGGACTAATTTTATTTCGCAAACCAGCATAATTACAGCTGACATAAAAAGCATAACTTTGCAACAAACCAAAAAACAATGCAGCCCTTAGCCGAGCGGATGAGACCCAAAACACTGGAAGGATTCATCAGTCAGAAACATCTGATTGGTGAAAATTCACCCATACGGGTCATGCTCAAATCGGGTCATATCGCTTCAATGATTTTTTGGGGACCGCCCGGAACCGGAAAAACGACTCTCGCACAAATGATCGCCGAAATCTCAAAACGGCAGTTCTTTGAATTGAGTGCAATCAATGCAGGTGTCAAAGATGTTAGAGAAGTCATCGACAAGGCAAAAAATCAAAATCTGTTCAGCGGCAGCCTGCCTCCCATTCTGTTTATCGACGAGATACACAGATTCAACAAATCACAGCAGGACAGTCTGCTTGCAGCGGTCGAAAAAGGACAGATCACACTCATCGGCGCAACCACCGAAAATCCGAGTTTTGAAGTTGTCCCCGCGCTCCTTTCGCGTTGTCAGGTCTATATACTGAATCCGCTTGAAAAATCAGATTTGGAAGAACTTCTTCAAAGAGCGGTTGAAACCGACGAACTGCTCAAAAATAAAAAAATTGAAATCAAAGAGACAGATGCGTTGATTCGTTATTCGGGCGGTGACGCCAGAAAGCTGCTCAATGGTCTCGAATTGGTGGTCAACAGTTTTTCGGATCAGAACATCGTACTGACCAACGAAAATGTTTCAAACCACATTCAGCAAAGTCTGTCGAGATATGACAAAACAGGTGAAGCGCATTATGACATCATTTCGGCTTTTATCAAATCGATTCGCGGTTCAGATCCAAATGCTGCAGTCTATTGGCTTGCCCGAATGATCGAAGGTGGTGAAGATCTGAAATTCATTGCCAGAAGGATGCTGATCCTTGCTTCTGAAGATATCGGAAATTCAAATCCGACTGCGCTTGTCCTTGCCAACAACACTTTTCAGGCAGTGACTGCCATCGGTTATCCCGAATCGAGAATCATTTTGAGCCAGTGTGCGGTCTATCTTGCAAATTCTCCAAAAAGCAATTCAACTTATGAAGCCATATCAAAGGCACAGCAGCTAATTAGACAGACAGGCGATCTGCCGGTTCCGCTTCATTTGAGAAATGCACCTACCAAATTGATGAAAGATCTCGATTACGGAAAAGATTACAAATATGCACATGCCTATCAGGGGAATTTTGCAGAACAGGAATTTCTGCCGGATGAAATTTCGGGCACCGTCCTTTATTCACCCGGAAACAATCCGAGAGAACAGTCGGACAAAGCCGAGCTCAGTAAAAAGTGGAAAGGAAAATATGGTTATTGAAGACTTTTAGACATGAGACATTTAGATGTGAGACCTTAGCATCCTACACCCTACACCCTACACCCTACACCCTACACCCAACACCCAACATCCTACATCCTACATCCAACACCCAACACCCTACATCCTACATCCCACACCCAACACCCCCACATCCGTCAGGCTGAGCTTGTCGAAGCCCACCCAACAAATCCCCAACACCTACCCGATTTCTTCTACGTATTCAGGATTAGTATCCAATTCATCCACCTCGATTCCCTGTTTTTTTAAAATTGATTTGACAACCAATGCAAAAATCGTCAGATAAACAAAACAAAGCACCGGCACGATATACGAACTGTGAATCCCGATGATATCCGCCAATTTTCCCTGAATCGGCGGAATGATTCCGCCACCCAAAATCATCATCACCAAAAATGCAGAACCCTGAGCCGTATATTTGCCCAATCCCATCAACGCAAGCGAGAATATCGACGGCCACATGATGCTGCACGCCAGTCCGCCCGCAAGGAAAGCATAGATCGCGAGATTGCCCTGGGTCATCAGTCCGATGACCATTGCCGCAGTACCGAATATCCCAAATATAAACAGGGTCATCGCAGGTCTGTCTTTGCTGATGAAAAACATCACAATCTGAATCAATACACAGATAATGTAATAATACAGCGGTCTCATATCCTTGCCCGCTATGGTGTTCACCGCAATGATCACCGTAAATGCAATCAGAGGAACGATGATGAGCAGTATTTTCTTTTTATCCTTCAGAAAATCAAAAGCCGAAATCGCACCCGCCCAGCGTCCGATCATCAAACTGCCCCAATACATCGAAATATAAGGTGCAATATCAGACGCGCTGTGACTGCCAAATTCGGGCTGTCGAAGCAGATCACCCAGATTTGATCCGATCGCAACTTCAACACCTACATAGACAAAAATTGCAATCATTCCCAATATCAGTTGCGGATACTGCATGGCGCCCCAGCCTTCAGATGATTTTGAAGCGCTGAAACCTGCAAATGTCAGCCCGCCCAATACGACCAGTAAGGCGCCGCCCAGCCACATCATCCGTTTTTGTTCCAACGGTTCCCTGATTTGATCGATATCTGATTTCAGCTGTGCGATTTGTGCATCATCGGTTTCGGAACTCAATTGGGTTTCTAACTGTTCGATTTGATTTGCGTCTTCACTTTTGTAACTGTTAAAAACCGGTGTGAACATCACACCGAGCAGCAGTGTCATCACCACCAGAATTCGGATTGCTTTGTTTGATTTCTCAATTTTTTCATCAGATCTTCCTTCGGGAACTTTCTTTGAAAAATAAAACAATGCGGCTGCAGCGATAAACAGCAGGCCAACACCCACATACAGATAAATCACTTTGTTCAACGCAAGACCGGCGATCTCTTCGTCTGTCACCGAAGCAGCTGTTCCAAACAGTGCAAAAGCAACAATCAGCGGTCCGATGGTGGTACCAAACGAATTGATTCCACCGCCGAGATTCACACGACTCGCACCCGTTTTCTGATCGCCCAGAAGAATTGCAAATGGATTGGCAGCCGTCTGTTGGAGAGAAAAGCCAAGCGCAACGATAAACAGACCGAGCAGCATGCCCAGATATGAATTAACTTCGACCGCAACAATCATGGCTGCAGCACCCAAAGCCGAAAACAGCAGACCGTAAACAATGCTTTTTTTATAGCCCCACCTGCCCACCAGATCTTTTCCGCTGACCGAACTGAATATAAACAGCAGCAGCGCACCAACATAATAAGCAGTGTAAAATGCAAAATCAACCAACTGAGACTGAAACTGATCAAGATCAAAATAATGTTTGCAAAATGGAATAAAGATGCTGTTTCCTGCTGCAATAAATCCCCAAAAGAAGAATACCACGATCAGTGTATAAAGCGCAGGATAATTGGTCTTGGTGTTTGTCGTTGCCATAAAGATTGTCTGTTTTGTGTCAAATAAAAATCGCTGAAATTTAATCAAATTCAATTAATAACTAAAGTTTCGGAGATAATTTTAATTTCTCACAATGACTACGATTTATCGCCTTAAGAGAAATAACATCTTTGTTTTTTGATTTCGGAAAACGATTTTAAACAAAAATCTGGAAATTGATTTGTAAACAATCATCTGAAAAGAAAATTTCATTTTCGAATTCTCCGAATTTGTTTTCTCTTTTTGACAAAAATCAAAACAAAATAACAAATCATTTGTAACCTTTTCATTCTTCAATCACTCTATATTTTCTAAAGCCCTGGAAGGACTTGGATTTAATTAATTAATAAAATAAAACAATTGTTATGAAAAAAGATTTCGTTATTTTTTCTTTTGCTGTGATTGCGGCTCTGTGTTTGGCAGGCTGCAATAATGATGATTCCGGTCATCAGATTGACGCAGGTGAAGGGGACTTGAATTTACCTCCCCTCGATATGGCTTTGGTGGCCGAAGGTCAGAATGTGTTCAGGTATGAGACTTTTGGAGACGAGTCATTCTGGACCGATGTGCTGCAAATGAATCAGGTGGTTGAAGCTGCTGTCGATCCGGTTACGGCTTTGGCAGTTGGTCTGAAAGTGGATGCAAATGCACTTCCGCCCGAAGTGGTAGCGGCTATTCAGAATGGAGAAGTCGATTTGACAGATCCACAGACCACATTGATTCTGCTCAGTTTGAATGCTGTGGTTGGGGTCAAAGGACAGGTGAGCCTGGATGCTGAAGGAGTCTATCACCTCGACAGGATGGGCATTACATGTGCACTTTGCCATTCAACCGTCGATGATTCTTTTGCGCCCGGCATAGGCAGCCGATTGGACGGATACCCGAACAGAGACCTGAATCCGGGTCTGATTATTTCGCTTTCTCCTGCGCTTGATCAGCCCACAAAAGATATTTATGCTTCCTGGGGTCCCGGAAAATATGATCCGAGATTTAATCATGACGGAGCAAGCAATCCGGTTGTCATACCGCCTGCATTCGGGCTTTACGGTCTGCCAAAAGCTATCTTTACCGGCGACGGAGATGTTGAACATGAACCTGCGGGTCCTGTTGCCTATTGGAACAGATATGTAGCGGTTACCCAAATGCACGGTCATGGTTATTTCAAAGACGAACGATTGAACTGGGAAGTTGACTACAGAGAAAATGACGATCTGGTGACCGACAAACTGCCTGCGCTTCAGGCCTACCAATTCTCAATTTCAGCTCCTGCAGCACCCGAAGGTTCTTATGATCCGGTTGCAGCCGCCAAAGGTAAGGTGCTCTTTAACGGAAAAGCAAATTGCGCCACCTGTCACTCGGGACCGAGATTTACGGATGTGACAAACGGAGGTATCCTCCATCCGCAAAGCGCTTCAGTAGCTGTTGACAAAGATTATGTAAACCGTTCGGCTACAAAAAAATGGAGAGTTTCACCACTCAAAGGAATCTGGCAGCATCCGCCCTATTTTCACGACGGATCGGCTTCGACACTGCTCGAAGTGGTTGAAATGTACAATCAGCAAAATAATCTTGGACTGAGCAGTACTGAGAAAACAGATCTGGCAGAATACCTGAAGTCATTGTAACAAACGAAATCTTTGTTCTTCAAACATCTTTTCGGGTCTGAAAAATGTCCTGAAAAGATGTTTTTTTGAATCATTACAAATAATTCAAGCCAATTACAATTGATTTAACAATTTCAAACTGTATTTTTGTACGTTTTAAAGGAATGAATAAAAGATGACACGCATAGAAAAGTTTTTTTTCTCTACAAAAACCATGACCGTTTTATTGCTAATTTACGCCTTCTCGATGGCGATTGCAACCTTTGTGGAAAGTGAAACGGATACACCGACAGCAAAAACACTGATATACGATGCCAAATGGTTTGAATTGCTGATGCTGTGGCTGATTTTAATTTTTATTGCCAATATTAAAAAATTTAATCTGCTGAGAAGAGAAAAATGGCCGATACTGGTGTTCCACCTTGCATTCATCGTTATGTTCATAGGCGGCGCAATCACCCGGTATGCAAGTTTTGAAGGTCAGATGCCGATCAAAGAAGGAGAAACAACCAACGAAATCATCAGCGACAAAACTTATTTCAAACTCGATATTGGAGACAACGAAAGGGCTTTGAGATATGACCAGAATCCTTATCAAATGTCGTATTTCAACGCTGCAAATACTGTCTGGCCGTTCAAAAGAACATTCAAACAGAGTTATCAATTTGGCGACAAAGTGGTTACACTGAAGACACTCGACTATATCCCGATGGCAAAAGATTCTGTCAGAAGAAACGATTCGGGCAAAAAAATGCTCGAAATCGTGACCATGGGACAAAACGGCAGAGAAAATAATTATATTTCCGAAGGCGAAATCAAAGACATAGGCGGTACCATGATGAGCTTTAACAATCCGATTGAAGGCTCTGTCCAACTTTTTGAACATCAGGGGAATCTTTGGATCAATACACCTTTTGAAGGCAGTTACATGAGTATGGCAGGTCAGGAAAAAGGAGTAGTAACCGACTCTGCACTGTTAGCCAGTCAGTCTGGCACAATCGGAGTAAACGAGCCGCAACAGTTGAATTTCAGATCATTATACACAATTCATAATTCAAATTTCATCATTCCGTCAGGAACTTTTCAGGGCGATGTGGTTTATTATCGGGGCGACAAAACAAACCCGATGGATAAAAACCTTTCAAACAAAATCCTGGTTGAATTGAGCTCGGGAAATGAAAAAGACACTTTGCTGATTACCGGCGGAAAATCGATTACAGGCTACAGCAAAAATGTGAAAATCAACGGACTCAATGTTTCAATCGGATTTGGATCAAAAGTTATTACGACTCCATTTTCAATCAGATGTGATGATTTTATCATGGACAAATATCCGGGGTCAAACAATCCTTCGTCCTATGAAAGCGAAATCACAGTGATTGACAAAGGAGTTGAAACACCGCATCATATCTATATGAACAATGTGATGGATTACCGGGGTTACCGTTTCTTCCAGGCAAGTTATTTTCCGGATGAAAGCGGAACCATACTTTCGGTCAATGCCGACTGGTGGGGGACCAACATCACTTATCTCGGTTATTTCTTTCTGTTTACCGGAATGTTTGTTACCCTGTTCTGGAAGGGAACACATTTCTCAAAACTAAATGAAAAATTAAAGAAAATGCACCGAAAAGCCACATTACTGATTCCGTTTATGCTAATGGTCGGATATGGAAATGCGCAGGATTCAATACAGCCCGAACATCAAAATCAGCAGACTGAAATTACCGAAAATCCTCACAAGGATATGAATCCGGCAGCTCAGTTTGCAAAACCGGGCGAGCTGGGTCAGAATCCGGTGGTCGATCCGGTGCATGCAGATAAATTCGGACATATCATGGTTCAGGATTTTCAGGGCAGAATCAAACCGATGAACACCCATGTGCTGGAACTGCTCAGAAAAATTTATAAAAAAGACAAATACCACACTGCCAACGGACGGATCCTCAGCGCAGAACAGTGGTTTCTGTCGATGCAGATCGATCCGGGAGAATGGGTCAACGAACCGATCATCAAAGTCGGCGCAAAAGGAGGCGATGCACTGTTGCAACAAACCAAAGCAGATAAAAACGGATATACGACTTATGCCAATCTGATGGACATAGGAACCGGAAGATATATTCTTGAAGATCAATACAATGACGCCTTCAGCAAAAGACAGGCGGAACAGTCAAATTATGACAAGGAAGTCATCAGCGTAACCGAAAGATTCAATATTTTCAACAATATCGTTTTGGGTTATTACACCAAAATCATTCCGGTTCAGAATGATTTGGCTGAAACCTGGACCAGCTGGATATACAGTTCAGACGAAAGTCCGGTGGAAATCAACCGAACTGCATTTGATTATATCACCGCATATTTTGATGCGGTCAAACAGGGAATCAAAACCGGAAACTGGATAAATGCGGACGAAAAACTGAATGCAATCACTGCCTATCAGCATGAATGGGGTAAAAATGTAATTCCTTCAAAAACCAAAATCGATCTTGAAGTCAAATACAACCGCGCCAATCTGTTTCTGTATCTGATGATTGCATACAGCATGCTCGGAATTTTATTGGTTGTCCTTGCCTTCTTTGAAGTACTGACCGACAACAATAAGACATTTGGGAAAATCATCCATATATTGACAAAAACACTGATCGGACTGATGGTCGCAGTTCTGTTTGTCCATCTGGTCGGACTCGGTGTCCGCTGGTATCTGTCGGGGCACGCACCCTGGAGCAGCGGCTATGAGGCGATCGTATTTATATCGGCGGTTGGTGTATTCTCGGGATTATTGCTTTACAAAAACAGAAATGCATTTATTCCGGCTGCAGGTGCCCTGGTCGCAATGATCATGATGGGATTTGCACACGGCGGATCAATGCTCGATCCGCAAATTACACCTTTGGAGCCGGTGCTGAAATCATATTGGCTGATGGTCCATGTGGGAATCATCACTTCGAGTTACGGATTCTTTGGCCTGTCGGCAGTGATAGCAGTGATTTCACTGATAATGATCTCGCTCAAACCGACCGGAAAAATCAAACATTCGATCAAAGAATTGACCATCGTTAACGAAATGGCAGCCGAAATCGGAATATTTGCGCTGACCGTCGGAACTTTTCTTGGCGGAATGTGGGCAAACGAAAGCTGGGGAAGATACTGGAGCTGGGACCCGAAAGAAACCTGGGCGTTTATTTCGGTATTGTTCTATGCGGTCGTTCTCCACTTCAGAATCGTGCCCGGCTTGAGAGGCAGACTTGCATTCAATATTGCAAGCATGTGGGCGATCTGGTCTGTGATTTTTACTTATTTCGGTGTGAATTATTATCTGGTAGGACTTCACTCCTATGCAGCCGGCGATCCGATTCCGGTTCCAAACTGGATCTATATCACAGCTGCCGCAATGACACTGCTGACGCTGATTGCTTATTTCAGGTATAAAAAATTCAATCCGAAAACAAAGAAAATTGTAAAAGAAACCGAAAAGGCATAATTCATGAGGCTAATTTGGACAATGGTTTTGCTGATGACATTCATAAACTGCAAAACCCAAAACAAACAGACGATGAATACAATTTATGACTTCAAAGTAAAAGACATCAACGGAAACGATTTTGACTTTTCAGCATTAAAAGGCAAAAAAATACTGATTGTAAACACTGCTTCAAAATGCGGATTTACACCACAGTTTGAAGGTTTAGAAGCTTTGTATGAAAAATACAAATCAGATGATTTCGTAATTGTCGGCTTTCCGTCAAATGATTTCGGACAGCAGGATCCGGGCAGCAACAGCGAGATTGCTGAATTCTGCCGATTAAATTACGGAGTAACTTTTCCGATGATGAGTAAGATTCATGTGACCGGTGACGATATGGCACCGATTTATCAGTTTCTGACCCAAAAAGAAAGAAACGGAAAGAAAAGCTCTTCGGTCAAATGGAATTTTCAAAAATACATCATCAATGAAGACGGTACGCTTGAAGATTACTTTTATTCGATTACAAAACCGGATAGCAAAAAAATCACAAAGTGGATTGAATCCAAATCCTGAATTTTATTGATCTATAATAATTTACTGCAAAGCTCAAAGTCGTAATTTTGCAAAACAATCATTAAATAAAATCACAGTGAAATTAGATATATTGGCCATAGGTGCTCATCCGGATGATGTTGAACTGGGCTGCGGCGCAACCGTTGCAAAAATGGTTGCAGAAGGAAAGACTGTCGGCATACTCGATCTGACACGCGGTGAGCTAGGTACGCGCGGAACTGCAGAAACCAGAAAACAGGAAGCTGCAGATGCCGCAAAAATTCTGGGTGTCGCTTTCAGAGAAAATCTGGGTTTCAGAGACGGATTTTTTGTAAATGACGAAGCACATCAGATGGAGATCATTAAGATGATCAGAAAATATCAGCCCGATATTGTTTTGGCAAATGCAGTTGAAGACCGTCATATCGATCACGGCAAAGGAGCCGATTTGGTAGCAAAAGCATGTTTCCTTTCGGGTTTGAGAAAAATCGAAACCGGACAGCCTGCATGGCGACCCGGACACGTATTTCATTACATACAGTGGTATCCGCTGAACCCCGATTTTGTATTGGACGTGAGCGGTTACATTGAAAAAAAGAATCAGGCATGTTTTGCATACAAAACCCAGTTTTTTGATCCGGACAGCAAAGAACCCGAAACTCCGATTTCTTCAAGTCTGTTTCAGCACAGCATTGAAAACAGAGCCAGAGATTTGGGCATGCTGATCGGCACCGAAGCCGGCGAAGGCTTTATGCTGAGCGGTTATCTGGGACTGAAAAATTTTGATGCGATTGTCTAAACTTTTTTATTTTAAAACGGAAAAAGCTTATATTTGCAACCGCATTTAAACGGTGGCTGTAGTTCAGTTGGTTAGAGCGTCAGATTGTGGTTCTGAATGTCGTGGGTTCGAGCCCCATCAGCCACCCAAAGGCTTCTGAGAAATCAGAAGCTTTTTTTATTTGAATTCAGTTTTATTGAATCAATTCTTCAAATTTAACAGATTGAATAAAAAAATCATCTGAATCTTCTTTATTAAGGAGATTTTTCAATTATTTTGTAATTTTGAGAAATTAAGCCCTTAAAAATAATGAGAAGACAATTGGCAGGCATCATCCTAATACTGGGTATTCTATCCGCTACTTCGTGCAAAAACAAAGAAAATCAAGATCCGAACAAAACGGACAAACCCGAAATTGTTTTTACCGACGATTCATTAAAAACCTATTCAAAAGTCAAACTCACCACAGATCTCAGCCAGCTGAACGAAAGAGAAAAAGCAATGCTCATCCTGTTTATCAAGACAGCCCAAATCATGGACGAACTGTTTTGGCATGAAGCATACGGTGACAAAAACGAGTTGATATCAAAAACTCCGGAAGAATTAAGAAATTATGTTGAGATCAATTACGGTCCATGGGACAGACTTGACAACAACCGACCTTTTCTGAACGGTTTCGGACCAAAGCCGTTGGGCGCAAATTTCTATCCGGCGAATATGACCAGAGAAGAGTTTGAAAATGCAAATCTGAAAAACGGGAAAAGTCTCTATACAATGGTCAGAAGGGACGAAAAAGGAAAACTGTACACCGTTTTTTATCATGAATATTTCAAGAAGCAGATTTCAAAAGCAACCGAATTGTTGCGAAGAGCGGCCACTTATGCAGAAAATCCGGAATTGAAAAAATATCTTTTGCTGAGAGCAGAAGCGCTGGAGACAGATAATTATTACGATAGCGATATCGCCTGGATGGATATGAAAACCAGCCGAATCGATTTTGTGGTTGGCCCGATTGAAACCTACGAAGATGAATTGTTCGGTTACAAGGCTTCTCATTCTGCATACGTTCTGGTCAAAGATCTTGACTGGTCAAAAAAACTGGAAAGATTTGTCAATTATCTGCCCGAACTTCAAAAAAATCTGCCTGTACCCGATCCATACAAAGTTGAATCGCCCGGAACAGAATCGGATCTGAATGCTTATGATGTGATTTATTATGCCGGTGACTGCAATGCGGGCGGAAAGACAATCGCAATCAATCTGCCGAACGATGAAAAAGTTCAATTGAAAAAAGGAACCCGCAGGCTTCAGCTCAAAAATGCAATGAATGCAAAATTTGAAAACATCATGATGCCGATCACCAATATACTGATCGATGAAAGTCAACGGCAATGGGTAAGTTTTGATGCATTTTTCACCAATGTAATGTTTCACGAAATTGCACACGGATTGGGCATCAAAAATACAATCAATGAAAAAGGAACGGTACGCGAAGCATTGAAAGAGCAACAGTTACATCTCGAGGAAGGAAAAGCAGATATACTCGGTCTGTATATGGTTCTTGAAATGCTTGACAAAAAAGAGCTTCAGGGAAGAAGAGAAGAATATATGGTCACTTTTCTGGCAGGAATCCTCAGATCAATCCGTTTTGGCGGAAGTGCACACGGAACAGCCAATATGATCTGTTTCAATTATTTTCAGGAAAACGAAGCATTCAGCAGATCCGAAACGGGAACCTATATCGTGAATTTCGACAAAATGGAAGAATCTATCAAAGGTCTTTCCGAACTGATCCTCACTCTTCAGGGCAATGGTGATTATGAAGGTGTTGTACAATTGACCAAAGACAAAGGAATCATCACACCCGAACTTCAAAAAGATCTGGATAAATTAAAGTCTGCAAAGATTCCGGATGACATCATTTTTGAACAGGGAATAAAAATTTTGGGATTATAATATTTTTTTTATATTTGTCTTTCCATTTTTGCAGAGGAACAAGTCAAAGATTACAAATTATAGCCAACAGTTAGGGTTTCCTGCACAATTTTAAACCATCCGCACGCACAGTAACCAGCCTGTGCAAACTGCCAAAACCTATATTTAACCATCTTGACCTATGCGCAAACCACCTCACCTATGCGCAGAATTAACCTATATCTGTAATTGACCGATTTTTCGGTAACCACCTCATACCTGTGAACCCGTTCGAAAAAAGACGGAGCAGTCCGCCGTTCGCCAAACCGAACAACCGATTGCCCGGACTTGAAAATCGGACAAAAAAGTGGTTGAATTAAAAAATAAAAAGAGGTGAAAAATTTATTGATTTCATTGCTGTTATTGGGAAGCGGTTTTGCAATGTCACAGGACTATTCAAGGGCACCCAATTCTTATATTTATGACGTGGATCTCGCCGATCAGGGAAATTACGGCGGTTTGCTGATCCCTGTCAAAAAAGCTTATCGTGCATGGTCAGATCCAAACGGTTTTCTCAACAGTCCAATTCCGTCGGGCAGTCAGTCGGCCGGTCTGTATTGGGAAGACGAACCGGGACTGATCCGTTCGGTTTCGATCAGCGGTTCAAATGAAGATGCACAAATCCGTGTTGCCATTAAAAAAGGTGTGAAAGGAAATGCGGTGATTTCACTGCATGTAGGTTCAAACGAAAATACAACAGACCCAATCTACTGGACCTGGCATGTGTGGGTAACCGACGATCCGACCAACGGAATCGAATACACCAAAGGATTTGAAACCGATTTGCAAAACGAGCGTTTTGACCCCAAACACATGGATCGAAATCTGGGTGCAGTCAGCAAATATTTTTTGGGCAACGACTGGCACAAATCAGCCGGATTGTTCTACCAGTGGGGAAGAAAAGATCCGTTTCCGCCATTGCTGCATAAAGACAGGACTTATTATGAACTGAACGGTCTGGTCGGAAATATCACAAATGAAGATTCATTCTCACCCCAGGGACTTCATTACACCATGAAGAAAAGACCCTATAACGAAGCCGGATCGAATATCAAATACGCAGTTCAGCATCCGATCGAATACATGATTTATACCGATGACGGCAACTGGTTTTCAAATCAGGCGCTGAAAAGCCAGAATCCGGCGATTGCCTGGGATTTGTGGTCAGACAATTACAAAGGCGGTTCATCAAATGCAAACAGTTCCGATCCGAATGTATCCGAAGACAGCAAATCTTATGAAATAAAATCGGTTTATGATCCCTGTCCGGGTGGCTGGCGTGTGGTTTCTAACTATGGCCGTGAAGCGGTCAACAACAATCTTTCGCCTTATGGGCGAGGCGGCGGCGGAAATGATGATTTGTACAATGATTATGTAAACGGTCAGTTTGTACTGAATCCGGCTGTAAACAATGGGAAGCCTTTGGGCACTATTCAGCATATGGTCGAAAATCCGGCTTTGGAAGGTCTGAAAGTTTATCCAAAACTCGGTTTTGATTATTCTGCAGTTGCGGACCGAGATTTGGGAATGGTTCCGGCTAACGGCAGATTTCAGCTGTACAAACAAAACGGAGCTTATTCAAATGCAATCTATCAGGACGAACTGGCGGACGGCGGAGTATGGTCGGCAACCTACGGCGGCTCTTATCCGAGATTCTTTTATTATATAGCAGACACAGATCAGCCCGACGAAGGTGTGGGCAGATACCGCATCAGAATCAATGAAACTTCAAGTTCGGCATCTGGCCACGGTGTCAGATGCATCAAAGATCCGAATGAAAATCTGATTGGATTCTTTTCAACAAATTATATTTCAACACCCGAATATCAGGAATACACAAAAGGCTTGGAAAACCCCAATTCATATATAGTAACCAATACTTCATCAGAACTCAGAATTCCGGTAAGCAAAGCATTTTCGGTTTACAACCAGCTATTGACTGACAACGATATGCTGCCCGAAAATAATCTGAAAGCAAAAGTCTATTGGACAACCAACACTCAATTGATAAAAAAAATCAATATTTCACAGGCCTCAGATCCAAAAAATTCTGATATCGTTGTTGAATTCAATCCCGGTCAGACCGGAAACGCGGTGGTTTCGCTTCACAATGAAAACATCAACAATCCGGCATACTGGAGCTGGCATATCTGGGCGCCCGCTTCAGAAATTGGAACGGTGACCTATACAACCGAAGATGTGATTGAGACACCGCATCATATCGTCAATCTGACAAAAAGCACTTACCCGCCGCTGACCACAAATTTTATGGACAGAAATCTCGGTGCCATCGAGAAATTTCCAAAAGTTTCAAATCCGGACATTACCGATCCCAATGAAATTGCAAAAATCAATGAATCAGCAGGATTCCATTTCCAGTGGGGAAGAAAAGATCCGATTCCGAATTTCAAAAAGCCTGGTTCGAATGAAACATACAGCATTTACAAAGGAACAGCAGTCGATGGAAACGGTTATATGACCTATCAGCCGGTTACTGCTGCAGATTACGAATCTTTCTATACCGAGGATTATTCTTATTACTCAGGAATGGCGGGACTTCAGGGAAGCGACACCAAATATGGCGCAGCAAAAAAAGTTTTGAAATATTCGGTTCAGAATCCGCTTACTTTCCTGTTTCATTTGGGTCAGGGCGAATCTTATACTGCGCCCAATGCGATTGACGCTTCAAAAATCAGAGACTGGATTTCAAATTCGGTCGGCAGCGATGGCGACCGTTCACTGATGGCTGACCGATGGGGTCACGGAACCAAGAAATCGGTTTTCGATCCCTGTCCGGAAGGCTGGCGTGTACCCGACTATTCGGTGGTATTGCTCAGGACTTCGGGCAAGGGAACATCACCCTGGTATTTTGGAAATGACGGCGGAGACGGTGTTGACCAGAGAGATTATTACAATGTCCAAACCAGTTATGGCGGACAGAAAATCAGTGTGAACGGAAATCGTGCCGGTTGGCAGTTTGACAGAGAAGAATTCAGGATTGGAAACTTTCCGAGAACAGGAATCAGAGGCGAACTTGGCGATGATCAGGTCAATCTTTCGACTACCGGTGTTTGGACGGCTGCGATGAGCGACTATATGGTCGGTTATGCATTGGGCATGCAGCTCAAACCAAACGGTGCAAATGATTATCTGAGAACCGGAACCGGCGTTTATCCGCAGGCGGGAATGAATGTTCGCTGTGCAACCGACGAAGCCAGATATACCGCAGGATTGAATCTGTCAAACCAAGAAATCACAATCAGCGGCGATGAGGCCATCATGGTATATCCGAATCCGGTAAGTGATTATCTGAACATCAGTTCAAAACTTGATTTCAGTTATTCAATCTTTGATTTGAATGGAAAGCAGCTGAGCAACGGAAAAGTCAAAAATCAAAGAATCGATTTTAAATATCTGCCAAAAGGCATTTATATACTGGTGCTCAATCAGAGCATCGTCAAAAAAGTGATTAAACGTTAAACCACTTTTTATATTAATTGCCGTTTCCCCGGCAACCAACATTTTATTAAACCGAAAACCGTCTCCCTGTGAGGCGGTTTTTTTCTACAATTGAATTCCAAAACAAAAATTCCAAAGCCTGAATCGTTCAAAAAATAAAATCTCAAAACGTTTATAAAGATTTTAATTTTCTTAATTTTGCGGCTGATCGGCCCCGTAGTTCAACTGGACAGAATATCAGATTTCGGCTCTGAGGGTTGAGGGTTCGAATCCTTCCGGGGTCACGGTTTGAAGCCGGCTATTTGTTGCTCAATCAGCCGGCTTTATTTTTTGAATTGAATTAAAAATGATGAATCAACCTCAGGGTTCAATCTCAATTTTCAAACCTTCATTCCAGTTTTTAAATTCTTCGGTATAATACAAATAGGCAGAAGACGCAACGCCCGTATATAGGCCCGGAACTTCAGCTTTGAATACCAGTTCAACGGTTTTGGTTTCTTTCGGATCGAGGTATCTCCAATACAATACCAGAAAATTATCTTCCAATTCGTAATAAGAAACCTTTTCGTTTTCAATCATTTCTTTGAGCAGTTTGGGTTCAACCGTAAGTCCGCCGGGGATTCCAATTTTGGCAATGGTCATCGGAAGTTCTTCCGAAGTCAGATTTTCAACCTGAATCTTCATTCTCCCTGTATCACCGATTTTCAATTTTGTTTTTGAAAGTGAACTTTCCAGCTTCACTTTGGCTTCGCTGCTGTTGTCGGGCAGTGTGCTTCTGAACAAGTAGCTGAAATCGATAAAACTTAATTTTTCTGATTCCAATTCCATTTTCACTGTGCTGCTTCCGGGCTTCAAATATTTCAGCACATTGAATTCAAACAAATTCTTTTTCTCCTTTTCTCCCAATTCAAGAAATTCAGTCATGGTTTTGTCAATAACGGTTTGACCGTTGATTTCCAAAAAGACTCTGTCTCCATCGTTGGCCGGTGTCTGATTATACAGCCGGTTGTATTCATAAATTGCTTTCAGTGCCAAACCGGTCGCCTGAGTTGAACCAAAATAACCCTTGCTGCCTGACAGTATAATTTCTTTCATCACCTGATTCAGTTCGGCAGAAACAAAACCTGATTTCATCAAAGCCTGGGCGTAGAATGCCAGAATTTCTGTTCTCAAAGATTTTTTGCCTGAATATGTGATCGATCCCTGTGCGGTGATATTTTCAATTCCTTTGCCGGAAATTCCGTTTTTCAGCATTTCCATCAACAAATTAAAATCCTCGACTTTCCCCAACTGATGTGCAGTCAGAGCTGTCAACACCATTCTGTACAAATCTCTTGAAAGTTTTACTTCTTCTAAAGCAGTTTTGTATTGAAATTCAATGTCTTTCACACCTGCAAAACTCAGCGCATAATTGGCATAAGCATTAGTAATCAGATATCTCTGGTTTGTAATTTTCTGATATTTTCTTTCCTGATTGTATCCGCCAACGCTGTCTTTTCTTGAAATCAGCCAGTCCAAGGCACGATTCAGCATTTTTTGATCCACATTCAGATAATCTTTCATTTCAGTGTATTGAATCAGACCAAAAGCGGTCAGATATACACTTGCCGGCTGATGCCCAAACCATTCAAAGCCACCACCCTTTACTTCATAAGCTGTCATTTTCCTGTAACCCGAATTCATGTACCGGCGAGCTTTTTTCTCGAGTTTCTGATTTTCATCCGACGGATAGGATTCCAATAATTTCAATGCATAAATATTCGGATAAACCGATGAAGTCAGCTGTTCAAAACATCCGTGCGGCTGACTGATGATCTTCTCAACTCCACTAAGAATCGGCTCAAGCGGATTGAGATAAATTGTAAAAATTGCAGATTCGCTGCCCGGAATGATGTTTAATGAATTGAAATTGATTTCTGCTTTTTCTATGCTCGACTGCTCTATCGATTTTGGAAAACCTCTGCCAAACAGTTTCAAATCCCTGATCACCGATTGTCTGAAATCGTTGGTCAGAAGATTGACCCTGAATTTATAATCACCTTCAGAACCGTTTTCAACACGGATGGGTGAATTGAAAGTCTGAATTTCGTTTGGTTTCAACTGCAGATCATATTTATGGTTTTTCAGTGTCAGCGGACCCGGCAGATCAAAACTCATATTTGCATCCAAGATTTCAGCACTATTGTTTTTGACCCAAACCGGCATTTGAATTTCATCTCCTTCGGTTGCATAAAGTGGAAATTTGGTTTCTATCTCAATTTCGTCACGGGTCGAAAACGTTTTTTCAGACCGTCCGATTGAACCGTCCCCGTCAAAGCCTTCGGCTATAATTCTGAAAACCGTGCTTTCATCAGAATTGTAAAAATAAAATTCGGCCTTTCCTTCCTTATCAGTCGTCAGATCGTAGTTCCAGTATATGCATTGTCTGAAATCATTTTTATCGGATGTTTTAAGAGATTCATATTTGGGCATATAAAATTCCCTGACTTCACCGTAATGATTAATATATGGGTCTGAATAATAAATTTCTTTCAGGTCCATTTTCTTTCCAACATTAATATTCAGATTTGCCGGTTCTGAAATATTTCCGACGGTTGTAATTATTATGGCGCCGTTCAGTGCTCTTGAACCATAAATCGATGTTGCATCATTGCCTTTCAGCACTGTTATCGAATTAATTTGAGAAATCGGCAAACTTTCCCAGCCCGCAGCCGAAATCGGAATGCCGTCAATGACTATCAGCGGATTATCAGTCGAAAGACCTGCTGCACCTCTAATAACGACAGGATTGCTGACACCGGGCGTACCAACAGTACTGAGTCCAACGACCTTGCCGCTTAATGCTTCTCCCACCGAAGAAGCGGGACTGAGACCTGGTAATCTTGAAATTGTTACCGATATTCCGGCGGATAAAGATTCATAAACAGAACTTGAAACTGAAACAACTTCCAATTCTATATTATCTCCATTTATTTCCCACCAAACTTCACTGTCATCCATCCCGTCATAATTGACTGACTTATCTTTGTTCCCGCTTGGCTCAATCTTTGTTTCTTCGGGCTTTTCATCAAATTCTTTTAAAATCGCCTCCGAATTATCATAGACAGAATTTGGTTTTCTTACAATTTCAATCGGTTTATCCTTTTTTAATTTATCAAACTGAACACTAATTTCTTCGCCCGGCTTGGTTTCGACCAATATCGAAGAAAAACTGACACGGAAAGGAATTTGAATATCAAATCTGCCGTCTTTATCTGATTTGGTTAAATAAATACGGTCGTCATCAATCAAATAAAGATTGGTCTGAAGCGGAATCCTTTTGCCATTTCTTTTTACTTTTGAAACAACACCTTCTATTTTTTGATAATTTTCAGCAGCATATTTGATTTTGACCGTATCTTCAGAAAATATTTTTTCCCAATTGTAAAAACGCCAACCCTGTGTCATTAGCAACAAATCGAGCGCATGATTTCTTTTTTCTTCTTTTGGGTCAAAATAAAATTCAGGTTCATATATTTCGCCCGACAATTCACTTCCTGCCAAAAGCCATGAATTGATATTGTGCTGTCTGTCATCCAGAAACGAAATGAGTTTGTCATTCAGCACACTGACCGAAAGATTGGCAGAAACCGGCTTTCCGTCGGCAAGTTTTGTTTGAATTTTTGCATTTACTTTTTCACGTGTATTGTATATTTCTTTATCGGTTTCAATTTCAATCTTTAATCCCAAATCCTGACCGTTAAAAATCAGCCGTTCCGCTATTGGCTGATTGTCATCAAATAACGTAAACTGAAGAATGCCGACCGGAAAATCTCCGGTGGAAACATTCAGCTCGTTCTTACCCGGATTCAGCTGAATCATTTCTTCGAAATAAATCTTTGAAACCGTTTTCGCAACCAATTTCAGATTCTTACTGCCTGCAGAATAAATCACTGCCTTGACTTCCTCATCATTAATCCGGTTGAGTTCAAGCGATGCGGGTCTGTTTTTGGGCGAAGGAAGTTCAATCAGGCTTTCTGATACAAAAGGAGCAGTGATTTTTGCAAAATATTTTTTTCCGGTTTCCTGAGTCAGTTCAACACTCCCCAATCCCTGATGAAAGGATTCAAAATCAGCAATTTTATTTCCAGCCCCATCAACAATGGTCCCTTTTACATCTGCCGGATTTCCGTATTTGTTCAGCGCTTTGAATGCAAATCTGTGCGGAAAATCTGAAATTGAATAACCGCCTTCCGGAAGAAACTGAAGATCGATGCTTTGCAGCAATATCGGGATGGTTCTTGAAATTGATTCGACATTGCTTTCATATTCAAATTTCACATTCAGCGAACCGTCATTTCCGGACAGCTTTTTGGGCAGATTGAATCGAATTTGAAAATTTCCTTCTTCATCGGTCACGGCGGTCTGCCGAACGATGGTTTGACCGTCGATTTCAGCTTCATACTCAAATTCAAGATTTTTGATCGGTATATCCTGAAGATTTCTGACCGAAACTTTTGAGCTGACTTCGTCGCCTTCGCCATAAGCTTCTTTTTCAACTTCTAACTTCATCAGCAATCTTGGTGCAATAAATCTTTGAACCGTAATCTCTTTTTCAAAAATATCAGAATCAGAGTTTTTCTGCCACCAGGTATAGGCTTTTAATTTGTACGAACCACCGTTTGAATTGGAGTCGATATCATAACTTCCAGAAACTCTGCCGCTGTTAATCCAATAAGTCAGTTTTTTCACAACACTTCCGGCAGGATTGATTACATCCACATAAAGCAATGAACTTTGACTGCTGATCTGCTGTTCACCATCGGTCACATAAGCTTTGAAAAAGATAGTTTCACCCGGCTGATAAAGGCTGGAATTTGTATGGATATACACTTTCTCGACCGGATAGATTTCTGAAAATTCATCAGATTTTTGCTGAATAAAACTTTGTGCAAAATTCAGAACCGGAAGTGTCAAAAGAAAGAAAATCAGTTTTTTCATCGATCAGAATTTTAAGTTTAAAGAAATCCCATATATCCTTGTCAAAGGAAAATTAAAATAATCCAAACCGATTCCGGCAGGATTTCCAAGCAGTCCGTTTCCGGGAAATACACCTGAATATTTCGAAGAAACCCATAAATTCTGAACAAAAATACCAACAGTCAGTTGAGTAATTACAGAATAATGATATTTTTTGAGTTTGGTCTGATAATTCAAAGAAAGATTCTGAAGTCTGAGATAAGACGCGCTTTCAACCGCTTCTGATGCAACACCGTTCAAACCGTATCTCACCCATCTGTTTTCGGAAAGATCATTGGCCGGATTTGAAAAATCAACCGGAACCGTATTGGGCTGATTCGAATTATTGACACCGTCAAAAACATATCCGGTCACATCTCTCATGTCGGCCGTCATTTGTGAACGTCCAAAATAGTTCAGTGTATTTTGGGTTCCGTTCCATATCTGTCCGCCTTTTTGCCATTCAAAGTTAAAAGTCAGCAGGAAATTGTGAACTTTGATGCTGTTGTACCAGTTCATACTAAAATCCGGATTCGGATCTGCAATCACCTTCAGATTGTTGTCCACAATCGGAAAACCATTGTCGTCTATAATGATCAGACCGTTTTCGTTTCTCAAATAATCACTGCCCACAATCACGCCCACCGGTTGACCCTCAATATAATTTTTTGAAATTTCATTAAAACCAAAAAACGGCACTCTGGACTGTCCGCTCAGAATCTTATCGGTTTTGTTTTTGTAGGAATGAAAATTCAGATTAAAATCCCAATTAAAATTATTTGATCTTAAAAACCAATAGGTTTTGGTCAGTGTAATGTCAAATCCCTGCTGATGAAAGTCTGCCACATTTTCCCAGACAAATTCATTGTTTTTATATACCGGCGCAAAGGCATTGTTGATTTTTTCGTAGAAATAACTCATTCTCAGAGAAAAAATGTTCTCAATTTTAATATCTAATGCCACTTCTGTGTTTCTGCTCTCACGCATATTTTTAAGATTGCTTTTGAGCAAAAGTTCGTAAGGTTCGGTATAAAGCAGAAAATCGTTCAAATCCTGATTCAGTGAATTGAAATTCAAATTTCTACTGACCAGATCCGGTTCACTGAAATTTACTTCATTGTTCAGTTCAAAAGAAAAATTAATACCGCGAATCAAATAATCAGCTGACTTCAACAGCAAACGATTGTTCAGTTGATAGCCAAACGATTGCTGATTGGTATTTGTGTAAATCAACGATTGGGTAAGATTGTCATTTAGTCTCAGTCCGTCCAGATTTGCATTGTATTCAATTCCTCCGCTCAGCACCGAAGTATATCTCTGCTTTTGAACATCATACATTCTGAAAGATTGGCCGTCTGCCGGGAAATTTTCGGGCGTAGTATAATTTGAGAACCTGGTTTTGTCCAGTTGAATGGCTTCGTACTGATGAATCCAGAAAAAATTAAGCGTAACCGGAAGTTTATAATTCATCAGTTCAGAATGCAGTTTCATATTCACAAAATGCTGGCTAATATTTCTTTTAAAAAATTCTGGTTCAGTCAGTTGAGCCATCATCGGAATCTGCCCGTAATTGAATTTCTGATTGAAAAAATTGTATGAAAGAATTCCGCCAACTTTCCAATTATTAAGTTTCACCAAATAATCCGCACCCAAATTGATTTGTGATTCTTTTCTCAGATCTCGGTTGTATTTGAGCAGAAACTCGGGATTGTTATACATCTGAGAAGCCGAATTTTGGTGATCGTTATTCAAAATCTGAGAAGTGTCAAAATGAAAAGGAGAATTCCATGCTGCATACAAAACATTCATATAGCTGTTTGCTGCGAGCGGCATCTCATCTTTGTTCATAGTAAATGATGCGTTGGTTTTCAGCACACCGCCCCAGGCCGGGAAATTAAAATTGAATTTGAATTGATTTGAATTTGATTTGATCGGACTGAACAAACCTTCTTCGGTCTGATTCAGAAAATTAAAATTAAAAAAATTGCTTTCATGTTCATAAGCAGCATTCAATCCTGTTAAAAAATTGTTTCCTTTTTGAAAAATTCGGTTGGGGTTGTATCCGGTCAGTCCGTTTACCGACGAAATATCGGGCCCCCAACTGAAAGCTTCGGGCGGCCCAAAGTGGGTATAAGCGCCATTGTCGGGTCTTCCCTGAACAAAACGATTTTGAAGTTCGGGTGTTTTCAGATGTTCAGAAATTGAATATGAAAAATTCAAATCAAAGCCCAATCTGGTTTTTATAAGTTCAAAATCATTGTACAATCTGGCTGTGTCATTAATGATTTCAACTTTTGAAGGATTGATTTTAAAGACTGACTTTTTCTCGATCGGATGATTTTCGGATAAACTAAGACTGTCAGTCTGATTGGGCCACTCCTTTATGTCTTTGATTCTTTCAATTTCGGTCAGCGAACCAAATCCGTCAAAAGGATCTTCTCTGTATTCGAAATATTTGATCACATTTGGAATTGAATCATATTTGATTTCGATTGAAATCAGATTTCCGGTATCGAGCTGAATTTTGTATTTGCCCCAACGATCAGAATTTATACAATTGGATTTAGAGAAATTCGATTTATTCACTCTGCAAATTGATGCCTTATCAACCGGATTCCCAATACTGTCAAGCACCGTCCCTGTATATTGTTCTTGTTGGCCAAATGCATAAATACCAAAAATCGTAAGAAAAAATAATAAAAATAACTTCACAGGCTTGCTTTTAATTCTGTTAAAGTTAATCAATAAATCAAAAAATACAATTTTTCAAAATTGAATTAAGACTGTTTTCAATTGAACCAAATAAAATTATCGTAAAAACTCAATCAGAACGGAAACCGAAAAAACATTTATCTTTGAAAACACAATGAAAAATATTTTTCGGATACTGATTTTTGTTTTGGTTTGCAATTCCGGTTTTGGCCAGGAATTGATTCCGGTTGATTCGATCCGGCTGAAGACAGATGGTGAAATCACCGATTTTGGAACAGATGATTTCAACAATATCTATTTGATCAGAAATTCAACCGAACTCAATAAAATTGATTTTCGAACCAAAAAAAGAAAGAATTTTTCGAACCGAAATATACTCGAAGAACTGAATACCCAGAATGTATTGCAGCTCAGTCTGAAATCGGGATTTTTTAATCTGCTGATTCTTGACAATCAGCTCAACCCGATTCAGGATCCGATTCCTCTGAATTCGACCGCTGACTTCTCTCCCACTTTGACTGCGCCGGTTGACAACAATTTTTTGTGGGCTTATGATCCGGTTGCCCAACGGCTTCTGCTCTGGAATTACAGAGAAAAAAAGATCGTCGGTCAGTCGATGATTTTGAACAACAGTAGTGCTGCCGAGTATTTTACAAAGCTGATTTATTGTTCAAATAAAATCTATTTGGCCGGAAACGGGAGGATCTTGAAATTTGACGAATTTGCAAATCTTGAAAAGGTGATTCCGATCGGTGAATATGAACAACTGTTTGTGATTGAAAATTATATATTTTATTCAAAGGACGGCGAAATTTACAGTCTGAATCAGAAAACTAATTTGTCAGATAGGATTGTGAAAACAGACGGTTTCGATTTTTTTTCATTAAATAAGTCTTATCTTTTTGTGTTAAAGGATAAGGTTGTTTATCTTTACGACTCTCAAAACCTTTATTAAATGCATATAGCCATCGCAGGGAATATCGGCGCAGGTAAGACAACGCTCACTCAGTTACTGGCCAAGAATTTCAAATGGAAACCACAGTTTGAGGACATTGATCAGAATCCGTATCTGGATGATTTTTATAACGATATGGAAACCTGGGCATTTAATCTTCAGATTTATTTTTTGGGCAGCCGATTCAAACAGATCAAAGAAATCAGAGAAAGCGGTTTGGACATCATTCAGGATCGGACCATACACGAGGACGCATACATTTTTGCAAGCAACCTCCACGATATGGGTTTGCTGATGACACGTGATTATGAAAACTATCTGACAGTTTTTAACTTGATGAATTCATTTGTTCAGGCACCCGATCTGCTGATTTATCTCAGAGCATCGATTCCGACTCTGGTCAAACAGATTCACCAGAGAGGACGTGAATACGAGAGTTCGATCAGCATCGAATATCTGAACCGTCTGAATGAAAAATATGAGGAATGGGTCAAAAATTACAACGAAGGAAAACTGCTGATCATTGATGTTGACAATTTGGATTTTGTCAACAATCCTGAAGATCTGGGATATATTTATGACAAAGTCGATGCAGAACTGCACGGACTTTTTTGAATCAAATCAATTAATCAGTAAATAAAAAAGGCGGATTTTAACCGCCTTTTGTTTTTTGACTGAATTGAATCAGAATTTATAAGCACCGCCCACACCGATACTGGTGACGCTGTTGAAGTTTTTAAAACTGGTCGCTGTGTCGAGTTTGCTCGAAAGATTCTTGAAGAAAACGAACACCTGTACATATTCGTTCTGCCAGCCGCCTTTTGGCTGGAAAAAGAATCCGCCGGTATAATCCTTGCTCAGACTGAGCGCAAAACCGAGATCGACAGTTGCAAAAAATTCATCGGACAGATTGAACTGACCGCTCACACCGATCGGCATAACCGTAAATCCTTTGAATTTCTGATTGGTTCCCGGAATGCTTTTGCCCGAAAAGAAATCGAGGCCTGCGGTTGCACCCAGATGAAGATTTTCAAATACCGGATAATGAAAAGCAGCAAACACACCGTAATTCATACCAAAATAATCGCTTGAATTTCCGGATGGAACTCCGGCATAGGCACCTCCTTTCAATCCTTCCTGAGCATTCACTGTTCCCAAGCCAATTGCAGCGAACATCACTGTCAAAATCAATTTTTTCATATTCTCTTTTATTTCTTATTGGTTAAAATTTCATAAATCTCGTCGCTCTGTTTGTTGGCATAAACCGTATCGATCATATCTGCCACACCGAGCAGTTCGCTGACAAACCTGAACTGATTGTCGATGTTTCTTTGTTCCCTCACATCCACAATTCCGTCGGTTTTGTATCCCTGATAAGACTGAATCAGTTTTTCGCGTATCGGTTTGAATTCGTTTTGGAACAATTTCATCGCCTCATCTTTATGACCTGCATCCAGATAGGCTCGTACCTGCTCATAAATCATCATCGAATAATCGCTTCTCGCTTCCGAAAGATCACCACTGACGGTATATCTGATTCGGTCGGGCAATGATTCGTAATAATCAATTTTCTGAACCAGTCTCTGTTTAACGGTTTCAAGCAGTTTTGATGCTTTTTCTTGCTGACCTGCCTTTCGGTAAGCCAACGCAATTCTTTCTGTTGCCAGGCCATAATCATATCGAGGCTCGTCAGGAATCATTTCCATCACCTTGTCCAAAATTTCAATAGCGGTTTTTTTGTCACCTTTATCTATAAAATCTTGTGCCAGTCGGCTTGAGATATTTCGATAAGTATTTGTATAATTTCTGTCTGTATTTGAGAATGATGCATTTTTCAGATTGTAATTTGCCCATTTGAAACCTTTGAAGTTTTCAAGCATCTTTTCGGGATTGCTCCTGCCGAGTTTGCCGTCTTTTCCGAAGGTGGTTTTGACCGGAATCAGTTTATAACTGAAACCATTGTTTTCCAAATAATCAGTCAGCCAGAAAACATTTGAAGGATCTGAAATCCCACCGCCGCTGAAATAAATTGAGCGGTCCCAATTGTATTCTGCAAACATTGAAATCATCAGCAGCTCAGATTTGTACAATTGTCTTTTGTTAATCTTGATGGTGATATGATCCACAATTTTGTCTGCATCCTTTGCAGAGACGATTCCATATTTGAGCACATTTTCCTTATTGACCGGAATCACGATTTTGTCCACCGGCAGATAATTGACCGACCCGACCGGATATTCAAAATAATCGGCAAGCGCATCTTTTGCAGCACTTTTTTCCATCAGAAACTGATATGCTTCTTTTGCGGTCATACTGTCCTGAACAATATATTTTTCAAGCGGGCGGATGGTTCTGTACAATTGCTGAATTCCGGCCGGATCATAACCCGAATCGTTCAGATAGGGAGTGATTTGATTTGGCGGCAATTCCATAATTTCCGGAACACTCAAATCGCTCTCTTCTTTGAAAAGACTGTGCAGCTGACCAAAAATCGATTTGATGTTTCCGCCGGCCACCATGATGTTGTCATTTGTATTGAGTTGATAATCTTTGTATTCCAATTTTGACGGCAATCGTTCTGCATTGTATGTTTTTCTCAATGACTGTTCGATATTCCATGGCGAACCCAAAAGTGTGTAATTGACAATTTTCAGATCATCTCTGAAATTCTCAGTTTCCTGCAATCCCCAAAGCGGATAGGTATCGTTATCGCCATACACAAACAGGATGGAATTTTTATCGAGATTATTCAGGTAATTGTAGGCAAGTGCATAAGCGCCTTCTCTTTTTGAACGGTCGTGATCATCCCAATTCTGGAAGCCCATCAATATAGGAACCAGCAGACCCAAACCAGAAATCAGTATGGCTGTTTTGGCCTGAAGTTGTTTTTTTCTGAGATAACCGATGAGCAGATAGATTCCCTGCACACCCAATCCGACCCAGATAGCAAATGCATAAAACGAGCTGACCAATGCATAATCTCTTTCCCTCGGCTCAAAGGGCTTAACGCTGGTATAAAAGATAATACCGACACTTGTGAGAAGAAACAGAGAGAGGATTGCCCACCAGTGGGTCATGTTTCTGTTCAGCTGAACAAAGAAACCGATCAGACCCAATAACAGCGGCAGCATGAAATAGACATTGTGCGCCTTGTTTTCTTTGAAGACCGCAGGCAGTTTTGACTGATCACCCAGTCTGTAATTGTCGAGTACAGGAATCCCGCTGATCCAGTTTCCTTTGGTCACCTGCATATTTCCTTCCCAGTCGTTTTGACGACCCGAGAAATTCCACATAAAATATCTGAATCCCATATAACCGAGCTGGAAATCGATAAAATAATTCATCTGCTGCCAGAAAGTCGGTGATTCAATATTCAGTATATCTGCATTTTCTTTCAGATCTGAGATTTTCAGTTTGTGATCATCCCGTTTTTTGATCAGTTCGCTGTACAACTGTTCTGCAAACTGTCTTTTCTGTGCTCTGATTTCCGAGCTGTCATCCAGATTATTGAAATAGGATGTATTCAGTGAAAATTCCGGAAAACCATACATCATAGCATAATTTTCCATCGTATTCGGATCGTCGCTGTAGTACATTTTCGGAAAGAATTTGAGATACTTTTTGTTGTACACATATTCTTTTCTGTCCGAAACTTTGATATATTTTCCTCTTGATTTGTCTTTTACATAATTCTCACCGATGGTTTTTGTTTCATAATTTCCTTTTGGACCGGTTGCAATTCCGTCATCAGCAATATCTGCAACATAAGTTTTTCCGTAAACCGTCGGCCAGTCACCGTATTGGGTACGGTTGAAATAATCGAGCATTCCCAATGCGGTATCCGGATCGTTCAGGTTCATGTGCGGATTTGCATTGGCACGAATCGGAATCATCATCCAAGCCGAAAAACCGATGAGCATAAACAAAATTGAAAGCGTCATCGTATTGATGAGTTTCCAATTCTTTTTGGTTGAAATTCTCAAAACAAAATAGAACACGGCAGCTAAAATTAAACCGGCTACAAAGGTTCCGGAATTGAACGGAAGGCCAAAATTATTGACAACATAAATCTCTGTATTTCCGAAGAAAGTCATCACAGCCTCAAACAGCAGCTTGAATACAAATCCAAGAAAAATCGCGGTCAGTATGTTTGCGATGATAAAATTCTTGACAGTGAATTTATAATGTTTTGCATAATACAGATAGCATGCAACCGGTATGGCGAGGATTACCATCAGGTGGACACCTGTTCCCAAACCGATCACCAGCGAAATCAGCAGCAGCCATTTGTTTTCTCTTTTTTGGTCTTTTTCTTCTTCCCATTTGCAACCAAGCCAGACCAGCAAAGCGGTAAACATGGATGCCATTGCGTACACTTCGCCTTCGGCTGCCGAAAACCAAAAAGTATCGCTGAACATAAAAACCGCAGAACCGACCAGACCGCTTCCAAGCGCAATCCAAGTTTGAGAACTGTTCAGTTCTTTTCCAAACACATTTTCAGAAATCCCGTCTGCCTTTGTCGGGTTGAACATTCTTCTGGCGAAATGGGTGATCGTCCAAAAAAGAAACATAATGGTCAGCGCACTGCATACTGCAGACATCGAGTTAATCGCCAATGCGTACTTGGTTCCGTCGCCAAATGCAAGACCCGACCATACAGCACCAATCAGCTGAAAAAGGGCCGCACCCGGTGCATGGGTCACACCGAGTTTTGCTGATGATACGATGTATTCACCGCAATCCCAGAAGCTCAGCTTTCTCTCCATCGTTAACAGGTAGACGATCGAGCCGATCAGAAACATGATGATTCCGAGACGATTGTTCCATTTTTTGAAAGAAATGTTCATTAAGAAGAATTTATCCTGCGAAAATAAGAACTATTTTACAGTTGAAACGATTAAAAAAGTGTGAAAATATCTTAAATTATCACAGTTTTTGAACATATTTTTTTGATTTGTGGATATTATTCTTTTTGAATTCCCTAAATTTGCATGGCAAAAAGCAATGCCTTTATCAGATAAAATTATTCAGGACGCAATCACCTTTGATGACGTCCTTTTGGTGCCTTCTTATTCAGAAGTTCTTCCAAATCAGGTTTCATTAAAAACAAGACTGACCAATCAGATACAACTCAATATTCCTTTGGTTTCGGCTGCAATGGATACAGTTTCGGAATACAAACTTGCAATATCGCTTGCACGCGAAGGCGGACTGGCTTTCATCCACAAAAATATGTCAATCGAGGATCAGGCATCTCAGATTGATGCAGTAAAAAGATCTGAAAGCGGAATGATTTCTGACCCGATTACTCTGTCTCGTCATCATCTGCTCAAAGATGCGGAAGAATTGATGAAACATTACAGGATTTCAGGTCTGCCGGTCATAGAAGAGGACAATACGCTGGTGGGCATCATCACCAACCGTGACATCCGTTACCAGACAGATATGGATCAAAGAGTTGAAGATGTGATGACCAAACACAATCTGATTACTTCAGATATCAACACCGATTTGCACAAAGCAAAAGACATCCTTTTGAAAAATCGGGTTGAGAAACTTCCAATCGTTGATGATGATTTCAAACTGATTGGACTAATCACCATCAAAGACATCGACAATCTGTCAGAATATCCGAATTCATGCAAAGACACCCAGGGCAGACTGAGGGTCGGCGCCGGAATCGGTGTGGGCGCGGATTCGCTTGAAAGAATTCAGGCTTTGGTTGCCAAAGGAGTTGATATTGTTGCACTCGATTCTGCTCACGGACATTCAAAAGGAGTTATCGACAAAGTGAAAGAAGTCAGAAACGCATTTCCGGAATTGGATATCGTCGGCGGAAATATAGTAACTGCAGCAGCTGCAAAAGATTTGATTGATGCAGGTGCAAATGTGGTCAAAGTCGGTGTGGGCCCCGGTTCGATCTGTACCACAAGAGTGGTCGCAGGCGTGGGTGTTCCGCAGCTGTCTGCGATTTATGATGTGGCCAAGTATTCAAAAACAAAAAATGTTTCTGTTATCGGCGACGGCGGCATCAAACTGTCGGGCGATATCGTGAAAGCAATCGCCTCGGGTGCCAACTGTGTGATGCTTGGCAGCTTGTTTGCGGGGACCGAAGAAGCACCGGGCGAAGAAGTGATTTATCAGGGAAGAAAATTCAAAAGCTATCAGGGAATGGGTTCGCTTTCTGCAATGAAAAGAGGAAGCAAAGACCGTTATTTCCAGTCGGATGCAAAAAAACTGGTTCCCGAAGGGATTGAAGGAAGGGTTCCTTACAAAGGGAGTCTGTCAGAAGTTGTTTATCAGCTTTGCGGCGGATTGAGAGCCGGAATGGGTTATTGCGGCACACCTGATATTGATTCACTGATTCAAAACGGTAAATTTGTGAAAATCACAAATGCGGGTTTGAACGAAAGCCATCCGCATGATGTGGTGATTACAAAGGAAGCACCGAATTATTCGAATTGATTTTTTGAAATCAAAAGATATAAGAAAGACCCGATGACCGGGTCTTTTTATTTTGGTTGTAAAATCTGTAACGCTTATTCAGGACGATGCACTTCTTCTCAGAATTGCCAGCCGGCAGTCAAAAGAAACAAACCTCTTGTATTTTTTACTTTTGCCGAATAATTATTGGTTGTATTCAGCGGAAGAGATGCATAATAAACGGTGTCGTCAGAATAATCATAATCGATGTAGTCTGCATTTCCAAATATGTAATTGTAATTTTGCGACTGATACTGATAAGCAGCATCAAGATAGAATCCGCCAAAATCATATCCGGCACCCAGGCTGAAACTGTTGATATTTCCTCTGAATGCATCTTTGAAATTTCTATTGACTGCAGTTCCTGTTCCCGAATCTGCATTCAGTGTGATGTTGTCAAACGGAGATTCGATAAAACTGTAGCCGGCACGAACTTTAAATTTATCCAACCGATATTCGCCACCCAGTCTGATTTCGCTGCTCGATTTCAGATATTTGTCAAAAAAAGCATTGGTTGACTCGAAATCATTTTTGGGTTTCAATTTGGTTGAACCGTTCATATGCAGCGTATAATCCGCATTCAGCGCAAGCGACTTGCCGATTACCATACCCGCACTTGCCACCAGTCTGCTGTCAGAATTTCTGTCATACTGGCTGTAGTACAAATCATAATAATAATTACCGTCTGAGAATTCCAAATTTGCAAAATAATTCTCTTCGATTCTTGAATACCAAGTCGGACTGTGATAAGCCAAACCGAGTCTCAACGCATCATTCACTTTTCCGATTACTCCGGCACTCAGCGAGAATCCGGTCGCATCAGATGAGTATGGTGTACCGTTCAAATCATATCTGTACACCGTACCGTCTGTGTCTTCATCAAAAACCACATAATTGTCAAATCTTACATCATGCAGATTCAGACCCAGACCGAGATAAATTTTGTCATTGTAACTGGCGCCAAAGTTTATCGACATTTTATTTTTATAACCATTGATCTGGTCTTGATAGCCTGCCATTGTGTAGGTTGTATATTCCTCGGGATCATCATTGGTCAGATAGGTACCGGTAATTTTATTGTTTCTTCCGAGCGCCATCCAGTTGTCAAGATTCTCCTGTGAATATTTCAGACCAATCGAAAAACGATTCCATGCATCGTCACCGTTTGCAAAAACAAAGGTTGCACCCACGTTCTGAAACTGGAACGAATTGTCATCAGTATTAAATGTATTTCCAAATGTTGATTTGTTTTTATAGGAATCAAATCCGAGTGTTACATTCACTTCAGAAGTAATGGCGACTCCGAGTCCTGCCGGATTTTGTTCAACTGAGGAGATGTCTCCGCCCAATGCACCCATTGCACCACCCATACCTATATATCTTGCACTTCCCGAATTGATACCGTTCGAATATGCCGGAATTGAATTGATGTCCTGAACGATCTGTGCATTTGCAATTCCTGTCACAGTCATTAAAGTGATGAATATCTTTTTCATTTTTTTTAAATATGATTTTTTAATTTTCAATAAAGAAAGGCCTGTTGTTTAACAGGCCTGATTTTTTATGATTTATCTTCTGCCCGAGCTGCTTCTGACTCCGCCACCCATATTTGAACCTCTTGATGAAGGGGTTGACATTGACGGGCTGCTGCTTCTCGGCGTACTCATACCGCTGTTAACCCTCGGACTTTGAGAACTGCTTCTCGGCGTACTGATATTTCCCGAACGCGGCCTTGGTGAAGTGTTTCTTGGCGCACTCATATTACTGTTGCTGCTTCTGATGTTTGAATTCTGTCTTGGCTCACCAACATTTGAATTCGGTCTCGTATTTGGCGGTGCGGTGGGTCTCACCTGTCTGACAGGGGTTGAAATTCCGGTATTCGGCTGTCCGGCATTCTCAGTTCTGGTGCCAATGGTGCCGGTTCTCACAGGCGCATTGCCGGCATTTGTACTGTTGATATTTCCCTGATTGCTGGTACCTCTAACACCTCCGTTCTGAGAGGAAATGGCTGAATTGTTTCCGGTATTTGTATTTCTCACACCAGAATTCTGGCCTCTAACAGCCCTGACAGGTGTGTTGCCTCTGGTTTCTCTGATGCCGGAAGAAGTTCTGACATTTCCCGGATTGGTGTTTCCTGAAGTTCTGACATCTCTCAATGTGGATCCTGAACTTCTGTAGGGTGATCCGTTGCCGTAGCTCAAACCTGTACCCGGTCTAACACCCGGAGCAACCGCTGTTCCTCTGTAGTAATAAGGGTAGCCTCCGTAATAATGGCCATAACCGTATCCGTAATAAGGATAGCCCCAGCCGGAACCGTAGTATGAAGGATAGCCCCAGCCCCAATAAGAGCCGTAGTATGGATAACCCCAACCCCAGTATGAACCGTAATAGGGATAGCCCCAGCCGTATCCCCAACTCATGCCCCAATTCCAGCCCCAATAGCTGCTGTAACCGAATCTCCAATACGGATTGGACCATCCATAATTGTTGATGGTAATATCAAGACCGTCATATCGGCCCCAATCGGTTGAAGGCCCTGAAGTGTAGGTTGTGCTTCCGTTGTTGTAAATATTGACATTTTGAACCTGGTTTCCGGTCTGGTTGCCGTTTTGTGGTTGAGTTTCATCATAGTAGAAATCCTCAGCACCATTGCCGTTGGCATCAAAATAAGCACCCCCTACCTTAATATCATAATCATTGGCAGCATTCGCATTGTTTGTATAATCTACCCTTCCGTCTTTTGCGGGGCTGTAGTAAACTCCGTCAGTTTCACCACTCACAGCAGCAGTTTTCTGCGTTGTTGAGCAGGAACTTACTCCAATCAAAAGAGCAGCCGCTCCAATGAAATTGAAGATTTTTTTCGAATATTGGTAAACTTTGCTCATTTTTATTCTATTAACAGTTTGTAATCTTTAAATTTGCGGTTTTAAATTTAGACATTTAAGCCTAAATTAAAAAGTTTAGTTGAAAAAAGGCAATTACTATGCCAAAATAAAAAGAATTGTTAAAACCAAAATTACAATAAAACCCATAAAATGGCAAGGCTGACATCCAGAAGTGAAGATTATTCGAAGTGGTACAATGAACTGGTGATTCAAACCGGAATGGCTGAAAATTCAAAGGTTCGCGGCTGTATGGTAATCAAACCGTACGGATATGCGATTTGGGAAAAAATGCAGGCTGAACTCGACCGAATGTTCAAAGAAACCGGTCATCAGAATGCATATTTCCCGCTTTTTGTCCCCAAAAGCCTTTTTGAAGCTGAAGAAAAAAATGCTGAAGGATTTGCCAAGGAATGCGCAGTTGTTACCCATTACCGTCTGAAAAACGATCCGGACAACAAAGGAAAACTGATGGTTGATCCTGAAGCAAAACTGGAAGAAGAGCTGGTGGTTCGTCCGACCTCTGAAGCAATTATTTGGAGTACCTATAAAAACTGGATTCAGTCTTATCGTGATCTGCCTATCCTAATCAATCAGTGGGCAAATGTGGTCAGATGGGAAATGAGAACCCGACTGTTTTTGAGAACCGCAGAATTCCTTTGGCAGGAAGGTCACACGGCACATGCCACAAAAAATGAGGCGATGCAGGAATCAAGGACAATGCTGGATGTATACACCCGTTTTGTGGAAAACTTTATGGCGATTCCGGTGGTTCAGGGTGTCAAAACGCCCAGCGAACGTTTTGCGGGTGCCGAGGAAACTTTCTGTATCGAGGCGCTGATGCAGGACGGAAAGGCTCTTCAGGCAGGAACTTCACATTTTCTGGGTCAGAATTTCGCAAAAGCGTTTGATGTAAAATTTGCGTCAAAAGAGGGAACACTTGATTATGTCTGGGCCACTTCATGGGGCGTTTCAACCCGTCTGATCGGTGCGCTGATTATGACCCATTCTGATGACAACGGCCTGGTATTACCGCCCAATCTGGCACCAATCCAAGTGGTGATCATTCCGATTTATAAAAATGAAGAACAGCAGAAAGCAATTTCTGAAACTGCGGTTAAACTTGCAGATGACTTAAGAAAAGAAGGCATTTCCGTTAAATTTGACGATGACGACAAAGTAAAACCGGGATGGAAATTCAACGAATATGAATTGAAAGGTGTTCCGGTCAGAATTGCGATCGGACCGAGAGATTTGGAAAACGGTCAGGTGGAACTGGCGAGGAGAGATACGCTTGAAAAATCATTTGAAAAACTGGATGGACTTCCGGAACTGATCAAATCAAAACTGGACGAGATTCAGAAAAGCATTTTTAATCGCGCGCTAGACTTCAGAAGTCAAAATACCAGAGAAGCCCGAACTTATGAAGAATTCAAAGAGATACTTGAAACCAAAGCCGGATTTATTTCTGCCTATTGGGACGGTAGTGACGAAACCGAAGAAAAGATCAAAGACGAAACCAAGGCGACCATAAGGTGTATTCCGTTTGAAGATCCGGATTTGAACGGCAAGTTTGATTTTTATTCAGGCAAACCTGCAAAATATAAAGTGCTCTACGCAAAAGCTTATTGATAAGTTTAACAAAATATTATTAAATTCGCAACATATTTGGCTTAATATTGGATAATTCAAAAAAACAAAAAATCATGAAAAAAATTTTATTCTTTGCTGTAACACTTGTCTTTGCCGGAATGATTCAGGCACAGCAAAAAACGACAACAGACAACTATCTGAACAGTGCTGCTGCAGGCACTAATTTTGAAAAATTCAGTCAGGAGTTGCAATTGTCAGAAACTCAGAAATCTGAAATTCTATCAATTTATGAAAAATACAACAAAAAGAAAACTGAGATTCGCGGCACCGGTACTGCAGAGCAGTTCAGAGTGCTGAAAGATGCCGAGCAAACAGAAATTCAGTCAGTTCTTAATCAAGACCAAATCAAAAAGATGGATAAAATGAAAATCCAGGGCGAAAAAGACAACAAAGCAAAAGAATTAAAAGGAACGATAAAATAATAAATACAAAGTCATCAACAAATGCCTTCCAAAAAAGAAGGCATTTTTAATTGAATTATCAAAACAATGTTAGCCAAAAAAATCCTATCAGCCAGTTTACTCCTCTCTTTTATATTCAGTTTTTCACAAACCTTTAATCTCAAAGGAAAAGTCACAGACAATCAGTCAAAACCGCTTGAATATGCAGTTGTCTCCATCCTGAATCCGGATACTTTTGACGAGATTGGCGGGGCGGTCACCGATGTGAACGGTCTTTTTTCAGTTGATGTTCCTGCAGGAAATTATCTGCTCAATATTGAATCCTTTACCGGAAATTCAATCGAGCAGGAAATCAATGTGACCAAAAATGAAAACCTGGGAAATTTTAAAATCAATGAGGCTTCGGTAGTCACACTTGAAGGAGCAACCATCAGCGGTGCATCCACTCCGATTTATCGTATGGAACTCGACAAAAAAGTTTATGATGTTTCAAAAGACCCGATGACAAAAGGCCGCTCGCTTTCTGAAGCGCTTGAAAATGTTCCTTCGGTTCAGGTAGACGGCGAAGGAAATGTGAGTCTGAGAGGAAATGAAAATGTAAGAATACTGATTGACGGTAAACCGTCTGCACTGATCGGAATCTCAGATCCGGCACAGGCATTGCAGAGTCTTCCGGCCGACATTGTTGACAGAATAGAGGTGGTGACCAATCCTTCTGCAAGATATGAAGCCGAAGGAAGCGCGGGCATCATCAACATCATACTCAAGAAAGGAAAGTTGAAGGGTTTGAACGGCTCTGTTAATGTCAGCGGCGGAATTCCGGCGACTGCATCGGCATCTGCAAATCTGAATTACAGAACCGGAAAATGGAATTTCTTCACCAATTTCGGTTACAGATATTCAAACTGGGAAAGAAAAAACAGTTCAAAAACCACCCGCTTCGATTCTGAGGGAGTTCCGAGGTATGAAGAAATGAATGGCGAGTCAACCCGAAAAAATAACAGTTTCAATATGATGCTGGGTACAGAATATTTTCTGACAGACAAAGATACTTTTACAATTTCTGGAAGTTACAGAAAGCAGAGCGGTGGAGATGATTCTGATCTGAATTATCTCGATTTTGATGCTGACCGCAACCAGACTGCATCATCAACAAGAACCCAAAGACAGGATTCTGAAGGATACGATGTAGAAGGTAATTTTAATTACAAACATGAATTCAACGACAAGGGTCACGAATTTACTGTTGATGTGAGATCAAATTACAGCGAAGACAACAGAGACGGAAATCTGAGAGAGATTGGGAATTTAGTCGACTCTTCGGAAAGAACCGCAAATCTGGATACACGAAACAATACCACCATTTCTGCAGATTATGTTTATCCCTTCGGCGAAAAAGGAAAACTTGAAATTGGCGCGAGAGGCGATATCACCGGAATGCTGACCGATTTTAAAGTGGACAGCCTGTCAAATGACGGCTGGGTTCCAAAAGACAAATTCTTTACCCGTACAGATTATATGCAGAATGTATATGCCGCCTATGTTCAGTATGGCCAGGCATTTGGCAAATTCTCATATTTCGCCGGAATCAGAATGGAAAATTCTGATATCACTGTTAAATCATTATTGAACAACAGCACGGTCAATAAAAATTATACCGATTTCTTCCCGAGTCTGTTTTTGAATTACGAATTTGAAAGTACAGATCAGCTGCAGTTGAGTTATTCAAGAAGAATCAGAAGACCGAGAAGCTGGTTTTTGATTCCGTTCTCATCTTATTCTGACAACAGAAACCTGTTTATGGGGAATCCGGATTTGAATCCGCAGTACACAGATTCATACGAAATGTCTTATGTGACAAAACTCGGAAAACTGATGATTACGCCAAATGTTTACTATTCAATTACTCATGACAATATCCAGAGATACCAGTCGATCAATGATGACGGGGCAATCGTTTCGAGACCAATCAACGTCGGAACCGATGAAAGATACGGTGGTGATCTGACCTTTACTTATCGCCCGTTCAAATGGTGGAATCTGATGGGGAATGTCAATCTGTTTGGCTACAAAACCAGAGGACAGCATACCGATACTTATACCGACATTGAAACAGGTGAAACCATGACTCAAGTGACAAATTTTGATGGTGACGGTTTCAGCTGGTTTGGCCGACTGAGCAACACATTTAATCTTCCGTCCAAATTTTCGATTCAGTTGTCAGGAATGTATAGAGCCGGAAACAAAACTGCACAGAGCGAAAGAAAACCGATGTACGGAGTTGACCTCTCATTGAGCAAAGACCTGTTCAACGACAATGCAACAATAACCGCAAGTGTCAGAGACCTGTTCAATACAAGAAGCTTCAGATCAACTTCATTTGGTGAAAACTTCTTTATGGAAAGCAAATTCAGATGGGGCGTAAGATCTGTCAATGTTTCATTCTCATACAGATTCAATCAGTCAAAAAGAGATCAGAGAAAGAGACAGCAGAACAATCAGGAAAACGGAGATTTCGATATGGACAGCGGCGGAGCTTTGTAAAATAGAATTACAATTTAAAAAAAAGGAGTGCCGGATTGAGCACTCTTTTTTTGTTTGAATTGTTGTTTAATTTCTTATTGGATTGAAATTTCAAACGGCATTCTTAGCTGAATTCCCTTGTACTCTTTGATGGCTTTCAGATCGGTATAGATTCCGTAATAATCCGATCCGAGTTCATTTTTGATAAATGCCTGAGATTTCACCATTCCAAATTCTTTGAGGAAAGTTTCAAGATCATTCTTTTTAAACGGATAGTCTGTGATGCTGTAGTTTTCCAAACCCGCTTTTGCAGCTGCAGCATTGATTGCATCCTCGAGCGTACCGAAGCTGTCAACCAGTCCGATTTTCAATGCCTGAGTTCCTGACCAAACCCTTCCGCCACCGATTGCATCCACCTGTTCAAAAGTCATATTTCTGCTTTCCATCACATGACCGACAAACACTTTATAAACTCCCTCTGTCATTTCGGTCATAGTCTTCAGGCCGGTATCGGTCATCGGCTGAAAGATCGTTTTCAGAAAATCAGAATTTTGATTGGTATTCACATAATCTGTGGTAATGCCCACATTGTTCACCAGTTTTTTGGCAGACGGAATCATTCCGAGTACACCGATCGAACCGGTAATCGTATTGGGGCTGGCAAAAATTGAATCAGATTCCATTGCAATATAATATCCGCCCGAAGCAGCCACATCACCAAACGAAACGATAATCGGTTTTTTTCTGTGCAGCTGTTTCAGTTCAAAAAGAATTTCTTCGGCTGCATCAGCACTTCCGCCGGGCGAATTGATTCTGAATACAACCGCTTTTACTTTGTCATCATTTGTCAAATCTCGAATTACCTTTTTATAAACTTCGGACTGAATCCCAGTATAACCGTCTCCGCTTGTGATCGGTCCGGAAGCATAAAGAACCGCAATTTTGTCTTTGCCGCTTTCACTCCCGATGGCCAAAGCATAATCTTCAAGTTTGACTGTATGTTTGTCAAGTACATCCTCAAGCACCTCATCTTCTTTTACTTTCAGTTCCAAACGGCTGGCAAGCGCCTGATCATATTCAGGTTCTGCAATGATCCGGTCCACAAGTTTGTATTTGAGTGCAGATGAAGGATTGAAAGCAAAAAGACTGTCAGCATATTCATTCAGCTGTTCAACCGATATATTTCTGGATTCAGATATATCAGCTGAAATATTCTGCCATACATCACCCAAAAGCAGACTCAGCTGTTCACGGTTTTCGGGCGAAAGATCGTCTCTCAGATAAGGTTCAACAGCAGATTTGTAGGCACCGTGTCTGATCACCTGAAAATCAATTCCGTATTTGTCGCCCAAATTTTTGTAAAACATTATTTCGGCGCTCAATCCCTGAAGCATAATCATCCCCATCGGATTCTGATAAAGCGAATCTGCAACCGAATTCAGCACATACGATCCCTGGCTTGAGTTGTGCGAATAAGCATAAATGAATTTTCCGCTCTTTTTAAAATCAGAAAGTGCATTTCTTATATCGGTAAGCTGAGAACTCCCGCCTGAAAATGACTGGATTCTGAGACTGATACCTTTAATTTTATCATCTTCGGCGGCGGCTTCAATCGATCTGACCAGGTCTCTGAAATACACACTTCCTTCAGAAGATGAAAACATACTGAACTCATCGTCCATCGAACTTTCTCTGATAGGCGTGTCAAATGTGATTTCAAGCACGGAACCGTCTTTGACCTTTGAACCCTGAAAAAGACTTCCTGCCAGAGAAAAAATCAGCAGTCCGCCAATGACCAGAGCAGCCAACCCAAAAGTCAGCAGATTGCCGACAACGACTGCCATTACATTTCCAAAGAATTTTTTCATTTCAAAACAATTATATTAATTTGCAGTATATGTCGCAGAACACGGTCATTTTGTTACTGGGCACCAACCTCGGTGACAAAGAAAAAAATCTGGAAACCGCCAAAGCCTATATTATCAGGGAGATTGGCGAGGTTTTCGACGAATCGGGAATTTTAACAACTGTGCCTGAGGGTTATGAATCTGATCATCTTTTTTTGAATCAAACTGTTAAACTGAAAACCAGGCTTTCGCCTATCGGGGTCTTGAATCGGTTAAAAATGATTGAAAAAATAATGGGTCGGATTTATTTGAAAACAAATCAAAAATTCCAGGACAGGCTGATTGATATTGATTTATTGAAATTTAACAAAATTAATTATGAGAGTCAGTTACTTATAATTCCTCATCCTCAAATTTATACAAGAAATTTTATAAAAAAGATTGCGAATTGCCATTTAGAAACATAATTTTATTACATTTGCTAAAATTAGTTAAAAAGAATTTATTTTAATACCTTCCTAAACAACGAATCTATGATGAGAACTTACTTATTTTCTCTTATTGGAATTTTATGTTTTCAATTGACGTTAAGCCAAGAGAATCAAACAGAAAAATTTAATTCGAAATCTAAAGAATTTAACGATTGGTACATTTCGGCTTTTGTTGGAGCCAATTGGCTTCAAAATACCGATTTGGTGAGTTGGGGTTACCACGGCTTTAATCCCGGATATGACTTCCAGCTGCAGGTTACCAAGGAAATCAACCATGCATTTGGTCTATCAATATTCGGGCAATTCGGAAAAACACATCAATACGCAAAAGCACCTCATTTTGGTACTTGGAATGTATTTGAAGGAAAAACCGAATATTTCGGACTCAATATTATGGGAGACCTGAATTTGAGCAATCTTCTCAGAAGAGTGGACAACAAATCTGAATTCAAATGGGCACTGCATGCATACGCAGGTGCAGGTATCATCCAATACAAAGCAAAGAGAAGAGGATTGGAAACCGAAACACCCTGGGAAACCACCTGGGATGTGAAATTGAACGACAGATCTTTCTATGGTCAGGTCGGTGCAGGTCTCAGACACAAACTGAGCAAAAGACTCGACATTGAATTGAGAGGAATGTATGTGATGACCGGTGACGAAGAATTTGACGGTTCAGGTCAGCCACTTCCGGGATTCATCACTCTTGCAGACCGTGAAGAAGGCCGTGATGACAATATGATTACGGTTTCATTGGGTGTTCATTTCAAACTTGGAAAACACAAAGAATCTCTTCAGTGGCACAGCCCGCTGCAGGGCATCAGCACACTTCCCGGCATTCCGGCACCATGTGCTGACGAGGACAATGACGGCGTTTGCGATCTTTATGACAAATGTCCGGGAACTCCCGAAGGTTATGTCGTAGACGGTTCAGGCTGTCCGCTTGATACTGACAAAGATGGTGTTCCAGATACAATTGACGAGTGCCCGACCATTCCGGGACCTCCAACCAACGGAGGTTGTCCGCTTCCGATTATAGAAGTGAGCATTGGCACAATTTCAACTTCGCTGACTGAAGCTATTCAGGGTATCGAATTTGACTTTGACAAAGACGTAATCCGTCCGGTATCTTACCCGAAGCTTGATCAGGCATTCTATATTCTTCAGGCGCACCCTACCTACAAATTCTATGTGGAAGGACACACTGACGCGGCAGGTACGGTTGCCTACAATCAGAATCTGTCAGAAAGAAGAGCCGCTTCGGTAGTCAGATATTTGGTCAACAAAGGAATTCCTTCAAGCCAACTGGTTCCGCTTGGAAAAGGCAAATCAGAGTTGAAATGGGCTGAATGCGACCCGACTTCAAACTGCCCTGCATGGAAAAACCTTGAGAACAGAAGAGTGATCTTCAAACCCTTTGGTGATCCGGCATCAGATTTGGAATATAAGAATTAAGATATTCATCAGAATAAATAAAAGGCTGCTAATTGCAGTCTTTTTTTATGGATTGAAAACCTATGTTCATTGACCAAAGAATTGATGACAGAAACAGATATATGGTGTTGCATTCAATTGAATCAGCCCATCATTTAATTGCTTAATTCAATAAGAAAACAGTCGAATGCATATTGGATAATTATACATTTAATTAATTCGGACAAACCCAATTTGGCTAAGTCAGCCACAAAAAAAGCCGGCAAATACCGGCTTAATTTTATTTTGGTCAGAAATTTATTTTTGCTTCAAAAGGTCTCTGATTTCAGTCAGCAGAACTTCCTCGTTTGATGGTGCAGGTAGAGCTTCAGGTGCTTCTGCCTGTTTTCTCTTCATGTTGTTGAGCGCTTTAACAAGCAAAAAAACCACCAGGGCCAGCAATATGAAATTAATGGCAACAGTGATGAAATTCCCGTAAGCAAAAATTGCAGCATTTGGTGCCGCTTCTCTTGCCGCCTCAAGCGTTGCGCCGGCAGGGATATTACTTGCACCCTCGCCCATTGCAAAGAAGATACTGCTGAAATCTGGCTTTCCGACAATCGCAGCGACAATCGGCATCACCAGGTCATCAATGATGCTGGTCACAATGGTCCCGAATGCACCACCGATAATCACACCGACAGCCATATCAAACGCATTGCCTTTGACCGCAAATTCCTTGAATTCTTTAATCATTCCCATAATTCTATGTTTTTCAGGTTAATGTTTCAAATTTAATTAAAGATCTTTATTCATTCAGTTTCCAGCTGATTTTTGTCACACCTTCTTCAATTCCCCATTTATCAGCCAAACCACCGTTGATTTCAACCACAAATTTTGAGTCTTCCTTTGCAGCCGCAACTGTGCCTCCGCTCAGTTCTGTATCTGCACCCGGCTGAGCATCTCTGGCAATATTGATCAGTGTCGAATCTTTGCCGAAATACATAATATCGAGCGGAATTCGGGTGTCCTTCATATAAAAGGTGTGTTTGCGGACTTCGTCGTCATCAAAAATGAATAACATCCCTCTATTTTCATCCATGCTTGAACGGTCCATCAGCCCTCTTGCTCTTTTGTTCGGCGTATCTGCAATTTCAATATCAATCTTTTTAAAAGCTTGACCTTCAGCATTCAAAAATTCCAATTCTCCCTGTTTGTTGAATTCGATTTCAACTGCTTCGGTTATGTCAGAACCGCTCGGCTTTTCATTTTTGCACCCGACAGCAATCAAAATCAGTCCGGCTGCCAAAATCATTTTTTTCATATATCAGTCTTTATAAATTCTGTTTTTTGAAGTCATCATCACATAGATTCCAAACAATATAAACGGTATGCTCAACACCTGTCCGTTGTTCAAACCGAGATTTAAAATCTGAGCCACATACTCGTCTCCCTGGTCTTCTTTGAAAAATTCAATGATGAATCTGACGATCCAAAGCAAGATAAAGAACAGACCAAATATATAGCCCTGACGATATTTCAACTCTGTTTTTCTGTAAATTTGCCATACGATAAAGAAGATGATCACATAACAGATCGCTTCGTACAGTTGCGACGGATGTCTGGGTACGATTTCACCGTAACCCGAACTCTGATTGACAAATTCAACTGCCCACGGAAGATCTGAAGCCTTTCCGACAATTTCAGAGTTGAAAAAATTTCCAATACGGATGGCCGCACCACCCAATGGAACGGTGATGGCTACCCTGTCCAAAAGCCAGAACAGATTTTTTTTCAGATATTTTCTATTAAATAGATATGATGAAATCAAAAACCCGATGGTTGCACCGTGACTCGCCAATCCTCTGAATCCTGAAAATTCATAACCTTTGAGCAAGCCAAAAAGCGCGGATGAATCCGGGTTTTGCTGAACCGGCAGAAAAACTTCGATCAGCGCTTTGCCAAACGGCATCCCCTCATAATAATCCAAATTATAGAAAAGTTCACCCAAACGAGCGCCGATAATCACACCCAAAAAAGAATACAGAAAAAGCGGATCGAGCAGTTTGACATCCACCTTGTCAGTTTCTAATATTCGTTTCATTACATACCAGCCCATTACAAAAGCCAAAATCCACATCAGACTGTAATAGTGGATTTTTAAAGGACCGAGATCAAACATGATCGGATTGATGTCCCAGCGGATAAATAATAAATTGTTCATTCTTTTTCTTTTTTTGGTACCGGATCGTGACCGCTGCCACCCCATGGATGGCATCTTGATATTCTTTTTGCACCCAAATATAATCCTTTTATCAATCCGTGAGTCCGCAAAGCTTCAAGCATATAATTTGAGCAGGTCGGTGTGTATCTGCAGTTGCTGCCCAACCAGGGTGAAATCGCAAGCTGATAAAACCGGACAAGGTTTACAAATGGAAAAATTAAAACTTTCTGAAAAGAATTCATTCCCGCAAAGATAGTTATAATGAAAAAAACACTAATCGGTCAACGCTGTTTTTCTGAAAAATTTCCACATCACAATCCCTGCGCAAACGCTGACATTGAGCGAATGCTTTGTTCCCTGCTGCGGAATTTCAACACAATAATCACTCAAATCAACTGATTGTTGATTTACACCTTCTACCTCATTGCCAAATATCAAAACATATTTTTCATCCGGATTGATTTTGAATTCAGGAAGATAAATACTGCCATTTGTCTGTTCGATCGAAATAATTTTATAATTTTCTGATTTCAATTCCTGAATCAAAGGAATTATATCTTTCACATATTCCCATTCCACACTTTCGTCAGCGCCCAAAGCAGTTTTTCTGATTTCTTTGTTGGGCGGCGTTCCGGTGATTCCGCACAAATAAATCTTTTGAATCAGAAAAGCATCCGCGGTCCTGAAGACCGAACCCACATTGTAGGCACTTCTGACATCATCAAGTATCACCACGACAGGAATCTTTGTTGCTTCCTTAAATTCTTCGACCGAAATCCGGCCGAGCTCTTCAAGTTTCAGTTTTTTCATTTGGCAAAATTCGCAAAATTATTCCGAATCATAAATTTGAATCACAAATCCGATTCTGACCGATATTTTCAGTACTTTTGAAACATACAGCAACATCATGGAAGAAAATCGTACAAAGACAATCCATATAACAAAAGATGATTTTTTGACAAAAATTATGGATTATGAAAATAATCCGGAAGAATGGGTTTATCTTGGAGACAAACCCTGTATCATCGATTTTTATGCAAGCTGGTGCGGCCCGTGTGCCATGATTGCGCCGATTCTGGACGAACTCGCAGAAGAATATCATCAGAAAATCAATATCTACAAAGTGAATACCGAAGTGGAACGCGAACTGGCTGCAGTCTTTGGAATCAGAAGTATTCCTACTCTGATTTTCTGTCCGATGAACGACAATCCGCATCAGCACAACGGTGCGCTTCCAAAAGAGGAATTTGTCAGAATCATCAACGAAATTTTACTGTCACGCCAACCTGCAGAATAATTATAAAATGACTATTTGGTCTTTTCGAGCAGATAGACCTTTCCGCCTTTGAATGCATAAGCCGGCATCAGATTGCCTTCGAGTATCAGATTGTTTCCGCTCACATTGATGATGCTGATGTAGTCACCATTTGGCATTTTCAGATAATTCTCCTTTTCTTTGGTTTTTGGGTTTTTGCCAAAATCAAATTTATATTTTTTCCAGCTTTCTTTTTCGGATGAACAGTGAACCTGCTGAATCTTTGATTTTTTGGTTTTGAAACTCAGGATTTCCTGACCATTGCCGCATTGGCTCAAAAAAAGATTTTCGGGGTCTTCGGTATTTTGAATTTCATCATAACTGTGGCTGTAAACACCAACAATCTTCCAGTTGCCGTCCAAACGACCTTCATCGATTTTTCCGTTTGCTTTTGAAACTGCCCAGCTGACGCCTTTTACCGTTCCTTTGACAACACCTGCACCTGCTTTAACCGTTGTCTTTACAATTTTTCCGGCAGTTGAAACCACACAGGCGCTCAGCAGAAAACTTCCAAAAATTAAAATGATGATCCTTTTCATTCCAAAGCAGTTTAAATTTCTTCAAAAATAATGGATATTCTCAATTATTGGAAGAGTAAAACAAAAATGATTTTCGGTAAATTTTATTTTGGGTTAACTTAGCAATCTTAAAAACAGACTCAAATTGACCAAAAAAGAAACACCCTTAATGACCCAATACAACAGTATCAAGGCAAAATATCCTGATGCCCTGCTGTTGTTCCGTGTGGGTGATTTCTACGAAACTTTTGGCGAAGACGCTGTCAAATGCTCAAAAATCCTTGACATTGTTCTGACCAAAAGAGCAAATGGCGCTGCTTCACACATCGAACTGGCCGGATTTCCACATCATGCGCTTGATACCTATCTGCCAAAACTGGTCAGAGCCGGTTTGAGAGTCGCCATCTGCGATCAGCTGGAAGATCCGAAAATGACAAAAACAATTGTCAAAAGAGGCGTAACCGAACTGGTGACACCCGGCGTTTCGCTCAACGATCAGGTGCTCAGCGCAAAAACCAACAATTTTCTGATGTCGGTTCATCAGGAAGATGAAAGATACGGAATGGCGCTGCTCGATATTTCGACCGGCGAATTTATGGTCGGAGAAGGAAACAAAGCATATTTCCACAAACTGATTCAGAGTTTTAGACCCAGTGAACTGATTCACCAGAAAAGAAAAAAATTAGATTTGCCCGAATTGAAAAGCAGTTTTCAGATTGAAGACTGGGCCTTTCAGTATGATTATGCGGTTGACAAACTCAGTCGTCATTTCAAAGTCAAATCGCTCAAAGGTTTTGGAATTGAAAATCTGAAACTGGCAACAATTGCTGCCGGTGCAATTTTTTCGTATCTCGATGAAACCCATCATTTTGAAATTGATCACATCACCCGAATCCAGCGTTTGGATGAAAACAGTTTTGTGTGGATGGATCCGTTTACGATCAGAAATCTCGAACTGATTTATTCGCCTCATCCCGATGCTGTTACTCTGATCGACATCATGGACTCCACCCGTTCCGCAATGGGCGGACGACTGCTGAAAAGATGGATGGTGATGATTCCAAAAAATTTGAATGAAATCAATTCAAGACATGATGCAGTCGAATATTTTTTGAAAAATGACGAACAGCGGATTTATGTCAGAAAACAGATTTCTGATTTGAGTGATCTCGAAAGAATGGCTGCAAAAGTTTCGACTTCCAAAATTACACCGAGACAGTTGCTGTCTCTGGCACAGGGACTTGAATCGGTCAGCCGAATCAGACAAAAATTGGAAAATGCAGACCAAATTCAAAATCTGACAATAAACCTGAAAGACTGGACAGAGGTTTCAGATTATCTGTTCAAAACGCTTTCGGAAGATCCGCCGCATCAGATTCAGAAAGGAAATGTAATTGCAGAAGGCATATCGGAAGAACTCGACCGACTGAGAAATCTGCAGACAAAAGGAAAAGATTTTCTTGAAGACCTGAGAATCAGAGAAAGCGAAAGAACAGGGATTTCAAATCTGAAAGTTTCGTTCAACAATGTTTTTGGTTATTATATAGAGGTCAGAAATACGCACAAAGACAAGGTGCCCGAAGACTGGATCAGAAAACAGACATTGGTCAGCGCTGAGAGATATATCACCGAAGAACTCAAAGAATACGAAAATCAGATTTTGGGTGCCGAAGAAAAAATACTGACACTTGAAACCGAACTTTTTAACCGGATTTTGGAATATCTGTCGGATCAATTGGATCAAATTCAGAAATCAGCTGCTGCAATTGCACACATCGATCTGCTTTCATCTTTTGCTGAAACCGCAATCAGCAACAGTTATGTCCGGCCAAAAATTACAGACGGAATCGATCTGATGATTGAAGACGGACGACATCCGGTGATTGAAAAACAGTTGCCGCCGGGTGAAAATTATATTGCAAACAGTGTTTCATTAATGCCGAATGAACAGCAAATCATTATGATTACCGGACCGAATATGTCGGGTAAATCTGCTTTGCTCAGACAAACGGCGCTGATTGTTCTGATGGCGCAAATGGGAAGTTTTGTACCGGCAAAAAATGCGAAAATCGGAATCGTTGACAAGATTTTTACCAGAGTTGGTGCTTCGGATAATATTTCATCAGGCGAATCTACTTTTATGGTTGAGATGAATGAGACTGCGAGTATTCTCAATAATTTATCTGAAAACAGCCTGATTCTTCTTGACGAAATCGGCAGAGGAACCAGTACTTATGACGGGATTTCGATTGCCTGGGCAATTTCTGAATTTTTACACGGACACAAATTCAAACCCAAAACTCTTTTCGCCACTCACTATCACGAGCTCAATGAAATGGCAAAGACTTTTAAGAGAATTAAAAACTACAACGTCAGTGTCAAAGAAGCCAACAACACGATTTTGTTTATGAGAAAATTGGTTCCGGGCGGAAGTGAACACAGCTTCGGAATTCATGTGGCAAAGATGGCAGGCATGCCCGAATTGGTTTTGAAGAGGGCAAACGAAGTATTAAAAACACTCGAAAGCTCACACGTCAATGAGAAAATTGCAGACAAAACCAAAAAGATTACACAGGAAAACATGCAGTTGAGTTTCTTTCAGTTAGACGACCCGATACTCGAAGCAATTCGGGAAGAATTAATCGGAATCGATATCAACACACTGACTCCGGTTGAGGCATTGATGAAATTAAACGAAATAAAAAGGAAATTGGGCTGATCAAATTTTGGAACAGAAATTGAAAAAACAACCATAAAATCAAAAACGATGAAAAAGCAAAATCTGTTGACATTGTCAGTATTTGCATTTTTACTGGCAGTCGCCTGTGCCACAAATCCGCTGACAGGCAGGAAGTCTCTGGCTTTGGTTTCAAATGCACAATTGTTTCCGCAGTCATTTGCACAATACAATCAAGTTTTGAAAGACAACAAAGTTGACAAAACTTCTGCAAATGCGCAGATGATCGACAGAGTCGGTCAGAGAATCAAGTATGCTGCCGAAAAATACTATTCACAAATCGGAAGAGGAAGTGATCTGAAGGATTATCAGTGGGAATTTTCACTGATTCAGAGCGATCAGCTGAATGCCTGGTGTATGCCCGGCGGAAAGGTTGCATTTTATACCGGCATACTTCCGGTCTGCAAAGATGACGGTGGTGTTGCTGTGGTAATGGGACACGAAATTGCACATGCGCTCGCGGGTCACAGCGCAGAGCAGGTCAGCAATGCAATGGTAGCGCAGGGTCTGATGGTCGGCGGAAATGTTGCAATTTCAAATGCGCAGTGGAGAGATACTTTTAATCAGTTGTACCCCGTCGGTGCAGGTCTGACCATGCTGAAATACGGCAGAGGAATGGAGCTGGATGCTGACGAGGCCGGTCTTTATCTGATGGCAATGGCGGGTTACAATCCGCAGGAAGCAATCAGCTTTTGGGAAAGAATGAACAATGCGACTTCAGGTCAGCAGACACCGCCCGAGTTTCTGAGCACCCACCCCAATCCGGGCAACAGGATTGCACAGCTCAAATCGATTATGCCAAAAGCAATGAAATATTACAACCAGAGTCCGTACAAAGGAAAATAAAATTTTAAAAAACAGATTGGGAAAGGCTGTGCGGTGCAGCCTTTTTTTATCGGTCTTCCCTAAACTCATTCACCACATAGGTGATGGTTCTGGCGACACAATCCGAATCACATTGCTGAGCGAGATAGCCTGACCCGCAACCCAGAATTTCCTGAAGCACACCTATCAGTTCCTGTGTTTCTTCGGTCTCTGCACGAATTCCACCTTCTTTTTGCGCTTCTTTTGCAAAATCCTGTACTGCATTTACCATGGTATGCGCCATTTCGTCTGCAGTGATTTTATTGTCCAGAAAATCTGGTCCGACAGTGACCACTTTATTGATCACTTTTTTGATTTGAGACAACTGAGTGTCTTTTACTTTTGATGACATGATCATAAATTTAATCTTGATTTTTACCGGCTGACAACCGACTCAAATCCAAGACATTGCATTATAAATTAAAAGAAAATTTGACAACTCAAAGTTACGAAATATATCGTCCGGGCGGTTTCGGAATTGCAGGTTTTATTGTTTGAAAGAGAAATTAAATTACTGATTCTCCATTGCTCTGCAGAGAAACCAAGACCAGATCCGTGATCTCCGCGGCGGGTATGCGTGCAACGATGAGCCATACAAATAAAAAAAGAGAACCAATAAACAGTTCTCTCTGCGGGGAAAAGTTGACGAATCACCTCCTATTTACAAATATAGGCTTTTTATAATTATTATTGCCTCAATCTATGAGTTCAGATTGTAGTTTGTATCTTTCAACCTGAAAAAAATATTTAATCCGCATTCATGTACAACTTCAAAGAAAAAGCCGACCTGATATGGCGTGTAGCCGATTTATTGAGAGGAGATTACAAACAATCCGATTATGGGAAAGTGATTTTGCCGATGACGGTTCTCCGCCGGCTGGATTCCATTCTTTCTTCTACCAAGGATAAGGTTTTAAAAATGCTGCCAAAAGTTGAAATGATGGACGAAACAGCAAGGGATGCAGTTTTGGACAGAACTGCCGGGTTTCGGTTTCATAACCATAGTTTGTATGATTTTAGCAAACTGATTGCCGACCCGAGTAATATCGCGCTCAACCTCAGAAATTATATCAATGGTTTTTCTGAAAACGCACGGGATATTATAAAATACTTTGATTTTGATGTTCAGATTGACAAACTGGATGACCCGAAATCCGATTTGTTATTTCAGATTGTGAAATCCTTTCAGGAAATTGATTTGGAGGATATGACCTCTATGGAGATGGGTTATGTTTTTGAAGATTTAATCCGAAGATTTGCAGAACAATCCAATGAAACCGCAGGAGAACACTTCACGCCGAGAGAAGTCATCCGGCTGATGGTCAACCTGCTGTTTTCAGAAGACCGGGAAGTGCTGACTAAAGAAGGAATCGTAAAAACGGTTTACGATCCGGCCTGCGGAACGGGCGGTATGCTTTCGGTAGCAGAACAATATCTGAAAGAACTCAATCCCAAAGCTTCCCTGATTTTGTTTGGTCAGGAAATTAATCCCGAGTCGTATGCGATTTGCAAATCGGATATGCTGATTAAAGGTCAGGATGTGAACAACATCAAAATCGGAAATACTTTTACGGTGGACGGTCTGGAAACTGAACGATTTGATTATATGCTTTCAAATCCGCCTTTTGGTGTGGATTGGAAAAAAGCTGAAAAAGATATCAAGGAGGAAGCAAACAGTCGTGGGTTCAGCGGAAGATTTGGCGCAGGCTTGCCAAGAATTAACGACGGTTCTCTGCTGTTTTTACAACACATGATTTCAAAAATGAAAGGCGACGGAAGCCGTATCGGGATTGTATTTAACGGTTCTCCGCTGTTTACCGGTGCAGCAGGTAGCGGTGAAAGTGAAATCAGAAAATGGATTATAGAAAATGACTGGTTAGAAGCGATTGTTGCCCTGCCTGACCAACTGTTTTACAATACCGGAATCAGTACCTATATCTGGGTGCTGACCAATAAGAAAAGCAAAGACCGAAAAGGGAAAATTCAACTGATAAATGCCACCGGAACAAAGGATGAGGAATTAATGGACGAAGGGAAATTGGATTTCAACCGGTTCTGGGAGAAAATGAGCCGAAGTCTGGGCAACAAGCGAAAATTGATTCCTGAAAACGGCAATGAGAAAGGAATCGGATTCATTACCCAATTATTTGGTGATTATAAAGAAGGCGAATTTGTAAAAATCCTGCCCAATGAATTCTTTGGGTACTGGCGGGTAACCGTTGAACAGCCCTTAGTGGAAGATGGTAAGATTGTAAAATCCAAAGGAAAACCCAAACCCGACACAGCTTTAAGAGATTATGAAAATATTCCATTTTTGAAAAAAGATGCTGACGGAAAACTGGTTCCGCAAACCATTGAAGAGTATTTTGAAAGAGAAGTAAAACCTCATTTGTCTAGTGCCTGGATTGACGAATCCAAAACCAAAGTGGGTTATGAAATCAATTTCACCAAATATTTCTATGAATTTAAGCCTTTGCGGTCTTTGGAAGAAATTAAATCAGAAATATTAACTTTGGAAGAAAGAACGGCGGGGAAAATTAACCGGGTTTTACATTGAAAAAATAGATTTAATAGGCAAAACATGATAAGTTGTGTATAGCTTGACAAGTTTTGAGGAGACGAATTTATATAAAATGCTAATTAGTAATGTGTTATGAATCCATTTTTGAAAATAAAAATTAAAGATTTGTGTATAGCTGTGTATAGCTTGAAGAATGGTTAAGTTTTTCCGGTTGGGTGCTTCTATAAATTGTAAGGACAGAGAAATGAAAAGATACGATAGTTATAAAGATTCAGGGATTGAATGGATTGGTGAAATTCCGAGCCATTGGGAGATAAAAAACCTAAGGAAACAACCATTTAATTTTGAGGTTGGCAAGAGAAAAGAAACAGAAGAGAAAGAAGTAATCAGTATTGGTGGAGAACATATTCAGAATGAGAAATTTTCATTTCAAAACATGAGATTTGTTTCAAACTCTTTTTTTGAAGATTCAAAAAACGGCAAAATAAAAATAGGAGATACACTTTTGGTAAAAGATGGCGCTACCATTGGTAAAGCTATGTATGTTAGCAAAATGCCTTATGAAAAAATGTTATTAAACGAACATGTGTATAAAATCGAAGCAAATAAATTTTTATACTATGTTATTATTTCAAATCCTAGTCAATTTCAATTTTGGATGAATAATCAGTCATCAGCTCAGGAATCTATAACTTCGGAAACTTTAAAATCCTTTAATTTTTGTTGGCCCGAAAAATCTGAACAATTGACAATCTCTGCCTACTTAGACAAAAAAACCTCCGAAATCGACCGGATGATTGCCGACAAAGAAGAATTATTAAAGCTGTATGAAGAAGAAAAAACAGCAGTTATCAATCAGGCTGTAACCAAAGGAATTAACCCGAAAGTGAAAATGAAAGATTCAGGAATTGAATGGTTGGGAGAAATTCCGGAGCATTGGGAGACTGTAAAACTTAATGGAATTTGCAATCTTGTTAGAGGAAATACAAATTTTAAAAAGGATGAATTATTAAGTGAAGGTAAATATGTTGCATTACAATATGGAAAAACATATAAGGTCAATGAAGTTAATAATAAATATCAATTTTATGTAAATGATGAATTTTATAAAGCTTCTCAAATTGTTAATTATGGGGATGTTATTTTTATTTCTACATCAGAAACAATTGAAGATTTAGGTCATTCAGTTTATTATAATAGAAAAGACATAGGGTTATTAGGTGGTGAACAAATATTACTAAAAACAAGAATGGAAATTATAAATGGAAAATATTTATATTATTCTTCAATAACATTCGCAAAGGAATTGAGAAAATACGCGACAGGAATAAAAGTTTTCAGGTTTAATATAAATGATTTAAAAAAAACATATATAGCTTTCCCACCAATTAAAGAACAACAATCCATTGTGGATTTCATCGAATCAGAAACCACCCGAATCGACACCAAAATAAAAGACACCCAAAAACTGATTGAATTATTAAAAGAATACCGGACGGCTTTAATCAGCGAGGTAGTGACCGGAAAGGTGAAGGTAATTCAGGATTAAAAAAATGGAAAAATACAAAAACAAATATCGCATTCCTTCTACCCGTGCCCAATGGTGGGATTACGGCTGGAATGGTGCGTATTTTATTACCATTTGCACCCAAAACCGAAAACATTTTTTTGGCGAAATCATCAACAGAAAAATGGAATTATCGCACCTCGGCATTATTGCGGATATTTTATGGCACGAAATCCCCAATCATTCCACCAATATCGAATTGGGCGATTTTGTGGTGATGCCCAATCATATCCACGGAATATTGATTATTGATAATCCGAAATTGATTCAATCGGGGGATTTGGGGGATTCGGGGAATCCGGAAAATTTGGAAAATCCGGAAAATTTGGGAAATCCGGAAAATTTGGGAAATGTACAGACAGGGCATGCCCTGTCTCTGCAGAATCCACAAAATATACGGGATTCATCGCAATCCCAATCGCAATCCCAATCCCAATCGCAATCGCAATCGCAATCCCAATCAAAATCCCCTGCCATCGGCCAAAAACGATTTCAAAATATTGGGAAAAATACAATTTCATCCATCATTGGATCCTATAAATCTGCCGTGACCAAACACGCCAACCGCCTGGAATTGCCCAACGGATGGCAAACCCGATTTCATGACCATATAATACGCAATGATGCAGAATATCAACGAATTTCAAATTATATTGTAAAAAATCCTGAAAATTGGAAGGAAGATAAATTTAATAAATCATGAATATCAACACCGAACAGACTTTTGAAGCAGCCATCGAACAATCTCTTGTGAAGAACGGCGGATACAAAAAAGGGAATCCCGAGGATTACAGCCCGGAATTGGGTTTGTTTAAATATGATGTCATTCGTTTTTTGCAGGAAACCCAACCCGATAAATGGGAAAGAATTAACACGGTTCACGGTGAAGAAACCCATGAAAGAATCATTCGCCGGCTTATCAAAGAATTGGATTTGAGAGGCAGTCTGGATGTGTTGAGAAACGGTTTTACGGATTATGGTGTACGGTTTCAGATGGCTTATTTCAAACCTGCATCAGACCTGAATCCTGATGCAATTGAACTTTATAACAAAAATGAATTAAAGGTTTATCGTCAGATTTATTACACCACCAAAAATAAAAATTCGGTAGATATGGTTTTGTCGCTGAATGGAATTCCGCTGGCAACGGCCGAGTTGAAAAACCAGTTTACCGGACAAAATGTTACCCATGCCATCCGCCAGTACAACACAACCAGAGACAACCGGGAATTGCTGTTTTCTTTTAAAAAACGAAGTTTGGTTCATTTTGCAATTGACCAGGACGAAGTTTTTATGTGCACCAAATTAGACGGAAAAAGCACTTTTTGGCTTCCTTTTAATAAAGGATTCAACAAAGGAAAAGGAAATCCGCCCAATCCTGATGGGTACAGAACCGCCTATTTATGGGAAACGGTTCTGGTCAAAGACAGCTGGATGGATATCATTAAGAATTTTATCCATTTGGAAAAAGAAGAAGTCAAAGCAAAAACAAACGAAAAAAGTAAAGTCTATACAAAGGAGAAGATAATTTTTCCGAGATACCATCAATTGGATGCCGTGCGAAAACTGACCGGAAATGCACTTGAAAACGGTGCCGGAAAAAATTATCTGATTCAACATTCGGCAGGTTCCGGAAAAAGTAATTCGATAGCCTGGCTTTCTTATCATTTATCGAGTTTGCACAATGCCGAGAACATTCGTGTTTTTGATTCGGTGATTGTGATTACAGACCGTCTGGTTTTGGATGACCAGCTCCAAAAAACAATTTATCAGTTTGAACACAAAACCGGCGTAGTTCAGAAAGTTGATAAAAACAGCGACCAGCTTGCGGAAGCATTGATTAAAGGAACAAACATCATTGTAACCACTTTGCAGAAATTTCCTTTTGTTTTGGAAAAAGTCGGTGATTTACCCGAACGGAAATATGCTGTAATTATCGATGAAGCCCATAGTTCACAAGGAGGTGAGGCCAGTAAAAAGATGAAAGAAGTACTGAGTGAAACCAATTTAAGCATGGCAGCTGAACCGACTCTGCAAATTGAGAATGACGATTATGATGAAAGCGATTTTATAAGAGAGCAAATTGAAAAATCGGCTTTGGCAAGAGGAAAGCAGGATAATATCTCGTTCTTTGCTTTTACAGCAACGCCCAAATACAAAACATTGGAAGTTTTTGGTACAAAAAACAAACAGGGAAAACCTCAGCCTTTCCATCTTTATTCCATGCGTCAGGCGATTGAAGAAGGATTTATTTTGGATGTACTGGAAAATTACACCACCTACGAACTTTATTATAAATTGAGCAAAGCCATAGAAGACGACCCGCAGCTGAACAAGAAAAAAGCATCCAAAGCGATTGGAAAATATGTTTCGCTGCATCCGCACAATCTTTCACAAAAAACTGAAATCATTATTGAACATTTTAGAAAAGTTACTTCCAAAATGATTGGCGGAAAGGCAAAAGCAATGCTGGTTTGTGGTTCAAGACTTCATGCCAAACGATATTTTGAAGAATTTGAAAGATATATCAAAGAAAAAGGTTATCAAAACGAGATAAAAGTTTTGGTTGCTTTTTCAGGAAAAGTTTATGACGACAATACGCCCGAAGGCATTTCGGAACCTGAATTGACCGGATTCAAAGAAAAAGAGCTGCCGGATGTTTTCAAAGAAGATGAATACAAAATCCTGATTGTCGCCGATAAATATCAAACCGGATTTGACCAGCCGTTGCTGCATACGATGTTTGTGGATAAAAAACTGTCGGGTGTAAAGGCTGTACAAACGCTGTCACGGCTGAACAGAAAACCACCCGGAAAAGAAAACACTTTTGTTTTGGATTTTGTCAATGACCGAAAAACCATTTTGGATTCTTTTCAACCCTATTATGAAGTAACTACCGTAACCGAAGAAACCGATGTGAACCATTTGTTTGATTTGAAAAACAATCTTGACCAGTTTCAGGTCTATTGGCAAAATGAGATTGATGGTTTTGCGGAAGTCTATTTTGACCCCAAAACAAGATTAAACACCGAAAGTCAGCAAAGACATCTTTATAAATTCACCAATTCGGCTGTTGACCGGTTCAATGCCTTAGAAGAAGAAAAACAGGGTGAATTCAAAAAAGGAATCCGTACCTGGACCAATCTTTATTCCTTTCTTTCTCAGATTATGCCGTTTGCAGATGTGGAATTGGAGAAATTCTTTACCTACGCCAAATTGTTGCAAAAAAGATTGCCCAAAAAAGATTATTCCGAACAATTGGTTTTGGATGATGAAGTTGCACTGGAATATTACCGCTTGACGAAAATCAAGGAAGGCGCAATTATACTTCAAAAAGGCGAAGAAGGAGAATTGAGCGGAACTTCGGAAGCCGGACTAAAACGGCCAAAAGATGAAGACGCCTATTTGTCTGAAATCATCACCGTTCTGAACGACCGTTTCGGAACAGAATTCGAAGAAGCAGACCGATTGTTCTTTGACCAAATCGAAGAATCTCTGTATGAAGATAAAGGTCTGGAAGCACAGGCGCAAGCCAATAAAATAGATGCATTTAAATATGCATTTGAAGATAAATTCATGGACAATCTTATCGGAAGAATGGACATGAATCAGGAAATCTTTGAAAAAATCATCGGAGACGAATTTTTTGGTTCACTGGTTCGGGAAGTGATTATGAAGAGGCTGTATAAGAGGTTTAATGGGGGAGTTTAATTAAAAAGCTAAAAGCACCACAGGGGTGATTGAGTTGCCTTGCTCCACAATGCAAATAAACAAAAAAATGGCAGAAAAAATAAATGTGTTTGGTGAATGTTATTTCATGGCTTTTATCGATTATATGCTTGTTAATCTATGGTTTAAATAAGAGATGAGCTTTGAGAAAGTTGCGTATATTTGTGTGTTACAGGCAATTTTAAACAGACACATCACGACAGAATATGGGATTAGATATGCGACCAATGGGGAAACCCAAACCAGGCTTTGAAAAACGTTTCATTGAAATTTTTGAAATGGTATCACAGGACAAAATTCCTCAACCAACATTCTTTGACAAGTTGAAAGGAAAAAAAATTGCAACAAAAGAAGATTTGTTGGAAGAGTGGTTTGCAAATCAAATTCAAACTTACGAGACAATAAAAGCACCAAGAATTGGACGAGACAAAGAAGCGGACGAATGGATTAGAAACAAATATGACGAACTTGAAGAAAAACCACCACTTGACCAATTCTTGAAAGATTATGAAGGATATTATGTAATTGAATTGGCAAAAGAACAAGATGGTGTTCCTGTTTATATTGCACTTGGACAAGACGAAAATGTATTTCGTGGTGAATTTCTTCGGGACTGCGAAGATATAATCGGAGAAGATTTGGTAAGCGAAGCGTGGAACACAAAAATGGCAAACGAAACATTGGACTATGGAAACAGACTAATGGACATAGCAGACAAATTAGCCAAACAACATAACTTAGAATACTTAAAATCACAGCGACTTCCGCCTGACACAGACGAAGACACTATTGAAAGCAAATTGCATATTTTGTTTTCCTTAGCGAAATGGCTAATTTTCTACGGTAAAAACGGACACGGATATGAAGCCGATTTCTAAAACAAAAACTGCCTGTAATATTAAGGGCTTAAACGCGTGTAGCGCAGCGGAGCAGCGTTTTAAGCCCTTGTTGAACTGAGGCTTTGGTAGCGGGGTCGTTAAAATTCACTATCTATGGGTATTCAATTGGATTGCAGAAGGGGTTAATTGAAGTTTTTCTGTTAATTTTCAAGAGTTTTATCTAATTATCATTCGATTCAAACAGTTTATC
>JBAYPM010000012.1:0-68182 GCA_041677705.1 Weeksellaceae bacterium | reverse complement strand
TTTGAGCAATGATTTCACCTGAAAAACAGTTAACCCGTTGACGCATGGCGCACTCACGCCCGGTGCAAATGCCGCATCGAGAACATCCAGATCAAGACTTAAATAAATTGCGTCCTGTTTTTGAATATAATCTTCCAATTTTCTCAACCCGAAATTCAAATCGGTGTGAACTTCATCTGCCAACACGGTTTCCACGCCCAATTCTTCGGCTCTTTGGAAAAGTGCGGCCGTATTTCCGGTCGGCTGGATACCGATGACAAAATAATTAAAATCCCTGCCATTGGTTTGCGCATATTGTGCCATTTCAAAAAAAGGCGTTCCCGATGTGCTGTGTTCTACCGGAATCCGAATGTCAAAATGTGCATCGATATTGATGATTCCGATGTTCTCAAAATTCCGGCTGACACCCAGAAAATCTCCAAAAGCGGTTTCATGACCACCGCCCAAAACAATCGGGAAATAATTATTTCGAATCAGTTCAGAAACACATTCTGCCTGTTGTTTTCTGGCACTTTCCAAATCCTGACCTTCCAAAATGATGTTCCCGAAATCATAGATTTTCTTTTTTGTATCAAAATTATAGGGAAGACCGGCCAATGATTTTCTGATGATATTTGGCGAATCTTTTGCACCCGTTCTGCCTTTGTTTCTTCGGACACCTTCGTCAGAACAAAATCCGAGCAAAGCAATATTGGGTTCATTTGCAGCTTTTAGATTTGCGAAATTCATTAATTCCACTTTCTGATGCCATCTGGTTCCCAATTCGCCGTCTTCATCGTCCAAACGGCCTGTCCAGATATTTTTATCGGTTAATTCTATCATATCGGTTTGTATTTTGGAATGCTCCAGTGATATTTGATTGCTAAAATTCGAATTAAAATTATGAATAATGCCGAAATTATAAAATTCCAGGTTCTTTCAATTCCGAATTGATTTAGGAGCAAATATAAAAAAGCACCTGCCAGACAGGCAGTTGCATAAACTTCTTTTTTAAAAATAATCGGTGTTTCCTGTGAAAGTGTATCCCGAATCACCCCGCCCATCACAGCGGTAAACATCCCCATAATGGCTGCTATCAGCCAGTGAACATGAAATTCGAGTGCTTTTTCAGTTCCGACAACCGTGAAAAGCGCAATTCCCAAAGTGTCAAAAAGCGAAAATTTATCGCGGTATTTCATAATCGGTTTGTAAAAGAAATGCATCAGCACAATTCCGAAAAATGCGGCATAAATAAAATTGACATCTTCAATCCAGACCAAAGGATAGCTGTCGAGCAAAACATCTCTTACACTTCCGCCGCCAATCGCAGTAACGATTCCGACAAAAACAGCACCGAACCAGTTTTGACCGGCTCCCCTGCTCGCTGCCATTACACCCGAAATTGCAAAGACAATGGTTCCGAAGATTTCAAAGATATACTGGATGGACATTTATATGGATACCTTTTTGGTGAAAATTAATTTTCAAAAATACGGGAATTTCTTATTCCGAGTTTATATATTCCAAAAGCCATTTCATGACAGAAATTACTTTTATGATTTTTCCGTTTACTTCAAATTCATCATTTTGATTATGAGTGATTATCATCAATTCATCACATTCAAGAAATTTTTCAATTTTAATTAATGATTTAATTTCACGGTCTAAAATTCCGCCCGAATTATTCAAATCATAAGAAACCTGAATCGCAGTTTTGATTTCATAAACAAAACAAAAATATATTATTTTTATTCTGAAAACAGAACAATAATTAAGATTTTTTAATGCGCTTCCAACCAGTTTTCACCCACGCCAACATCTACAATCAATGGAATACTCAGTTTTACCGCCGACTCCATCGTTTCTTTGATAACCGGTTTTACTGTTTCCAATTCCGATTTTGGTACATCAAAAATCAATTCGTCATGAACCTGAAGAAGCATTTTTGTTTTGAAATCTTTTTTGAGTTTTTTCTGCAGATTAATCATTGCAATTTTAATCACATCCGCAGCACTTCCCTGAATTGGCGCATTTACAGCATTTCTTTCGGCATGACCCCGAACGATGGCGTTTCTGGAATTGATATCGCGCAGATATCTTCTTCTCCCCAAAATGGTTTCCACAAATCCGTTTTCTCTGGCCTTGTAAATGCTGTTGTCGATAAAATCTTTTAAGACCGGATAGGTTTCATAATAAGTATCAATCAACTGTTTGGCTTCCGAACGGGAAAGGCTTGTTTGTTCGGCCAGTCCAAAAGAAGAAACGCCATAAATAATCCCAAAATTCACCGCTTTGGCGCGGCTTCTTTGTTCACGGGTTACTTCTTCGGGTTTTATTTTGAAAACCTTTGCGGCTGTGGATTTGTGAATATCTTCGCCATTGTTGAAAGCTTCCAGCATTGCCGGGTCGCCGCTCAAATGAGCTATGATTCTTAATTCAATCTGTGAATAATCCGCAGAAATCAAAACCGAATTTTCGTCTTTTGCCACAAAAGCTTTTCTGATTTTCCGGCCTTCTTCCGAACGAACCGGAATGTTTTGCAAATTTGGATTCACAGAAGCCAGACGACCGGTTGCGGCAACGGTCTGCATAAAAGTCGTATGCACTCTTCCGGTGTCTTCCCTGACTTCTTTTGGCAGAGCATCCACATAAGTAGATTGTAGTTTTTGTAACTGCCGATAATCAAGTATATCCTTGATAATCGGATGTTTGTCTTTTAACTTGATTAAGATTTCTTCGCCGGTTGCATATTGTCCGGTTTTGGTCTTTTTGGCTTTTGAATCCAATTTTAGTTTGTCAAAAAGGATATCTCCCAATTGTTTAGGGGAATTCAGATTAAATTCTTCGCCTGCATCCAAATAAATCTTTTTTTCAAGATTTTGAATCTCAACTGAAATTGTTTTTGACTGTTCTGCCAAAATATTTTTATCCAATCGAATCCCTTCGATTTCCATATCTGCAAGCACTTCCATCAAAGGCATTTCAATGTCTTCAAAAAGCTTATCCGTTTTGGTTTCGGTCAGTTGCGGTTCAAAAAAATATTTTAATTGCAAAGTAATATCCGAATCCTCAACCGCATATTCTTTCTGGTCGTCAAGATTCACTTTATCAAAAGTCAACTGATTTTTTCCTTTTTTGCCAATCAGATTTTCAATCGGCATCGGTTTGTAGTTCAAATAATTTTCTGCCAGCGCATCCATGCCGTGTTGCATATCGGGGTTGAGCAGATAATGCGCAATCATGGTATCAAAATGTTTTCCGTTCGGACGAACTCCGTATTTGTACAACACTTTGTAATCATATTTCAGATTATGCCCGATTTTCAAAATCGATTCAGATTCAAAAAAATCCTTGAATTCATCAATGATTGACTGTGCTTCTTCCCGGTTTTGCGGAAATGGAACATAATAACCTTTGCCCGGTTCAAAACTGAATGAAATCCCGACCAATTCTGCAGATAATGCATCTAAACCGGTGGTTTCGGTGTCAAAACAAACTTCTTTTTGTTGTAATAATTTTTCAATCAGCAATTTTCTCGGAATTTTCCCGTCGGTCAGCTGATAGAGATGATCTGCAGTGGACAGATCTTTGAATGACGAAACCGAAGTTACCGCTTCCATTTCATCATCACCAAATAGAGAAGCCTGCATTGTTTCTGTATGATTGGTTTTTGCCTGCTGCACCACATCGTTTTGAAGATCAAATGCACGGTAAAAATTTTCGAGCAGTCTTCTGAATTCAAGGTCTTCAAATATGTCTCTGATTTTTTGAACATCCGGTTTTTCCATCTTCAGGTCTTCATCGTTGAATTCAACAGGTGCGTTTGTATCGATGGTAGCCAACTGTTTTGAAAGGATTCCAAGTTCTTTGTTGTTTTCAATGTTCTCCTTCATTTTTCCTTTCAAATCGGCTGTATTGGCCAGCAGATTTTCGAGTGAACCATATTCTTTCAGAAATTTCTTGGCGGTTTTCTCGCCCACACCGGGCAATCCGGGAATATTATCCACGCTGTCACCCATCATTCCAAGAAAATCAATTACCTGCATCGGATCATCTATTTCAAATTTCTCTTTCACTTCTTCGGGTCCCCAGATTTCAACTCCTTTTCCAAAAGCGGGCGGACGGTACATTTTGATATTCTCGCTCACCAGTTGCGCAAAATCCTTATCGGGCGTAACCATATAGGTGACATATCCTTTTTTCTCAGCTTTTTTTGCAAGCGTACCGATCACATCGTCAGCTTCATAACCGTTTGAATAAAGCACCGGAATATTCATTGCACGGATGATGTCCTGAATATAAGGAACTCCTTTTTTGATCGCTTCGGGTGTTTCGTCCCGATTGGCTTTGTATTCGGGGAAATGTTCGGTTCTTATGGTCGGTTCGCCCACATCAAAAACCACTGCCAGATGGGTTGGCTTTTCGCGGTTGACCACATCGAGCAGCGAATTGACAAATCCCATGATGGCTGATGTGTTCTGACCTTTTGAATTGATTCGCGGGTTTTTGATAAATGCGTAATAGCCTCTGAAAATCAATGCATAGGCATCGAGTAAAAATAATCTTTTGTCTTCTGAATTCATAGGGAGTAAAGTTAGAGAAAAACTGCTTATAAGTCATCAGTCAGTTTGTACGGATTTAATTTTGTTCTGTTTGGCTAAGGAACAGATTGGATATCTGCGAGGATCAGAATATTCTAAACTTGTATGAAAGAGACTTTTGAGCTTTTTGGTCACTCACAGGGAGAACAATCACAATTTACATTCATTGAATGAATATCTTCACTTGAGTATAACCCGTAATTTCTATAATTTTGAATCCTTTCCATAATTTCCTTTTTGTGAGGGTTGTTTTCTATTTTTTTATTTGCAAAATCTATTAATTCATTAAAATCATCTCCTTTGTCCAAACAATTAACTGCCTTGAAAATAATAACTTTCCCTTTATCTAAATATGCTATATGGCTAAAAGACATATCCATAAAAATGGATGAAAAATGATAGAAGTGTCCTTCATTAAATGAGATTGATTTGTTCTCACTAAGAATACTGTAATTATCAGGATCATTTAAATCAAAAATTGTATATCCCATAGGCAAACCTTCCTTTGTGTTTGAAAAACCGCCATCAATAACAGTACTGTATTCTGGTGCAAACTCATTTAAAACCGAGTTGAACTTATTCAATATTTCATAAGTATCATAATTTTGAGCATTGTATGTATGAGATATTTTACAATTTTGAAATGACAAAATTATAATCAAAAAAAATAGTCCTCTCGTTTTAAATTGTTTTAGTTTATTATGATTCACTATCCCTGATTTATTTGGGCATTTTCTTTTAAATTTCCTGATTATCCCAACCGAAAACAGTGTTAAATCACACTTCCGGCGCAATTCTCAGCACTAATCCTTCCAGATTTTCTGTGACCGGAATCTGACAGCTCAGCCGACTGTTTTCCTTTACATTGAATGCTTCTGACAGCATGGCATCCTCTTCTGCACCCATTTCGTTTAATTCCACATCATCAGATTCGACATAACACTGACAGGAAGCACACATACACATTCCACCGCAGGTCCCGAAAGTTCCTTCTTCTGCAAGTTCATAAGCTTTGACCACTTCCATCATGCTCATCGACATATCTGTCGGTGCGTCAATTTCGTGAGTGATTCCTTCTCTGTCTATGATGGTGACTTTGATGTCAGGCATTTTTTTAATTTTAACACACAAAGATAAACGATTAAAATCATTGAACAGCAAACAACCAACGGTTGAAAGTTGTGAATTTTGGCAGCTAAATCAGAATTATTTTAAAAAAACAAAAGGCTATTTGAAAATTTGACAAGACTTTTTATCTTCGCCAAAAAATTTTAAGTTTTTAATTCTCAAATGAAAACCATCAAATTCTTCCACCCGGAAGAAACTTTTGTTTACTACGTTGAAAAGTGTTTTTGCAAGGTAGTCTATTCAGGTCAGCAGTATCAGCTTTTGGTAGAAATTCATTCGACAGACGATTTGGATCATGTTGAGGATGACGCCATCCAAAACAATTTTCCGCAGGTCATACTGTCGGTTGACGATTTTCCGGTCAAATTTAAAAGTACGGATGAACTTTCGGGAAATACGATTGAAATTCCGCTTTGCTATGCTGAAATTGAAGATGAGGAAGGAGACATCAGTGAGTTTTATTACACCAATGTAAATTTCTCTGAAGACGATTTTGAATCTGACAACAATTCGCTTTCATTTTTCAAAGACCGGTCGGGTACGCTCTGTCTGAAATGGAAAGGAGAAGTTGAAGATTTCACCGATGAATCAGATGATTACATCCGGTTTGAAGTTGAATGTGCATTCTCGGATTTCTCGAAAGAAGAAAGAGACTAATATCATCAATTAAGCTCAAGATTTTAAGCACCTAAGTTTTATTACTTCGGCTGTCTTACCTATATTTGTCGTCTTGAAAAAGAAGGAAGTATGAAAGTTGAAAGCGATGATAAACTGAGGATCGATGCGCTCCGTTATCACGAAGTGGGAAGAAAAGGAAAAATTGAAGTTATCCCGACCAAACCTCATGATACCCAAAGAGATCTGGCACTCGCCTATTCTCCGGGCGTTGCCGAACCCTGTCTCGAAATTCAGAAAGATGAAGATGCAGCATACAAATACACAGCAAAAGGAAATCTGGTAGCGGTCATCACCAACGGAACCGCAGTTCTCGGCCTTGGCGACATAGGCGCAAAAGCTGCCAAACCGGTGATGGAAGGTAAAGGACTGCTGTTCAAGATATTTGCGGATATCGATGTTTTTGATATTGAAATCGATGAAAAAGATCCCGAGAAATTTATTCAGGCAGTAAAAGCAATTGCACCGACTTTTGGAGGCATCAATCTGGAAGACATCAAAGCGCCCGATGCATTTGAAATCGAAAGAAGACTAAAAGAAGAACTCGATATACCGGTGATGCACGACGACCAGCACGGAACCGCCATCATTTCGGCGGCTGCACTGATCAATGCGCTTGAACTTGCCGGAAAAAAAATAAATGAAGTCTGTTTTGTGGTCAACGGAGCCGGCGCAGCAGCAATTGCATGCACCAAACTCTATATCGCGCTGGGCGCAGATCCGAACAGAATACTGATGTGTGACAGCAAAGGTGTAATCAATCACAAAAGAACAGATCTGAATGATGAAAAGAAACCTTTTGTAAGAGAAACCGATCTTGAAACGCTCGAAGACGCAGTCAAAGGCTGTGACATTTTTATCGGTCTTTCAAAGGCAGGTGTACTGACTCCTGAAATGCTGAAATCGATGAATGACAATCCGATTGTATTTGCAATGGCAAATCCGGTTCCTGAGATTGCATACGATCTGGCGGTTGAAACCCGACCCGATGTGATTATGGCAACCGGCCGTTCGGACTATCCGAATCAGGTGAACAATGTACTCGGTTTTCCGTTTATCTTCAGAGGCGCGCTTGATGTGCAGGCGACAAAGATCAATGAAGAAATGAAACTCGCTGCTGTAAAAGCACTTGCAGATCTTGCAAAGGAACCGGTGCCCGAAATCGTCAACCGCGCCTATAAAATCGGGAATCTGAGCTTTGGCCGGGAATACATTATTCCAAAACCTTTTGACGACCGTCTGATTACAACCGTTTCAATGGCGGTTGCAAAAGCTGCAATGGATTCGGGTGTTGCAAAAAAGCCGATCAACAACTGGACGGTGTATGAAGAAGAACTGCTCAACCGAATGAGCAACGATCTGAAACTGCTGAGGATGCTTCAGAACCGTGCAAAACAGGATCCGAAAACCATCGTGCTGAGCAATGCAGAAGAATACAATGTACTGAAAGCGGCTCAAATTATTAAGGATGAAGGAATCGGTTATCCGATACTGCTCGGAAACAAAGAAGCAGTCAATGAGATACTGAAAGAATACGATATTCAGCTTGACATACCGATCATCGATCCGAAAGCAAAAGAAAATGAAGAACAGGTCAACCGGCTGGCTGAAATGCTTTGGAAAAAGAGACAGCGAAAAGGATTGACACTGTACAATGCAAAAAGGATACTGACCAACCGCGATTATTTTGGTTCAATGATGGTTGAGGCAGGCGAAGCGGATGCATTCCTGACCGGAAGCACAAGAAACTATGCTGCATCTTTGAAACCTGCGCTTGAGACCATCGGTGCAGAAAAAGGTGTTCAGAAAGTTGCCGGACTGATGCTGCTGCTGACCAAAAAAGGACCCATGTTTTTTGCGGACACCACCATCAATCCGAATCCGACTGCTGAGGAAATGGCGCGAATTGCAAAGATGACCGACTATGTCATCAGAGGAATCGGCATCCGGCCGAGGATTGCGATGCTTTCATTTGAGAATTTCGCGGCAAGAACCGAAGTTTCAAAAAAAGTAAGCAAAGCGGTTGCGATACTTCACAAGGCATATCCGGATATGGTGGTCGATGGTGAAATTCAGCCGGACTTTGCGATGAATGAAGAATTGATTTCAAAAAATTTCCCATTCTCAAAACTGGCCGGAAAAAGAGCAAACGTATTTATATTTCCGGATCTTGCATCGGGCAATCTCTCATATAAAATACTGAGAGGAATCGAAGACGCGCGTGTGGTCGGACCGATACTGATGGGAATGAACAAACCGGTCCATATCCTCCAGATGCGATCCACAATCAGTGAAATTGTTAATCTTGCAACCATAGCCGTTTTGGATGCACAAATGAGAGGAAAATGATTGCACATCTGAACGGAAAACTTGCAGAGGCCTATCCCACCCATCTCATCGTTGAATGCGGAGGTGTCGGATATAAAGTAAATATCAGTCTGAATTCATTTTCAAAATTTGAAAAAACGGGAGACATCAAAATATTCACCCATCTGATTGTCAGAGAAGATGCCCAGATTCTGTACGGATTTCACTCAAAAAACGAAAGAGAACTTTTTCTGAGACTGATTTCGGTCAACGGCGTTGGGCCGGCATCTGCAATGATGATGCTGTCTTCGCTTGAACCCGAAGAAATTATTGCTGCCATCGAGAGTGCGGACGCAAAGAAATTACAAACCATAAAAGGGATTGGAGCCAAGACTGCGCAAAGGATCATCATCGATCTGAAAGACAAATTGGAAGGCGACGAACTTAATTTTGGCTCATTTAACACAAATTCTAAAAATAAATCTAAATTTGAGGCGTTATCTGCATTGGAGGTACTTGGAATTCCATCCCGTACCGCCGATAAAGTTCTGGAAATTATACTGAAAGAATTTCCGGATGCAGAGGCCGATGTGCTGGTAAAAGAAACATTAAAAAGACTGTGACCTTTGAAAAAACTTAAGACATACTTAGCGAAAGCAACAAGACTGTTTCCGATTATCGCCCTATTATTTCTATTTGGCGGATTGGCAAATGCCCAGGTACCTGAAGAAGAAGAAGAAGAGGATTCTACACTGATCTGGCCTTTTACAAACGAAACCGGAGGACTGTATCTGAGCAATCAGATCAATTATGAAGTGACTTATGATCCGGTCGGAAACCAATACATCATCTGGCCCAAGATCGGCGACATCACTGTGGGTGAACCCATTTATTTGTCGAGCCAGGCCTATCTGGATCTGATTTTAAAAAGAAATGTGGACTCCTATTTCAGAGAAAAATCAAGAGCATTTGACGAAATGTACCGCAGCAACACCTTTGGTGACGAAGGCGACGACGGAAATATATTGCCGAGTTTGAGAATTAAATCAAAACTTTTTGAATCAGTTTTTGGCGGAAATGAAATTCAGCTGATTCCACAGGGATCGGCACAATTGGATCTTGGTCTGTTTATTCAGAAAATCGACAACCCGCAATTGCTGCCTCAAAACAGAAACACGATGACCATAGACCTGAGACAGAGGATTCAGATGAGTGTTTTGGGCAAGATCGGTGAAAATCTTCAACTCAAAGCAAATTATGACACACAGGCAGGTTTTGGTTTTGAAAATGAAATGAAGATTCAGTGGAAAAACATCAAAGATGGCGGCGAAGACGACATTGTTCAGAACATTGAAGTGGGCAACATCAGCATGCCGCTCAATACTTCCCTGATCAGCGGTGCACAGTCGCTGTTTGGTGTCCGCACTGATTTGAAATTTGGAAATACAGATGTCAGCATGGTATTCTCCGAACAGCGTTCAGAATCAAGAAACCTGACGGTTCAGGGCGGCGGAGTGATGACCGAATACAAAATTTTTGCAGAAAATTACGATTACAACCGGCACTTTTTCCTCGGACAGTTTTTCAGAAATTCTTATGATGGCGCTTTGGTCAATTATCCTCAGATTTCAAGCGATATTGTAATTACACGCCTTGAAGTTTGGAGGATCGACAAAGGAGCAGCCAATCAGGAGTTCAGAAGATCGGTACTCGCATTGAGAGATTTGGGAGAAAACGGAGCTGCACCAACCAACGGTCAGCTGTACAACCAGATCAGCACCACACCCGGAATCAGAGAAGCCAGTTCTGCAAGATCGATTATGAACGGATATATGTACAATGGTGAATCTTATCAGGACGGTGAACATTATCTGGTCAATGAAAACGTGAGAAAACTGAATCCGGGCGAATATACTTTCTATCCTTCACTCGGCTATATATCGCTGAACCAGCCGATGGTGGACGGCGAAGACCTGCTGGCGGTATCATTCCAATATACAAGAAACAGTACACCCGGAATCATCTACAAAGTGGGTGAAATGTCGGATGAACAAAATCAGCTGCTGATTACAAAGCTGATCAAACCAAATACAACTGTCAATACAGGTTCACCTATGTGGGATCTGATGATGAAAAATATTTATTCGATCAATGCACTTTCAATTTCGCCTGAAGATTTCATGATGAATGTACAGTTCAAGGACAACAGTGCGAATTCGTCGGGTGTAATCAATTATCTGCCCAATACAGCAGTTGCAGACCAGACACTGCTTCAGGTATTGAATATGGACCGGTTGAATCAGAACGGAAATTTACAGCTGAGCGGTAATGGTCACTATGGAGACGGTCTGTTTGACTTTTTGGAAGGTATAACGGTCAACTCTTATCAGGGTGCGATTATATTCACATCGGTTGAGCCGTTCGGCAGTTATCTGGCGAATAAATTGGGAGACCCCAACTCACCTTATGTATTTAAACAGCTCTATCGTCAGCTGCCAAATACGCTGAGCGCAGAAAAGCTGGCACAGCGGTACAGTCTGGAAGGACGATACAAGGGTGAAATCGGAGGCGGAATCCCTTTGGGCGCATTCAATGTCCCCGAAGGCTCTGTAAAAGTGACCGCAAACGGAATGGAGCTGATCGAAGGCGTGGATTATACGGTTGACTATCAGCTTGGTCAGGTCACAATTCTGAATGAACAGCTCAAAAATTCAGGGGTTCCGATCAATATCAGTCTTGAAAACCAATCCACCTTTAATATGCAGAAAAAGAGATTCATGGGATTGAATGTGGATCATCATTTTTCTGACAGATTCCTGGTCGGCGGTACCATCGTCAATTATCAGGAAAGACCGATCAGCAAAAAGGTACAGTTTGGATCAGAACCGGTGAGCAATACCATCTTTGGTCTGCATACAGAATATACGGGCGAGTCTGAATTCCTGACCCGTCTGACCAATAAAATACCGGGAATCAAAACAGACCAGATTTCACAAATCACATTCAACGCAGAAGGTGCTTATCTGATGCCCGGGCAGAACAAGGCGACCGGCGGACACTCTTATATTGATGATTTTGATGATTCTCAATCGAGGATCAGTCTGATGGATGCTCCGTCATGGAGACTTGCGAGTGTACCCGGAAAACCGGCAGGTATGGTTGGCGATGTCCATCCGTATTTCCCGAACGGAACAAAAAATGATGACCTTTCGTACGGAAACGGACGAAGACTGATGTCGTGGTACAAGATCGATCCGAGATTTTACGGAATCGGCGGTAATGCGCCTTCAGGAATTACAAATTCTGAATTGTCACAGCACAGAGTCAGAAGGGTCGGTTTGAGGGAACTCTTTGACCAGCGCGATGTGATGGCAGGGACGGTCAATTTTATCAGCACTTTTGATATGACTTTCTATCCGGAATTTTTGGGGCATTATAATGTCAATCCAAATGCGATTGACACCAAAGACTGGGGTGGAACCATGCGTCCGATTTCGGTAACCAACTTTATTGATTCAAATATAGAATATCTTGAATTCTGGATGATGGATCCTTATGCAGACGGAACCGGAAGCGACGGTCTGTTGGTGATCCAGATGGGTAGTGTGTCTGAAGATATACTGAAAGACGGCGAAATGATGTTTGAAAACGGTATGCCTCATTCCGGCAACGGTGCATCTTTTTCGGAAACCAACTGGGGAAAGCAGCCTCAGAATTATCCGGTGATCTATGCGTATGAAACCGAAGGTCAGGCAAGAAAAGAACAGGATTTGGGTTACAACGGTTTGAACGATCAGGAAGAGGCTGCTGCATACGGCATTGCAAATATCAACCCGATTACAAACGATAACGACCCGGCTTCTGACAACTATCTTTATTATTTGGACGGACGCTGGGACGGAACGCCTCAGGCAGGTTCGATCACCAGCCGGTACAGATATTATCAGGGTACTCAGGGCAACAACTCTACAGACAATCAGATGGAATCATACAGCATGCAGCCCGATGCTGAGGACATCAACCTCGATTACAACCTTGATCAAACCGAGTTGTACAATCAGTACACCGTCAAACTGAGCCCGACCGATCTGGCAACTAACGCAAGCAATTTTATTGTTGCAACCAAAGAAGTGGATGTGGATCTGCCAAATGGTCAGACCGGACATACCACCTGGTATCAGTTCAGAATTCCGGTGGATTCATTTGACACCGATATCGACGGAGACGGAATCCCTGATCTGGTGACCGATGATCAGCTTTCAACTGCAAAAAGCGTACTGACTTCAGTTCGATTTATGAGAGTCCTGATGAGAGGATTTACACAGGAAACCACCCTTCGTTTCGGAACCATGGATTTGGTAAGAAGCAACTGGAGAAGATATCCTAAAAAACTGTATCCGATTCCGGGATCAACTTCATCTGAAGAAGGTGAAGATCCGGATGAATTCATCGGCGATCTTGAAATCGGTCAGGTCAACATTGAAGAAAATTCAACCAATGTACCACCTTATGTGCTGCCTCCGGGCATACAAAGAGAGCAGTTCCAGGGAACAACCGGCTATCAGTCACAAAACGAATCTTCAATGCTTTTGAAATCCAAACTGAGCGCCGGCAGTCCGACCAAAGCGGTTTACAAGAATACAAATCTGGATCTGAGAAGATACAAAAGACTCGAAATGTTTGTCCATGCAGAAAATCTGATGGATGTGAACAACCAGAGCATAGACGAAAACACAAAACTGTTTATCCGTTTGGGAAGCGATTATTCGGACAACTATTACGAATATGAAATTCCATTGAAATATACAGCAAAGACACCTGATACAAATCCGGAAAGAATATGGCCGGAGGAAAACAAAATCGATCTGAACACAGATTTCTTTGTGGATGCGAAAAAAGAAAGAGACCTGGATGAAAACGCAAATCCGACAGACAGATACATTTTTGTTCCGGATGAAGCAAACCCAAACAAGATCATCTATGTGAAAGGGCGGCCTTCGCTCGGCGGTGTGACTTCGGTGATGATTGGTTTGAGGTCGACCAATCAGCAGGACAAAGAAGTGCTGGTTTGGGTAAATGAATTGAGACTGAGCGAGATTGACAATGAAGGCGGTTATGCGGCCATGGCAAGTCTTGGTTTGACTTTGGGCGACTTTGCACAGATTCAACTTTCGGGAAGCATCAGCTCGGCTGGTTTTGGTGCGATCGATCAGGGACCGAGTCAGAGAAATCAGGAAGACAACAAGGCGTATGCGGTCAATGCACAATTGAAGCTTGACAAATTTATGCCTGAGAAATGGGGAATGGAAATTCCGCTCAATGTTACTTTCAGCGAGCAATTCTCAGACCCGAAATACAATCCGCTCGACAGTGACGTACTGTTTGATGAAGACCCGAGAAAAGATGAACTGAAAGATGTGGTGAGAACCTATTCACTGCAAAAATCATTTGCGTTCAGCAACATCAGAAAGGTCAAAACAAACAACAAACCGGCAAGATTCTATGATGTTTCGAACTTTGCACTTTCGTTCATGTATGCGGATGCCTACAACAGGGATGTCTATACCCAATACAATCTGACAAAGAATATAAAAACAACTTTGAATTACAATTACAGTTTTCCTGCAAAATACATGTATCCGCTCAAAGAATGGAGAGCCGTAAACGACACTGCAAAATCTGCGAAATATCTGAAATTCCTGAAAGAATTCAACATCAATCCGCTGCCCGCAAGACTATCGTTCAGAACAGACATTGACAGGGTTTATACCGAAAGACAATACAGGGACATCAATGCATTCTTTGGCGGCCCACAGAATATATTCCCGGTTGCTTTCAGCAACAACTTCCTGTTCTCATGGCAGTACAACGTAGGATTTGATCTGACCAAATCGCTTCGTCTGGATTATACTTCGGCAACAAGAACACTGAACGACGGTGCCGATTTTGAATATGCTGACAAGGCGCTGATCTGGAACAAACTGTTTACAGTGGGAAGGCCGGTGAACTATGATCAGCAGGTACAATTGAACTGGAAGACTCCGATTTCGTTGTTCCCGTATATGAGCTGGACCAACTTTGAAATCGGTGTTACCACCAATTACAACTGGCAGGCGCGTTCGACCGTATATCTGAACGCCCCGAATACAGGCGGTCAGGGATTGGGAAACATTGCACAGAATTCGAGCAACATCAATATGCTTGGCGATTTTGATTTTCCAAAGTTGTATAACGAATTCAGAGGTTACAAAAAAATGGACTCAATCCGTAAAGGAAGGAAAAGAGAAATCGATTCACTTTCCAGAGCTTATGACGGAATGACTCTGAAAGCATTGAACAGAATCAAAAAACCGCATAAATTCAAAAACAAATTCAGAGGTCAGGATTATGCATGGATGGTAGTATCGAGCATCAAAAGATTCCAGTTCAACTACAACCAGACCAATGGAGCAATCCTTCCGGGTATCCTTGGCGAACCCAACTTCTTCGGATTTGGAAAAGAGGGCGGAAATCCGGGCGCTGGATTTATATTCGGAACCGAATTCGACATCAAACGAAGACTGATCGAATCGGGCAACGACTGGGTGACCAGAAGCGAACAGTTGCTCGAACCGTATGAAATTACAAAAGGAACAAACTTCAATGCAAATGCAATGCTTGAACCATATCCGAATTTGAGGATCGATCTGACAGCAAAACGTTCATCGACTTTCAGAAGTTCTGAACACGCATTCAACCTGAGAACCTATAACAATCCGGTTTCTACTTATCTCGATATGCAGCGATCGCTCAACAGCAGCAATATTGCAATTTCAACTGCATTTATGAGTCCCGACAAAATGTTTGAAAAATTCATTGAAAACACCAAAGTTATGTCCGAAAGACTGGGTATGGCAAACGGTATGTCACCAACCGGCGACGGATATTATGAAGGATACGGTTTGGGCAATTATGATGTGCTTCTTCCGGCATTTACTTCTGCCATTGAAGGAAGAAATCCGAAAAAATCAGGTTTGGGTTACAACCGAAAAATTCCATTGCCCAACTGGACGATCACCTATACCGGCCTGACCAATATCCCGATGATCAGTCGTATCTTCAATACATTTGAAGTCTCACATTCCTATTTGTCGTCCTATACGGCCAACGGAATTCAGTCAAATCCGAATTACTTTATGGATCCGTATGGAAGAGATATGAATGAAAACTTCTACACCAAAAATATCTACGGTACAGTCAATATGATTGAATCATTCTCGCCGCTGATCGGTGTGGACGTGACACTGAGAAACAATGTTCAGGTCAGAGCCCAGTACAACCGAGACCGTATGATCTCGATGAGTATGAGCAACTATACACTGACAGAAGATTACGGAACCGAATATGTGCTCGGAATGGGTTATGTGATTCATGATTTGAAATTCAGAATGAGATACCAGGGCAAGACCAAAACTTACAAAGGAGATATGAATTTCAGACTGGATGCGAGAATGAGAGACAGCGAAACCAGAATCAGAAGGATACTGGAGGGCGATTCTCAGGTGACCGGCGGCCAAAAACTGCTGACACTTCAATTCTCTGCCGATTACGACTTCAGCAAGAATCTCAATCTGAAATTCTACTGGGATCAGATGGTGTCGAAATACAAGATTTCAACCGCCTATCCGATCTCGACCATCAGAGCCGGATTGAGCCTGACCCTTTCATTTGGAAATTAGTAAATTTGTAATAAATAATAAAAAAAGATTATGGACACCCCACAGAATTTAAAGTACAGTAACGACCACGAATGGGTAAAGGTTGACGGGAATTCTGCCTATATCGGAATTACCGATTTTGCTCAGGATCAGCTTGGCGATATCGTTTATGTTGACATCTCAGCCCAGGAAGGAGACGAGGTGGCTAAGGGCGATATTTTTGGCTCTATTGAAGCGGTAAAAACCGTTTCAGATTTGTTTATGCCTGTTTCCGGAACAATTACAGAGGTCAACGAATTGCTTGAGGGCGAACCCGAAAAAGTAAATTCAGACCCTTATGGTGACGGCTGGATTATCAAAATAGAAATTAAAGATTCATCCGAATTGGATGGGCTTTTGGATGCAGATGGATATAAAGAAGTTACCGGCTGACAGAGGCAACGGCTTCTTCAAATTTCTGTTTTGTGTCTATACACCCCTGCTGTTTTTAATCACCCTGCTGCCGATTGATCTGATTCAGTCGGAGTCGTCAGGTTGGTTTGAAAAATTCAGTTTTGAAAATCAAGACAAACTTGTCCACTTTCTGCTGTTTTTCATTTTCACACTTCTGTTTTTCTTCTCCGCATTTACCAGAAGGAATTTTTTGATCTGGCTGATGCCATTGCTGACAGGAATTCTGATTGAAATCCTTCAGCAACTGACCGGATGGGGAAGAACATTTGATGTTTTGGATATTCTGGCAAACTCAGTCGGAATATTTGCAGCATGGCTGTTGGTTAAAAAACTGTAAATAAGTTTATTGCGAATTAACATAATTGAAGCGTTTAATGACGTTTCTTTCGCAATTATAAAATTAAAATGATGAGAAAGTTTTATCTGCTGCTGCTGATCCCATTTCAGCTGATGGCTCAGATTCCTGATTATTATATCGGAATTGATTTTACAAAAACAGGGGCTGAACTCGAGCAGGAACTCAGTGCATTGGTCATTGCCACCCACCAGCACGAACTGATTTATACACCCGAAGTCTGGGACGCACTTCTGCAGACAGACCTGGATCCGACAAACCCTGACAAAGTTCTTTTGATGTACGGTTTTGACGATACCAGTGAAAACCCTATGGATCAGCGGACAAGATCAAAGGAAGAAAGCTGTCACTCAAGCAACTGCAACGGAAAATGGGTGAGAGAACATACCTTCCCGAAATCACTTGGCAACCCGAATCTCGGAACCACAGGACCCGGTTCGGATGCGCACCACATCAGGGCAATCGACAATCAGAAAAACAACAGCCGTTCAAACCGGAGATATGCAGCAGGTGAAGGGAATTCATTTATCACTTCAAACGGTATGTTTTATCCGGGCGACGAATGGAAAGGTGATATCGCAAGGATGATGATGTATATGCAGATCAGATATCTGGAAAGAACACCTGCAAATGTGGTTGGCAGCGGACCGAATACATACAGCCCCGAAATGCCCGACATCTTTTTGGAGTGGAATGCCGAAGATCCGCCAACAGAAGTTGAATTTGTCCGAAATACAGTTTTGGAAGATATGCAGGGCAACCGAAATCCGTTTATAGACAATCCGTATCTCGCCACCATCATCTGGGGCGGACCAGATGCCGAAAACCTTTGGCCGAATATGGGGCTGGAAGAAAATGTTCCGGCAAAAACCGAAGTTTTTCCAAATCCTGCCAATTCATTTTTGAAAATCAAATCAAACAAACAGATTGAATCGGTTTCGCTTTATACGATCACCGGAAGATTACTGTTCAGCGAAATCAAACTCAAAGATGATTCTGTGGATGTTTCAAAATATCCGGATGGCACTTATATATTGATTGTCAATTATTCTGACAACAGCCGTGAATCCAGGAAAGTGCTGGTAAAAAGATGAAGAGCCGCTGATTATTTTCAGATCATCAAATCATTTGGCAAGTACAGGATTCGAAAAATACCTGAACCTTCGTATTGATTGAATTTCGCAATAATTCATCATCTTTGCACTTACAAAATTTAATTATGTCGGTTCAGAAAGCTTCTACACCCAAAGGAACAAGGGATTTTTCGGCTGAGGAGGTCAGCAAAAGACAGTACATCATTGAGAAAATCCGTCATCAGTTTCAGCTGTACGGATATTCTCCATTGGAAACGCCTTCTTTTGAAAACCTTTCCACACTGACCGGAAAATACGGCGAAGAAGGCGACCGGCTGATATTTAAAATTTTGAATTCGGGTGATTATCTGTCAAAAGCTGATGAAAAATTACTCGCCGAAAAAAACAGTCATTCTCTGACTTCACAGATTTCCGACAAAGCACTTCGTTATGATCTGACCGTTCCTTTTGCGCGTTATGTGGTTCAAAATCAGAACGAAATCACTTTTCCGTTCAAACGCTATCAGATGCAGCCGGTTTGGCGCGCAGACCGTCCGCAGAAAGGAAGATACCGCGAATTCTGGCAGTGCGATGCGGATGTAGTCGGCAGCGATTCGCTCTGGCAGGAAGTGGAACTGGTTGCGCTTTATGATGCTGCATTTACAGATCTGAATGTTCCGGTCGAAATCCATATCAACAACAGAAAAGTGCTGAGCGGTCTCGCCGAAGCAGCCGGTATTCAGGACAAACTGATCGACTTTACGGTGGCTTTGGACAAGTTAGACAAAATCGGTGAGGAAAAAGTGAAACAGGAAATGACCGAAAGAGGAATTCCCGAATCTTCGATCAACAAACTTTCTGCACTTTTCAGTATGAGCGGCAATTACAAAGAACAGTTGGCATCGCTTGCTACAATTCTCAAAGATTCTGAAATCGGGATGAAAGGAATTGAAGAGCTCAATTTTGTGTTTGAAAAAACCAAAGCAATCGGTTTGAATTCTGCCGAAATGATTTTGAATCTGACTTTGGCAAGAGGTCTTGATTATTATACCGGCGCCATCTTCGAAGTTAAAGCAAAAAATGTTGAACTCGGATCCATCGGCGGCGGCGGCCGTTATGACGATCTGACCGGAATCTTTGGTTTGAAAGGTCTTTCGGGTGTCGGTATTTCATTTGGTCTCGATCGGATTTATCTGGTTTTGGATGAACTGAATCTTTTTCCGGCTGCAATTCAGAATACTTTGGATGTGCTGTTTATCAATTTTGGCGAGAAAGAAACCGAACAGTCGATGAAACTGGTCAAAGAACTGAGAAAAAATCAAATCAGATCAGAGGTTTATCCCGACAGCTCAAAGCTGAAAAAACAGATGCAGTATGCCGATAAAAAGAATGTGAAATTCACAATTATTATCGGCGAAGAAGAATTGAAAAACAATACTGCTACGCTAAAAAACATGAAGACCGGCGAACAGGAAACCGTCGGATATGACGAACTGATCAGCTTTCTGAAACAATAGGCTTTATTGAATTACAGAAAGTTCCGGAAATCAAAACAAATCCAAATTCTTTATTGGGTTAAAAACTGATTTTATAGATTGATTCCTTATCCTTTTTTATAATTTTGGCTCATCGAAATTTTTTAAAAAATGACTGATGTAATCCAATGGGATCTGGGTCAGATCGAATACGGAGACGCCTGGGATCTGCAGGAATCAATTTTAAAACAGGGAATCGAAAAAAAATTGGCAGGTCTGCCGTCCAATTCCGAATTTATAGAAAATTATCTGCTGCTTTGCCAGCATCCGCATGTTTATACGCTCGGCAAACACGGCAACCGCGAACATCTGATCATCAATGACAAAGAATGTGAACGAAAAGGAATCAGTTTTTATGTGACCAACCGCGGCGGTGATATCACCTATCACGGTCCGGGCCAGCTGGTCGCCTATCCGGTTTTGGATTTGGAACAATTTGTTCCCGACATCAGAAAATATATTTCATCGCTTGAAGAAGTCATCATTCGTCTGCTGAAAGATTACGGAATTGAAGCCGGAAGACTCGATGGTTTTACCGGTGTCTGGATAGAACCGGGCGTTCCGGTTTGCGAAAGAAAGATTTGCGCGATCGGTGTGAAATGCAGCAGATGGATCACCATTCACGGTCTTGCTTTCAATATGAATACAGATCTCGGATTTTTTAATCACATCATTCCCTGCGGAATCACCGATAAGGCGGTTACCGGCATGGACAAAGAACTGGGTCATCCGGTGGATGAAAAAGAGGTCACTCAAAAATTCTGCGAGAAATTTTCAGAAGTATTTGGCGCGAGACTGATTCAAAAACAGGAAGTCGGTCTGTAAAAATTTACAGCATTCCTTTTCTCTCCTGTTCTTCTCTCCATTTGCTGATTCCAAAACCGGGAATCACCTGTTTTTCGCTGTGATAGGACGATCTGACCATCGGTCCGCTTTCCACATAATCGAGTCCCATTTTGTAACCTTCATCTCTGAAAAATCTGAATTCTTCGGGTGTTACAAAACGTTCGACCGCCAAATGCTTTTTGGTCGGCTGCAGATATTGACCGATTGTAATTACATCACAACCGTTTTCTTTGAGGTCGCGCATGGTTTCGAGTACTTCATCTGTTTCCTCACCCAATCCGAGCATGATTCCGCTTTTTGTACGCATTCCGTGATCTTTCAGATATCTGATCACACCCAAACTCCTGTCGTAAGAAGATTGAGGGCGTACATTTCTGCAGAGCCGTCTTACGGTTTCCTGGTTGTGAGAAACCACATCGGGTGCCTCATCGACGATCCGCTGAATATTTTCTTCGATTCCTTTAAAATCGGGAATCAGTGTTTCAAGCGTAAGTTTCTGATTTTTTTGTTTGATGGTTTTGATCGTATAAGCCCAGAAAATAGAGCCGCAATCTTTCAGTTCGTCCCGGTCAACCGAAGTGACAACCGCATGCTTAACGCCCATTTTAAAAATTGCATCTGCAACTCTTTCTGCTTCGTCCCAGTCGATCGGATCGGGCCGGCCGGTTGAGACTGCACAGAATTTGCATGCTCTGGTACAGGTATTTCCGAGGATCATAAAACTGGCTGTTCCGGCTGTCCAGCAGTCGCCCATATTGGGGCAGCTGCCACTCTGACAAATCGTATGGAGTCTGTTTTCGTTCACCACATCCCGCACCTGTTTGAATTTTTCGCCGGTGGGAAGTTTTGCCCTGAGCCAGGCCGGTTTTTGTGTTCTGGTCTTATTTTCGGCAGCCTGTTCGGTCATTTTCATACCGATACGATTTTCTCTGATATTCAGCCTTTTTTCCATCCGTTCAATTTTTGATTACAAAAATAAATGTGAATATATATTCAGAATCAGTCGTGTCCGACAAAGATTTAAGACCGCTTCGCTTTTAGACAAAAGACATGAGATAGTTTTGTAAAACCTTATTAATCATACCAATTTAAGGAATGAATAAATTTTTTTTTCATTTAAAACGACAATTACTCCATCTCAAGATATGATTATCGGGCTTAAAACGTAACTTATTGATTTTGATTAATATATTCAATATTTCTTAATTTTTAATCGGACAATAGTGATTTCGAATCCAAATATTTGAATTTTCCGGCAATTAAACCGCATCTTTTCATTGATATATTTTTGAAATTAATTGGTGCAAGCACAAATTCTGCGAATTGCTTTTTATCTTTTTTGTAAATTCATATCATATCATTATTGGAATTATCGGACAGTCATTTTAAAAAAGTTTTTGACTGTAGGAAATTATTTTAAAATTTAATTCAAAATTTAATTCAATATGATCGAATGGCAGGAAATAACCATACGGCTGGTTCCAGCATCCATTTTTGGTGCACCGGTCGGATTGGAAAGGGAAAGAAAAAGCTGGTCGGCGGGAATGCGAACGCACATGATGGGTTTGTGTGGGTTCCTGTCTGATCATGATCGTGTCCTCATTCGGATTCTTTGATGTGCTGGGTGTAAAAAATATAGAACTCGATCCGTCAAGAGTAGCGGCACAGGTGGTCAGCGGAATTGGTTTTCTGGGCGCCGGCACTATTATGTTTATGAAAGAAGGAATCGTAAGAGGACTCACCACAGCAGCGGGTTTGTGGACAGTGGCAGCCATTGGGCTTGCAACCGGAGGCGGAATGTATCTGCCGGCAGGAATTGCAACCGGTATTGTGCTGATCTTTCTTTGGGCACTTCAGCCTTTGGAAAAAAGATATGCAAGAAGATTTGAAAAACAGATGCTGAGGATCGTTTTTAAATATGTTTCTGATGAATCCGATCTGATTAAAAAAATCTTGGACGAAGACGGTTTTAAAGTTCAAAATCTGAATCTTATCAAAACCAAGGAAGATTATCTGCTGAATTTTCAGTTTGAAAGCGCTGATACCAAGAAGATGGCAAAACTGATTAAAAAAATCAGAAAGCTGGATTCGGTCAGCGAAGTCAATTGGAGCAGGTAAGGGTTTAATCCCTTGTACAGTGCGCCTTCCAAACCTCTTCGCCTTTTGAATATTCGACCTGAAGTGTGTGGGTTGTGATTCGAATTAAATGCTCTTCGTCGGCATCTGTGTTGAGCATCACTTCACCGTTTGGACTCAGATCAAAAAGTATGCTGTCTATGGGCGGAATATCGTTTGTGAATGAAAGTTTCCAGTATTGGTCATTTTTGCTGACAGTGACTGAATTGATTTCTCCAAAATCCTGATTTTCCATACCCGAATATGAAACCGAACCCAAATATTCACCCAAAAATCTGTCGTCTCCGGTCAAATCTTCGTCGCCATTGCAGGACGAAAATGCGGTCAGCAGCATCAAAAAAATCACAAAAAACCTGAAACCGAATTTCATTTCACACACAGTATTTGATTCATTTCGAGTGCAAATTTACAACTTAAATTACTTCTTTATAGAACCTAAATTCGTATGTTTGGCCATAATTCAAAAAAAAATAAACCGATGAAACGGATTGGATTTTTAATTGCATTTTTTGTTTTTGCCGGCGCAAATGCGCAGGAAGTCACCGATTATGATTTAAACAATTTTGCAAAAGCCTATGTTCAGATGGTCAAAATCAATACAAAGGCACAGAATGAAATGGCAAAACTGATAGAAAAAGAAGGTTTGGATCTGAATGTGTATCATGCGATAGATGAATCAAAGAATTCGGAATTTGAACCTGATGTTCCTGAAGAGGATTTTAAAAAATACGATAAACTTCAGCCAAAAATTAAGAAAATTCAGAGTGAACTGGAGGAGGATGTGGAGAAGGCATTTGAGAAAAATGATTTGACCAAACAGAAATACAGAGCAATTTCAGAAAGGGTGAAACAGGATTATCTGCTTCAGGCAAAACTTCAGAAAATATTGGAAAATATCCGCTAATTCTATTCCAGATCAATCAGTGATCTGAGCGGAATCGACACACTGCCCTTGATCTGAATATAATTCTCGGTCAGTGTCCAGACGGTGGTTTCAATCATCTTGGCACCTTTGTCGGTAAGAAAGGTTATTCTGGTTTTTCCTTTGAATTCATTCCCCAAACGAAGCGCTCTCTCCAGCTTTTCGCGGGTTACATTGCTCGAACCTTCGTCAACAGTCAGAAAATTATAATTTTTCACATCTGACTTATCGATTAACTCTTTTTCCATAAAAATTTTCATTTAACCGTCTAAAATTAATCAAATTTTTGACTGTTTGGGTGAACTGTATTATTTTTTAAACAGGCTTATCTGATGATGCCGAGAAACATTGCTTTTTTGATGAGTTCGGCAGTTGTTTTTACATTGAGTTTGAGAAAAATATTTTTCTTATGGGTTTCAACCGTATAATAACTCAGAAATAGTTTTTCTGCGATCTGCTCGGATGAGAGTCCGTTTCCGATTTCGATTACAATCTCCTGCTCTCTTTTTGACAGGCTGTTCTGGGTGTCGATTTCCGAAAACTGACTCAGCCGGCTGTCTCTTTCAAGCACCTCCTGCACCTTTTTCAGTATGGTTTCACTGGATGATTCTTTGAGTATGTAGCCGTTGATTTCGCTGTCGTCCACCAGATCGGTCTTGTACATGCTCAGCACCATGATTTTTACTTTCTGATTTTTTTGTCTGACTTTTTTTATAAACTGTGCGCCGTTCATATCCGGCATTGCAACATCAGTAATCACCAGATCCACCGGTTTTTTTTCCATCTGTTCCAAGGCTTCTTTTGCCCGATTTTCAACAAAAACGATTTCGTAATTTTCCACCGAATCCAAAAGTTTTTGAATACCGTCCAAAATCAGCTGATGGTCATCGACCAGTCCTATTTTAATTTTTGAATTCTCCATTCTCCGGAATTTCTATGATGAAGGACGCCCCTCTGCCTTCTGAGGAATCAATGTGCAGTACCCCTTTCATTGTTTCAACCCTTTTTTTAATATTATTTAATCCCATTCCAAGTTTGACATTCCCGATGTCAAAACCTTTACCGTCATCTTCGACTATGAATCTGTATCTGTCATCAAATGTACAATCTATATTGATATTTCTTGCTTCCGAATACTTGATTGAATTTGAAAGAATTTCCTGAATCACCCTGTAAAGAAAATGCTTCCTGTAATCATCAATCCTGCCGAATTTTTCAACCGGAAATACATTCAGATGAATATCGCCGGAAAAGAACAACTTATAATCCTTTGTCAGTTGTTTGAGCAAATCTACAAAATCAATTTCACTTAACTCACTGTCATTCAATGCGTGTGAAATCAGTCGGATCTCTTTTGCGGTGTCCTGCAGCTGACCGATGCATTCCTTCAGCTCGTCATTTTGGATATTTGTGGTATTGAGCTGATCCATCTTGATGTTGATTGCTGACAGTTTTCCGCCCACTCCGTCGTGAAGTTCTTTTGCAATCCTGGATCTCTCCTGTCTCTGACCTTTGATCAGATTTTGCTGACGGATCGTCTCTTTTTCAATTTCAAAAAGTTTTTTGTCCTGCCGACTGATCGTCTTCTGATAAACCAATCGTTTTTTGTAAAAGACCGCCAAAAGAATCAGCGGGACGATCAGCAGGATTGAAACAATAAAGATCAGCCGTTTTGAAGCTCTCTGAATTTCCTTTTCCTTGTTGAGCAGCTGAATCTGGTTGTTTTTTCGTTCCACATCAAATTTGGTCAGTGTCTCGATAAATTCTTTGTTCTTTTCAACACTGAAAATACTGTCCTGAATCTTATGCTGGATTGACTGAAAGCGATATGCCTGATTAAAATCACCAAGTTCAAAATAGGTTTTTGACAGTCTTTTGTACAATTCGACCGTAGATTCGTTGTTGAATCCTTCCTTGATCAGATCATAAGCTTTGTTGTAATAGTCGAGCGCCTTTCTGAAATCTATATCTGCCTTTTCGTAATAATTCCCCAAATAAAAATTTGTGAAATATTCCGCTTCAATATCGTTGCTTTCATTACTCAGCCTGAGTGATTCATTCAAATAACTCAATGCCTTGGGAAAATCTATTTTTGAATTGAAATTCAGAATTGTGGTCGCCAGATTGTTTTGTGCACGAATCTGACCGTAGGTATTGCCGGTATTTTTATATATATTGATTGCTTTGATCAGATAAAATTCAGTGCTGTCTTTATTTGAGGTCATATAAGATACTGCCATATTGTTATACACCACCGCCAGATTCAATTTCTTGTCTTCTTTCTCACCCAGCTGTTTTGCCATCTGATAATATCTTCTGGCATTCACAGTATCTTTCTGCATTATATACAGGTCGGCAATATTACCAAGAACCGAAATCGTATTATCATTATACTCTTCTCGATTTTCCGTGATTTTCAAAGATTTATGATAATAATCCAATGCGATCTTAGTCTTATTCTGTATCGAATATGTAACGCCTATCTGATTATATGCTTTTCCCAATATGTTTTGATTGCCTATTTCATCCGCCAGCCTAATTGCTTTCTCAAAATTCTCAATTGCCAATTTATAATTTTGTATCGTAAAATAACAATATCCGATTCCGTAGGTCAAATCTGCTTCCCAATTCTTATCTTTGTACGAACGGTTTAACTTCAATGCATTTTGAAGATGAATCAGAGATGAATCGGGTTTAGTGCTGACATTGTTCTTATAATATAGGTAATCTTTTTCCATCAGTTCCACCACAGACTGAGCAAATGCGGAAACCGACATAAAAAATAGAAATATGAATGCTCTGAATTTCATTTTTAAAGTAAAATTACCAAATTCAACCCTGTGAATTTTATAGTCGGAGTAAAAATACCAAATTCTTGGTAGGTTTTAATAGAATTATAGGGGATATCTTTGTACCATTATGAGAAAGTTAGTATTTATTTTAATAGTTGCAATGTCTGCAGGTCTGTATGGGCAGACCAAGACAGGCGGAACTTCAGGAATCAGAATTGGAGGAGGAAATCCTTACAAGACGATGGAAGTGAACTTTAGCACAACAACCGGTACTCTGGAGATAAATACTGGTGATGTAGCGATGACAGAGGTTGAAATTTTTGACGAAAACGATAATCTGGTTGGGACAGCAAGCGTTTTGGATTCAAATTTCAAGGCGAATATAAACGGACTGACAGAAGGAGCTTACACAGTGTACGCTTTAACAGAAGATAACGATGTCCAAGTGGGAATGATTTACAAACCCTAAAAAAGAGAATATAACATTATTTTTATACAAGTCGATTAAAAAATAAAGTTTAGGTTGGTTAAGCTAATAAGCTTAGGTTGGTTAAGAAAGCAAATCTGAAGATTTGCTTTCTTTTTTTATCTAATTCCAAAAACAAAAAAATCATTCTCTGCGCTCAGGAATGAATTTTTTATTGTCAGAAATGCATTTTACTCCACAATATTGATGACTTTTCCCGGGACGATGATGACATTCTTAGGAGTCTTCCCGTCCAATTGTTTTTGGGTTCTGGGGTCAGCCATCACCGCTTGGTGAATTTGTTCTTTGGTCAGATCCATCGGCAATTCTAATTTGAAACGCATTTTGCCATTGAACGAAACCGGATATTCCTTGGCATCTTCCACCAGACATTTGGCATCAAATACCGGAAATTCAGCAAAAGAAATGCTTTGGTCATGTCCGGCTTTTCTCCAAATCTCCTCTGCTATATGCGGTGCATATGGAGAAATCAAAACGGCAAGCGGTTCCAAAACTTCTCTTTTGTTGCAGCTCAGTTTGGTCAGTTCATTCACCGCAATCATAAAATTTGAAACCGAAGTGTTGAATGAAAAGTGATTGACATCTTCATCCACCTTTTTGATGGCCTGATGCAAAATCTTCATTTCGGCTTTCGAAGGCTGTTCATCTGATAAAAAGAATTCTTCATTTTCACCGTTGTGATAGAGTTTCCAGAATTTTTTCAAAAACGAATACACACCGCTCAAACCCTGGGTATTCCATGGTTTCGATTGTTCTAACGGGCCGAGAAACATCTCATACATTCGAAGCGTATCCGCACCGTACCGTTTACAAATATCATCCGGATTGACCACATTGTATTTTGATTTCGACATCTTCTCCACCTCACGGCCACAGATGTATTTTCCGTTTTCCAGTATGAATTCGGCATCTGCATATTCTTCACGCCAAGCTTTGAATTTCTCGATATCGAGTTCGTCTCCGCCGTCTTTCAGCAGATTGACATCTGCATGAATTGGAACGGTTTCATAATCATCTTTCAGATTTTTTGAAACAAATTGATTTGTATTCATAACCCGATAAACAAAAGCACTCATCCCAAGGATCATCCCCTGATTGATCAGCTTTTTAGCATATTCATCTGTTGGCACCAGTTTCTTGTCAAAAAGGAATTTCTGCCAAAACCTTGAATACAGCAGATGGCCGGTTGCGTGCTCGCTTCCGCCCAGATACAAGTCAACATCTTTCCAATAATCAAGCGCTTCTTTTGAGACAAATTCATTTTTATTTTCCGCATCCATATATCTCAGAAAATACCATGAACTGCCCGCCCATCCCGGCATTGTATTCAGCTCGAGCGGAAATACGGTCTGATGATCGATCAGCTCATTGCTGACAACCTTTCCGGATTTTGTATCCCATGCCCAGTCTTTTGCCCTACCCAATGGCGGATCACCCGCTTCGGTCGGCAGATATTCATCCACTTCGGGCAGAAGCAGTGGAAGATGTTTGTCATCCAGCATATACGGAACACCTTCTTTATAGTAAGCCGGCACCGGTTCACCCCAATATCTTTGTCTCGAAAACACAGCATCTCTCAGTCTGAAGTTTACTTTTCCTTTTCCGATTCCTTTCTCATCAAGAATTTTAATGATTTTTTCAGTGGCTTCCTTATAATTCAAACCGTTGATATCAGTCGAATTAATCAATTTGAAATCTCCTTTTTCAACATAAGGAAGTTCAGCATCTTTACCCTTGAATATATTTGGAATCGGCAGATTGAAATGTGATGCAAATTTAAAATCGCGTTCATCTCCTGCCGGAACCGCCATCACCGCACCTGTTCCGTAACCCGACAAAACATAATCTCCGATCCAGATCGGAATTTCCTTTTTGGTCAGCGGATGCAGTGCATAAGCACCTGTAAATTCGCCGGTGATTTTATTGACATCAGCCATTCTTTCTCTTTCGGAACGTTTTGAAGTTTGTTCAATGTATTTCAGTACCGATTCTTTTTTATCATCGGTTACAATTTCCATAACCAGCGGATGTTCAGGTGCAAGACACAGATAGGACACGCCAAACAAAGTATCGGGACGGGTAGTAAAAACTTCTATTTTTTTATCGGAATCATCTTTTAATTCAAAATGTACAGAAGCACCTTTACTTTTCCCTATCCAGTATGTCTGCGCATCCTTGATTGGTTCGGGCCAGTCGATTTTTTCAAGATCATTGAGTAGTCTGTCGGCATAAGCTGTAATTCTCATCATCCATTGGGTCATCTTTTTTCTGATGACCGGAAAACCTCCTCTCTCCGAAACACCGTTGACCACTTCGTCATTGGCCAGAACGGTTCCCAGACCGGGGCACCAATTAACCTCTGCTTCTGCCAGATAAGTCAGTCTGTATTGGAGCAAAATCTGTTGTTTTTCTTTTTCAGAAAACTGTTTCCACTCTTCAGCTTCAAACTCAGTTGTGTCATCATCACAAGCCGCATTGACACCGATATTTCCGTTGTTTTCAAATTTTTTGATCAGCTCATCAATCTCAACTGCTTTGTCAGCATCTTTGTCATAATAAGAATTGAACAGTTGAATAAAAATCCATTGGGTCCATTTGTAATAATTCGGATCAGAAGTTCTGAATTCTCTGCTCCAGTCATAGGAAAGACCCAGTTTTTTCAATTGTTTTTCATAACCTTCAATCCGGTTTCCCTGTTTGTCAACTCCGCCGTTGATGTTCACTTCGGTGGTCACAGCCGGATGCTGTCCGGTTTGGATCGCATACTGTTCTGCCGGAAGACCAAAAGAATCATAACCCATCGGATGCAGCACATTGAAACCTTTGAGCCTTTTGTAACGCGAATAAATATCAGATGCGATATAACCCAGCGGATGACCGACATGCAAACCCGCTCCGGAAGGATAGGGAAACATATCCAGCACATAACATTTGGGTTTGTCCGAATGGTTTTCCGCCCTAAAAGTTTGGTTCTCTTCCCAGTATTTTTGCCATTTGGCCTCGATTTCTCTGTGATGATATTGCATTCGCTGATCTTTGAATCTGCAAATTTAGCCTTTTTTCGAGATTTGATTTATACTTTGCCCCAATGAAACCAAGCCTACTCTTTTTTTGCTATTTTTGTTCAGCAATCAATAAAATAATGTGAATTTGAAACCAATAAAAAAATCGGGCAGCCAATGGAAAATCGTCTATTGGATCACAGTGTTTTTAATATTCATCACACTGATTTTTATGGTCAGATTTGTATTGAACAGTTCAAAGGTTTATGTCGAAAAAAGCACGCTGATCAATCCTTTTATGATTGAATGGTCGTTGGAAAGAGACGGCTCATTGCGAATCAACGAACCTTTTTTCCTCAAGACAGATGCAAAACTGATCGATGATGATCTGTCTGATGTTTTCAATGACTCGTCACTATTCATAAACAAGGATTCCGATAGAATTTTAAAAAATCTGAAATCACCCTATCTGATATGGAAAAATGCGGAAAGTGATACCATTCATGTATTGAAAAACAATGTAGCCATGCATTTTCTGATGCAACCCTAATCAATCAAAATCCCATTTCCTGTCTTTTCTTCTTCGAAAATGACTCAATGACTTTTTGATAGGAATGATCGATCAGCCGGTACAGCAGTTCATCTGCCAGATTTCCCTCAAACGAAACCGTATTCCAGTGCTTTTTGTTCATGTGATAACCGGGCTTGATTTCGGAATAATTTTCTCTGAGTTCTTCTGCATACAGAGGATCGCATTTCAGATTGACACTGAATTCAGCTTCATCCAGACCACACAGTGCAAAAACTTTTCCGGCTACTTTATAAACCAGGGTTTCGGGTCCGAATGGAAATTCCTCTGAAACAAAGGGTTTTTTGAGACAAAAGTCTCTAAATTCTTCAATATTCATTCAAATTGTGTCGGTTTAACAAACTTCTTCATACTTATGTAACATTTTGTACGTTTATTCCGTATATAAGATTGCGCACATAAATTTAATCTAAAAAATCTAACAATACAGAATGCGACAGCTAAAAATTACGAAGCAGGTAACCAACAGAGAAACTGCTTCACTTGACAAGTATTTGCAGGAAATTGGGAAGGTGGATCTGATCACTGCAGATGAAGAAGTTGAATTGGCACAAAAAATTAAAGCAGGTGACAGAAGGGCATTGGAAAAACTGACCAAAGCGAATCTTCGTTTTGTGGTTTCGGTTGCCAAACAATATCAGAACCAGGGTCTGAGCCTACCCGACCTGATCAACGAGGGGAATCTGGGTCTGATCAAGGCTGCACAAAGATTTGACGAGACAAGAGGTTTCAAATTTATTTCTTATGCCGTTTGGTGGATCAGACAGTCGATTCTTCAGGCATTGGCTGAACAGTCGAGAATCGTACGTCTTCCTTTGAACAAAATCGGATCGATCAACAAGATCAACAAAGCTTATGCAACTTTGGAACAGGAACACGAAAGAGCTCCGTCGGCAGAAGAAATTTCAGAACTTTTGGATATGTCCGAAACCGATGTGAAAGAATCGATGAAAAACTCAGGCCGTCACGTTTCAATGGATGCACCTTTGGTTGAGGGTGAGGATTCAAATCTGTATGACGTTTTGAATACCGGTGAATCTCCAAGTCCAGACGGTGAACTTATGGTTGAATCATTGAGAGTCGAAATAGAAAGAGCACTTCAGACCCTGACTCCGAGAGAAGCCGATCTGATTCGTCTTTATTTTGGTTTGAACGGCGCACATCCGATGACACTTGAAGAAATCGGTGAAACTTTTGACCTGACCCGAGAGAGGGTTCGTCAGATCAAGGAAAAAGCGATCAGAAGATTGAAACACACTTCGAGAAGCAAGATTTTGAAAACTTATATCGGAAGATAATTTTTTCAAAACCATTGATATTGAATCCCAAAACTTTCCGGTTTTGGGATTTTTCTTATCAATCTCTTTTTACATTTTGAGTTAAGCTTATCTTTGCATAAACTAAATCACTATGCCGATTGTCGCACCATCTGTCCTCGCCTCAGATTTTGGTAATCTGACCAAAGAAATTGAAATGCTCAACCGGAGCGAAGCCGAATGGATTCATCTCGATGTGATGGACGGTGTTTTTGTACCCAACATTTCATACGGAATGCCGGTAATCAGGACAATCGATGGGCTGACCGACAAAATTCTGGATACCCATCTGATGATTGTTCAACCGGAACGGTACATCAAAGAATTCAAAGAAGTCGGTGCAGACATACTGACGGTTCACTATGAAGCCTGCACCCATCTGCACAGAACGGTTCAGGCGATCAAGGACGAAGGAATGAAAGCCGGCGTTGCACTGAATCCGCACACGCCGGTTGAACTGCTTGAAGACATTATCAGAGACATCGATCTGTTGCTGATTATGAGCGTCAATCCGGGATTCGGCGGTCAGAAATTTATCAGAAATACTTATGAAAAACTGGTCAGAGCAAGTGAACTGATCGACCGGAAAAATGCGGATGTATTGATAGAAGTTGATGGTGGTGTCGGACCGGGTAATGCTGAACAACTCACCCAATTGGGTGCTGATGTGCTGGTTGCAGGAAGCTCGGTTTTTTCGGCTCACAACCCGATTGCTGTTATCTCTGAATTGAAAAATTCATAAGCTCTTTTTTCGGAATAGGAAAATTTGCTTTTCTTCAATGGAAAAGCGCAATGACCACCGCAATCCGGTGTTTCCAAAAAAACAAAATCTGATTTTGAAGCAATCTCTTTTGGAAAACTGTCTGCTCCCAGAAACGGATCGTCCATTGCATTCAGTATCAAAACCGGCGTTCTGATTTTTTGAAGCAAAGCACCGGGTGAAGCTTTTGAATAATAATCATCTGCACTTGAAAAACCGTGTACCGGCGCAGTAAAATATTCATCGATACCGTCAAAATCCTTTGATGCCATAACTTTCATCCAATCTGCGAGGTCAGGATATTTTATAGATTTTTGGCGCAATTTCCTTTTGATTGCAATCAGAAAATTCTCAAGATAAATTCGATTGAAACCCATTTTCAGGATTTCTGCAGTAGTTTTCAAATAAATCGGCGATGAAATCGCCACACCCGCTTTGATTCTATTGTCAGGATCGGTTTTCCCAAAATAATTCAAAATCTGAACACCTCCCATTGAAAATCCCAGCAGATATATTTCTTCAAAACCCCGATTCATTACAAATTTGACTGCGCTGTCCAAATCATCAATCGCAGCGTGATGATAGAGTTTCGGCGACCGGTTCATCTCGCCGCTGCAGCTTCGGTTGTTCCATGCAAAAACCGAAAAATCATTTTTCAGGAAATATTCGGCAGCGGTATTGTTGTAATTCCGATCCGAGCTGCCTTCGAGACCGTGACAAAGAACAACCGCCTTTCTTTTATTCTTAATGACAAAATCAATGTCCAGAAAATCACCGTCAGCCAATTCGAGTCGTTCTCTTCTGTATGGAGGCCTGATCGTCTTTCTGATTTTATTGACAAAAATTGTGGTAAAATGGGGGTTTCTGTATAAAAAACCGGATATATGATATTCTGAATTTTCAATCAGCGGCATTACAAAAATTTAATTTCGGTCAGATAATCCTGTTTCAATTCACTGTTGATATGGTCTTTGATTTTTGATTTCCCCATAGACAGTTCACTTTTTAATTCGGGTGATTTGATCCGGATATGCAGCTCTCTGTTTTTGATGTGAAATGATTCGACATAACCCATGATGTATTTTCCCATCATCTGCTCAAACGCAAGTTCAGACTTTGTTTCGAGAATATTCTCTTCAATTCCCAAATCAGAAAAGACCTGTCTGATTGCATCGCCCAAGTTCTGTAAATTCTCCTTTTTCATAATTCAAATATCTTGCTTTCTGCGTTAATTTTCTGAAGAATGCTGCCGGTTCTTTCGGGATGTGTATCCGAAATAAAGATTTGCCCGAATCGTTCTTCGTTGACCAGTTTGATCAGTTGTTCGACTCTGGTTTCATCGAGTTTGTCAAAGATGTCATCCAAAAGAAGAATCGGCGTCAGTTTGAGATTTTTTTTAATCAGCTCAAGCTGTGTAAGTTTCAGTGCAATCAAAAATGATTTCTGCTGGCCCTGAGAACCAAATTTTTTGATCGGATAACCCGAAATTTTAAATTCAAGGTCGTCTTTGTGAACACCGAGTTTTGTGTACTGCGCCATCCGATCATTTTCAAGACCCGATTTGAGCAGTTCAGCAAATGGTTTTTCATCGAGCGAAGAATTGTAAACAATGTCAACGCTTTCGTTTCCTTTTGAAATCAATTTGTAATAATCTTTGAAAATCGGAATCAGCTGAGCGATCAGTTCTTTTCGTTTTTCAAAAATAAATTCACCAAGCGGAATCAGTTCAGAATCATAGATTTCAAGCGAATTTGAATCAAAGGTACGATTCAGAAAAAAATATTTCAGCAGCGTGTTTCTCTGCAAAAGCACCCGATTGTACCGGATCAGATTTGAAAGATATTCTTTGTCTGACTGAGAAATGATGTTGTCTATGAATTTTCGTCTCACATCACTTCCTTCTTTGATCAGATCCAAATCATAGGGTGAAATCATTACAAGCGGATACAGACCGATGTGATCAGACATCCTTTCAAATGTTTTTGAATTCCGTTTGAGTTGTTTTCCTTTTTCTTTTTGGACAGAAAGAAAGACGACATCCTCGCTTTTTTCTTTTTCAAAAATTCCTTCCAACGTAAAAAAATCATTGCCAAAATTGATGTTCTGAGTATCCGAATAATTGAGATAACTTTTGGTCAGCGCCAGATAATGAATCGAATCAAGTACATTGGTCTTCCCCACTCCGTTTCTGCCCACAACCGCATTTAATTTGGGTGAAAACTCAAAGTCTGATTCAATAAAATTTTTGAAATTTCTTAATTTGATTTCCTTCAGATACATTCTTCAAAATTACAATTTTAAGCTGCATTATTCACCTCAATTCACATGATTAAAATAAAATCCATTGAATGAAAACGATATGAAGATATATTCGATGAATTAACATACTTCAAGTAGCTTGTAAAGAAGAAGACGCACAAAATAATTTCATGAATCATACGGCTTAAGGCGACTCCGAAATAAAATCCAATACAAACAATTTTTGAAACCCACAAAAAAGGGCAGCCGAAGCTGCCCGTATTAATAAATAAAAACGATTCTGTTATTCAAAACCGGGTTTGAAGAAATTCTCGATGTCAAATCCGAGAACTGCTGTAAATCCGTCGTTTCCTTCATATTTCATATCGCTCAAACCGATATTGTACGAAAATGCCATATTCATTCTTCCAATCTTTGCACCGATCATGGGAGACACGCTGAGTGCCTGAGACTCGCCGTCAAAGAAATCCATTCTGTAATTTGCGCCTGCCCAAATCGCCATATCCTCAAATTTGGCTTTTGCTTTCAGATTTCCGTCAAAACGGCTGTCTTTGTCAAAATTTGAACGGTAGGCGACCATCGGTTCCAATTCAAACTGTGAAGACAGATTGATGGTTTTTGCAAGCATTGCATAATAGAAAGTCGGGCTGGGCTCATACTGGTTCACAATCGGGTTGTTGTAGCTCAACGGAATGTCGAGCGCCGAAAGACCTATCATCCAACCGTCATAAGTTGCTGAGGCGCCAAAGTTGATATAAGGAATATAGACTCTGGTTTCCATATCATTGTAAACCGGGTCGTTTGGCAATTCGGTTTCACCGGTGAAATGCATACCTGCAAAACTCAAGGAAGTACCAAATGAAAATTGTCCGAGCTGTCTTTTCTTTTTGTCTCCAATCGGGATATGATAGGCAGCAGACAGGTTGAAACTGTTCATTTTGGTATTTCCGTTGTGGTCGTTCATAAAATAAAGTCCGAGTCCCACACGGTCAACGATGTTGGCATGTGCGCTGGCAATCGTTGTAACCGGTCCGTCCGGCATATTGTCCCACTGCCTCCTGTGTGACATCCTGAAGATGACATCATCTTCGGCACCCGTAAATGACGGGTTGACCAGGAATTTATCCATGATATAGTATTGCTCATCAAAAGGCAGACTGGACTGTGCGAAAGATTTCATACTTATGAAACTCAAAGCTGTTATTAAGAGTAAATTTAGTTTTTTCATTTTAGGAGTATATTTTAGCTGCTAAAAATTTTCTTTTTGAATTGAGGCTCCGGGTCGTAATCCGGAGCCCGAATTGTTAATTTTTCTCACCACGGCTTTTCACAGTCACATGTCCTGTAAATTTCCGTCCGTCAGTTATGTTGATTATATACCAGTAATCCTGAGTAGGTGCTTTTTGGCCGTTCATATAAAATCCGTCCCAAATCGTGTTTGAGGTCAGTTCGGCCTGATGAACCAGTCTTCCGTTTCGGTCATAGATCGCCACCGTTGAACCCGGATAAACATTGAGGTTCGGTATGTTCCAGGTATCGTTGATACCATCTCCGTTTGGTGTGAACATGGTCGGAATCTTAAAGACTGCAATTTCCTGAGAAGTGATACAGCCTTCAGCCGATTTTACATAGATCGTATATTTTCCGGGCTGCAGATAGAAGAACTGATTGCTCTCCTGCCAAACCACACCGGTAATCGAGTACAGATAAGGTTCTGCGCCGCCTGTTGCTTCAATCAGAATATAATCCGGTCCGTAAGTTACTCCGGTGATGATGGGTGCATCTCCCTGAGAAATCACAACCGAATCTGAACCGGCACAGCCCCATTCGGTGGTCACATGCACGGTATAAGTTCCGGTCTGATTGATGATCAGTGTTTGACCGTCTGCTCCTTCTATAACGACTCCGTTTTTTGACCATTCATAGGTCACGCTTTCGAGCCCTTCAAAATTTCCGTGTGCAGTCAACTCAAACTCTCCTTCACACATTGAGAAGCCTTCGCCCAGATCAACTGTGAGTTCATCCAGACCGACTGTTACAGAATCAGACCCTGTACAGCCGTCGGCTGTGGTTACGGTCACCGTGTATGTACCCGGTCCTGAGATCGTCAGCGACTGACTGTTTTCACCGATAAGGACGGTTCCGTCTTTTTTCCATTCAAAAGTTGAACCTTCACCAAAGTCACCCTGAGCAGTCAGCTGAGCTTCACCTTCACAAATATTGAAGTCATCACCCAGATCGACAAACAGATCTGTAATTTCGATTGTAATCTTAACCACTGCAAAACAGCCGTCTTCATTTTGAATTCTTACATAAATAACGGTGTTGCCGGTCAGATAGGCTTCAGGATTCTGAATGTTGTTATTGTTACCGGCATTTGCATCTGCCTCGTTGGTGTAATAACGTATGTTGTATAGTTCCGGATTGTCAATCACATTGATCAATTTCAGATTGATGTTTTCAACTCCGTCTCCGCCAATGTCACAGGTCGAATATAAAGCATCATGATGACCTTCGATTCCCGGATAAATATCCAGAACCACCGTCCACACTTTTGTGACCTCACCCGTTCCGTCTTTTATCTGTCCATAAATGGTCACCGGCGCATCTGTCTCAGCCACTGTGAAAGGTCCGGTCGGAATGACGTTGTTGCCGGTATCGTTGGTCGCGTCTTCTTCGTTTGAATAAAACTGAACTGTCAAAGCCGGGTTTCCATCGGTAAGATCGGTTGCAATTGCTGCCAGATCAAATACCACCTGACCGTCATTGTCATCATCACACTGATTGTAAGTTCTTTCTCCGGTAACAATCGAACAGTCAAAACTTCCGGTTGAATTTGCAGAGTCAAAAATCAGATTCACATAACCGAACATACCGTAAGAACCTGCATAATCGGTAATCATCATGATATAATATTCACCTTCCAGTGCTCCTTCAATCGAAACATATTCGAATGCACTTGCAGAATAGCTGCAGTCTACAATCTGCTGAAGATCTCCATAATCACAAGGTACTTCTGTAAACGGCCCCCAAACGATGAAGTCAACGTCAATCGGTGTTCCCTGCTGATCAGGTTCGGTGTACTGATTCAAATCAAAATACAGATTACCTGATTCAGCGATTTTGAAATAATAAAATCTCGGATAAGGCTGATTGTACAGGCATCCGTAATTTGGACCCGGAGGTGCAGATTCAGGAATGGTTCCGTCTCCCAGAAAAGGAATATTCAGACCGAAACCTTCGTCATTTGAACAAGCCGGTTCAGGGTTGATACAGTTTGGTTTTACCTTCAGAATGATTTTAATAATCTTCATGCAGCCTTCACCACCTTTGGTCACTCTTGACCATACAATTGTTCCGTCAGCCGCACTGTATGCAGTCGGAGTTGCAATCTCATTGGTCTGACTTTCAGCATCTGCTTCTGTCGGATAATATTTGAAGACTGCCTCTTCCGGATTGTCAAGCGCCATAGGCTCTACCTCTCTCAGATTAAATATTTCAAAACCATCTCCGTTGAGGTCAATCCGTTCGAGTGTGAATGTATCACCATTGGTCTGTAATTCGCCAAAGGTGACTGAAATTTCGTCTGTGGAAGTACAATCTCCGTTTGAGACTTCCACCTTATATGTCCCCGACTGGTTGACCACCAGTGAGTTTGAGTTTGCTCCGGCAATCGGATTGTCATTGAGAAACCATTGGATACTGTTTTGAGTCGGATCTGCGTTTACATACAATGTGTAATCCTCCTGACCACAGATAAAAAGTTCATCACCCAGCGGAATTCCGTTTGAATCTACAATTACAGAACTCAAATGGAAAGATCCAGCCTCAAGGAATACTGCCGAATCATACGCAGTATCGTCCGCATCTGCAACCAGCAGTCGGATGTGATAGGTTTGACCGGGAACTACTGTTGCCTGAGCAGTCAGCGGAACTGTCCTGCCACCGTATTCGATATCAGAAAACGGTCCTGCCACATAAAATTCAGGATTTCCGCACCATTGGTCATTTACAGTATTGATGGTTACCGGATTCCCGTCAGGCAGCAAGGCTATGTTTTTGCCAGAAAGTCCGGGGTCGTTTGTAATTCCGGGGCCGCTGATAATAAATGCAAATACATCATTAAATGAAGAACACACCCAATCGGGATATTCTTCTGAAGCGAATATATATCTGAAAGAGATTACATTTCCCTGCGGAACAAAATCAAATTCAAAAACTGTCGCATTATTGGTACCTATCAGAGCGAGCACAGACGCATCGTCATCTCCGAGCCATTCATATCCTCCTTTGGATACGATACCGGAATCGGGGCCTTCAGCATCTTTGGCATAGCCCGAGGTCAAAACGATTCCTTCCTCAAAAGGGAAATTGGAAGTTCCTTTTTTAAAATATCCCCAACTCCTGTTAGCGCCAGGAAAAGGCTCTGTCGGGTTGTCTTTTAATTGAAAATTGGATGAGGAAGAACAGGATCCGCCATCCAACAACACATCTGTCAACAGCTGTTCAGCAGTAAAATTAGACTCAGCACTGCCGGCAGGGTTCACCATAATGCTGGCATTTTGGGCCTGTGAACTGACCAGGTATTGAAGAAACACAAGGACGAGTAAAAGTTTTCTCATAAGTAAAACAAATTTTGTTTATAATTCATGGGTTAATCAATTGCTAAATTTAGGTTTATTTTGGTCAATAATTCACAATTTTACAATTCTTTTTTTTAGAAAAACCTAATTTTTGGAAATTTCTGATTTTTTATTTCTGTACAGTGAATACAAAATCCCTCCGGCAAGTGAAAGGGTAATTACACTGAGTGAAAGCCACTCGGGCATTTCGATTTCATTCTCTTTGAGATATCCGTGCAGAAGCATTTTGATTCCCACAAAGATCAGAATCACCATCAGACTGTATTTCAGATAAGCAAACTTATCGATGACATTGGCCAGGAAGAAATACATTGATCTCAGCCCAAGTATCGCCATGATGTTGGAGGAGAATACAATGAACGGATCTTCTGTGATTGCGAGCACCGCAGGTATGCTGTCGAGTGCAAAAAGTATATCGGTGAATTCAATGACAATCAGGGCTACAAAAAGTGGGGTCACAAATACTTTACCCATTTTTCTGATCATCAGTTTCTGACCGTGCAAACTGCCGGTAACCGGTAATACTTTTCGGACAGCTTTAAAGATTTTACTGTTCTTCGGGTCAAATTGTGAATCGTCGTGTGGGCCTGCCATTTTGATGGCAGTATAGATCAAAAATGCGCCAAAGACATAGGTGATCCAGTCGATTTTTTCAATCAGCCAAATCCCGAAGAAGATCATCAGTGCCCTGAATACGATTGCGCCGATGATTCCCCAAAACAGCACTCTGTGCTGATATTTCTGAGGTACTGCGAAAGACCTGAAAATTACTGCAATTACAAAAATATTGTCAATCGAGAGAGACAGTTCGACCAGATAGCCCTGCAGGTATTTTGATGCGGCCGTCCTGGGTGTGTAATTCAGCGGATTGTCAATGTGCTGATGTGCGAACAACCAGTAGAGAACACCGCCAAAGGCAAGTGCAAGCGAGACCCAGAAAGCAGTCCATTTTGCAGCTTCTTTGTGAGAAATTATATGTGCATTCTTATTAAAGACTCCAAGATCAAGAGCCAGCATGATAAAGACAATTCCCAAAAAGATTTCCCAGACCATTTATTTTTTTTGCTAATATCTGCAATTCGCAGCAGATTTTAATTATTAATTTTAATTCAATAAAAAAAGACGGGGGTAGGCCCGTCTTATTAACACTTTTTATAATCACATCATCAGGAATCCAATGCTTCAGCACCGCCCACAATCTCAAGGATTTCGTTGGTGATGGCTGCCTGACGTTCTTTGTTGTATTGAAGCACCAATTCTTTTCTGAGCGTATCCGCATTGTCGGTTGCTTTGTGCATTGCTGTCATTCGGGCACCGTGCTCAGACGCATTCGAATCCAGAATGGTTTTGTACAACTGGGTTTTCAAAGTTTGCGGAATCAAATCGGTAAGGATCTTTTCTTTTGAAGGTTCAAAAATATAATCAGCATGAACAGCGTGTTCTGCGGTTTCATCGGCAGAAAGCTCAACCGGCAAATACTGTTCGTCGGTTACAATCTGTGTAGCTGCATTTTTGAACTGGTTGTATATGATTCTCACCTGGTCAAATTCTGAATTACTGAATTTCTCAACCACTTCTTCAGAAAGTGCTGCAACGGTTTCATAAGTCAGATCGTCCCAAATGGAAGAACTGTTTTTGTAAATCTCAGTATGTTTTTTCAGCAGATCATGACCTTTCTTTCCGATGGCCAAAATCTCAACTTCGATTCCTGCATCTTTTGATTCGGAAATGATTGAATTTGCTTTTTTGACTACACTCGAGTTGAACGCACCCGCCAAACCTCTGTTTGAAGTTACCACTATGAGCAGCAACTTTTTGACTTCTCTCTGAACGGTCAGTTCGCCGCCGACACTACCGTCGAGGTTTGAACTGATGTTCTGAAGGATATCTCTCAGTTTGTCGGCATACGGACGAAGCTGAAGGATGGCATCCTGTGCTCGTTTCAACTTGGCAGCAGACACCATTTTCATGGCGCTGGTAATTTGCATGGTTGACGCAACCGAACTGATCCTGCTTCGTATTTCCTTTAAGTTTGCCATGCTTTAATTTTGATGACTTTGATTAATTATATTTTGCGGTTGTATCTGCAATTGCTGTTTTCAGCACATTCAGAATCTCATCACTGTACTCTCTCTTTCTGATTTGATCCAGCGTATCAGCGTGTTTATTTCTCATCAGAGAAAGGAAATTTTCCTGCCATTCTTTTACCTTTTCAACCGGAACAGCTCTCAACAGACCGTTTGTACCGGCATAGATGATTGCCACCTGCTCTTCAACCGGGATGGGTGAGTGAACATTCTGTTTCAGAATTTCAACGTTTCTTTCACCTTTTCCGATTACTGCCATGGTTGCAGCATCCAGGTCAGAACCGAATTTTGCAAATGCTTCAAGTTCTCTGTACTGTGCCTGGTCAAGCTTCAGTGTACCCGAAACTTTTTTCATCGGTTTGATCTGAGCATTACCACCCACACGTGAAACCGATATACCTACGTTGATTGCAGGACGGATACCAGAGTTGAACAGATCCGATTCAAGGAAGATCTGACCGTCTGTAATCGAGATCACGTTGGTCGGAATATAGGCAGATACGTCACCCGCCTGGGTTTCGATGATTGGAAGTGCGGTGAGTGAACCGCCGCCTTTTACTTTTCCTTTCAGTGATTCGGGCAGGTCGTTCATCTGTGCGGCCACACGGTCATCACCGATGATTTTTGCAGCTCTTTCCAAAAGTCTTGAGTGCAGATAGAAAACGTCACCCGGATAAGCTTCACGTCCCGGCGGACGACGAAGCAGCAATGATACTTCACGATATGCAACCGCCTGTTTTGAAAGGTCGTCATAAACAACCAAAGCAGGACGGCCTGTATCTCTGAAATATTCACCGATTGCAGCACCTGCCATTGGCGCATAAACTTGCATTGGTGCAGGGTCAGATGCGTTTGCGGCAACAATTACTGTGTATTTGTCTGCACCGTGTGCATGCAGTGTATTCATGATTTGAGCTACGGTAGAACCTTTCTGGCCGACTGCAACATAAATACAGTAAACCGGTTCACCACGGTCATAAAATTCTTTTTGATTCAAAATGGTGTCAATCGCAACCGCAGTTTTTCCTGTCTGACGGTCTCCGATGATCAGCTCTCTCTGTCCGCGTCCGATCGGAATCATTGAGTCGATCGCCACGATACCTGTCTGAAGCGGTTCGCTCACTGGCTGACGATAGATAACACCGGGCGCTTTTCTTTCGATCGGCATTTCGAAAAGTTCGCCTTCAATCGGCCCTTTTCCGTCAATCGGGTTCCCCAGCATATCGACAACACGTCCCAGCATCCCTTCACCCACAAGAAGAGAAGAAATTCTTTTGGTTCTTTTTACGGTATCACCTTCTTTGATGTCTTTTGAAGGGCCGAGCAATACGATACCCACATTGTCTTCTTCAAGGTTCAGTACCATTCCTTCCAGTCCGTTGGAAAATTCAACCAACTCACCATACTGTGCGTTGTCCAATCCGTAAACACGCGCGATACCGTCACCGACACTGAGTACGGTTCCAACCTCAGCCAGTTCAACTTTGATGTCGAAGTTTGAAAGTTGTTGTTTTAAGATTGCTGAAACTTCAGCCGGTTTTATTTCTGCCATTTTAGTATTGTTTCTAATTAAATATAATTACCCTTTTTCAGGATTTTTTCTTTTTTAGAATTTAACGATATACTCGTTTCTTTCAAAATCTTTTTTCAATCGGTTCAGTTTTGATTTCACACTTGAATCGATTTGTTTGTCACCCATTCTGAGTACAAATCCGCCGATCAGTTCCGGATCCACTTTGGTTTCGATATTGATGGTCGAAGTGTCGCCCAGTTTCTGTCTGGCCTCCATTACGATGCCGTTGACCAGATCAGCGTCAAAAGGAACAGCTGAAATGAATTCGGCAGTGGTGATGTTGTGCATCTTGTTGTACTGCTCAGTGTATTGGTTTGCAATTTCCTTCAGTGCGTTTCCTCTTCCCTGATTGATCACCAATTCGATGAAATTTTGGGAAACTTTTGAGAAACCTTTGAACAGTTCTTTTGAGATCGTCACCTTTCTTTTGGCATCCAAAACGGGTGAAGCCAGAAAACTGCTCAATTCACGGCTTGCCTGAATCGAATTTTTCAAATCGATCATTTCCCGATTGAGCATATCTGCCTGAGAAGTCTCATTTGCAAACTGCATCAGCCCTTTGGCATATCTTTTTGCCGCTCTGATTCCCGCCATCTTATTAATTCAGTTTGGTTTCGTTAATCATTGTTTTTGCCAATGTTTCCTGTGCCGATTTGTCAGAAAGCTCTTTTTCAAGAACCTTTTCAGCCACATCAATTGAAAGTGCGGCAATCTGATTTTTCAGCTCGGTCATTGCAGCTGCTTTCTCATTTTGGATAGCGGCCTTTGCATTTTCAATTAGACGGTCAGCCTCAGACTGAGCGGTTTCCTTTGCTTTTGCAATGATTCCTTCTCTCATTTCTCTGGCTTCTTTCAGGATGACATCTCTTTCAATTTTTGCCTCCTTCAGGATTTTTTCGTTTTCGGATTTCAGATTCGCCATTTCCTCTCTTGCCTTTTTGGCCTGGTTCAGTGAATCTTCGATCGTCTTTTCTCTTTCGTTTACCGCATTTAGGATCGGCTTCCATGCAAATTTTCTCAGAATGAAAAGCAGCAACAGAAACAAAAGCAACTGCCAAAAAAACAGTCCAAATGAAAAGTCGTTGATTAATTTATCCATTGTATTTTCTTTTTAATCTTTTATTTAATGTTTTTTTATAAAAACTCACTGCAACCAACCGTTGACAGTGAGTTTTTTGTGATTAGTTTACTGCGAACAATGCAGCAAAACCAATACCTTCAATCAAGGCAGCAGCAATCAGCATGGCTGTCTGGATTTTACCGTAAGCTTCAGGCTGACGTGCGATACCTTCCATCGCTCCTTTACCGATCAGACCGATACCGATACCGGCACCGATAACCGCTAAACCTGCTCCTACAATTTTTGGGATTACAATCTCCATAATTAAATATTTAAAAAATTAAACAATTACTTCTTATCATTAATGTGCTTCTTCATGTTCGTGCTCTTCTACGGCAAAACCGAAATACAGTGCCGAAAGTATGGTGAACACATAGGCCTGAAGCAGCGCAACAAAAAATTCAATGATCATGATAAAAACGGTCAGACCAAAAGTCAATGGACCGCCTATCCAGTTCTTGAAAATAAATATCATTCCAAGCAAACTCATCATCACGATGTGTCCTGCCGACATGTTGGCAAACAAACGGATCATCAGTGAGAACGGTTTGATGAAAATACCCAACACCTCAATCGGTACCAGCAGTATGTACAAAGGAATCTTTGCATACCACGGCATTGAATCACCCAGCGGATTAAAAATATGTCCCCAATAGGTTTTTGTTCCCACCACCTGGGTAATTACAAAAGTTATGATGGCAAGCGCAAAGGTAACTGCGATATTTCCGGTCACATTCATCCCAAGCGGTGTCATACCCAGCATATTCACAATCCATATAAAGAAAAATATGGTCAGCAGATAGGGCATAAATCTTTTGTAATGTTTTTCGCCAATATTTGGAATAGCGATTTCGTCCTTTATATACAGAACAATCGGTTCAAGAATACCGTTCATTCCTTTTGGAACCACAGTTTTTTTGTAATTTTTTGCCATACCGGTAAACAGCAGGAACATGATCAGACCGACAATCAGGATATTCACCACATTTTTGGTGATTGAGAAATCGAGCGGTTTTTCATTTGCAGGGAATCCATTTTCCTTTTTTGTAATGGTTCCGGCCTCATCAGTCTTATAGATTTTGCTGTGGTACAGTGCGTAGCTCTGACCATCCTTTGTCACCACCTTGTGTCCGTGATCAAATTCTGATGAGCTGAATATCTTCAGACCGTTGTCAATCAGGATGACCGGTAACGGAAAGCCGTAATGTGCACCGGTTTCTTTATTTGAAAGAAAAGTATAATAATAGTCGTCGGCCATGTGGTGGTCGATCACTTCATTGACTTCCTCTTTGGTAACGCCTCCTCCATTGGTCTCAGATTCAGTTTCTTGTGCAAAAGAAAACGAAAAGGCAAACAGTAAAAACAAGAATGCAAACAGCCTGCTGGCGATAACTTTCATTTGGCTCAATTTTGAGGTGCAAAAGTAAGTTTAATTTTGATAAAAATAAAACCTTATTTTCTGCTTTTTGTCATTTTTCGGGATAGAGCAGAAGACGGGCTGTGAAAATCGTAATCAAAACGATACTAACAAGATACAGAATTATAAAACTATATTTATATTCAGGCTCTTCGACCGGTTTGAAATTCTTCATAAAAACAATCGCCGACAACAGCTTCAGAGAAATTACACCGATGTAGAAAAATCCGAGCTGTTTGTGAAAAACAGTGTTGGCTGCGGCCATAAAAAACAGGGCAACCGCACAGATTGAAAAAGTGAAGCCGTAAACAGGCAGCAAATTGCCTTCAAAACCAAAAACAAATTTCATTGTCCCGAAATGAATCAGTATCAGCATCAGGAAAAGAAAAAGATAAAAGAGAACTTTTACAAAATTATTTTTCATTTAATCGATTGAGTTGTTTCAAAATCACATACAAAGATACGCCCAGTCCCAGCAGTGTTCCAAAAAGTGTGAACAAACTTGAATCTTCGGCACCCCATTTCTGATCTGATTTTTTGCCCAACCAGATGAATACAAACATGATCGCCATCATTTCGAAAGCGATGCCGGTCAGCTGAATGTAACGGGTAAATTGAGAATTTTCTTTTTTGGCCATAATCAAAGTGCAAAATTAAAATAATTCGGAATGACTGCCGACTCTGATCAAATGAATCTCTTTTGCCGGTTCGTCTATTTGAAACCAGATAATCAGCAAATCAGATTGTATATGACATTCCCAACTGTCTTTGTATATACCCAAGAGTTTGTGAGGTTTCATTTCAGGAGGAATATTTTCTACATCTCCTTGACTCAATAACTCGACGCAAACCGAAATCTTTTGAATTTTTCAGGATTGTTTTTAAATCTTTTTAAGTCCTTTTTGAAACGACCGCCGGATATAATTTCATACATTTTAAAATGGTTTCATTCAATCTTCATTCATTATCCTGGTCAGAAACTCACGAGCCGACTCTCCCTTCTTCATTTTATCCAATACTATCTTTCCTGCTATGTGATCTTTGACTTCCTGAATGGCAGCGACAGTTTCTTCATTCGGAACTTCAAATTCTGAGGCTTCAAAAAGCAAAGTCTCGATATAATTGTTCATACTTCGATTTTCTTCTTTTGCCTTTTTCTGCAAATGGGCATACAAATTTTTGTTGATTCTGATAGAGGTCAATTTTTTTTCTTTTGTTTTCATTATTATTTTATTTGTAATACAAATGTAATCATTTGTAATAAATCATTACAAAAATAAAAGTACAAACTGCATAACTCATAACTATACGCTAAATTTGCAAAAAATTTCAAATTGATCAAAATCGGAAATATAGAACTTCCTGACTTCCCGCTGCTGCTGGCACCGATGGAAGATGTGAGCGATCCGCCCTTTCGCAGACTCTGCAAACTGCATGGGGTCGACATGCTGTATTCCGAATTTATATCGTCCGAAGGACTGATCAGAGATGCAATCAAAAGCCGTCAGAAGCTCGATATTTTTGATTATGAACGTCCGGTCGGAATCCAGATTTTTGGCGGCGACGAAGAAGCAATGGCAATGTCCGCAAAAATTGTAGAAACCGTGAAACCCGATCTGGTCGACATCAATTTTGGCTGTCCGGTCAAAAAAGTGGTTTGCAAAGGTGCGGGTGCAGGCGTGCTCAAAGATGTAGATCTGATGGTCAGACTGACCAAAGCAGTGGTCAGCAGTACCCAATTGCCGGTGACCGTAAAAACCCGTTTGGGCTGGGACACCGACAGCATCAATATAATCGAAGTCGCGGAAAGACTTCAGGAAACCGGAATCAAAGCGCTTTCGATTCACGGACGGACGCGTTCACAGATGTACAAAGGACATGCTGACTGGACACTGATTGAAAAAGTAAAATCAAATCCGAATATTGAAATTCCGATTTTTGGAAACGGCGACATTGATTCGCCCGAAAAGGCATTGGAATACAAAAACACATACGGTGTGGACGGAATCATGATCGGTCGCGCGGCCATCGGGAATCCGTGGATATTCAATGAAATCAAACATTTTCTGAAAACAGGCGAAAAAATAGATCCGCCGACGCTTGCCCAAAAAGCCGAGGCAGCAAAAAATCATCTGATCTGGTCTTGCGAATGGAAGGGCGAAAAACTGGGCATACTGGAAACCAGAAGGCATTATTCAAATTATTTCAAAGGAATTCCTGATTTCAAACCTTTCCGAACCCGACTGGTGACCGCAAACGAACTCAATGAGCTGTTTGATTTATTTGATGAAATTTTGGAATTTGAAAAACAGCTGATCTGATGGAATTTCCAGTTTATCAGAAAGAGATTACAATCACCGAAGAATTTTTGGACAACAACCGGCACGTCAACAATGTTCAATATGTGCATTGGGTCGAAATGATGGCAGAAGAACACTGGAATTTACTCAAATCAAAAAGTAAGTACAAAGATTTTGTCTGGTTTTTGGTCGATCATCATATTCGTTACAAAAAGCAGGCTTATTTGGGCGACCGAATTCTAACCAAAACGTATCCGGAAGAACCGGAAGGAATCCGTCAGCCGAGGAAGGTTGAATTTTTTATCAACAATGAACTCATCGTTGATTCAAGAACAAAATGGGTGATGATGGATCCTGAGAATCAAAGAGTACAAAGATTGGATCCAGACTGGCTGAATGAATTGATTTAGTTTTATAGATTTGTCAGATTCTGTTTTTATCATGACAAACTTTAAAATTAAAAAATTATGAGAATTATTTTTATTCTCCTATTGATGACACTGATGGCCTTTTCACTAAAAGCGCAGAAAACACCAGACGAGATCATCTCCAGTTTCTTCAAAACATACGAAAACAGACCAGATGATGCGGTAAGGTCTCTGATTGCAAGCAAATGGATTGACGAAAATTCGATTGAACAGTTGATTTCAAAGCTCTGGGACGGATTGTTGATGGTTACCTATTATGGTTACGAAAAAATTTCAGAGAAAGAAATTTCTGAAAGCTATAAAATTTATTACTATCTGGTAAAATACGAAAGACAACCAGTCAGGTTTATTTTCAATTTTTATAAACCACAAAGCGAATGGTTGGTTTACTCTTTTTCGTTTGATGAAAGCTTTAATGAGAAATAAAATCATCCTGGGTCTCAGGTAAACAAATACCACTTCACTCCCAACTGAATTTTGAAATCTCTGAAAGGGACAAATGGAGCGCTGTAATAATTGTTCTTTCCCCAAAGTGCATTGAAATGGTCAGCTCTCAGATAAATCTTCATCCGCTGAACCTTGATATTGAAAAAGAAGTCGAGCAGCGGATAGCCGCCAATCTTCTGAATACCAAATTCGGGATTTGTCCGCTGAAGCATAAACTCATTGGTCACCGAAAAAAATTCTCTTGATTCAAATTCGGTGAAATAATTTGCATTGAATCCGACCTGAAGCTCCGCCTTATTGTCAAATGCCTTCCCCTGCCAGTACAGACTCGCTCTTGCGACCAGATCGGGTAAAGGAAGAAATTCTGAATTTTGGGTGACTTTCTGATATTGAACGGTTGCGCTCAAATTAAAATTCCGGTATGGAATCAGCACATCGCCGGTCAGCTGAAACAGTGAAATACCGCCGTTGAGCTGTTTGGTTCTGAAATCAGAATCGACATATACATAATTGTCGATGTTGTACAGACTGCCTGAAAATTGTGTGTTGAATTTCTCAAAATCGAGTTTTGCGTACGCTTTTTGGATATTGGTATTTTTAAAACTGTAGTTGTAATAATTGAAATCTTTGTAAAAACTCTGGTTGTAAAACAAATTCAAAGAAGGAAATGAAGATTCGATCATACCTCCGCCAATCAGATGATATCCGCCCAGGGGCTGAACATCGATTTCGGAACTCAGGTGATATTGGCTTTTAAAAATTTCACCAGATTTGAATTCTCCGTTTGCGGTCAGTTTCAGTTTGTCGTTCCAGTCAAAATACAATTTTCCGACTGCGCCCAGCAGATTGTCTTCAATGTTTTTCGGAATATTGATCAATCCCTGATTGAGCGGATATTCGCCGTAGAGTTTCAGATTTTCAAGTCTGACGCCTGCTTCGATCAGCAGTTTTTCGCCCCATTTGAATTCGGCTGTTGAAGTATTCTGAACCGTTTCGAAACTCTTCAGGCTTCTTCTGTCCAAATCTGAAAAGACCGGACTTAAATAATAATTTTCATCCTGTTTTTCACGATAGAAATATTTCTGTTTTTCGTAAGTAAAAACATTTTTGAGAATCAGAGGTGCACTCAGCGCAGTCGAATCCGATTTTGATTTTCCAAACAAACCGTAGCCGGCTGTCAGATGAAACCTTCTTGAGTCAAATTCTGAATAAGCAGAATTGAGATTCACTGCAATATTCTGCCGATTGGTGGTTCTGAGACTGTCGTCGTGGACAAATTCGTTCAGATCGCTGATACCACTGTTTTCCTGATTGTCAATATTCTGAGATGCATAATGCGTCCACAATTTAAATCTTTCATTTTTTGAATGATAATTGACGGTAGCTATAAAAGCGTTATTTGCAGCCAAACTGTTTTTGTACCTGCCCACAGAACGCAGTCCGCGGTAACGAACCGAGTAATTGAGTCTCGGGTTTAAATTCTGAGAAAATGTAGTTGACAAATACTGCCCTTCTCTCCATCCGTTTTCATAAACAAATTCGGTCATAGGTGTTTTCACATCATAATAGCGGATGTCCTCGGGAAAGAGATAATTGAATGATTTTCCGGTGGGCAGCAGTTGAAGTCTGAATCTGTTTTGGGTAAATTCAAGCGGATTGAAGGTTTGACCAAAATTCGGAAAACTCATATACCCGAACATATCCTTTTGGGTAAAATTCTGGCGGTAAAAACCTTTGATGGTCATCGTTGTGTCGACGACCGTTGGTTTGAGGTCATTTTCTCTCCAATAGCTATAATCTGTGATAACCGGTTTGTGAATCTTGAGACTGTCGTTTGCCGGTTCTCTTTTGCGTAGGTTCTGAAGAGAATCCTGAACAGCATTTTCACCCTCGAGCTCAGGATTGATCTGTGCATAGGAATGCAGCAGCGTAACTGTGAACATCAAAAGGCCAATCAGTTTTTTCATAGACGATTTTCGACTCGGCAAAGTTAAATGAAAAATTATGGGGAATAAAAAAACCCGCTCAAAAGAACGGGTTTTTTGTTATCATTAAAAAGAATATTAATATCCTGGTGTCTGAGTCATGCTCGGGTTACGAATCAAGTGTGACTGAGTAATCGGGAATTGCCATTCTCTTGCATCAGGTGCAAGGTTCAAATTAACAGGAGGAGTTCCTGTTCCGTCAGCATGTTCGCCGTTTCCTGAACGCTGAACACCCTGATGGTAAATTGCAGGAATACCGGGCACGCCCTGAAGACGTTTCAGTGTAAACCAACGGTCACCTGTTTCAAAGCACAATTCTTTTCTTCTTTCCAGTTGGATGGCATCAAACAATGCATCTCCACTTTCGCCACCGGCATACGAAGAATAACGTGCATCTCTCAGTTTGTTCAAAGTAATCAAAGCGGGACCCTCCTGGCCTTTCAGATATTGAGCTTCTGCAAGGTTAAGAAGAACCTCTTCAACTCTCATATATCTTCCGTAGTGAGAACCGAACCCAATAATGCTCTGCATATACTTGTTTACAAAGTACAGATTCAAAGAGTTGTTTTTACCGACAGTTGCATCCATACGATCTTTTTCAGTACTTGGATTGAACAGATCATAGAAAGCTTTGTCAACAGAATATTCAACCACCATGGTAGGTCCTGTTCCCTGGCTGTAGTTGATACCGATAACCGGGTCACTCAGGTCAACCAAAGTTGAGAACAATACGCCTGACTGGTCGTTAGATCTCCAAAGGTTTTTCAGTGAGGCACTTGGCGCAGGAGCAACAGCAGCTGCAACCGGAGTTGCATATTCAATAACTTTGTCATAATTACCTGCATACAGATAAATTCTTGACAGGATTCCTTTGTATGAATTCTGGTTCAGTCTGAAAATGTTTTCTGAGCTTGCAGGAATATCAGGAAGTGCAGCTTCCAGGTCTTCAAAAATCTTATCATATACATCAGCAACAGTTGCCAAACGTGGAGGCTCCTGATAAGGATCAAATTCAGTAACGTAAGGAATGCCTACAAAAGAGTTTGCATCAGCTCCCTGAGTAGGGATTTTCACATAGTGTCTTGCAACCTCAAAGTGAGCAATACCTCTCAAAGCCAAAGCTTCAGCTTTGATTTGCGCTTTGTTCGGGAAATCTGCATCATCAAGATTATCGATATTGGCAAGGATTGCGTTTACTCTGGTGATCATTTGGTATGCTCCTGAATAAATTCCGGTAGGTGCACCGGTTCCTGAGTCATACAGCCAGTTTGATCCAATAAATGAGGTTCCTCTACCGCCCGGATTGTAAATCACGTTGTCAGCCAAGACATCTCCAATCTTTGTGATTCCAGCCTCTGCAGTATAGAATCCGCTTGAAAAAAATGACATGTATGCACCTCTTATTGCTGATTCGAATTCCTCAGGTGACTGAAAATAGAATTCGTAAATCGCACTACCCGGAGGCAGTTGTTCAAGATCGTCACTTTCACAGCTTACAAAACCGAAGGCCAGTACAGCTGTCATTAAATATTTGAATATCTTTTTCATTTTCAATTTAATTAAAATGTTAAGTTAAGCCCTAAAGTATAAACTCTGGATAGCGGATAAGACCATGCAGAAAATGCACCTGATACATATCCGGTACTGGTTACATTACTGCTTTCGCTTGATCCGGTACCGATAATAGGGTTACCGTGATAGTTTGTCCAAAGCGCAAGGTTTTGTGCCTGAACAAATACTCTAAATCCTGTGATCGGAAGTTTTTCGAACAATTTCTTGTTGAATGAATAACCCAGCTCCAAGCTTCTGAACAAAATGTAGTCGCTTTTTTCAAGGAAAAGATCTGTGTACTGGAATCCTTCTGCTGTTGGTGCCTGCCATACATTGGTATCACCAGGGTTCTGCCAGTAGTTCCATGCATCTTCATGGTGGTTGTTTTTAGATCCCGGAGAAAGGTCCATCAAATCATGATAGGTATTGTTGTACATATATGCACCGCTCTGGTAGTTGAAATCTGCTCTCAGGTTGAATCCTTTGTAATCAGCGCTCAAACCAAATCCTCCATAGAAAGTAGGCAGCGGAGATTTATCAAGATTCACTGCATATTCAGCACTATACTCTGTGGTCTGATTTCCGTCAGCATCCAAATAGATAGCCTGGCCGGTTGCAGGGTCAACACCAAAGTAACGAACCATATAGAATGAATAAGGTGTTTTGCCAACTTCGTGAACCATTGATTCAAATGTTCCGGCAGGGAAAATCTGAGTATCATCACCGCTCAAAGAATTGATCTTATAGCTGATGTTGGTCAGGTTACCGTAAACTGACAGATTGAAGCCTGATTTTGATTTGATCACATCATAGTTCAATGACAATTCAATACCTTTATTTTCCAATTCACCCGCGTTGATGGTAACAGTAGGAGACCCTACCTCAGGCGCCATGGTATCATCGAAAAGGAAGTCAGTTCTCTTATCGCTGAAGTATGCAAAGCTACCGGTCAGTCTCTTGCTAAAGAATCCAAAGTCAAGACCAAGATTCAGTTTTTTGTTGTTTTCCCAAGTAACATCTCTGTTCGGGATGGTTGTACTCACATAAGAGTATGGGAATCCTAAGTGGTTACCCAAACCGATCTGAAGAATATTTGAATACAGAGTCAAACCGCTGTCGTCACCACTTTCGCCATAAGAAGCAGAAAGTCTGAAGGTGTCAAGCCATGAAACTGAATTCAGGAAGTTTTCTCTTGCAGCATCCCACGCAACTGACGCACCCCAGAAGGTACCGTACTGGTTATCCAAACCTGCCAATGAGGTTCCGTCTCTTCTTGCATATACATCTACAAAATATTTTTTTGAGTAGTCGTAGTTTACAACACCAAGATAACCAAATCTTGAAAGTTCCCATCGATTTGTCCAAGTATCAGCGGGTATAACTGTACCCAAAACCTGTACATCCTGAATGTTGTTCGGATATCCTCTTGAGTTGATCAGACTGTAATAGTTGTTTGAGTTGATGTACTCAGATGCAACAGTTGCTTTCAAACCGTGATCGCCCCAGTTGTTCACATAAGATGCCTCATTTCTCCAGTTGTAGTCCAAACGGTCAGAACTTGAATCCCATTTCCATCCTCCGTAACCCAAAAGGTCAGAAAGAATTGAACGGGGCTGGCCGAAAGATTCCGCCTGTGTTCTGTCATAGTTCAAACCAAAGGTTGTACGAACAGTCACATTTCTGAAAATTTCCAAAGCCAAGAATCCTGATCCGTACAATCTCAAGTTTCTGTTTTCAGTATTTGTGTATTTCAATTCGTCAAGTGCAGCATAGCTGGTTGCGTTTACAGCAGTATTGAATTTAGGATCACCGAATTCATCCAAAACAACGTTTCCATCTTCATCCATCACATAAGGAGTGGTGTAAGGCCTGTTGTTCAAAATACTGTAGAACGGGCTTTGTGCGTTGTAACGGTCACGAGGATTGTCACGGGTGGTATAAGCACCTGACAGGTTCAAACCGTAGTTAAATCTGTCGTTTACCGCAACGTTTGTATTCAAGTTACCGGTAATACGATTAAACCCTTTGTAGTAATTAATGTTACCGGAGTTGCTGTCATAACCCAAAGAGAAGTTGGTCGCCGCATTGTCACTACCTGTGGTAATTGACAAATAGTGTGAAACCAGATATCCTCTTTTTGTAAACTCGTCCTCCCAATTTGTATTGATCTTGCTCAATTCAGCAATTTCTTCAGGAGTTCTTGGGATACCCAGACCGTTGATGGTGTTCCCCTGCCAGTCTACATATTGAGACAATTGATTGTCAAAGTTCAAAAGGTCCAGAGAGTTCATCACCTTAAAGTTTGGCAGATCCATCAGTTCTGAATACGCCATACTGGTTTTATAGCTGATGATCGACTGTCCTTTTCTTGCAGATTTGGTTTTGATAACAACCACACCATTTGCTCCACGTGAACCGTAGACCGCAAGTTTGGATGCCTCTTTCAAAACTTCAATCGATTCGATGTCATTCGGGTTGATGGCGTTAACGTCATCTGAATTCAGATAAGCACCGTTCACCACATACAATGGTTCCTTAACACCACCGCTCAAACCGAGGGCACCACGAATAATTACGTTCGCAACACCACCCGGAGCACCTCCTTGCTGGCCAACAGAATTCAATCCGGAAACTTTACCGGAAAGCATCTGGTCAACAGACATTGAAGGAGTTAGGGTTTCAATTGATTTCTGATCAATAATTGTCACACCGGCAACTGAGTTTGAAGTAGGGTCAAAGACACTACCTGTCAAATTAATTACTTCCAGTTCAATGACACTACCCAACTTCAATACGCCCATGTTTAATTTGGCGATCTTAAAGTTCTGTGAGTTCCCCATGATATCGGTAATCACCAATTCATCACCAACTTTTGCGTCGATTTCAAACTTACCGTTATCATCTGTAAAAGCTGACTCATCCCCACCTTTCACTGTCACCTCTGCGTCAACTACAGGGCCGAAGTCATCCTGAACCGTACCTGTAACCTGAGCAAAGACTGCCTGCCCCGCAAAGAGCAGGAAAAGTGCACATAAAAATGCAAATTTTGTCCTCATACTTAATTTTTTATAACATTATCGTGGCAAAATTGTAACATTTTATTAAGATATCCAAATTTTTTTAAACTTTAACTTCATTCACTTCCTTATCTGTTCAGTGGTTGCAAAAAAGCCGCCCCTAAAATCAGGAGCGGCTTTTATATGAATTTTACTTTTCGGATCAGAAAGTTTTATTTCAGTTTTTTTCTGACTTCGACTGTTTCATAGGCTTCTATGATGTCGCCAATTTGAATGTCATTGTAATTCTGAATGTTCAGTCCGCATTCATATCCTTTGGCCACTTCTTTGACATCATCCTTGAAACGTTTCAGACTCGCAAGTTCCCCGTCGTAGATAACCACACCGTCTCGAATCAGCCTGATGCTTGAGTTTCTGGTGATCTTGCCGTCGAGTACCATACAGCCCGCAATCGTTCCAACTTTGGATACTTTAAAGGTTTCTCTCACTTCGACATTTCCGGTCACCTGCTCCTTCATTTCAGGAGACAGCATTCCTTCCATCGCTTCTTTCACATCGTTGATCGCATCATAGATAATTGAATAATTTCTGATTTCAATTTCTTCTCTGTCTGCAATTTCTTTTGCAGATGCACCCGGTCTCACATTGAAGCCGATGATCACTGCATCGGAAGCGCTCGCAAGCAGAACATCAGATTCAGTAATCTGACCTACACCTTTAAATAATATATTGATATGAATTTCTTCTGTCGAAAGTTTCTGAAGTGAGTCTGTCAATGCTTCAACCGATCCGTCCACATCACCTTTTAATATAATGTTCAATTCTTTGAAATCTCCGAGTGCAATTCGTCTTCCGATCTCATCCAGTGTAATGTGTTTCTGTGTTCTGATGGTCATCTCGCGTTGCAGCTGCTCTCTCTTGTTGGCAATCTGCTTGGCTTCGTGTTCATCTTCATAAACCCTGAATTTGTCGCCTGCTGTCGATGCGCCGTTCAGACCGAGTATGGTTACCGGTGTTGACGGTCCCGCCTCTTTGATTCGGTTTCCTCTCTCGTCAAGCATCGCACGCACATTTCCGTGGTGACTTCCGGCAACCAGATAATCACCGATTCTCAAAGTTCCGTTCTGGACAATCAGTGTGGTGACATAACCTCTTCCCTTGTCGAGTGAAGCTTCAATCACAGTTCCCACCGCAAGTCTTTTCGGATTTGCTTTTAATTCAAGCATTTCTGCCTGAAGCAATACTTTTTCGAGCAATTCGGCCACATTGAGACCTGATTTTGCTGAAATATCTTCTGACTGGATGTTTCCGCCCCAATCTTCAACCAACAGATTCATACCGGCAAGCTGTTCTTTCACCTTGTCTGCATTTGCGGTTGGTTTGTCAACTTTATTGATTGCAAAAACAATCGGCACTTCGGCTGCCTGTGCATGGCTGATCGCTTCTCTGGTTTGAGGCATCACCTGGTCATCTGCCGCAATCACGATGATTGCGATATCGGTCACCTGGGCTCCTCTGGCACGCATCGCAGTAAAGGCTTCGTGACCCGGAGTATCCAGGAATGTGATTTTCTGACCGTTTTCCAATTTCACATTGTATGCACCGATGTGCTGGGTTATCCCACCCGATTCACCGGCAATCACATTTGTTTTTCTGATGTAATCCAAAAGCGAAGTTTTTCCGTGGTCCACATGTCCCATAACAGTAACAATCGGTGCGCGCGGTTCCAGATCTTCAGGCTGGTCTTCGATTTCCTCTTCTATATCTAACTCTTCCTCAGCATTGCTGAATTCAACATTAAAACCAAAGTCGTCTGCCACCAGTTGAATGGTGTCCGCCTCAAGTCTCTGGTTCATGGTCACCATGATGCCAAGCGACATACAGGCTGAGATTACTTCGGTCACCGCAACATCCATCAGGCTGGCAAGTTCGTTTACAGTTACAAACTCGGTAACTCTCAGTGTCTTGTCCTTTTCCATGGCTTCCATTTCCATGGCCTCCATTTCACGGCGTTCCTTTCTTTTGTCTCTTCTGTGTCTTGCTCCTTTCGACCGGTTTCCTTTGCTGGTAAGCTTTTCGTAAGTTTCCTTGATTTGTTTTGAAACTTCTTCTTCGGTCAGCTCGGTTACCTGTCTTCTGTGCGGACGTGCTTTCCCGCCTCTTGTATTATCTTTTGATGAAGCAGCCTTGTTGTCGCCATTGCTGCTTTGTGCAGTTGCAGATTCGGGTTTTACTCCTTTTCTGATTCTTTTTCTTTTTTTACGGTTTTCCTTTTCCTGTTTTTGTTTTTCCTTCTTTTCCTCTGCCAATTTTTTGTCTTTGTCAAATTCGGAAAGGTCAATTGTTTTACCCGTAATTTTCAAGCCTTTCAGCTCTTTATAAACCGTTTCAATTTTTTGAGGTTCTTCTGACTCAATTTTTGGTTCAGCCTCCTTTTCTTGCTCTTTTGCCTCTTTCTTCTCTTCTTCCTTTTTTGGCTCTTCCTTTGCAACCGGTTCTTTTTCTTCGACTTTTTCGGTCTTTTCTTCTTTTATGGTTTCTTTAACCGCTTGCTGCTTCTCCTCCTGTTTTTTCTTTTTTGGTTTTGAAACGGATTCATCTTTTAAATCAATTTTGCCCAGAATCCTTGGCTTTTCAATTTCAGGTTTTTCAATTTCAATCACCTCCTGCTCAATCACCTTTTCTTTTTCAGGCTCAACTTTTGGCTCTTCCTTAGGCTCTTCTGCGGGTTCTGTCTTTTTCTGCTCGGTTTCCTTTTTTGTTTCTTCAGACTTCTTTTCAGACATTTTATTGATCACCACCTCTTCGGACGCTGCTTTTTGTTTTGCATCTGACTGAAACTGCATTTCCAAAAGAGTATAGACCTCAGGCTCGATTTTCGTATTGGGGGAACGATCCAGTTGGATGCCTTTCTCACCCAAAAAATCGAGTGCACGATCAATTGAGATGTTCAATTCTTTTAATACCTTACTTAGTCTTTTTGCTCCCGGCATATATTGATTTAATTTTTTTGATTTGCAAATGTAGTGATTCTATATTTAGCGAATTTATTTTATTTCTTAATCTTCAAGCTCTTCCTTGAGGATTCTGATTACTTCAAGAACGGTTTCTTCTTCAAGATCGGTTCTGTTGATCAGATCATTTATATCCTGTTCCAAAACGCTTCTCGCAGTATCCAAACCGATGTTTTTGAAACTGTTGATGACCCAGTCTTCAATTTCATCTTTGAATTCTGTCAGTTCAACGTCTTCATCCTGAGGAATATCTCTGAATACATCGATTTCCATACCGATCAGTTTTCCGGCCAGACGAACATTGTGGCCGCCCTTTCCGATTGCTTTTGAAACCTCTTCAGGTTTTACATAGACAGAAATTCTTTTGTCATCTTCATCTATTTCCATTTTCGAAATCCTTGCCGGTGCAAGCGCTCTCGAAACATACAGCTGAAGATTGTTGGTATAATTGATTACGTCAATGTTTTCATTTCTCAATTCACGGACAATGGAATGGATTCTCGAACCTTTCATTCCCACACAGGCACCCACCGGATCAATTCGATCATCATAGGATTCAACTGCAACCTTTGCTTTTTCGCCCGGTATTCTTGCCACTCCTTTTATGGTGATCAGCCCGTCGAAGATTTCAGGAATTTCACTTTCAAAAAGTTTTTCAAGAAATTTTGGTGAAGTCCTTGACAGTACGATCTGCGGTCTGATTCCTTTCAGTTTCACTTCGTCGACCACTGCTCTGACAGATTCACCCTTTCTGAAGAAATCTGACGGAATCTGATTTTCTTTCGGAAGAATCATCTCGTTCTGGTCATCGTCCATGATGATCACATGTTTCTGACGGATGTGGTGAACTTCGCCCGAAACAATCTCGCCTTCCATTTCTTTGAATCGCTCATACAGGTTTGCATTGTCATGCTCCTGGATTTTTGCGGCAAGATTCTGACGAAGCGACAGGATCGCGCGGCGACCCAGATCTTCGAGTTTTACAGGCTCGGAAACTTCTTCATCAATCTCAAAATCAGGTTCTATCCTTCTTGCTGCCGACAGCTCGATCTGAGCGCTCGGGTCTTCAACTTCTCCGTCTGCAACCACAATACGGTTGTGCCAGATTTCAAGGTCTCCTTTGTCAGGATTCACAATGATGTCGAAGTTGTCGTCAGAACCGAATTTTCTTCTCAGAATTCCCTGAAGCGCTTCCTCAAGAATTGCCATCAGTGTGATTCTGTCTATGTTTTTTTCGTCCTTGAAATCAGCGAATGATTCAATCAGTGCAATGTTGTCCATCTTATTTGCTTTTTAAAAGGTAATTTTTACTATTGCTTTTTTTATTTCATTATAATTTATTCTCTGCTCTTTTTCCACCGTATGTTTTCCTTTTCCGGTTGGTTTCGGCTCTCTTGCTGACCATTTCATCAGTATCCCTTCTTCGTCTGCCAAATCAAGTTTTCCTTCAATCTCAGACCCGTCTTCACAGCTGATCTTCAGCGTTCGGCCGATATTTTTTTTGTATTGTCTTGGCAGCATCAGCGGATTTCCTACGCCGGGAGATGAAACGTTCAACGAAAAATCTTCCTGCTCTCTGTCCAGATTGTGTTCTACATGACGACTGATTCTGATGATCTCATCCAGCGGAAGTCCTTCGTCACCGTCAACCAAAACCTCAATCGAATTGTCTGTCGAAATTTTCAATCCGACCAAAAAGAGTGAAGGATTTTCAGAAATCGCTTCTTCCACCAACTGTTCAATCTTTTCTCTGTTCATACCTATAATAAAAAAGAGAGCTAAAAAGGCCCTCTTTTATTTTTTCCCTAAAAGCGTTGCAAATTTACAATAAATATTTGAATTGATGATTTTTAGAATCATTTTTTTTAATTTTTAGAATTCCCCAACGGTTGCCAATCAGAAAATATCTTTGAAAATGTAAACACCAAATATCGAAAACGAAACAATCAGACCATAAACAATGGTCAGAAAATAACCGATCAGCGATCCGGTTGCCGCTCTGACCGCTCTGCCCTGATTTTTCCGGTCATGAATCAATTCACCGATCAACGCGCCCAAAAACGGTGCGACAATCAGACTGAAATAGCCGAAAGGCGAAAAAATTAATCCGACCAAAAAACCGATCGTCAAACCGACCAGACCGTAACGGCTTCCGCCCAGTTTTTTTGTCGTAGCCACCGGAATCAGATAGTCAAGCAAAATTCCGATTGCGGTAAAAAAACCAAAAATTGCAATCAGCCACCAGCTGATTTGGGAATAGCCCAAAAGCTTTGCGAGCAGTAACATTCCAAAAACCAGAGGCGTCCCGGGAATAACCGGAAGTATGGTTCCCGCAATGCCGACCAGCATCCCGATTCCAAATAGAATCTTTATTACGGTTTCATCCATGAATGTAAAATTAACATCTTTTTTTAACTGTATTTATATCCTAACTTTGCAAAAATTTATTCAGTTGTTCGAAAGAGGCACAAACCAATACACAAACGAGTTTTTGGAAGAAAGCGCGAAATCGATTCGAGGCTGGCTGAACGGAATGCTGTCAGATACATCTTTTTCGTTTCTGCTGCCGGTATTGGAAATCGGATTTTGGCTGCTGGTTCTTGCTGTATTTGATTTTGTATTTCAAAAAATTTCGGGTTTCATTTTGAGCGTGCTGCTCAAAAATTCGAAATTCAAATGGATCCGGATGTTCTACAAACACAAAGTCTTTCGGGCGCTGGTACATTTTTTTACAGTCAGCCTGCTGATTTCAATCAATCCGCACGTGTTTCAGAAATATGCCGGAATTGACAAAATCACCGAAAAATTCAGCGGTTTGCTGGTCATTTTCCTGGTTATACTTTTTATCTTCAGACTGATTGACGCAATCATTGCAGTCAACGACAATGATGATGAAAAAACTTATTCAAAAATAGGTTTCAGGACCTTTGCCCAATTGACCAAAGTCTTTGTGGTCTTCTTTGGTCTGCTCGCCTTTGTGGCAACATTGATCGATGTTGAACTCAGCCAGATTTTTACCGTACTCGGTGCGCTGACAGCGGTGGTGCTGCTGATTTTTCGTGATTCGATTCTCGGATTTATTTCGGGTGTACAGATTTCGTCAACAAAGACCATCAAAATCGGTGATTGGATTTCGGTTTCAAAATACAACCTTGAGGGAGTCGTAAGAGAAATCAATCTGACTGTGACCAAAATTGAAAAGTTTGACAAAACGGTTTCGACAATTCCCACCTATGATCTGGTTTCTTCAGAAGTGATCAATCATTCGTGGATGTCAGATTCAAATACAAGAAGGATCAAAAGGGCGATCGTGTTCAATGTGAATTCATTCAAATTCTGCGACCGGGAAATGATCAGAAAATTTGAGAAAATCGATCTGATCAGCGATTACATCAAACAGAAAGAAGAGGAAATCAAAAAAACAAATCTTGATGTACAGAATCCAGATCTGATCATCAACGGAAGACAGTTGACCAATATGGGAACCTTCAGGATTTATGCCCAAAAATATCTGGAAAGCAGAGATGACATTTCGAAAGAAGACACACTCGTCGTCAGACAGCTGCAGCAGACTTCTATCGGAATGCCGCTCGAAATTTACTGTTTTGCAAACGATTCAAAATTTGCCGTTTTTGAAAGGATACAGTCGGATGTGTTTGATCATCTGATTACCGCAAGTAAAGAATTCGGGCTCGAAGTTTCTCAACCCTTTGTAATCAATCAAAACAATGACTAAACTTAGCGTTAACATCAATAAAATCGCCACCATAAGAAATGCAAGGGGCGGCTATACACCCAATGTAAAGGAAGCTGCGGTGAAGGCTCAGGAATTCGGCGCACAGGGAATTACGGTTCATCCGAGACCGGACGAGAGACATATCCGTTATAGTGATGTTTATGAAATCAAACCGATCATCACCACCGAATTCAATATTGAAGGAAATCCGGTCAAAAAATTTATCGATCTTGTTCTTGATGTAAAACCGGATCAGGTCACACTGGTGCCCGATTCGATTGATGCAATTACTTCAAACGCAGGCTGGGATACGATCAATAATCAGTCTTTTCTGACCGAAGTGATTTCTGAATTCAAAAAAAACGGAATCAGAACTTCGATCTTTCTGGATCCAAATCCAAAACTGGTTGAAGCTGCCGCAAAAACCGGAACCGACCGGATCGAGCTTTATACTGAAGCATTTGCAGTTGAATATTCAAAAGGAAATTTGAACGGAATAAAAGCTTACAGAGAAACTTCCGACGAAGCGATCAAAGTCGGTTTGGGTCTGAATGCGGGTCATGATTTGAGTCTTGACAATCTGAAATATTTTATTGAACAGATTCCCGAAATTGCAGAAGTTTCAATCGGTCACGCACTGATTTCTGATGCAATTTATATGGGATTTGAAAATACGATTCAGTCTTATCTGAAAAGGATAGAATTGGCGCAGCAAGATTGAGTTGTGTATTTTAATAACTAAATTCGTATTAATTCGAACAAAACTCAAATGTCAGATATACTTCACAGCAAAATAACGGGCGACCACCCAAAACATTTTTTAATCCTTCACGGTCTTTTTGGTCAGTCGGATAATTTTGGAACACTTGCAAAACATTTTTCGGAATATTATACGGTTCACGCTATCGATTTGAGGAATCACGGGCGGAGTTTTCATTCGGACGATATGAGTTTTAAGGCGATGGCAGAAGATGTACTCAATTATCTCGATTATCACCAGATTCATCAGTGTTATCTGTTGGGACATTCGCTGGGCGGAAGGGCGGTGATCGAATTTTCATATCTGCATCCCGAAAGGCTTGAAAAACTGATTGTTGCCGATATTGCGCCAAAAGCTTATCCGCCGCATCATCAGGGAATTTTTAAAGGATTGAACTTGGTTGATTTTGATAAAGTTCAAAAAAGAACAGACGTGGATGAGGTTTTAAAAAATTATATACCCGAATATTCGGTTCGACAGTTTTTGCTGAAAAATGTATATATGCAGGAAAACGGGAAATACGGTTTTCGTTTCAATCTGAAGGTGCTGACCCATTGGTATGACGAAATGATCGAACATGAAATGACCGACGGCCGATTTGAAAAACCGACATTGTTTTTGAGAGGCGAAAAATCAGGCTATATTTTGGACAGCGATTTTGATCTGATTTACGGCAGATTTCCGAATGCAGTGATCAAAACCATCCCAAATGCAGGTCATTGGCTGCATGCCGAAAACCCGAAAGACTTTTTTGATTCTATCGTCGAATTTCTGGGCAAATAATATTTCCGACTCCCCGATTTTAACCTGCATAATTCACCGCAAAAGAAGTTTCTGATGAACTCAGTGAGCAATAATTAATCCCCGGAAATAAGAAGCTGTGTTTTGTACAGGTTCCGGTTTCAAAAACAAGGAACTGAAAGAAAGAGCCAACTTACAGGCTGGCTTTGAATTTCTGAAATATTTTCTAAAACATACTGAAAATAAGTTTTTTATGTTTTGATTTCTGATAAATGTCCCAATGTGAAACATTACCTCCAGATAATCGGTTGTCTTTATGTTCGTACCGTTGGTCACTTTCTTCTGTACTTTTTCTCCGATTGAATTTACAACTTTTGCTTTCATTTCAATAATTTTCTAAAAATTTACGGATTTCTTCTTTATCCACCGGTATAGGCAGTTCTTTCCAGCCTTCGGGCGGGGCGGAAGTGATGCTGTCGGGAACGGGTAAAAAGGGCAAAAGCACGGAATTCTTAGGTTTTAAACTATCATAAACAACAAAGTATTTACCTAATTTTAAATGAGCGTATTTTCCCCTTTGTTCAAAATAAAATCTTCCGTTATATTTTCGATTATTTACAAAATAATGATAGCGGTAATGATTGCTTCTGGTTTCGTTTCTTCTTTGAGTAATTTCCCCTATTGTATACTCTTGATTATTATGCACTCCTAAGCGATAGTGCCTTACGTAATTTTTAGCCAAGAATGCAAATATCAAAAATGCTACTATTCCAACTCCAACAATAATTAAATCTCTAAATTTAGGCATAATCTATCATTTGGATTGGGAATCAATTATTTCAGAATTTGCTTGTGTCTGAAAAGATTGGATACCGTTAGAGAATATAAAACTCCCAACAGAACTACTCCAGTCTGAACTTTTCATTTTTTCTTTCATTTCTAATAATCTTCTAGAAATTTACGAATTTCTTCTTTATCCACGGGTATGGGCAATTCTTTCCAACCTTCGGGTGGAGCGGAAGTGATGCTGTCGGGGACGGGATATGGTTGAAGTAGTAAACTATTCTTTTTTGGATTAATCGGATTAAAAATCACAAAATATCGCGAGTTCTTATCTAATACTGTTGCTCTTGGTATATAATGCCTTCTTTTATGTTTATTATTATTTACATAAAATACATAGTCGTAATAAGAACTTCTGGATTGTTTATGTGGTTGACCAACATAACCTATCGTAAATCGACCACTATCTAAAAGAATGTTATTTTTATTTTTAACCCAATTATTACCAATATGAACAAAAAAATATAAAACAACAATTCCCATTAAGGCAATAAAAATATATTTATACTTAATAAAAAATTTCATTTCAATCCACTTTAGTATCAATAATAGTAGTTTGTAAAGTATTATGAAAAGATTGGATACCATTTTCAAAAATGAAATTTTGTACCGCATTAAATCCATTATCTGCTCCAACTGATTTAGCAGCTCCACCCAAGCCATTGCCAATATAACCTGTACCTACTTTTAATAAAGACTTCTCAAAATTAATAGGTTCATTGTTTATCAAATTTCTTGAAATATCCGCCCCTTCACTCATAATTGGCGACAATGCAGTACCCCATTTCCCTTGCAGCACAGAGCTTGCTGCAGCATTCAGCCAGTTGACATCACCTGTAATTAGGTATTGTGCGGTGGCGTCTATACCTGTTCTTCCTAATGTTTGCATGATATAACTCCCATACGATGTTTCAGCCACTATTGATCCGTAAGCGATTACCTCGGGTGCCGCCGCTACCATAAATGGCATTGACAGAATTCCTACCGTAAACCATTCACCTTCTCTCTTTGCCTGTTGCATTTTCATATATCCTTCTCTGTTTTCAGGTGATAGCATATTTCTGTATGCTCTGTGAATACTTTTCTCTCCATCGGCACCAAAAATAAATGAGGTAAAACTGGAATATCTGTAAGAAAGCAAGAAGTCAAGAGAATAATTACTCAAACCTCCACTAACAGAAGCCACTCCCAGCCCTACTACCCCATAATAAACTTCTTCATCATCATCTTCTTCTTCTCCATTTGAAACCTGCATTCCATCCGGGTCAATAAAATATACCGGATTATTCAGCGAATAGGCATAAGGACTATGAGAAAAATATTTAGGAGCCATCGGGTCTGTGACATTCCATCTTCCTAATGTGGGATCGTAATTTCTAAAACCGTAATCATATAAGTTTAAATTTAGTTCATTTTGGAATTCCTTGTTATTAAAAGTGTACTTATACGGATTATTGGTAACCGGTGCAATGATCACCCCCTGAATAGGGTTGTTGACAAAGCCAAAATTAACATATTCCTGATGTTTTAAGCCAAAAGGATAATAATGAGATTCATCCAAAATCTTCAGGTTGCCGGTCTGAGAATCTTTGGTGAAATTATAATATTTTGATTGATTTAGACTCATTTTTTTTTAATATCACTAATTGTGAAGCACTGCCCAATGTGAAACAATACCCACTACCGAATTGTATCTAAAATTAACATTTCTCTTGGATAAATATAATCTCCAATTTTATAAGCACTTAAAATATGTCCTTTCAAAATTATAGGTAATGATGATGAATAATAATCTTCTTCTACAGGTAATATAACAGTAGATTTAAATCCATTTTTCTTCAATTTAATCGTTTCAAAACTTTTTCCGTTTATTCTATAATCAATATAAATTGAATCATCATCAGTGTATTTATGTTCAAAGTAATTAATAATCAAATCACTACCTTTCCTTTCGGTTGTAAAATAGAAAGATTGAACAGTATCCAATTTATTGTTTGCTTTATATACTTTTTGCTGATTTATTTTTTCATATTCTGTAATATACTCAATTTTAAAGACAATATCCTGATACTGAATATCCCACCATAAATATTTTTTTTCGGTATTTGTGATGATTAGACCTTTGCTAAATATTTGATTCTCTTTATCCTTGATTTCAATGGATGAAAGATTTTCATTTAGTTTTTTATATTTTATCTTTTCAGAAGGAAAATTTCTAAAATTTGATATTGAATCTAAAAAATGATATTTACCTTTTATTTCGTTTTTATTAAGATATTCAATTTCATGTGTATCTTCAGAATTTACTTCTTTTTCTTCTTTGCAATTAAATAAGAAGATAATAAATAAGAAAAAACAGAATACAAATAATTTTCTATTTAAAAGGATACCCCCTTTCCCAAATAACTGTGTCTCCATGTTTCATGTTTATTTCTAATAATTTGTAAAATTCGCTGCTGGTTCCTTTAAATTTAATTTCTTCAATCCTTTCCGGTCTTCCGAGTATTTGGTATTCTTTGTAACTCATATTATTAAAACTATCTCTGTCAAAAATAACCATATCCATATTTCTCTCGAAAATATTTTGTTTCTTCTTTAAAATCCCAAAATCATTCAAAAAGTCAAATCCAGCAGTTCCCACAGCATCGGCACCTATAGGAATCATTTCTACACTTCTCACTTTGTCTCCAGGGCGATAAAAATCACTTCCAAAACCATCCGTATCATTAATCAATCCATTATTAAAGTTGTAAAGTGTTTCATTTGTTCTTTTAAAAAAGAAAAAATTTGGCGGGCTAAACTGTGGCCCATTATAACTATTTGCATAGGCTCTTAAAGCCACAGCAGTAAAGCTAATAGGTGGTCTTAGCATTGCCGGCTCTAATATTATTGGGTTTTCAGGGCTTCCATCCTGTTCGGGAGAAAGATAATCGTTTCTTTTGCCAGGGCAGCAATTAAAAAATCCAAGTTCGCCACTCATCTTTCTTTCCATATAATCTTGAATAGCCCAGTTGTCAAATTCATTTGGAATAATATCCGACATAATTGAGGAGGCTTCAACATCCGCCCCGCTCGGATCCGCCCAAAACACAGGATTGTTGTCAAAAGCATTGTAAGGCGACATGGAATGGTGAATCACCGGATCCATTACCACCCACCGGGCAATGGCAGGGTCATATTGGCGCATGTCCATATCGTACATATTGAGATTCAGCTCATCCTGCCATTCAGAGCTACGCTCGGTTTCTTCCCCAAAGACTTTCTCAAAGTCTTTGGTTCGAAAATCGTTATATTTATACTTATACGGATTATTGGTAAGCGGCGCAATGATCACCCCCTGAATCGGATTGCAGACAAAGCCAAAAGTGGAATATTCCTGATGTTTCAGACCAAAAGGATAATAATGGCTTTGCTCACTGTTGTTTGTTTTGTGGCTTCGCCTTTTTATAGGTGTTTGCGAATCTCGTTCCTCGATTTCATCCAGAATTTTTAAGTTTCCGGTTTGCGGGTCTTTGGTGTAAGACACACGCACATTTCCCAAATGGTCTGTGTAATTGTAAACATAATTAAAAACGTAGTTAGGATTATTTCCCAACGAAAGATTAGTG
>JBAYPM010000011.1:0-74795 GCA_041677705.1 Weeksellaceae bacterium | reverse complement strand
AACCGATTGGGTGTGGTCATCGCTGTCGTACCATTTTCCCTGAACCTTCATCGTCTGTTCAATGATGTCGCGTACACAGCCTTTGCCTCCGTCGAGCAGTGAAATGTATTCGCAGATCGAACGGATATCGGCTACCGCATCATTCGGACAGCAGGCCAGACCGACCCTTTTCATCACTTCCAGATCGGGTACATCGTCGCCCATAAAAAGTATTTCTTCGGGTTTCAGATTGTAACTGAAAATCAGATCTTCAAGCGAATCCAGTTTGTTTCTCGAACCGAGATAAATATCTGTCAGACCCAGGTATCTCAGTCTTTTTTCGACCATTAGATCGCTTCCGCCTGTGATGGCAACAATTCTGAATCCTTTTTTGATCGCCAGCCGGATGGCATAACCGTCCTTTGTATTCATCGACCTGACCATCTCACCGTCGGCGGTCAGAATCAGACTTCCGTCAGTCAGTACACCGTCCACATCAAAGATCAGTGTGGTGATATTTTTCAGTTTTTGTTTGTAGCTAATCATTGTAATAAGTTCTTTTGATCGAATCTGACAACAACTGATACAGTTGCTGCAGTCTTGAATCGCTGTCGAGCAGTTCGAGATGTTTTTGAATCACGATTTCATCACCTCTTTTTGCAGGCCCGGTCTGAGCATCATACGGACTCATGTCCTTGATTTTTTTGTAAGTTTCCTTGATCAACGGCTGCAGCACATTGAACGGAATTTCGGCATCTTTACAGATATTGTCGCCTATATAGTACAGATGATTTGCAAAATTATTGACCCAAACCGCCGCCATGTGCAGTCTCAGTCTTTTTTCGCTGTCCACTCTGTAAACTTTGTTTGAAATTTTCTGTGCAAGACTGTAAAGCGCATTCAGGTCTTCATCACTTTGAGCTTCCACAAAAAACGGAATTTCTTCGTATTTGAGTGATTTGACTTTTGAAAAAGTCTGGAGCGGATAAAAAACACCTTTTCTGTAATTTCCTTTCAGGGTGTTCACACCCATAGAACCCGAGGTATGTACGACCAGCGTATCTTCGTATGGAATATAATGCGAAAGTTCTTCGATGGCAGAATCTGAAGCGGCGATGATGTACAGATCTGCTTTTTCGAGTTCAGAAATCTTATCGGTATAGCCGATATTGTTTGCCATTCCCAGTTCTTCGGCGTGTTCAAGCGTCCGATTGAAGATTTGTCTGACGTTGACCGTGTTTTCGATAAGTGCACGGGTCAGATGAAATGCCACATTGCCGGCACCGATGATTACGACTGATTTCATTGGTGGCAAAATTAGAAAAATAAAGTCAGAGCCTATTTAGATTTTATTGCAATTATTTTTATAGGAATTTTGAGATGGATTTTTTACTTTTTATTTGAAGACTTATCGGGATAATTCAAGAATGAAAAGTGAAAAATAGGCTCAAAAGGACATAAAAAGAATGCAAAGATATGATTATGCACTTCTAATTTTATTTTTGGTAAAATTTAAATAGGCTCCAAAACCAAAACTTCGAATTTCAAATCAGAAATAAAGCAGTGAGGTTTTTAAGTAATTTCAGCTGAAACATTTATCTTTACACACTAAATTAAAAATAATAAAAACATTATGAAAGTAACTGTGGTAGGAGCTGGTGCAGTGGGTGCAAGCTGTGCTGAATACATTGCGATCAAGAATTTTGCATCTGAAGTAGTTCTGGTTGACATCAAGGAAGGATATGCCGAAGGAAAGGCGATGGACCTGATGCAGACCGCATCTCTGAACGGATTTGACACCAAGATCACCGGTACCACCGGCGATTATTCAAATACGGCCGGTTCTGCGGTAGCAGTGATTACTTCGGGGATTCCGAGGAAACCGGGTATGACCCGTGAAGAACTGATCGGAATCAATGCTGGAATCGTTAAAGAAGTGACCCGGAATCTGGTCAAACATTCACCCAACATCATACTGATCGTGGTTTCAAACCCGATGGACACCATGACCTATCTGGTTCACAAAACTTCGGGTCTGCCCAAAAACAGAATCATCGGAATGGGCGGCGCGCTCGATTCTGCACGTTTCAAATACAGACTTGCCGAGGCACTCAACTGTCCGATTTCTGACGTTGATGGAATGGTGGTCGGTGCACACTCAGACACCGGTATGGTTCCGCTGATGTCCAAAGCGACAAGAAACGGGGTTCCGGTTTCAGAATTTCTGAACGACGATCAGATGAAATATGTGGAAGAAGAAACCCGTGTGGGCGGTGCGACGCTGACAAAACTGTTGGGCACTTCAGCCTGGTATGCGCCGGGAGCTGCGGTTTCGGGACTGGTTCAGGCGATCGTTTGCGATCAGAAAAAAATGTTCCCATGTTCAATTCTGGTCAACGGAGAATACGGCCAAAGCGATATCTGTATGGGCGTGCCGGTGATCATCGGCAAAGACGGCTGGGAAAGAATTGTTGACATCCCGTTGACAGACGACGAAAAACAAAAATTCGCAACAGCAGCAGAAGCGGTGAGAACTGTCAATTCATCATTGAATTCATAAATTAAAATTAATAAAAATGAACGGTGGCTCAAAAAGTCACCGTTTTTTATTCAAAAAATTATCAGATGAAAAGACCCGAATATGTAACCGATGAAAGACTGAAACATTTTATTTCGGAAGCATTCAATGAGGATGTGGGCGAGGGCGATCATTCAACACTTGGCAGTGTGTGCGCCGATGCCCGGGATTCGGCTCAGCTGCTGGTCAAAGAGGAATGTGTTCTTGCCGGAGTGGAATTGGCCGGTGAAATCTTTAAATTTTTTGATCCGGAACTCAAATTTGAAGTATTGATTGCTGACGGTACAGCGGTCAAACCGGGCGATATTGCATTCACGGTCAGCGGTTCGGCAAGATCACTATTGACCACCGAAAGACTGATGCTCAACTGTATGCAGCGAATGAGCGGAATTGCAACGATGGCTTCGGAAGCGGTGAAAGCTGTTGAAGGGACCGGCGTCAGAATACTTGATACCCGAAAGACCACACCCAATTTCAGGATGTGCGAAAAATGGGCGGTTGCCATCGGCGGTGCGCACAATCACAGATACGGATTGTACGATATGGTTATGCTCAAAGACAATCACAACGATTATGCGGGCAGCATTACAAAATCTGTGAATTCGGTCAAAAAATATCTGATTGAAAATCATAAAAATCTGAAGATCGAAGTTGAAACCAGAAATCTGGATGAAGTGAATGAAGCACTTTCAACCGGTCTGGTCGATATCATCATGCTCGACAATATGACCAACGATCAGATGAGAGAGGCGGTTGCACTGATCGGCGACAGTTGCGAGACAGAAGCTTCGGGCGGAATCACATTGGAAACGCTCAGAGGAGTCGCTGGGACGGGTGTTGATTTTATATCGTCCGGTGCGATTATCCATTCTGCACCCAACAAAGATTTGAGTCTGAAAGCGATCAGATAGTTTGGTGATAATCATTGAACTGAAGCTCAAAATCTTCAAAACGAAATAATCAGTCGCTTTGTATTTCTTATTTGCTATTTTTGCAGGGTTAAAAATTAAAAAACAAAATTATGTTGTATAAATTTCTCCTTCATTTCCACAGCGGTTTGGCTTATCTGACCATCACGATGGGGGTTTTGTTTCTGATTATTGTCGGCTTTTATGCATTGAACAAACGAGCAAGGGATAAATTTATCCGGAAATTCGGTTTTTTTACCATCGTCGTGTTTCATCTGCAGCTGGTTACCGGTGCAATTCTCTATTTTATTTCGCCAAAGGTGGAAAGCGGAGATACTTTTTATGTGCTTGAACACCCGATTATGATGTTCACCGCGGTGCTGCTGATGACGGTTGCAAATTCAAAATTAAAAAAGGAGAAAATCGTCGGGATTGTCACCATGCTGCTGGCACTGGTCGCCATGATCTGTCTGTTGATTATGATTCCTTATGATTCCTGGGGAAAATAAATATTGAAAAAAATCAAATTGTAATTCAAACCCGGCCATCGGTTTCGGGTTTTTTTATTTCTGTTTCTGAAATTCAACGGTAAAAACCACTGAACATTCTACCGATCATCCATCCAAAAGATTTTTAAAAGCAGTCTCCAAATTATCAAATTGAAATCTAAAACCGGTATCCTTTATTTTTTTGTTTGAAACTGCGCTGCCTTCGAGCATAATGGATGCGGCCTCGCCAAAAATCAGTTTCAGCATAAAAGCCGGTGTATTGGGCAGTATAATTTTTTTTCCCATCGCACCGACAAAAGCTTTTGAGAATTCTCTGCTGTTCACAATCTGGGTAGCAGAAGCATTGAAAGCGCCCGAAAGTTTCGAATTTTCAATCAGCCATTTGTACATATTTGCAAGATCGTCGATGTGAATCCATGGAACGATCTGGTTGCCGCTGCCCAAAGCCGAGACCAAATTGAATTTTGCGGCAGGAATCAGTTTTTTGATCATTCCGCCATCAGCAGAAAGCACCACAGCAGTTCTGAGCACACTGACTCTTGCGCCCGATTTTTCAAAATCAAATGCTGCCGCTTCCCAGTCTGCACAAAGTTTTCCCAAAAAGTCATTTGAATTCGGGTCTTCTTCTCTGAAAATATGTCTTGAAGTTTCAGTTCCGTAATAATTTACACCCGAAGCCGAAATGAAACATTCGATTTTTGTGTTTGTTTTTTGCAGCTGTTCAAAAATCAGTTTTGAAGTATCGATTCGGCTGCTGTACAATTCTTTTTTGAAGGAAGGAGTCCATCTTTTTGCAATCGAAGCACCGGCAAGATGAATCACTGCATTTAGATTTTCAAAAGCAGCTGCGTCAATTTCATTTTTTTCTGGGTTCCAGTAAAAATGATCTTCGCCCTTTTGTCGTGACAATATCCTGACCTGATAGCCTGCATTTCTTAATTTCTTTGTCAGAACGCCTCCCATTAGTCCGGTTCCGCCACTGATCAGTACTGTTTTCATTTTGATTCAATATTCAGATTCATTCAACACCAATTTACTGTATAAAAAGGATTAATCAATCACAAAAAAACATCAATTCACAAATTATGATTAATTTCGTAATGACAAATTTAACCAAATGGATTTGGAGGATGAATTGATTTTTCCAAAACTTGAAAAATCCAGAAGTACCAAACAGCGTGAAAAGATATTCGAAGTGATCTTCGAAGCGGACAGTTTTTACGGCAAACTGTTTGACGTCGTGCTGTTGTGCACCATCCTGCTGAGCGTGATGTTGGTGATGCTTGAATCGGTTCCTACTATCAATGCAAAATACCATCATGTACTGGTTATTTTTGAATGGATCATCACCATACTTTTTACGGTCGAATATGGATTGCGTCTGTACTGTGTCAGGAGACCCTGGAGATATTTTTTCAGTTTTTACGGCATCATTGACCTGCTGAGCATACTGCCGACCTATCTCGGAATTCTGTATCCGTCCACAAAATATCTGTCGAGCATACGTATTCTCAGACTGTTTCGAATCTTCAGAATTTTTAGACTCACAAAATTTCTCAGAGGCGGAAACCTGCTGATCGGAGCGCTCAAACGGACACAGGCTCAGATTGTTGTGTTTCTGTCTTTTGTGCTTTTGGTGGGTGTGGTTCTGGGGTCGCTGATGTATATTTTGGAAGTTGACACGCCGGGTTCGAACATTACCACCATGCCGACCGGAATATATTGGGCGCTGGTTACACTGACCACAATCGGTTACGGTGACATCACGCCGGTCACTTCATCCGGACGTTTTTTGGCTTCGATTGTGATGGTTTTGGGTTATGGTGTAATCGCGGTTCCGGGCATACTTGCAGTCGGCGCATTCAAAGAAGCAAAAATCGGAGAGATCAAAAAAAATACTCAGGTTTGTCAGCATTGCCACGATTCAAATCACATGGACGGTTCTAATTTCTGCAAAACCTGCGGTTATCCGTTGCACAGAGACATCAACAGGCCGGAGCAATAAATTGGGAATCAACTCATTTCTTTGATTTCTCTCATCATATCCCTGAATTTTGCAGCTTCAATAAAATCGAGATTCTGAGCCGCCTTTTCCATTTTCATCTGTAATTCGGAGATTTTCTTTTCTTTCTGTTCATCGCTCATCTGGCCGATTTTCTGTCTTTCATCTGCTGCAAAATTTTGAATAGATTTTGGTTCATACGGATTCAGTTCAAACTGCTCTGCACGTGTGTTGATTGCAGTAATTTTCTTGACGATCGGCTGAGGCGATTTTTTATGGTCTGTATTGTATTTGATCTGTAGAGTCCTTCTTCTTTCAGTTTCGTCAATGGTTTTCTGCATCGAATCTGTGATTTTGTCAGCATACATAATCACTTTTCCGTTTACATTTCTGGCCGCACGTCCCGAGGTCTGGGTCAGCGAACGGTGATTTCTCAAGAAGCCTTCTTTGTCGGCATCAAGGATTGCAACCAGCGAAACTTCGGGCAGATCGAGTCCTTCTCTCAAAAGATTGACGCCGACGAGTACATCAAAAATTCCGGCTCTGAGATCATGCATGATTTTGACTCTTTCCAATGTATCCACATCCGAGTGGATGTATCGGGTACGGACGCCAAATCGGACCAGATATTTGGTCAGTTCCTCTGCCATACGTTTGGTCAGGGTGGTCACCAAAGTTCTTTCGTCTTCTTCAGCTCTTTTCTGAATTTCCTCCATCAAATCATCCATTTGATTCAGCGAAGGTCTGACTTCAATCACCGGATCGAGCAGTCCTGTCGGGCGTATAATCTGTTCAACCACAACTCCCTCCGACTGATTGAGTTCATAATCTGCAGGTGTGGCAGAAACATAGATCGCCTGGTTCTGCATCGCAACAAATTCTTCAAATTTCAAAGGACGGTTGTCAAGCGCAGAAGGCAGTCTGAAACCGTATTCGACCAGATTCTCTTTTCGACTTCGGTCACCGCCGTACATTGCGTGAACCTGCGGAATCGTCACATGAGATTCATCGATCACCATCAGGTAGTCTTGCGGAAAATAATCGAGCAGACAGAACGGACGTGTCCCCGGAAGTCTGCCGTCGAGATAGCGGGAATAGTTTTCAATGCCCGAACAGTAACCGAGTTCTTTCATCATTTCAATATCAAATTCGGTTCTTTCCTGAAGTCTTTTTGCTTCCAGACCTTTTCCGATTTCCTGAAAATATTCAACCTGTTTTCCAAGATCAATCTGTATGTTGTGAATCGCCTGATTGAGTGTTTCGGGTGAAGTTACAAACAGATTTGCCGGATAGATATTGATTTGGTCAGGCGAATTGATTCTTGAACCTGTTGCGGGATCTGTGATTTCGATTTCATCGATGGTATCGCCAAAAAAAGTAATCCGAACCGACTGATCAGAATAGGCAGGAAAAATATCGGTGACCTCACCTCTGACCCGGAATGAGCCTCTGCCAAAATCGACTTCTGATCTCGAATAAAGAGATGCAACCAGTTTTTGAAGAAATTTTGTTCGGGCAATCGTCTGACCGACCTCGATGTGAATGATGTTTTTATGAAACTCTGTCGGATTTCCGATACCGTAAAGACAGGAGACAGACGCAACGACCAGCACATCTCTTCGACCCGAAAGCAGAGATGAAGTGGTGCTCAGTCTCAGCTTTTCGATTTCCTCATTGATCGACAAATCTTTTTCGATGTACAGTCCGGTTGAAGGTACATAGGCTTCGGGCTGATAATAATCGTAATAAGACACAAAATATTCGATCGCGTTGTCGGGAAAGAATTCTTTGAACTCCATATAGAGCTGTGCTGCCAGTGTTTTGTTGTGTGCCAGAACCAGGGTCGGACGCTGAACATTTTCAACCACATTGGCAATCGTAAAAGTCTTGCCTGAACCGGTCACACCCAGCAGTGTCTGGTATTTGTCGCCGCCTTCAATTCCGTCGGTAAGTGAACGAATCGCCTGAGGCTGATCTCCGGTGGGCTGATAGTCCGAATGAATTTTAAATTGCATAATGGATTGAAAAGTTTTGCAAAGTTACCAAATATTTGGCGCTCTTCGATTCCTGTTTAAAGTTGTCATTCTGAGTTTGTCGAAAGACATCATCCATCAGTCCATCATTATTAATCTTCCTCTGCCTCCTTTTTTCTTCCCGCCGAATTTATCGAGTTTGTAACCAAGCGAGAACATTACATAACGGGTCAAAACATCGTCTTGGACATCAGAAATCAGCGTATCCGAAATGGTTCTCGAAACACCGGTATTCTGACCGAGCACATCATAGACTTTCACTTTAAAGGTCAGCTGGTCTTTCAAAAAATTATATCCCAAACTGGTGTTCCACAAAAAGAAATCTTTTTTGAATCCGTTAGAAATATTTGAATTGTAGGTGTAGCTGAAATCATTTCCAAACACAAAATGTTTTGGCCAGTAATTGGTGGTTGACAGCTTGAAGATATGAGACAGATTGTCGCTTTTGTCGATTCTGTAATTTTTGTATTCGGTGAACTGATAATTCAGATTGTAACTCGGATTGATGTTCAGCACTTCGCCCAAATCCCAGTTGAAATTGACTCTTGGTCTGAAATTATAGGCTTTTGCATCATATTTCACTCCGTTTGTAAATCCCTGACGGAACGAATGGGTACCGCTGAAACCGAGGCCCGCCCTGAATTTGCTGTTTCCGCTTTTGAATGATTTGTTGATGTTGGCGCCCATCCACAGGTTGTAATTTCCGCTGATGTTCACATAGGTGGTCATCGATTTGAAATTGTCGTCAACGGTTTTGAAATTCACCACATTTCTCTCGTCATATCGACCGCCCATATAGAGATTGAATCCGGTTTTTGACTGAAAGTTAAAATTGTTGAACCCGATGTAAATCATATGGCCTTTGAGTGTTTTCAAATCCGGATTTCCGATGATGGTATTCAGCGGATTTGACAGATTTTCGATCGGCAGAAGCTGTGAAGCATTCGCATAATTTTCTTCCAGATTGTAATTGATATAGATCGATGCATTTTTTCCAAAACGATAATTTGAATACAGACTGACCGATGGCAATGCGTCATTCTGATTCAGTTCGTAAAGATCACCCATGTAATAACCGCGGTCTTTCTGATTCATCAGCTGTACACCTGTGGTCAGGCTGAAATAAAATTTCTTTTTTTGAATTTTTAATGAGACAAACGGATTGAGATTGTTGAAATCAGAAGCCAGATCGGTTGACAGTCGGTCATTTTGAATCGAATAGCTGCCCGAAGTCTCATCAAAATCAAGCGTTGAAACAATATCGTGCTGACGGCTAATGTCATATTTCGAACCGATTCCCAGTTTGATCGAATCCGAAACCGGGAAGCTGTATTCGAGTTCAAAACTGTAGTTTTCACGTTTGTTGCTGGTTTTGCTCAGCTGATTTCTGAGATCATTCGGATCGTCGGTCTGATAGAAAAATGTATTTGTAATATTGTAATCGTCGCTGTGTTTTCGGCTGTTGTCATTTGAAAAGCTCAGACTCAGATCGGTTTTATTTTCAAATGATTTGAAATATTCAAAACTGTTTGCAAACGACTGGCTCAGGCTTTCCGAAATTGTTTCTCCGTTTGATTCGTTCAGCAGATCGCCGGTTTCATTGACAGTTTGGCTGTCAAAAACATTTGAAGATTTGATTTTGTTTGAACTGTATTTGGGTTCCAGCCAGATCGATGAAGTTTCGCTGAGTTTGATTTCAAAACTGCTGCTGAAATTATTGGAATCGCTTTGATTCTTCGATTTTGAATGGGATTCGGTGGTATAAATATTGTCGGGGAGCAGATTTTGCTGACGGCTGAAATTGTTGTTTCGGGTATCGGCGTGTGTATAAAAGTAATTTCCGGTGAAATCAAATCCTTTTGCAAAAGTGTCCGAATAACTGATGCCACCCAGATTTGATTCTGTGATTCCTTTGCCCGAACCAAAGTTCATCCCGTTGATTCCAAAACTTCCGTTGTCATTGACATACAACGAGCTTCTTCTCATACTGCCCATATTGTCAAAAATCTCATTCATCGAAAAACCGACCGAGTTGATATTGTTTGACGAACCGAGTATGCTGAGTCTTGAATCTCCTTTGAAATAATTGAGCATCAGACTGGATTCATAGCGTTCGTCGGTTCCGTATCCTGCCATTGCTTTGAACATTACACCCTTATTTTTTTCTTTGTCGATGGTCAGATTGATTGTCGCATTGTTTGAACTTGCTTTCTGACCCGACAGTTCTTCTTTTTTGGTTTTTGTATCGGTCACCTGCACTTTGTTGATGATTTCTGCCGGCAGATTTTCAAGCGCGACTTTTCCGTCTTTGTCAAAAAACGGTTTTCCGTTGACCAGGATCTGATTGACTTCTTTTCCGTTGACCGTGATTTTTCCGTCTTCGTCTATATCTACGCCGGGCAGTTGTTTCAGCAGTGTTTCAACATTTGCATCGGGTCTGACTTTGAAAGAGGCCGCATCAAATTCCAGTGTATCGTTTTTAATCCGGATCGGCGGTGCAGCATTGATGACAGCGCCTTCCAGATCAATTTTCTGACTGAGTTTGATGATTCCGAAATCAATATCCTTATCGATCGATTCAAATTCTTTTTCATAATCTCCAAACAGATCATCGGTTACTCTGAAAATTACGGGTTCATCGGTTTTTTTAATTTGAAGTTTAAACTTACCGTGATCATCCGTCAGCGTATAATCGATCAGTGCAGAATCTTTTTTTGAAGTCAAAAATACGGTTGCGGCAGAAACCGGAAGTTCGGTTATATCGTCTGTTGCGTTGCCCGACAGAATGACGGTATTCTGTGCATTCAGAAAATGATTTGAAAATAGAAAGGCCAAAAAGAGAAATCCCAACCTGATTGTTCTGCTCATGTTTTGAATTTGAAGATGCTATATTAAGAATAATCGAAAGAATAACGAAAATATTATGATTCCGATAACTTTTTGCTGATTTTATCCCAAACAAAAACAGCACCATTTTTTGGATGATGCTGTTTTGTATTGTTTATAATTCCGGTTATTCGATCGTGAAATTGTCGAAATGCAGATTGTAGGCTGCTTCTTTACCGACTTTGAGCGCAAAAATATTTCCAGTGCCGGTCAGGTTCAAATCGGCGATTCCGGTCAGATCCAATTCAACCAGAGACCATTCTCCGCCTGTATCGATGGTGCCGGTGTACTGATTGTTGCCCGCCACCTGAATGCTGGCCGAAGTGGTGAAAGTTCCAAGATTAAATGTATAATAAGAAGTTCCGTCATTCTTGTACACATTCAATGAAACAGATTTAGCCGAAGTACCTTTAATGTAGAATGTAATTCGGTGATAGCCTGCCGGCAGATTTGACGGCGCCAAACTTGTAAATACATAATCATTTGCAGTCGGTGTTCCTTCGATATGAAGAGAAGCGCCTCCTCCAAAACCGGTTCCTGCGCTTTGGGTTGCATAATCTTTGATTCCAAATTCGTTCAGACCTGCCAGGAACACACTCCAGTCTTCAAAATCATGACCTGCAAACAATGGGGTTGCATCTGCCGACGGAGGGTTTGGTCCGTCACCGCCGCCGTTGCCGCAATCGGGATCGTCGTTGTCAACGATTTTGATGTCGTCAATCTGGATTGTGGTTGTAATTCCGGATCCGCTGCCTTCATAAGCAAAGACAATGACTCCGTTGCCCGAAAGTGAGGCAAGACTGTAATCACCGGAATCTACAAATCCGGGGCCGTATCCGGTGTCGTGTCCGGTCGAGATGTTGAATGAAGAAGTGATGTTCACCAGGGTTGCATTGCTGATGTTTCCGCCCGGTACATAATCAGTCGAATAATAAACTTTCAAAGGATCTCCGTTGTTGTATCCGTCATTTGATTTGAATGAGAAAGTATCTGCATTTGAGAAATCAACCGGAACAACAAAATAAGAAACAACAGGCCCTGAACCGTTGAATGCGCTTACCTGAATGTACTGGTTACCGCCAAAAGCAGTCACTCTCCATTTTCTTCCGCCTGTAGCAGCCAGATTTTCATATTTGCTGAAGTTTTCATTTCCTTCCGAATAAGTTTCAAAACTTTCGTTCAGACATCCAAAGAATTCGTTCGGATCAGAACCGCCGCCGTCTCCAAATCTCGGATTGTTAAAGTTCACATCGTTTGTATCTCTGATGAACAGCTGGTATTCGCTTGGCGAAACCGTGCCGTTGTTGTTGGCATCATATCCGCTGATCACAACTGTGATGCTTCCGCTTCCCTCAGGCATCAGATCGCCTGCAAAAGTTGCAAAACCGCTGTTTCTCAACACGATGGTTTTTCCTTCTGCATCGATCAGTTTTCTGTTCACGGTCTGCTGTCCGATTGCATCCGCATAGGTATTGCCCAATTCAGAATCATCAAACTGAACATTGTTGATTGTCGCCAGTGTATTGAACACACCGTTGTTGAGCAGATCCTGAATTCCGTTGAACTGAACCGGAGTTGCATATTCTTTCGGATCGCAGGTTTGTTTCACATGTCCGTCAATTTTGAGTTCGGCCATACGTCCCACACGTGTGTTGTTGTCAAACAGATCGCCGATTTTCAGCATGCCTCTGTCATATCCCACATGGAGTCCTTTCAGGTTTACTTTTATTTTTGATCCCAGTGGAAAATTATTGAACAAATTGGGTCTGTCCATTTCAATCTGCAAACCTTTGGTCGGATTGGTCAGACTGTTCTGGATTGAAACCGTTTTGAAGAAGTTTCCGGTGCTGTCGCTCGATACCACATATCCTTCCAATACTCTTTCATCGTCAAAAGCCAGAATCTGTCCTGCATTGTCCACCATATTGAACAGCTCTTCGATGGTGAGGTCAGTCGTCCAGCTGTCGGCGCAATCGGCCACAGGCGGCAGAGACCAGTCGTCGTCTTTAACGCAGGAGTTGATGGTCAGCAGCCCCAAAACCGCGATTAAAGCAAATCTAATTTTTTTGATTGTATTCATTTTAGTCTAAATTATTCGTTTGTGTTTATTAAAATCTAAAGAAAGCATTGATGAAATAAGATCTTCCGCGGTCATACCAGTATTTCGGCCCGAAAATCTTGGAATAGGCAGGATTGTCAGCCAATACCTGAAGACTTCCGACACGGATCTGCTCAAAACCGCCGGTCACATAATCACGATTGTCCAATACATTGTTCACGCTCGCACTGATGCCAGCAAAATATTTTCCGATTCTGAAGGTCTTACCGATATTTACATTCAGCATGAATTCATCTGAGAATTTTTCCTGTTTCAGGAACGATTCAGCCAGACCTTCGGGGAAATCGCCCGGATCATTGCCGCCCCAAATCGAAGCAGTTCTTCTGAAAGGAGCCGGAGACAGATAATTTGAAGCCAGGTAGTTTGCAGTAAATCCAACCCACCAGAATTTCGGGTCTCTGTACTGAAGCCCCAAAGAATATCCCTGCTGCGGCCCGGTTGCCACTCTGTAATTTTTCAAATAAGTGGTCTGAGGCGCAGTTGCACCGACTGTGGTCAAATCTCCTTCGAGTTCGTTAAATGTCCGGCTGTCAGAAAAACGCTGATGTGTCGGATTGTTTGCATAAGTAAACTGACCCAGTGAGGCTACCGCGTTCAAAGTGATGGTGGTGGTCAGCTGTGCTTCCAAAGCCAGTTCACCGCCTACAAATTGTTTGTCGATTCCGTATGTATAGTCGGCTGCAAACAGATTGCTCGATCCGCCGCCCTCATCGATGTATCCGAAGTTTTTCTCAAATTCGTTAAAGAATTTTGTGTAATAGGCAGTTGCGCGCCCTTTTACTCTCGGCGCTCTCAGCACATAACTCAAATCAGAAGAAAATACTTTTGAGTTTTTCAGATTGTCACCGTCGTGTGTAAAATTGTTTTCGTCAACTGTATAATCGTTTGATCTTGCATTTGGAAAAATCTCGTCGGTAGTCGGTGCATAAGTCATATACATGGTATTGAACTGAATGAAATTCCGTCCGTCCATTTTGTATAACAATTGTGCCTTGGTACCGAAATTCCAGAAATCATAAGTTTTGCTTTTTCCTTTTGAATTGTCCAGATATTGTTCGTGTCTGTAATTTCCGAAACGATAAACATTTGTGTTTGATAATTTGGCACCGAAGGTCAGATCAAATTTACCCATTGCCACATCAAACTGAGCAAACAGATTGGTCAGCTGGTGGTGGATTTCATAATCATACTGGTATTTGTCGCCTTCTCCAACTTCTCTTCCAGCCTCCTCATCGATGTTGTAGGATACGTTTTCAAAATCATCATAGTTTACAAAATGATGTCCGCCCAACAGGTCGATCACCTCTCTGTACAGATGCGAATTTGTATTCTGATAGCTGATGCCGACTGTGTATTTGATGTTTTCATTCAATTCTGATTTGAAAATCGAACTTGCCGACCAGATTTTGTCTTCGTTTACATCACCTGCCAGTACATAGGCTGCACCTCCGTTTCCGCGGTTGTAGTTTTGTCTGTAAATATCGCTCCAGTCCAACTGAGAATAGGTCTGATCGTTTTTCCATCGGTCAATCACCATATTGACCAAATCCGGTGTAGAATCAGCCAATGACTCATAATAACTCGGCATATTTCTGTAATAAATCGGTGAAGGATTGTTTGCGTGGTTCCAGTCCAAACGGCTTCTGCTGTCTTTTCCGAACTGATAACCGACCGTTGTGGTCAGTCTTGACTTGCTGTTGATGGTCCAATAGTGGGTCAGCAAATTGACCGGCTCAAAGAATTTTCTGACTCTTTCACTTCTTTTTTCGCCGTCCTGCCATCCCCAGTAAGCATTGTAATCTTTACCCATCAGATCATAAATCTCCTGAGTATTCGGACTGTTGGTCGATCTTCTGGTCGGTGCGCCAAAGCTGGTAAAGGTGATTGTATGATTGTTGTTGATTTTTTTCTCAACAGCCAGATAGTAGGCATAAGAATCATAAAAAGTTCCGTCAATTACTCCTTCCTCGGCCCATCTTCTTGCAAACGAACCCATAATCGCCCAGCCGTTTTTCATCAGACCGGTGTTGTAAGTGGCAAGGACACGCTGGTTGTACGAACGGTTGGTAAACGAATAGGCAAGACTGGTTCCTTTTCTCATCAGCGACGGACGGGTATCAATATAAGTTGTTCCGCCCACGCTTCCAAATGCAAATTCGGAAGGATTGATGCCGTTGGTCTGTTCAAAAGGTCTTCTGGTCACATCGTTCAAACCGCCCCAATCGCCAAAATTGACGCGATTGTTGTTGATTTTGTTCATTCTGACTCCATTAAAAAACACATCGCTGTATTTGTTGTCATAACCTCTTGTTTTGAACCAGTAAGCACCGAGTTCAAAAGCGGCTGTTCTGTCAAATACATCCTGTGAAGACTGGAGCAGACCAGCCGAAGACTGAGAAGAAGTTTCATCCGCATCGAGTTCGTCATCGGTCAGTGTGATGATTCCGACGGTTTCGCCTGCCGGATTGAAATTGACATACAGGTTGCCCAGATCCACAGCCGTCTGGCCGTCGGTCTGAACGGTCTGTTCCACACTCTGATAGCCGATGCCCGAGATTTTGATGGTGTAAATTCCGGCCGGTACATCCACAAACTGGAAATAACCGATCCGGTCGGTCTGTACCTGCTCACCGGTTTCAAGCATCAGTACGTTCAGGTTATAAATTTCTTTATCGGTGGAACTGTCTTTCACAATTCCCGAAATTTTGGTCTGACCCATCAGTCCGATTCCGGTGAGGATCAGCAGGGCCATTGTAAACAATAATTTATTCATTTAAAGAATTTTTATCTTTATTTTAGCAAACTGAAATTTCGCTTAGAGCGGCAAATTTAATAAAATTGTTATGTGTAAATTTAATAAATCTCGGCTAATCACTGTATTTGTTCTGATTTTCTTATCAACATCTCTGTCAGCACAGCAAAAATACAGGTCTGCAACCGTTGCGTTTTACAATGTTGAAAACCTTTTTGACACCATCGTCTCGGTTGACTATGTGGACGGAACGCGAAAGCCCGACGACCCGCTTTACCACCTTTCAATCCCAAAATCAGATATTTCAAAATACGATACCGTTTATTTCAAAGGCAGATTTACCTATGATCTGATCGACGGCAAAAAAATCATTCGTCCGCTGATTCTTCAGGAAGATGAATTTTCGCCCAAAGGAAAAAAAGAATGGAATTCCGAAAAATATTACAGAAAACTCCATCAGCTGGCAAAAGTGATTTCTCAAATCGGAAAGGATGAAACCGGAACACCGCCGGTCATCGTTGGTCTGAGTGAGGTTGAAACCAAAGAAGTGGTTGAAGATCTGGTGGCTCAGCCTGTACTGAAACCATACAATTACGGTGTGGTTCATTTCAACTCATTTGATGCAAGAGGAATCGACCTGGCACTGATTTATCAGAAAAGCAGATTTACGGTGACCCAAGCAAAACCTTATCCGATCGATATCACCGATCCTGACGGAAAAAAGATTTATACCCGTGATGTGCTTCGTGTCACCGGACTTTTGGACGGCGAAGAAATTACATTTCTGGTCAACCACTGGCCGTCGCGTTTTGGAGGCGAGAAAAGAAGCCAGCCCAACCGTATGAAAGCTGCCCAAGTTGAAAAAGCGATCTTTGATGAAATCAGAGCTGAAAATCCGGATGCAAAAATCATTGCAATGGGTGACTTCAACGATGATCCGGTCAATGTGAGCATCAAAGAAGGAATCGGAACCGTCGGAAAAAAAGAACAGGTCAAAAAAGGAGATATCTACAATCCGATGGAAAGCATGTACAAAAAAGGTTTGGGCACGCTTGCCTATCGGGATTCGTGGAATCTGTTCGACCAGTTTTTTGTCACCGGAACACTGGTTGACAACGAAAAGAAATTTGAAACCTATAAATTGTACAAAGTCGAAATCTTCTCACCGTCCTATCTTCATTCGCCCGACGGACCCTACAAAGGTTATCCGTACAGAATGTTTGGCGGCGACACCTATTATCCGGACGGATACAGCGACCACTTTCCGGTCTATACAGTGCTGTTGAGAGCTGTCAATTAATGATTCAAACCGTCGATAAAACTCAGGATTTTATCGGCAATATCAATTTTGCTTCCTTCTGATTTCAGATAATCTCTGTCTTTGCGGTTGGACAAAAAACCGATATTTGCAATGATCGCCGGACAATCAGAATTTCTCAAAATATAAAATCGATTGTCTTTTACACCCCGATTGTAAAAAATCGAATGTCCGAAATTCTCTGAAAGCATTTCTGCATATTTCATCGATTTGTCGTATTGCGGATTCTCATTGCTCACATAGAACTCAATACCGTTTGTATCCGTATTTTGGGCATTGTTCAGATGAATCGAAATCATTAGATCGGGTTTGATCTGATTGATTTTTTGGGTTCTTTCATCCAATGAAACAAACTGATCACCGTCTCTTGTCAGTACAAATTCAATGTTTTTGTTTTGATTTTGTCTGACGATCTGTTTTGCAATAGCAAGTGTATAATCCTTTTCGGAAAATCCGTCATTCTGCGCACCCATATCTTTTCCGCCGTGTCCGGCATCGAGTACTACCGTGGTTTTGTTATGGGTCGGCACAAAGGAAAGTGCGATAAAAAGGCTCATGAGCGCGGTGAGTTTCAGCAATTTTTTCATTTTTTTGGAATTTGATTTATTCACTCAACGCAGAAAACGATGGAATTATTACAATTTCATACCGCTGTTTCCTGAATTCAAAATTATATCTTTGTTTTTTCGAACAAAAGTCAAGAGTGAAATATTATATCATAGCAGGCGAGGCATCGGGCGATCTGCACGGATCCAATCTGATGAAAGAGCTGAAAATCAAAGATCAGAAAGCTGAATTCAGATTTTGGGGCGGCGATCTGATGCAGCAGCAGGGCGGAACACAGGTCAAACATTATCGGGATCTTGCATTTATGGGTTTTGCTGAAGTAATCATGAATCTGAGAACCATACTCGGCAACATTAAATTCTGTAAAAAAGACATCGAAAACTGGAAACCCGATGCGGTCATACTGATCGATTATCCGGGTTTTAATCTGAGGATTGCAGAATTTGTCAGAAAGTTAGGCATCAAAGTCTATTATTATATATCGCCTCAAATCTGGGCTTGGAAAACCGGCCGGGTGCATCAGATCAAAAAGTTTGTCAACCGGATGTTTGTGATCCTTCCGTTCGAAAAAGATTTTTACGCCCAATATGATTTTGAAGTCGATTTTGTGGGTCATCCGCTTTTGGATGCGATGAAAGATCTGGCCGAAACCGATGAACAGCAGTTCAAAACCGAAAATCAACTGGACGACCGAAAGATCATTGCACTTCTTCCGGGCAGCCGCCGGCAGGAGATCAGTGTCAAACTGCCGATCATGCTTTCGGTTCAAAAATATTTTCCGGATTATCAGTTTGTGGTGGCGGGTGCGCCTTCGCAGGACGAAGAATTTTATCATCAGGTGGGCGGAAAGGATTTGAAAATCGTTTTTGGGAAAACCTATGATCTGATCCGAAATTCAGAAGCTGCATTGGTAACTTCGGGTACTGCGACACTGGAAACCGCTCTGCTAAACACGCCTGAAGTGGTTTGTTACAAGGGCAGCCGAATCTCTTATGAAATCGGGAAAAGAGTGGTGAAATTTGTCAAATACATCTCTCTGGTCAATCTGATCATGGACAGGGAAGTGGTAAAAGAACTGATCCAGTCCGATCTGACCGCCAAAAATCTGAAAACCGAACTCAATCATATTCTGAGTGAACCCAAACGTTCACGGATTCTGAACGATTACCAAAGACTCAGAAAAAAACTGGGCGGCCCGGGCGCATCCGAACGAACTGCTGAAATGATATTTGAAGACCTGGCGCAATAGAAGTTAATGTCGTCAGGCTGAGCCTTGTCGAAGCGCAGGTTCCAAGTTTCAGGTTCCAGGTTAGAAGTCTCTACATCCCACACCCGACACCCCACATTCCTCCGTCAGGCTGAGCCTGTCGAAGCCCCCGCACTCTGACAAAGATCAGTTCAAAATCTTATCAACAGCCCGCCAACAGCCCAATTCGTTAATTATCAGAACGGAACATAAAAAATAAATTTGTAGAACTGAGATTTTTATTTACTTTTGTAAAACCAAACTAAGCTGATATGAAAAAACTATCTACTATTTTCCCTATGTGGGAGAATTCTTTGGGGATTAAAAATTACAATCACCCATCTAAAATCAGAAAAATTTTTATTGCATTTGTTTTTGTCTTTCTGACCGGATTTGCTTTTGGGCAAAACGAAACACAGTATGTTGAGCAGTCAACTATAAAAGTTGAGCAGGCTTTACTTCAACCAATTCAGGAATCAAATATTGAATCGTCAAAGGTTGAAAAAAAATCTGACAAAGGAGAGCCTGCAAACTCTAAGAGAGCGGTTATCGAAAAAACAACAGGACAGGATAATTTTCTAATTCCAAATCAGGAAAATATAGAGATGATACGAACTGCAAAACAAGTTAACGCAAAAAAAGTAAGCAAATCAGTTCCTGTTGATTCAGATTCGAAAAATGAGAAGGCGAATCCCAATGAGAATTCGAGTCTAACTGAATCTGATAAATTAAATTATTAAAATAACAGATAACCCAATACAGAAGTTATCATAATAATCTTTTCATTATGAAGAATAATTATATTTATTATATCGTATTAGCCCTCTTTTTTAATAGTCCATTTCTTTTTGGTCAACAACAGGTTGAATTTATAACTTTGAATCATACAAAATGGGAAACACCCTGTGATGTGAATCAAATTACCGTTCAGACTTATGGAGGAGGCGCCGGAGGAGGAGGCGTCTCAACTAATAACCAAGGTGGTGGAGGCGGATCCGGATCGGCAACGTGTGAGACTACTTTTAATATAGTTACTCCTGGTGTTGTGGATGTTAAAGTTGGTGCCGGCGGAGCAGGTGGAAATGGAAATAACTCAGGCAGTAACGGTGGTGACACTTGGTTTTTTGATATTTCAACTATTATGGCCAAAGGTGGACGTGGAGGAGGTCAAAATAACGGAGCCGGAGGAATTGCTTATTCTGCTGCGAATTCAATAGGGGATATTATCGTTATTGGAGGAAATGGAATTGCAGGGACTGACAACTTTGGCGGGGCTGGAGGAAATAATAATGGTCCTCAAGGGGGTGCAGGTGGCGCTGGAGCAACCGGAAATAATAATGGTGCCAACGGTGAACTCTTTGGTGCAGGTGGCGGAGGTGCCCATAGAACCAATGGTGGTGGCAACAGAACTGGTGGAGCCGGTGCTGAAGGATTAATCGTTGTGTTTTATGATCGTCCGTATTGTACCAACACTTTTATAGAAGTAGAACCTATTACAAACGTGACCTTTGCCGGAATCAACAATACAACAGATCGAATTGTCAATCAAAATCCACAAAACGAATATTTTTGTGATTTAACTGCAAATGTCACTCAAGGAAACTCTTTTCCTATATCAATGAAAGGAAATACAAACGGTAATTACACAAATTATTTTACTGTATTTATAGACTGGAATCAGGATGGAGATTTTAATGACATCGGAGAAAGATATAATATAGGTTCCATAAGAAATTCAACAGGAATAGATGCAATAACGCTAACTGGAAATATTGCTGTCCCTGCTTCTGCCTTATCAGGAATAACCAAAATGAGAGTTGTTAAAAATTATGGTAGTTATACAGCCTCCCCATGCGAAATTAACGAATTTGGTCAAACTGAAGAATACAGCGTCAATGTTGGAACACCGGTTAGCTGCGATCCGATTACAGCTACTGCTTCAGATTTTGTAATATGCGCGGGAGATACGGTTACGCTGAGTGCAAGCAGTACAACTTCAGGTTATACCTATACCTGGTACACCGATTGGGACAATGATACACACACAGGAACGCTGGTTGGAACCGGAAGTTCTATAAATGTGAATCCGACTGAATCTACATTATATGGCGTTGTGGCGACCAAAACAGGTTGTCCGACAGGTGTAAACGCAGCTTATGCTTTAATTATAATTGCGGTAACTCCACCGCCTACACTGATTGTTCCCAATCCGGTAGAAACCATTGCCTGTACCAATGAATTCAAAAGAATAGATGTAAGCGGCGGGGTTATTCCTCCTGAAGCTCTGTTTGAAGATTTTGATCCGATTAAAAATCCGTGGATTAGTTCGGCTGCCGTTTCAGTTGGTGGCAATGTGGATGATGCCCAATGGCATTTATATGCAAGTGGTGGCGGTGTATCGAGTCCTGATAATTCGAATTTTGCGGGTGTTAATAGTGCTGCAGTAGGATTTTATCAGATGGTTAGCAGCTTAAATTCTCCCCCAATCAGTTTGTTGGATTATGATGCACCGATCAACCTGACATTTAATCATTACTATAGAACCAAAAATAATTATCCATTTTATTATAGCACAGCAACTGTTGAAATTTCTACAGATGGTGGATTAAATTGGAATATTCTTAGAACATATACCGGAAGTGATGTAGGCGGTCCAACCAGTTTTGCATCTGAAACAGTAAACCTAAATGCTTACGCCGGTAATCCATACGTATTATTAAGATTTAACTACGAAGGTCGTTTTGATTGGTATTGGCTTATTGACGACATAATAATAACCGGTGTACCGCTGCCAACCAACTTTGAATGGACACCATATGCAGGTCTGTATCTGGATGGCACAGGAACAGTTTCATATAATGGAGAAAATGTACAAACGGTTTATGCTTCACCATCGTCCACAACAACTTATACGGTAAATTCAAGTACAGCTGTCGGTTGTCCGTCACAGACAACCGTTACCGTCCGCCGTGGTGACAAGAATTGGATAAGCCCGGCAAGTACAGACTGGAACATTGCAGCCAACTGGAACGAGGGAGGTATCCCCACTGCTGACCATTGCGTCAGAATTCCAAGTACATCTCACAAACCTATTATTGATGGAACCACGGCTGCATTTGCAAAAAATGTGATCATTGCAGATGGAGGCGGTCTCACCATTGAGGGTGGGGGCTCACTGACAGTTACTGATTACTTCAATCATTTGGGCACCGGAAATGAAGCGGATGTGGTCATCAAACACAACGGAAATCTTCTTCAAATAAATGGTGATACTTCAATCAACTCAGGTGAAATCACAGTTGAAAAAGATTTCAAATTCTCAGCCGAACGCAAACAGTACAATTATGTGACTGCGCCTGTGGTTTCGGGCAGAGATATGAAAACTTCGATTTATACGCCCAATCCGACAAGCGTTCAGGTATATAATACAGGAAACGATTATTTCTATGAAACCGCCGGGCCTTATGTTTCGGGACTGGCTTATGCGGTGAAAGAATCACCCGGCAGCGGCACGGCTACCGTTTCGGGCAAACTGATGGGCGTACCTTTCAACGGCCCGCTGAATTATACACTGAACACAAGCGGGAATAAATTTAATCTGCTCGGCAATCCTTATCCGTCCAATTTGGACATCAAGGCATTGTATGATAACAACAATACCAAAATAGGATCTACTTTCTATTTCTGGGACAACACCGGCAATACGCTTCATGAACAGCAGGGATCTGGTTACGAAGGTGATCATTATGCAAAATACAATGCAGTATCCAATACCGGAAATGCGGCTGAATGTTCTGAGTATGGTTCAGGCTGCAATAAGGTGCCTGACCGAAATGTAAAAACAGGAACTGGGTTTATGATTGAGGCAATAAGCGGCACACTGAATTTCACAAATGCATATCGGACAACGGCTGGAAGTATAGACTTTTTTGGAAAACCTGCCGGTTTTGACAACCAATACAACCGTTACTGGCTGACTCTGACATCTCCGTCGGGTATTCAGACAATGATGGCGGTTGTTTATTTTGACGGAGGAACCGATGAATTTTCGGCCGATGACACAGAAGGCTCCGGTGGTTCAAACGGTTTATACAGTATATTGGACACCAAAAAGCTGAATATCCAGGGCAGGGCGCCTTTCAGAATTGAAGATCAGGTTCCTTTGGGTTATAAATCTTTTGAAGCCGGAACTTATATCATCGAAGTTTATAATTCAGACGGCATCTTTGCAGCGTCACAGAACATTTACCTGATTGACAAGTTGCTGAACAAGACCGTAAAAATTACCGACAAACCCTATAAGTTTCTGACCAGAGCCGGCCAGTTCAATGATCGTTTTGTGATCGTTTACCGACCGGGCAATATCATCGGAACTGCTGCAGAAATCAGCAATCAGATTTTATTTGCAAAAATTGACAACCAGATCGTTATCACATCGACCATCGATAAGATAACTGAAGTAGAGCTCTTCAACCTAAACAGTCGTTCGGTTTACAAAAAGTCGGACGTCAATTCGAATGAACTTCGGATCGATGCGCTGAACTTTAATCACCAAATTGTGGTGGTTACCGTAAAAACTGAAACCGGAGAGTTTGTAACCAGAAAGTTTGTGAATAATTAATACCAACCAATCAAATCAAACTTACTGGAAAAATGAGTGGGGGTCTATCAGCTTAGTAGGGCCCCCACTTTGTTTTTGGATACAGGGTCGTCATCCTGAGTTAATCAAAGCGCAGTCACCCTGAGTTAATCAAATCGCAGTCACCCTGAGCTTGTCGAAGCGTCGTCAGGCTGAGCTTGTCGAAGCCCAAACCCATCCAAAATCCCGATCCATTCCTGTTTCAGTTTTTCATCAGAAGAATATTCTGCAACTTTTTCTTTCAGCTTTTCTGAATTCCCTTTTTGTGATGCTATAAAATCCATCAGCTCCTTTTTGTCGACCGATCTCGGATCTTTGATTTTTTTCTGACCCAGAAAATCAAGCAGTTCACCCATATTGCCAAAACCGGTGCCGATCATCGGTTTGCCGTATTGTGCCGTCATAAAAATCACACCCGAGTTGAGTATATCGGTTCTGGGAATGATCACCAGATCCGATCCGGCAAGCCAGTTTGAAAGTTCTTCCGGTTTGAGATAACCGGATCGAAAACGGATGTTGCCAAAATATTTGTAATACTTGCTGAAGTATTTGTTTTTGACCCACTTGCGGGCGGTGAAAAATGAGTTGATCTTTGGAAAATAAGTATAGAAATATGACCTCAGAAAAACCAGTTTCTTATTTGGAATGTCGAGTTTCCTGTAGATCGAAATGCAGTAATCAATTTCCTCTTTTTTTCGGATTGCACCCGGCACAATCACCAGGAATTTGGCTTTTCTGACCGGAAGCGCAGATCTTGCTTTCTTCTTTTCGATGCCAAAACTGTATTCGCGGTAGAGCGGATGATGCATGATCAGATGGACTGCCCGGTCATAGATTTTTTCGTCTTTGTGTTTTGAGTATTCGCCCAAATGAAGCATGATATCGGTTTTGTCATAACAGATATCGTAGAGCAGGTTCAGATTCGGGTTTCTGCCATAATGCGAATATTCATCATGATAAAAAGTGATGATCTTTTGTTTTGTCTTTCTCAAATTTTCGATGGCATCATTGAACTTTTCGACTTCCTCATCTGTGATATCGCCCCGAAAACCGTAAAAATAGTCAGGCCAGTTGATGATCACAAAGTCATATTCTGTGGTTGGATGCCAGAATTCATGAAGTGAAGCGGTCACCTCATGTCCGAGTTCTTTCAGAAGACCGATGTGGATTCTGACAAATTCATTGTCATGATCCGTTGTATCATATGCAAACAGAATTTTCATACTTTTTCATTGAAAATGTACCGTAAAAATAAATTTCTGATGTCTCTGTTTTGGCTTTGCGGCTTGTTTCTGCTGGCAGATTTGGTTTCTTAGAACTTGGGGCTGTAATCACTCAATGATAAGAAATTTAATTTTTGGATTTTGGTTGGTTGTTTTTATTTTAATCAAATTTAAACAAATTGAAATTAGAATCTAATTTTTTGTCATGATTTTAAGTTTTGGAAGTTGAGATGATTCAAATTTATTCAAATTAGATTTTTAATTTCAACAGCTTAATTCATAAGATTATTTGGCGGTCATCATTGTCTGAGGGGCCGGTCTATTGCAATCCGTGATTCGGTCGCGGGATTCTGAGTAAGTTTCAAATCAGCTGTGAGCCACAAACTGTCACTTTGTTTGATCATGTCAGACACACAGTCTTTTTTCGGAAAACCTCAGTCATTCCAAAACACTCTCCAAAACCTCTTTCCAGCCTTCCCAGCCTTCATCCAGATTTGAGTTGTGAAACAAAAGTATCATCCGGCCGTCCACTTTTTTGATTTCGGATTTGAGCCGTGCAAGCTCCCGAATTGATTCTTCAGCCGACAATTTCATATAATTACGCATCGAAACATCCATTGCGCAAAAAGGATGAATCTTCAGATTTGTAATTTCATCATTTTCCAGATTGAACCAGCGGAATGGGGCAGTGGTGCCCGCCCTGAAACCGGTTGCATCGGCATAGGCCATGGTGTAATCGTCTGTGATGCCGCATTCGATGAGATTGAGATAGGTTTTGGGTAAATTGAGTTTGATGTAATGCTGTCTCGAACGATGGACAGGTTTATCCAAGATGCCCGATAGCCGGCCGATCTCGACTTTGAGTTTGATTTTGTATTTTGATGATTCATAAGAAGGATGGATCCCAAAATCAGACCATTCCGAAACTTCTCTGATCTTTCGTCTGAAAGCGCCATTGTTGGGAGAATTGTTTTTGTCGAATTTGGCATAATCACCGAGCAGCCAGAAAAAAATCATTTGGAAATCATATTTTTCTTTCAGCGATTTGAAATCATCAAAACAGTCAAACGGATCTTTTTTTCCGCCCCAAATCACAGCAGTTTTTTTTGAAATTTCTTTGAAATGTCCTTTGAAAAGATCGGTCAAAATTCCGCCCCAGGTTCTGACAAAGCCTTTGTGTCTGTACTTCCACGCCTGGTCGATATCTGAGGTGAGTATGATTTCAAATTTTCTTTTTTTGAATTCCAAATCGGGATAAACTGTTTTCAGCTGTTTTTGAAATTCGATGATCAGCGCATCGACAAAAGGCGTCTGATAAACCCTTCCCACACCCGACAGTCTTTGGTGTTTGTCCCTTTGATTTGGCAGATATTCCTCATAACGGCTCAGTGCATAAAAAATCTTTCCCACCGGATTGAGCCGGTCAAATTCGATGTTTTCTGATATTTCGGTTTCAAACATAAAATCATCGGACAGAAAATGGATTTCATCACCGATTTTTTCTTTTGAATAACCGATCGTCGGAATTTCTGAAGATTTCAGCTGTTCTTTGTCGGTCGTATATTCGGTTTCAAATCCCGAAAAATCATTCAGTATAAAATCAAATACATATCGAATCCGCCGTGTGATTTCGGGTGAATAGATCAGGATTTTTTGCATCGTTTATTGTTTTGTCGGCCAGTGTCAGAGCTCTCCATTTTCGGCAAAGCTAAAGTAAGATTTTTGGGTGATAATCACATGATCCAATATTTCGATTTCCAATGTTTTTCCGGCATTTTTTAATTTTTGGGTCAGCATTCTGTCGGGATTGCTCGGCCGGGTATTCCCAGACGGATGGTTGTGAACCAGTATAACGCCGGTTGCGGCCTCATCGAGTGCAAGTTTGAAAATCACTCTCGGATCGACCACGGTTTGTGTGATTCCTCCGGAACTGATTCGTTCTTTTCGTGTGACCTGATTTTTCTGATTGAGAAAAAGCGCCCAAAATTCTTCTATGCCCAGATCACCGACAATCGGCTGCATCAGAATGAAGGTGTCTTTTCCGTTTCGGATGTGTGGTTTTTCGGGCAACTGCTGTGAAGCTTTTCTTCTTCCGATTTCCAATGCGGTGATGATGGTGATGGCTTTGACTTTCCCGATTCCTTTGAATTTGCAGAGATCGCTGACAGTCAGTCTGGACAGATCGTTCCAGTTGTTTCCGACCGAAGCCAAGATTGATTTTGCAAGTTCAACCGCGTCCATTTCCTGATTCCCGGATCTCAAAAGAATGGCGAGCAGTTCAGAATCCGAAAGCGACCGATGACCTTTGTCAATAAATTTTTCTCTCGGCCGGTCGTCGGCTGCCCAGGATTTGATTGATTTCTGACGATATTCCATTTTTCAGCAGAGTTTGAAGCAGAAAGTTAGTCAAATTCGGATGATAAAAAAAATGGATTTAAAATTTGTTACAGTATCATGTGAATGGCCGAATATATCTCTAACCTTTGATTTTAAGAAGTCTCACATCTCAAAGTCTGATGTCTCACGCCTTTTGCTAAGAAGATGGAAAATGAAAGTCGAAAAAAAGCCAAAAAAAAGCCAAATATATCTCTAACCAGTCGTGTCCGACAAAGATTTAAGACCGCTTCGCTTTTAGACAAAAGACATGAGATAGAATTTGATGAAAAATATTTGTTTTGATTTGATGGTTCAACCCCTTCGGGGTTGGATTCGGTCTTCGATTTATTTTCCATAGGTTGCACCTATGGTTACTTATGGTTGAATCCCTTCGGGATTTTCTTCAGCATCACATATATTGATTGTCTTATGTTCTGTTTTTCATACCAATTCAGAAAACGTCGTTTTTCCGTAGGTTGCACCTATAGTTATTTATGGTTCAATCCCTTCGGGGTTTTTTTAACCTCGCAGAATCCATAACAAAAAAAATGAATTTGTATCAAAAGAATGTGCATTGAAATTAGAACCGAGAAGTGGTTCAACTGTTAATAGCCTATTGCACATGGCAATTGATGGTTCAACCCCTTCGGGGTTGGATTCGGTCTTCGATTTATTTTCCATAGGTTGCACCTATGGCTATTTATGGTTCAATCCCTTCGGGATTTTCTTCAGCATCACATATATTGATTGTCTTATGTTCTGTTTTTCATACCAATTCAGAAGATGTTGTTTTTCCATAGGTTGTAGCTATGGTTATTGATGGTTCAACCCCTTCGGGGTTGGATTCGGTCTTCGATTTATTTTCCATAGGTTGCACCTATGGTTACTTATGGTTCAATCCCTTCGGGATTTTCTTCAGCATCACATATATGGATTGTCAATTGTTCTGTTTTTCGAACCAATTCAGAAGATGTTTTTTTTCCATAGGTTGTAGCTATGGTTATTGATGGTTCAACCCCTTCGGGGTTGGATTCGGTTTTCGATTTATTTTCCATAGGTTGCACCTATGGTTATTTATGGTTCAATCCCTTCGGGGTTTTTTTAACCTCGCAGAATCCATAACAAAAAAAATGAATTTGTATCAAAAGAATGTGCATTGAAATTAGAACCACGAAGTGGTTCAACTGTTAATAACCCCCGATGAAATCGGGGGGACAATAACCATCCCCCAGAACCAACCCGCGGAGGCGGGTTGAACCATGAAATAAGTTGTAGCAATGGTTACTTATGGTTGAATCCCTTCGGGATTTTTTCAGCATCACATATATTGATTATTAATTGTTTTGTTTTTCGAACCAATTCAGAAATTTGTGGCGTACTGTGAAAAATATTTTCTCCGAAGAAAACTGAGTGATTTTGGGAGCAGATTTCTGACAGTTCCGAAAGGGCTCAATTCAGAAACTCAATCCAATAAAAAAGCCCGCATTCAACGGGCTTCCTTATCTTAATTAACACATGAGGACAATTTATTTTACTAAATTCCGAATAGCATATCGCAAAGGGTGTGCCAAAGTGTTTTTTTATTGCTTAATCAATTCATAATTTTTATCATTTGGACCCTCTGCCGGATTGCCTTCCGAATCGAGCATAATCAGTTTGTTTTCTGCCACCTCAAAAAATCTGATATTTGAGTCTGTATCTTCGAGTTTCAGTCGGTTTCCGTCATCCATCCAGTCAAAACTTCCGATGTCTTCAAACGAATTATCAGACTTTCCGAGATAGGTTTCTTTGATTTCGTAACTCTCGTCGGGGTTCAGTGTGATTACAGTTTCGATTCCTTCACAGTCAGCGCAGGGAACGACACCTTTGTAGGTTCCGAGATATTGGATTGAATTTTTTGAGTTTGACATATCGATAGCCGGTTCTTCGGACTGTTCATCAGCATTGACTAAACTTTCTTCTTTGGTTGAATTACAACCTGCAATGAACAGACCTGCGACGGCTGCAATTAAAAATACTTTTTTCATAATTTTATTAATTTGGATTTGATTTTTTGCAATTTATATACCAAAATGTTAAAATTTGATCTGATGGATGATTGGCTCAAATTTCGGAGTGAATTTAACAGCCGGCTTCAATATCAGATAACTTATTGTTTAATTTATATTTTGGTTGAATTACAAAAGTAAAAGACTGCCGAATTGACTCAGGAATTGATCACCATGGCTAAGACGCAGCTGCAACCCGTTGTATAACGCATTTCAAAATCAGAATTCAGAAACTTTAGTTACAAACTTTCCAAAAATTGATTTGAAATCTGACCGAAATTCTCAAAAACATAATCCGAATTGTGTAAAACTTCTTTGTTTCCGATTCCGATGGCCAGCATACCCGCATCTTTTGCAGCACTGATTCCCGCAAATGCATCTTCAAATACCGCACAGTTTTGGGTTTTGGTTTCTGCTAATTTGGCTGCTGTCAGAAAAATCTCAGGATCGGGTTTGGGTTTTGAAATCTGATTGCCGTCAATGATCACCTCAAAAAAATCTTTGAGACCAATTCGGCTCAAAACCGTTTTTGCGTTTTTGCTCGACGATGCCAATGCGATTTTATAGCCGGAGGTTTTCAGAAAATTCAGTTTTTCTGTTACCGACGGAAGGATTACAGTTTCATCCGTACCATTGATCAGATCGAGATAAATGCTGTTTTTCAGATCGAGCAATTTTTTGAATTCGGTGTCTGAAATTTTTTGATTTCCGATTTCTAACAGTGTTTTGAGCGAATCCTCACGGCTGATTCCTTTGAGTTTCTGATTGTCATTTTTGGAAAATTCAATTCCTAATCTATCGGCAATCTGCTGCCAGGCGTGGAAATGATGAACCGAAGTGTTGACGATTACACCGTCGAGATCAAAAATAAAACAACTGATCATCCGATTTGTTTTGAGTTTTTCAAAATTAGCCGAAATAATTCATTTCAAAGAAAACGACAGCTTAAATCGACTGTATTCTTTGTTCTTATTTCAATTGTGCTTAATTTTAAAGTGTGAAATTAAAATTTGATAAAAAGTACGGTCTTTATTCGGTTCTTGTTTTGGCAGCAATGCTGTTTATGATGTTTTTTTCGACCAATGTCGAGTTCAATCGAAATGTGGGCAATGTCGGTTTTGTGATTTTGATTTATTGTCTGGTTCAGACCTTTTTCGGAGTGAGCAAAAAAATCACCGTCTATTGCGTTGCCGGTTTTGCGCTTTTGTTTGAAATCTCAAAATCTTTTGGCTGGATTGAAAATATCGGTTTTTCGGACTGCCCTGTCTTTTCAAATCTTCTGGGTGCAATTTTCAGTTTTGACAACATCTGGTCGTATGTTGCAGGCCTTGCAATGGTCTGGTTGCTTGAGTTTTATCAGGATGATACACGACCGGGAAAAAGAAAGTTTTTTGGATTTTGATGTCAGAGAATAGAAGGGCGTTCGGGGTTTCAGGTTAGAAGTTTGTTTGAACATCCAACACCCCACAACCCACTTCCATCTTCAAAGTTAAAAGTTAGAAGATAGAATTTCAGACTTCCATCAACCTGCATAAAACCTCCTCACATCCGCCTCACTGTTGATCGGAGTACCGTTTTCGATATAATCGTACAGATATTCGGTCATCCGTGGAGCAAGCAGCGTTCCCCGGGTACCCATTCCGTTGAGGATATACATATTTTTGAATTTGGGATGACTTCCGACAAGCGGCCGTCTGTCAACAACCGTCGGTCTGATGCCGGCTGAATGATCGATAACGCTGTATGAACCTTTGTAGATTTCTTCCAGATGTTTCATTATTTCCTGTTTTCCTTTTTCGGTCGGTTCGGGTGTCAGATCGTCCCGGTCGTAGGTCGAAGCAGTAAAGCAGATGTCATTTTCGATCGGCATCAGAAAATTGAACGCCTTCCAAATCGCTTTTGGGACCAAGGTTGAAGTTCTGATTTTCAGCACTTCGCCCTTTACGCCGATCACCGGCAGATCTTTGAACCAGGGATTGTCCTTCACTCCGTATCCTTCACAAAAAATTATTTTTTCAGCCGAAATATCTCCGTACTGAATTCGGTCATCCGAAATTTGAAGTTTTGAATAATCAAATCTTTGGTTGATGTATTGATTTTTTTCGGTCAGGTCATTTTTAAAAGCATTTAGACATTCTCCAAGTTTTATTCTTCCGGTCTGTCTGACTTCTGCATATCCGAGCGGTGAATTGATGTTGGCATGTTCGGTTGTAATGATTTCTTTGCTGATAAAGGGCAGGAGTTCCTGTTTTTTTGATTTCTTTTGCCAGGTTTTGACCTCGTCAGGGTCTTTAAAAATTCGATAAGTGGGTATCTGACTGATCAGTTTCTGACCGCATATTTTTTCAAATTCCTCAAAATATTGATGCATCAGTCTGAGTTGCGGTTCGGCATCCCAAATCAGCGAAAAGCGTTTGAGTACCACCGGATTGAATACACCGACTGCTACCTTCGAAGCTTTGTTTTTGTCTTGGTCTATGATCAGAAAACTTTTGTTTTCACGAATGAGTTTGAGTGCAAAGCAACTGCCCGCAACACCCTGACCGACAATAAGAAATTTGATTTTTATCATGATTTGCAAAATTATTTATTTTAAAATAATTATATTTGGCGCTTATGCGAAATTTTCAAAATAATTAATTAACACAAAAAACAATGAAGAAATTAGGATTTTTGATATTTCTGATCTTTACCGGATTTGCTTTTGGCCAGGTCGGCTCGGTATCCCAAAAGGTTCAGGAATTGATGACTGCTAAAAGACAGTTCAACAGTTATGAGTTGTTTACAAAAAGCAACGACAACAAAACGGCCAAGTATATGGAGTCAGCTACCGACGTAACCGTTTTGAATATGAATTCTTCGGAATTGAGCAGAATCGTGGATGAAGCACCCGAGTTGATTACCATCTCGGTTCCTTATCAGAACAAAGAAGTTGCGGTAAAAATGTACAAGCACAATGTGCTGACCGACAATTTCTTTGCAACCGACGAAAGCGGAAACATTCTGAATTACACTCCCGGTCAGTATTACAGAGGAATTGTTGACGGAGATTATACATCACTGGTTGCCATCAGCTTTTTTGAAAATGATGTGATCGGTGTGATTTCAACTTTTCAGGATGGAAATATCGTTTTGGGAAAATCCGCTGATCAGCAGGATTATATCACTTATTCCGATGTGAACTTAATGGGTGAAAATCCGTTCAGCTGCGGTGTTGATGATTTGGAATACAATCAGCAGATCATGGACCATCTCAGTTTTGATCCTTCAGCTGCTCCAATGGCTCCGAACACAAACAGATGTGTCAAAATTTATTACGAGATCGGATACAAACCTTTTGTTCAAAAAGCAAGAAACATTCAGGCGACCATCGACTGGATTACCGGTATTCAGAACAACATCGGTACACTGTATGACAATGACGATATCGATATGGCGCTGAGCCAGGTAAGAATCTGGACTTATGCAGATCCCTATACCGGAAGTTATAGTCAGAATCTTGATAATTTCAGAACATCGGGCGTTCAGTTTGATGCTGATCTTGCCCATTTGGTCAACTATCCGTCAACCACAAGTGTTGCCTACCTGGATTCAATTTGTACCAACTACAATTTCGCATATTCAGGAATCAATATGACCTATGCACAGGTGCCTACCTATTCATGGACCATTATGGCGATGACCCACGAAATGGGACATGCACTCGGTTCTCCACACACACATGCATGTGCATGGAACGGAAACGGTACAGCGATTGACGGTTGCGGACCTGCGGCAGGATACAGCGAAGGTTGCAACGGGCCGATTCCAAGCGAGGGCGGAACCATTATGAGTTACTGTCACCTGATTTCGGGTGTCGGCATCAACTTCAATCTTGGTTTCGGACCACAGCCGGGTGAGCTGATCAGAACAACCGTTGATTCAAAAAGCTGTCTGGGAACAGATTGCACCGGAGGTTTCACCACCTGTACTTATGCAATCAAAAGTCTTACGGCTACATACCTGAATCTTAATGATATACAGGTGGATGTCGATGATGAATCTTCTGATTTGTGGAATTACAAAGCGGTTCCGTTTGGTGAAGACCCGGGAACAAACGGATGGACTTCGACTACTTCGACTACATTCAATGTTACCGGCCTTCAGTCAAACAAATATTATGAAATCTATGTAGTCAATATCTGTGCAGACGGTTCAGCGGGTATCGGCAAAAAAGTGCTGGTACTGACCGGCGGATTCTGCGACGGTACTTTGTTTACCGATACAGGCGGTGAGAGCGGAAACTATGGTGTAAATCAACATTTTGTTAAAACTTTCTATCCGAATGTAACCGGTGAAAAAGTAAAATTGAGTTTTGACAAAATCGGACTTCAAACCAACTCTGATTATATGTATGTACATGACGGAGACAGTCTTTCTGATCCTTTGTTTGCAAACGGAACCATCACCGGAAACAACAACCCCGGCCCTGAGTTTACCTCTACCCACAGTTCGGGTGCAATCACCATTGAATTTGTTTCTGACGGTGTCGGCGTAGCTTACGGATGGGAAGGTCATATCGACTGCGGTGCGCTTGGAATCAGCGAGGTAAGTGACATCAACGGAATCACTGTTTATCCGAATCCGACAACCGATGTGCTGAACATCGTTTCTCAGAAATCAATCATCGAATCAGTAATTCTGACAGATGCTTCCGGAAGAAGACTGATGACAACCGAATTGAAATCTCAGAACGGACAGCTCAATATCGGACATCTTCCTGCAGGTGTTTACATCCTGAATATGAAGGTGAACGGCAAGATGCTGACCAAAAAGATTGTTAAGAAATAAGAATCTGAAATCAATACAATGAAATGCCGGGCCCTGAGTTCCGGCATTTTTTTACGGTGCTTTGGGGTTTAAAAAGCAGTATGAAAAATTGAATGGTATGGATCTGATTTAACTTTTCAAAAGATAGAAATTAGAAGACCAAAAACAGTCAGTACCAATCAGAGATGATCATATAACTTTGAACCTGACCTTTGATAAACTCAGGATGACAATCTGAACAAGCCTCACCTCTTTTGTCTCACCTTCCAGGTCTAAAAATTGTCCGGCTTCAAAAATATAGAACCATCCTATCCAACTTATCAATAACTTTGAAATTCAGAATCCAAAAATTATGCAACTGACATTCAGAAAAGCTGAGCCTGAAGATGCCGAATCGGTCTGGGAAATCCTGAGTCAGGCGATTCGAAGAAGAAAAGAAGACGGCAGCAGCCAGTGGCAGAGCGGTTATCCGAATTTAAAAACGGTTCATTCTGATATCGAAAAAGGATATTGTTATCTGCTTTCAGACCGGCAAAAAATCGTTGCTTCGGCTGCATTGATTTTTAACAACGAACCGACCTATCAGACCATCGACGGTGAATGGCTTTCGAACGGTGATTTTCTGGTTGTCCATCGGGTGGCGGTGTCGGATGAGGTGATCGGAAAAGGAGTTGCCACAAAATTTTTTACTGAAATTGAAGAATTTGCAAAAGAAAATTCTGTTTTTTCAATCAAGGTGGATACTAATTTTGACAATCTGCCGATGCTGAAAATACTTAAAAAATTGAATTATACCTATTGTGGCGAAGTTCAGGTTTCGGACGGCCCGAGAAAGGCATTTGAAAAATTGCTGAATTAAAAAAAATTGAATTTCCCGAAGCTTCCAAAAGTTTTCATCAAAAAATCCATACATTCACACCATTATATCAAAAGCCTTTATGAAAAATTCTCTCTTCAGAAAAAAGTCGATCGACCGTCTGGTCGAGGAAGGCAGACAGTCAAAGGGATCGCTCAACCGGGTGCTTTCGGTCAGGGATTTGACCTTTATGGGAATCGCAGCAGTTGTGGGTGCAGGAATTTTTTCGACCATCGGTTCGGCGGCCTACAACGGCGGTCCGGGCGTTTCCACTTTGTTTATCATCACCGCGATCACCTGCGGTTTTTCGGCGCTCTGCTATGCTGAATTTGCAAGCCGGATTCCGGTTGCCGGAAGTGCTTATACCTATTCGTATGTTGCATTTGGTGAAGTCATCGCCTGGATCATCGGCTGGGCATTGATACTCGAGTATTCGATCGGAAATATAGTGGTTGCAATTTCATGGAGCAGTTATTTCAATAATCTTCTGGTGCATGTTTTCAACATTCATCTGCCCGACTGGATGCTGATCGATCCGGTGACTGCAAAAAATGCATTTGTCGAATCGACGGCTGCACTGAATTCGGGCGAGATATTGAGTCCCGAAAAGATTCAATCCTATGAATTTGCAGTGAACGCATACAACAGTGCGCCAATGATTGGTGAGATGAAAGTGTTTTTCAATCTGCCTGCGCTCATCATCGTGATACTGATTACCTGGCTGGCTTATGTGGGCATCAAAGAGAGTAAAAAGACTGCGAATTTTATGGTTTACTTCAAACTGGCGGTCATACTTTTTGTGATTGTCGCAGGCGCGTTTTTTGTCGATACCAACAACTGGCGGCCTTTTCTGCCCAACGGATTTGAAGGTGTATTGCGTGGTGTTTCCGCCGTATTTTATGCCTACATCGGTTTTGATGCGATATCGACCATGGCAGAGGAAACCAAAGATCCGCAACGCGATATGCCCCGCGGAATGATTTATTCGCTGCTGATCTGTACCGGATTGTACATCCTGATTGCGCTCACACTGACCGGAATTGAAAATTATTCAAATTTTAAAAATGTCACCGATCCGCTTGCATTCGTGTTCAAAACCAGGGCGCCATGGATTGAGACCATCGTTTCAATCAGTGCAGTGGTCGCCACAACGACTGTCCTTTTGGTGTTCCAAATCGGTCAGCCGAGAATCTGGATGAGCATGAGCCGCGACGGACTGCTGCCCAAAAAATTCCAAAAAGTTCATCCGAAATACAAAACACCTTCGTTTGCAACCCTCGTAACCGGTGTGATTGTCGGAATCGGCGCATTGTTTATCGAAAGCGATCTGGTCACCGATCTGACGAGCATCGGAACTTTGTTTGCATTTGTACTGGTGTCGGGCGGTGTGTTGTTTCTTCCGCCTAAAGAAAAGGAACCCGGCAAATTCAATCTGCCCTATCTGAACGGAAAATGGCTGATACCGCTGCTTTTTATCGGTTTTGTCTATATTTTCAGAGAACGCACCGTCCGGGCATTTACAGAATTCAATTGGGACAATACAGAAGAAGTGCTGTTCATCATATTTCTGATTTTTGCAGCCGCAACTTCTGTCGTCACCTTTCTGAGAAATTATTCAACCATTCCGATTATGGGCGTTTTGACCTGTTCTTATTTGATGGTCGAAATCCCATTGGTCAGCTGGAAATGGTTTTTGGTCTGGATGATTCTGGGTCTGGTGATTTATTTTCTGTACGGATACAGAAACAGCGGTTTGGCAAAGGCTGAAATCACAGAATCATAAAAAAACCGCTTATCCTTTTGTGACAAACGGTCTTACTTTTTTGATTTTAAATTTTCTTATTTCTTTACCGGAAATTCAAGATTTGAAACGATTTTGATGTCATTTCCTACAAATGAAGCCGGAAAACCTGAACCGATTCCAAAGTCGGATTTGTCGATCATTCCGCTGACCGTAAAACCGTGTGTCAGTTCTTTTGACATCGGATTTTCAACACTTCCGTTGTAAACTGCTTTTAATTTCACAGGTTTGGTAACACCGTGGATGGTCAGATTTCCAAAGAGATCATATTGATTTCCGATGGTTTTCACCATTGAAGTCGAAACAAATTTCAGTTCCGGATATTTTTCAACCTCAAAGAAATCAGCCGATTTCAAATGATTGTTTCTTGCTTCCACTCTGGTATCGATTGATGAAGTTTTTGCGGTCACCGTAAATTTCGCATCCGAAAAATCAGGTTTTGAAAAACTGAATTCAACACTGAAATCTGAGAAATGTCCTTCGATTAGTGAAATGGTCATGTGAGAAACCGAAAATCCGAGCATCGAATGAGCGGGGTCGTTTTTGATGGTCTGCACAGACTGAGCAGACATGATTCCTGAAACTGCAATCAGGATGGCAAAGATGGCTCTTTTCATTTTTTAATTCTTTAAAACATTAATAATTAATCAGCTGCAAAAATAGACTCCGACTCTAAATATAAAATTGACCTATGTCAATTAAAAATCTTTTGAGACTTTTTTGCCAAAGAATCATTGAAATTTATCATCAAAAAGGAGGATTTCAGAAATTGAATTGATTTTACTTTCTCGGCGGCACCAGCAGCACAGGTGTCTTGGTTCCTTTGATCACTTCGTTTGAAACACTGCCCACAAATACTTTGTAGAGTGTGCTGTGATTGATCAGCCCCAGAATAATCAGATCGACATGATGTTTTTCGGCCAGACCGAGAATCTGCTGCTGAGGTTTGCCTTTCAGCAGATGAACCTCGCATAGAAGACCGGCTTCTGTAAATTTTGATTTGAAACGATTCAGTATGTCCATCTCCTTTTCAAACTTTGAAAGTTTATCGTTTGAGATATAATCGATTTCTGAATTGCTGTCTTCCTTATTGTTTTTTTCGACAGAAGTGACATGCACCAGATGCACCTTTGATTCAAAGGCAGATGCAATCTCTATCGCTTTGCTTGCCACAAGATCACCCTCTTTGTTGGAATCGATTGGAACAAGAATCGTTTTCATATCGTTTTATTTTGTTTTAAAAATAATTAAAAAAATATTCAGTCTGTCTGCTTTTGCTAATATTATTCCAATTCGGCCAAAAATAATATTAAATCCAATTCATCGGTCCGAATTTCTAAAAATTTTTACACTTCAACCGATTATAAAATATTCAATATTTGGATTTCAATATGAACCCGGTGTGATCAGAGAAAGCATATCGGTATATGTATTCCTGATGGACGATATTCCGATCAAAGATCTGTCATTGATTGCAGATCCAGACAAAAATTTTCTGGTGATTGTCAAGGACGGTGTGATTTATAAAAATCTGACTAAGTAATGATCAATTCAAACTGTACTCGGTACCGTCTTTTCCGTCTTTGAGCTGAATGCCGATTGCATCCAATTCATCGCGAATCTGATCTGACAATGCCCAGTCTTTATCTGCTCTTGCCTTATTCCTCATCCGGATCAGCATTTGCATCACTCCGTCAATTTTGTCGGTAGTTGCTGAAGTTTCATCATCGGATTTCAGTCCCATCACATCAAACACAAAAGATTTCAGCGATTTCTTCAATATTTCAATATCAGCGTCAGTCAGTGAGCCGCTTCCGGTTTTTGCCGCATTGACAGCACGAACCGCTTCAAACAACTGAGAAATCAGTATCGGTGTATTGAAATCATCATCCATTGCAGCATAGCAGTCTTCAAGCCATTTTGAAACATCAAAAGTGGATTTGTCGGAAGACTTCAGATCGTCCAAATGTCTGATTCCTTCCATCAGTCGGTTCAGTCCCTTTTCGCTGGCGATCATTGCATCATTCGAAATGTCCAAAACGCTTCTGTAATGCGCCTGCAAAAAGCAGAATCTCACCACCGCCGGTCTGAATGCTTTTTCAAAAAAATCATTGTCACCGCTGATCAGCTGCATCGGCAGTATATAATTTCCGGTCGATTTGCTCATTCTCTGACCGTTCATTGTCAGCATATTGGCGTGCATCCAGTATTTGACCGGTTCGTGTCCGTGCGCACCTTTTGCCTGTGCAATTTCGCATTCGTGGTGCGGAAATTTCAAATCCATACCGCCTCCGTGAATGTCAAAAGTATCGCCCAGATATTTGGTGCTCATCACCGTACATTCCAGATGCCATCCCGGGAAACCAGCGCCCCAGGGCGAATTCCAACGCATGATATGTGCGGGTGAAGCATTCTTCCAAAGTGCAAAATCAACCGGATTTCGTTTTTCACCCTGACCGTCCAGATCGCGTGTATTTGAAATCAGATCTTCAATATTTCTTCGGCTGAGTTCGCCGTAATTCAATCCTCTTTTGTTGTATTCTTTTACATCGAAATAGACAGAGCCGTTTACCACATAAGCAAATCCGTCAGCGAGCAGTTTTTGTGCAAGTTCGATCTGTTCAACGATATGGCCGGTTGCGGTCGGTTCTATGGTTGGCGGAAGTGAATTGAAGATTTCAAGCACCTTATGAAAGTCGACTGTATATTTCTGTACGATTTCCATCGGTTCGAGTTTCTCGAGTCTTGACTGTTTGACAAAACGGTCATTGTCCACATTCCCGTCATCGGTCAGGTGGCCGGCATCGGTGATATTGCGCACATAACGAACATTGTAACCGAGATGAACCAGATACCGATAGATCATATCAAATGATAAAAAAGTACGCACATTTCCCAGGTGGACATTGCTGTAAACCGTTGGCCCGCAGACATACATACCCACATGGTCTTTGTGAATCGGCACAAAATCTTCTTTTTCGCCGCTGAGTGAATTAAATATCTTTAAGTTGTTCTCTTTTATCATATTGTTGAATTCAGCCATTATTTGTCATCAAAAATTAATTCGATTCTTTTTGTTTCAATCACTTTTCTTTGAATTTTCCCCGCAGATATATCTACGGTACGGTTTGCTTCAATCACAAAAGGCACGCCCGGATAATAAAAATAAGAAAAGAAATTATTATCCGAAATATCATATTTCCATTCCTTCAACATGCTTTCAATTTCTTCCAAATTCAAATCAGCCGACTGTTCCTGAGGAAAGAGTCTGTACAAGAAATTAATCAGCATCTGTTTGGCGTCATCCGAATTGATTTTACTTTCCATTGTAAAAACACAAAAGTAATTTTCATAATCCACATCAGAAAATTTGATTTCTGTGGTGCCATTCAGCGGTTCATCGCCCAAAAAATTCGAGAATTCATTTTCATAAACCAAGGGTTCATTCGGATCGATTTCACTTCCAAACGGAAAATGAATAAGCTGAAGTTCTTCAAGCGCGAGTTCCTCAATTGCTTCTTTTGTCAAAAAATCATCATAAATCGATTGAATCAGTACGCTGCTGGCGTCATTTGTATAATTCATTTTCACAGCTTTTCCCGAATCAAAATTTGAACGGATTGTTTCTGCGACTTCCTGCCAGTTTTCAAGTTCCAAAAACTCGCCAAATTCGTTGGTTTTGTATTTGAAATCGAGTACGATATTGTTGTTGTTCAGCAATTCGCTGTATTCGAGCGGTAGATCTGTGAAGTTTGCTTTGTATTTCCAGTTGATCAGATATTCATTTGCAGTTGAATCGATGACTGTAAATGTTCCAAAATAAGTGGTCGAATCACTGCTGATCGTTTCTTTGTTGTCAAATGTTTTTTTGATTTTTGTAATTCTGTAATCATAAGAATCACCCAAATCCCAATAGGCAACAAACTGCACCGACAGTGAATCATTCTGACCAAATCCCAGACCGCAAAACAGTAAAATCACAAGATTAATGAACTGTCTCGATACCTGTAACTGTACTGTTTTGGATTTATTCAATTTCTTATCTTTTCGGTTGAGAATGCTTATACTCTGTATTTTGAATCCATTCCGATGTAGTGAAGAAACTCTCTTCGTGTATTCGGATCGGTTCCAAACATACCGCCCAGTTCGGCTGTCACAGTGCTGCTGTCTATGTCCTGGATTCCTCTCGAATTCACACACAGGTGTTTTGCCTCAATCACACAGGCCACATCCATGGTGCCGAGCGAGTGCTGCATTGCCTTCACAATCTGCATGGTCAGTCTTTCCTGAACCTGCGGACGTTTTGCATAATATTCAACAATCCTGTTCATCTTTGAAAGTCCCAATACACGGCCGTTTGAAATATAACCGATATGTGCTTTTCCAACGATCGGAAGAAAGTGGTGTTCGCAGGTCGAATATACCGCAATGTCCTTTTCAACCAGCATCTGGTTGTATTTGTATTTGTTCTCAAATGTGGACATCTTTGGCATATTCTCGGGTTTGATTCCTTTGAAAATTTCTTTTACAAACATTTTTGCCACACGTTTCGGCGTACCTTTCAGACTGTCGTCGGTAAGATCAAGACCGAGTGTTATCATAATTTTTTTGAAATCTGATTCTATTGATGATATTTTGTCTTCATCGCTCATCTCAAAAGCATCCCTTCTCAGCGGTGTGTCACCTGCCGAAAGTACATGATCATCACCCATTTCGTCGTATAATTCGTTATCTGACATGATAAATTTAATTTAATCTGCAAATTTATTGAAACTTAGCCACATTAGAAATACAAATTATCAGCTTTTCGGCTTTTTTGAATCAATTGTTTGGATAATTTTTTCAATTGGCTTTCTTTGGCTTTCAATGGAATAATTTTGTGTAATTTTGAATTTCAATTCCAAATTAAAATGAATCAAAAAATATACGGTGTCGATCACTGGTCATGGTCAGATGCAATCAGCCTGCTGAAAGGAGAGGTCAAAGGAATCCTTTCCGAACAATCAGTTGCTCAAATCAATAAATCAGCTCAAAACGTACAGCAGATTATCGATTCTGGAAAAACGGTCTATGGTATCAATACCGGTTTTGGTCCGCTTTGCGACACTTTGATCTCAAAAGCCGAAACCAGAAAACTGCAGGAAAATCTGCTGATCAGCCATTCGGTGGGTGTCGGAAATCCAATTCCGAAAGAAATTTCAAAACTGATGCTGATTACAAAAGCGCATGCTTTGGCAAAAGGATATTCGGGTGTCACACTCGAAGTCGTTGAACGGATTTTGCTGATGATCGAAAAAGACATCATTCCGGTTGTTCCCGAACAGGGGTCTGTCGGTGCATCGGGCGATCTGGCACCGCTTGCCCATCTCTTTCTTCCGCTGATCGGCGAAGGAAAGGTTTGGGATGGAGATCAAATCATTTCTGCAAACAAGGCGCTTCAAAAACATCAGCTCGAACCGATCATGCTTTCTGCAAAAGAAGGTCTGGGGCTGATCAACGGCACCCAATTTATATTGTCACATGCTTTGGTCGGTCTGAACCGTTTCAAATATCTGCTCGATCTTGCCGATCTGGTCGGTGCGATGAGTCTCGAAGCCTATTCGGGTGTGGGTTCGCCGTTTGTGAAAGAGCTTCATCAGGTCAGACCTTATGAAGGAACACAGCTGGTTGCAAAAAGAATCCGGGAATTGTTAGAAGGTTCTGAAATCATTGAAAATGAAGATTTCCATCGGGTGCAGGATCCGTATTCGCTTCGGTGTATGCCACAGGTGCATGGCGCATCAAGAAATGCATGGCTGCATCTGAGAGATTTGGCAGAAATTGAATTGAATTCGGTAACCGACAATCCGATTGTATTGGACGGAGAAACCGCGATCAGCGGTGGAAATTTTCATGGTCAGCCGATGGCGATGGTGCTCGATTACGGAACGCTCGCAGCTGCCGAATTGGGAAATATTTCTGACAGAAGAAGCTATCTGCTGATTGAAGGGAAATTTGGTCTGCCCAGATTTTTGACCGCAAGTTCGGGTCTGAATTCGGGTTTTATGATTCCGCAATATACAACTGCAGCACTGGTGACCGAAAACAAAACTTTGTGTTTTCCGGCATCTGCAGATTCAATTCCAACTTCGATCGGACAGGAGGATCATGTCTCAATGGGCAGCATTTCGGCCAGAAAATTCAATCAGGTGCTCGGAAATGTCGAGAAGATACTCGCCATAGAACTGATGCTCGGCTGTCAGGGAATCGAATTCAGAAGACCGCTGAAAACAAGTCAAAGACTGGAAGAGGTTTATGACTTGGTCAGATCAAAAGTCAGAAAACTCGAAGACGACCGGCTGATTGGTGAAGACATTGAAAACATGATCGGTCTGGTTCTGAGTGAAGAGATGAAAAAACTGGTTGGTTTTTAAATGATCAAAACCGTCTGTTTCAATCCCTGCTGCACACAGAGCCACAGAAAATTAAAAAATGATTTGTCCTTTTTTCTTTCCACTTCCTTGATTTTTACCTCATAGAATTCATCACGGGTATTAGATTTCAAAGCAAGGTTGCCGATCTTGGAAAGGATATCCCGGGTTTTTCCGGTCTTCGGATTGTATAACGTCACCTTCAAATTGTCGTATTTGATGCCAAAATCACCACTTGCCGAATGATCGTTCCCGCTGAAATTGAAATCGACTTCTTTCACATTTCCATCAGCAGTCGCATGCAGATATGGTTTGACAAACGGCGTCATCCGTGCAGCATCAAAATTTGAAATACTTCCTTTGATATTGAAATTTTCATTCCGATTCATCGGATTGAAACTCCAGTTGACTTTTAGTTTTGAATCATTCATAAAATTGGCGGTAATCACAGCATTCACATTCGGCATTTTTGATTTTTTGTAACCGCCTGACAGATTTGAAATATCTGCAGAGAAATTATTGAAAATCAATTTTCCGGCACCGTCGCTGGTCGCAGTTTCCTCTTCATAAACTAATTTTGAATTTCTGATTTTCAATTTTGAAATATTTAGTCCGAATTTCATTTCCCTCAACAGCTGACTGTACATTTTCTTTTTTGAAGTATCATCCGGCGGAATTTTGCTCCGGTAGATGTAGGCGTCCGCAGAATTGAGCGAAACAAGCGGCGTACGGAATGAAAAATGATCTGCCGAAAAATTGATGTTTGGTTTCTGAACACTGATTTCCCGGGCTTTGATCGAATAATAATCTTTTTGCTTTTTGAGACTTCGCACAAATTGGGTTTTTGAAATTTTTGGTTTCATTTCAAATTGATTGAACTTCAAAGTCTGCCGGTCGTATGACAGACTGTCAACCGTCAGATCATAATTTCCCTTTGGATGATATTTCAGCGCAGAAGCTGACAATTTTGAATTTTTATAACTGAATTGATTGTTTTGATTTGATTCCACGCCGTTGAATGTCAAATTCAAATCATTGATACTGAGCAGTGTTCGGTTGCCCGGTTCAATCAGTTTGAAATTTGATTTTTCGAATTCAATCAGATCAATTTTCAAATCTTTTTTGAAAGATATTGCGGCTTGCTTTGCTTTCTTTTTTGTGGATTGAAATACTGTAATTTCGGATTTCCCCAATTTGAGCATCGATATTTTCAGACCGCCGTCGATGTCATTTTTCAATTCGTTTCCGGTCAGTTTCACCGGACTGATTCCAAATCTTCTTTTTTGTTCAACCGTATCGGCTCTGAAATCAATCTGCCCGATTTCAAAATTTATTGGAATCAGCGGTTTGTCGGAATTTTCTTTGAAATTCGGCTGCCCCGATTCACCAATCCGAATTTTATCGGTTTCCAAAGACAATTTGTCAAGCCGGACGATAAAATTATCGTCTTTTAAATCGCGGTTGTAATTCGGTTTTGGAATCACACTGATTTTTTCAAGCGCCAGATTCAGATTCTCAGACGCATCGGTCAGTGTGTTTTTCATAGGATCTGAGAGTTTGAGCCTCGCATGACTGATATTCAGTTTTCCGATTTCTACATTTTCCTTGAACGGACTGACGGTCACATCGTCCCGGCGATAAGACTTTTGATTCAAAATCACAGTAATCATCGGCTGATTGAAAAAGACCGAATCAATTTCAAGATTCTTATCCTTTGAATTTTTAATTTTTGAAATTTCAAGATCGATATCGTGAACTTTGATGCTGTTTTCAACTTCGATTTTTGAGTTTTTAACCGAAATCCTGTCGATTTCAACCAAAAACGGAAACAATCTTTCAGCAGTTTTGTCTTTTTTGGTGGTGTTTTTATTTTCCGAAATCCGAACAAGCGCAGAATCAAATTCAATTTTTGATGTTTTGAAATAAAATTCATCCTGTTTTGAAAAACCCCAATCCATATCATTGATACTGAATTCTTTTGAATCCACATCGGGCAGCAGTCGATAGCCTTTATCAACCGAATTCACATTGGCAAGCGAATCGGTTGTGGTGATTGTAAAACCAAAAAGCTGAAATTCTTTGCTGTCCGCCCTGAGCTGATTGCTTTTCATTTGCTGTGACGGATTGATTTGCCAGAAAAATGAATCACAACCGATTTCATAATCCGAAAATGCAAAAGGCATCTTTTTTTCAATCGTCTCCTGGTCCAATTTTACACCCAAAAAATTAACATTGAGCTGGCCAACGCTCAAAATCAAAGATTTGCGGTCAGATTCAAAATAGTGGAAATCACCGTCCCTGATGATGAAATTTGAAATATGAATCGATTTGCTAAGTTCGGTCTTTGCATTCGGTTTCTTTTCTGATTCAGATTCATAATACCTGATGTCCGGCCCGATGATTTGAATTTTTCTTGCTTCCAGTTCACTGCTGCGAATCAGCCGAATAAAATCAACACCGCTGATCTTGATTTTTTTGATGTCTGCGCTGAAGTCCGTTTTCAAATCATTTGCCGAATCGGGTTTTGGGAAAATTGAAATTTCGCTGATAACCAAAGACTGGCCAAAAAATGAAAAATCAATGTCTTTGAATTCAAAATGATAAGCGGTATCGTTTTTCTCTTTTATAAATTTCGGAAAACTGTTTTTTGCCCAGTTTGCGAGCAGAAGATTGAATACAAACAAAATGATCGGAATTCCGATCAGCAGATAAATGATTTTTTTGTTTAATTTCAATTTCGGTCTCATCGACAGGGCTTTGAAACAAATTTAAACAAAAACCTCTCCCAAAGCTCAAAACTTTGAAAGAGGTTTGATCATTGATTAATTCTCAGTGTTTATTTCAACCCATTTTCCAGATCAGAAATCAGATCGTCTGCATCTTCAATTCCAACGCTCAGTCTGACCAGGTCATCTGTGATTCCGTGGTCTGCTCTGATCTCGGCCGGAATCGACGCATGGGTCATCGTCGCCGGATGATTGGCAAGCGACTCGACACCGCCCAAACTTTCTGCCAGAGTGAAAATTTTAAGTTTTTTAAAAAATTCAAATGCATCTTCTTTTTTTCGGGATTTGAAATTGAATGAAACCATTCCGCCAAAACCTCTCATCTGTTTTTTTGCAATTTCATAATTCGGATGATTTTCCAAACCGGGATAAAAAACATGACCGATTTTTGGATGTTTGTTCAGAAATTCAGCGATTTTCATTCCGTTTTCACAATGTCTCTGCATTCTGACATGCAGTGTTTTGATGCCTCTCAAAATCAGATAAGAATCCTGAGGGCCGAGAATTCCGCCGCCTGCAAAAAGTGAAAAATGGATTTTTTCGGCCAATTCTTCATTTTTTACAACCACTGCACCCGCAACCACATCCGAATGACCGCCCAGATATTTTGTGGCAGAATGCATCACCAGATCAGCACCGAGATCAAGCGGATTCTGAATATAAGGTGATGCAAAAGTATTGTCAACCGCAACCAGAATACCTTTTCCTTTGATTAGATCGCAAATCGCTTTGATGTCGACGATCTTCATCAGCGGATTGGTCGGTGTTTCCACCCAGATCAGTTTGGTCTGAGGCGTGATTTTTTCAATTATATTTTCGGGCTTTGTCATATCGACAAATGAAAATTTCAAACCAAAATTCTGATAAATTCTTGTAAACATTCTGAAAGAACCGCCGTACAGATCATCCATCGAAATCACTTCATCGCCTGCTTTCAATGTTTTCAAAATTCCGTCGGTTGCGGCAAGACCCGACCCGAAGGCAAAGCCGCGGGTTCCGTTTTCAATCGAAGCCAAAGCATTTTCCAAAGCGGTTCTGGTCGGGTTTTCGGCTCTTGAATATTCGTATCCCTGATTGACACCCGGACTGCTTTGCGCAAAGGTTGAAGTCTGATAAATCGGCGTCATCACTGCGCCGGTTGACGGATCGTGCTGCTGATTGCCGTGTATGGTTTTGGTATTGAATTTCATATTGAATGGGATTAAAATTGAAAACGCAAAATTAGTCTATTTTTTCAGCTGAAAATCAATCAGTCAAAATTCTTTTTCATCGCCATAATGTATCCGATGTGCAGACTTTCGTGCAAATTGTTGAACCGGATCGCATCTTCTATGGTGTCGAGGCTGAGGCCAAAACTGGTCCGGTAGCTCTGATAGTTGGACAGTCTTTCGGCAAAATAATCCATTCGGGTTTGACTGACAGTCGAGTCGAGCAGTTCAATCAGTTTAGAGACTTCTTCCTCACTGACATTCTGATCGCCAAAAGTTCCTTTTTTGAACCGAAGCACCCAATCGTTGTCGATCAGCAGCTCGTTTCCCGACAGATGATAGGTCAGCAGCTGCTGGGTGACCAGAGCATGTGCACAATTCCAAAAGATATGATTCTTAAATCCAATCGGTATGTGGGTGAGATGTTTGAGGTCGTAATTTTCCAGAAAATTTATAAAATGCTGTCTGATAATGACTAAATCTTCAAAATGTTTTTTCATTTATGTCAACTTTGAATACAAAGTTAGCAAAGACTTTGCTGAAAAGACGGTTGAAGTCCCAAAGTTTTTCAAATAATTAGACGTAAGACATCAGACTTTGAGACCTGAAACTTTTTTCTTGTAAAATTGTATGATTTATATTGATGGGCGCTCTTAGCCTAACTTCCCTGATTTATCCGTTAGATTTCATTAACAGGGTCTTAAACATCTTAAAATTCTTCAGTTCTTAATGTTTTAATTCTTTCTTTCAAGCTTAAAGTTTTGATCTTCTGTCTTACCCCCGTCACGCTGACAGTGTCGAAGCGTAAATCTTCTCCACTTCCTCAGCATTTCTGTAATCTGTCTTTGAACAGTTGTCCGACAGCTCCCTCATTTTTTCCGGATTGTTCATCAGTTCATAGAGTCCGGCGGCGCAGCCCTCATTGTCCAACGGAACGACCAGACCGTCAAAACCGTTGTGAAGTTGTGCGGATGCAGTCGGATAATCAGTGATCACGACCGGTCTTGACAGGATCTGTGCCTCGGTTACGCTGACCGCCCTGCCTTCCATACGTGACGGCTGCACATAGATATCGCACGCTTTCATGTAGGGATACGGATTTGATTTTTTGCCCAGCATAATGACCGTTTCCTGCATTCCGGCTTCTCGGATGTTTTCATTGATCAGTTCCTCATCACCGCCGTATCCGATCAGAAACCATTTGAATTTTGCACCTTTTTCTTTGAGCAGTTTCGCAATAAATGGGACATTGTCAAAGTTTTTCTGGATGGTAAATCTGCCGATTGAACAAAGAATCAATTCATCCTCTGCAGTCTGCATTTCGGTCAGCGGATCAAATTCATCGGCCAGCACACGGACGGTATCCGGGTTGAGGATGTTGTGAATCAGTATCAGTTTTGGCTCCAGTTTTGGAAACAATTTTAAAAATCCTTTGCTGCAATCGCCGGAAACCGATGCGATCCGGTCATAGGCATTCCACATATCGAATTCGGCTTCTTTGTCCAAACCGAAATAGGAATAATCGGTATGGATCCAGGCGATTCTTTTTTTTGAATTGATTTTCTGTGCAGCGATATAATGAGGCGTCAGAAAACTGATGCCGAGATCATATTCTTTGTCGTTGATCTTCGGCAGTATCTTCAGCATTTCCCTTTGCATATAATTCAGATAGACGAGGTTTTCAAAACCACCGAGTTTGTGCCTTTTTACAAATCTTTTTGATTTGAATTTTGCAATCGTTTTGATCAAAAGAGTTGAGATCAGATCGGCTTTCAGATTCGCCGGAGTGGTCATCAGCATGGATGCATATTTTTTGTTTTCGGGCAGAAGATTGACTTCTTTGGGAATCATCGAAAGAAATTCACCGTCATGAATAAACAGAAACAAATCCACCTCATACCGGCTGTAGTCAAAACTGTTGAGAAGACCGATCAGTGCACGTTCCACACCTCCGATTCTTAAATTATGAGATATGATGATGATTTTCTTTTTCATTTGATTTTTTCTGTTGATTGATCTTTGTTCAGCAGTTCATTGAACAGATCATCCCATTTTTTCAGGATTTCATCTGCCGAAAATCTTTTTACATTTTGTTTGGCTGTTTTGCCCATTTGTTTTCTGAGTGTTTTGTCTTCGATCAGCTGCAGCAGTCTGTCAACCATTTGATTTGTATTCTCGGGTTCAATCAAAAAGCCGTCCTCGCCTTCACTGATGATATCCGCCGGACCGGACGGACAGTCAAATGCAACACAGGGCAGACCGCATTCCATCGCTTCGGTCAGCACCATTCCAAAACCTTCAGATCTTGAAGACATCACTAATATGGAGGCATCCAGATAAGCAGAACGGATATCTTTGATCGGCGGTTTGAAAAAAATATTTTTCAATCCTTCCTTTTCTGCTATTTTTACAAATGTCCTGTCCGTATCGATTTTACCGTAAATATTCAGTTCCCAATCCGGTTTTTGATTTTGTATGATTTTCCAAACCCGGATCAGTAAGTCATATCCTTTGTTGTAGGAATGACTTCCGACTGCAATGATCTTTTTGTTTTCAAGTTCTGCCGACTGTTCGGACTGAAAACCGATCGGATTTGGAATCACCGTTACATTCGGCTGGTTCCATTCTTTCAGATTTCCTTTGGTCAATACCACAAAACGGTCAAACTTCGAAATCTGACGATGCATCAGAATCCTGATCAGATTTCCTTTGATGCCCGAACCCGCATTGAGATTGACAGAAGCATGACGTTCATAAATGATTTTTGCTTTTGTTTTTAAAAAGGATGGAACATAAAATCCTTTCAAACCGTCGTCACAAACCGAAATCACATCCGGTTGTACCTCTTTGACCACTTTTCGGATTCCTTTTCTGTAACTTCGTAAATAGGCAAACAGATTTCCTTTGACCGGAATGGAATGAAAATGAATCTGATGACTGAAATTGTAAAACCGATTTTGATGTGAGTCGTTCAAACACAAAATATGAACCTGATAACCATAGTCGTCTGCAAGCATTGATGCCTTGACCGACAAAACCCTTTCGAGTCCGCCGGCACCGTTGATGCCGTTTGTGATGTAAAGAAGTTTCATTGTAACATAATCTTTTTAAAATACGCCCCTATTGGTTTTTCAAAAAAGCGATAAATTATAACACCAATATAACAAAAACCAACTGAGACCAAAACAGGCAGGGTAAAATTATAAATACCAAAAGTTTGCGTTAATTTTTCAATAAATAACAAACCTATATTCTGATGTATCAGATAAATCGAATAAGAAGCGATCCCTATTTTCTGAATTTTTGAATTAGTCAGGAAATGCAGTAAACTTTGGTTGTATAAGAAACAATAGAAAACAAAAGTGATGAATATTAAGAAAGCCAGGATATAAAGTTCAAAATTTAAAAACCAACATTGCATCAATGCCACAATAAAAACCAGGGCAATGGTCTGTCTTTCTTTTGCAACAAAGTATAATTTATAAATTAAAACACCCAAAACAAACCATAAGGCATGTTGTGAAAAATTAAAAATTTCCAAAACCACTCTCAGGAACCACTCTGTCTTTTCAGCAAAAATCCCTGTCAGGTGAGAAAAATAAAACAAAGATGATAATAACACAGCCACCCAAGTGAAGTTCCTAATAAAGTGTTTTTTATTAAGAAAGTATAAGATGCCAATCAAGATATAAAATTGAATTTCTACCCAAAGAGACCAGTATGGTGGATCAATAAAGGATGTTTGAGTGTTAAGTATGGAATTGATTAGGGCAGGTGATACAAAGGTATTTGAAACGATTAAATTTACTACGCTTTTTGAATTGGGAAAGAAATTATTTGTGTCAAAAAGACTAATAATTGAAAAAGTTAAAACAGAGCAGATTAGCATTCCGGGAAATAACCTAATCCATCTTTTTTTTATGAAATTAATAAAATTGTTGGTTTTGGTCAGGGTGAGTGTAATGACAAATCCGGAAATAATAAAAAACAATTCGACACCCAAATAACCATATTTGAACAATTCTCGCGGAAGGTCTATTTGGTATAATGTGCTATTGAATAAATAACAATAATGAAATGCCATAACCATTAAAATAGCAACTACTCTAAGACCATCCAGAATCTTTAATCTTTCCATCTGATTATTTTTTTGAATTAATTAATTGAATCCTATTGTTTGAGATAAAAGTAAAAGAAATATTGAGATAATCTTTGATAGTTTATCACATTCCAATAGCTCGGTTTTATTGACAAAGAGTTTGTAAACTTCCTTCTTTCAAGCCCGCCGGCACCGTTGATGCCGTTTGTGATGTAAAGAAGTTTCACTTTTTTAATTACGAATGTACAATTACGAATCTCGTCTAAGGCCAAAACAAGTTTACGAATAGCGAAATTACGAAATATTTGGTGACGAGTGACGGGGTGACCGGGTGAAGCCCTGAGAGATTCGACTAAGCAAATAACAGAAGATATTTTCCTTAACATTTTGGCATTAAGATTTTCATTGCTAAAGCTCCATTTTGAATGCTTGTCTCGTTATCTAATTAGAGGGGTTGGGAGATGTAGATATTTAGGAGGATGTGAGAATTTTTAAATTTATAATCCGCCAAAAGTGTTGAAATCATATAGATTTGGCGAGATATAAATGTTAAGTATTAAATAAATCTTCCAATCGAATTTCGTTCTGAACAAGTTCTTTGGCATATTCATTAGAAGAAACACCATAAGAAGTTATCATCGTTAAAAATAGGTTTTTTGAAGTTTGGGTTTCTTGCTGAAAAGCAGCGATTTTATTTTTTAATTCGGCATAATATTTTTTGTCAATCGTAAAAGTACTGTTGTAGAACTTCATTTCGCACAGATTAATCACATGGTCATCGCGGTCAATAAGCAAATCTATTTGAGCGTGTTCGTTATACCAACTGCTATCTGTAGCGTAAATAGCTTGTATGCCTAAGGCTTTTTTTATTTGTTCGATGTGTTTTAAACCAATAGATTCAAAAGCAAATCCAGCCCAAGAAATAAACGATTGATTTTTGGATAGGCGCTGCCAGGTACCTGCTCCACTGTGTTTATTGGGAACTATGAATTTCAAATAAAACTTCGTGTATTCATCCGAAAGTCTATATTTTGTTGATTTGTTTTTATTCTGATAAAATGGATGTTCAGACACAAATCCCGATTCTATCAACTCTTGCAGTTTAGACGTAAAATCACCTCCGGATTTTAATTTTGTCAAGCCTATCAATTCATCTCGTGTTAAGCCGGAATTCTTTTTATGTAAAGCTTCTACCATTTTTAAATGAATTTCAGAATTTTGAAACAAAGAAGCAAACAATAAATCAAATTCATCTTTCAAGGGAGCATTTTTGTCAAAACACAGTTTATCAATATTTTGAGTGGCACTTTTTCCTTTTTCCAATTGACTGAGATAATACGGCACACCTCCCAAACTCATATAAATCTGCAGAATATCATAATGAGTGTATTGAATTTTTTTATGCTGTAAATATTCTTGAGTTTCTGAAAGATTAAATGGCAATAGCCTGATTTTTTGAGTGATACGATTGTGCAATCCTCCTTTGTTGTTGATAATATTTTTAATCATATACGAAGCTGCAGAACCACAAATCACTACTGCAAGGTCGTCTCTTTTGGTACAGTAGGTATTCCAAAAATGGTCAAAAGCCATCAAAAATTTGGAACGTTTGGTCGCCAACCAAGGAAATTCATCAATAAATATCACTTTTTTCTTTTTAGACCGCAGACGATTGATGTGTTTTTCCAAATCTGAAAAAGCCTCCATCCAAGTTTGTTTTGCTTTTTTCCCTTGGTTTAATTGTTTGTAAAAAACAGCGAGTTGATCTGACAAGTTTCCATCATATAAACCGGCAACCTCAAAAACGATATTTTCTTTAAAAAATTCTCGGATTAAAAAAGTTTTACCGATGCGTCTTCTGCCGTAAACTACTACCAATTCAGAGTTTTGACTTTGAAGTGCATGGGTTAATCTTTGGATTTCCGGTTTTCTGCCAACAATTTCCATAGTCTTTATATTTCGCCAAATGTACAAAAAAAGTAGAGATTTGGCGGATTATGGTTATTATGAGATGATTGAGTGACGGGGCGACCTGTCTTCCGCAAATCCCACTGATATGCTCTGATTTTTTAGCCGAAATTTCTTTCGCTGACCCCAAATGGCGGAAAATTTCTAAGTGCAGAATAATTCGATGAAAATTTCGAGAAGTGTTTTTTTTTGAAACCTTAAGAACATAAAAGGTTACATTCTTAACCTCTTCATAATTAATTCTTTTTATTAAAGATTTATATTTGCCGGGATTAACAACAAAACAAGTACAGAAAGAACTTTTTGGGTTCTCATAAAGATATGCTTTTCAATTCAGTACATTTTGCGCTTTTCCTACCGCTTGTTTTTTTGCTGTATTGGTTTGTGACCAAAAGAAGTTTGAAGCATCAGAATTTATTATTGCTGATTTCAAGCTATTATTTTTATTCGGTATGGGACTGGCGGTTTATGTTTCTGTTGTTGTTTTCAACTTTTCTGGATTATTATACCGGACAGAAAATGTCTCAAAGCTCAAATCCACTCAACAGAAAACTCTGGCTGTGGTTGAGCGTTGCAATTAATCTCGGATTCTTAGGTGTTTTCAAATATTACAATTTCTTTGCAGAATCTTTTGCAGAATTAATTAACGCAATTGGTTTTAGAGCAGATCCATGGACGCTGAAGATCATACTTCCGGTTGGTATTTCATTTTACACATTTCACGGTCTATCATATGTTTTTGATGTCTATTACAAAAGAATTAATTCGGAAAAGAATTTTGTAGAATATGGCGTTTTCGTGAGTTTCTTTCCTTTGCTTGTCGCCGGTCCGATTGAAAGAGCCACGCATCTCTTGCCACAGATAAAGAAAACCAGAGTATTTGATTATTCAAAAGCTGTGGATGGTTTGAGGCAGATGCTATGGGGATTTTTTATGAAAATTGTTGTTGCAGACAATTGTGCCATTGTAGTCAATGAAGTTTTTCAAAATCAGAGTCAATACAATTCCATCTCGCTGATAATTGCTGCTGTTTTTTTTGCATTTCAGATTTATGGTGATTTCTCAGGTTATTCAAATATAGCTATCGGAACAGCCAAACTATTCGGAATTGATTTGCTTAAGAATTTCGCTTATCCATATTTCTCAAGAGACATAGCCGAATTTTGGCGTAGATGGCATATTTCACTCTCAAGCTGGTTTAAGGATTATCTGTATATTCCGTTGGGAGGAAGCAGAGTCAGTAAACCAAAAGTAATCAGAAATGTTGTGATTATATTTGTGGTCAGCGGTTTTTGGCATGGCGCCAATTGGACTTTTATTGTTTGGGGATTTTTAAATGCACTTTATATTATGCCGCTGGTCATTTTCAATCTGAACAGAAAAAACACAAATATTGCAGCCGAAAATAAAGTTCTGCCAAATCTGAAAGAGTTGTTTCAGATGACATTAACCTTTGGAATTACGGTAATCGCCTGGATTTTCTTCCGTTCGGAATCGATTGCCAATGCATTTGAATATCTGAATGGAATATTAAGTGGAAGATTCATGGAATTGCCACAAATCGACCTGAAACCTTTTATCTTTATTTTTATTTTGATTGTGGTTGAGTGGTTTCAGAGGACCAAACAACACGGTTTGGAAATGAATGGCGTTAAACATCTGCCTGTCAGATGGCTGATTTATGTTTTATTGCTTTTGATAATTTTGATTTTTGGAGCCAATTCCGATTCGTTTATATATTTCCAGTTCTAATGAAAAAGTTTTTGATTAAAATATCTGTTTTTGGCATACTGGTTATACTTTTGCTTTCTTTTGTTTTGACGAAATATGGTGGTTTTGTCGATTATTTTTACCTGAAATTTACAGTTCCCGGACAAAGCTCTATGATACTGGGTGACTCACGGAGTTTTCAGGGAATTCAACCTGAAATTATCAATCAGGAATTCAAAGATACCGGTTTTGATTTGCCGATGTTCAATTACAGTTTTACCATTGCGCAAATCAATTACGGAAAACCCTATACTGAAAGTATCAAAAAGAAACTGAAACCTTCAAAAAACGGTTTGTTTATTTTGAGCGTTCATCCCTGGCTTTTTACCAAACGGGCGAATGATGATTTGGAAAAGGGGATTTATTCCGAAAGTGAATCACCTCCCAACAATATGGATTTTGTCAATATGAATCCGAATTTTGAATATTTGATTCGGAATTTACATTATTTCCATTTCAGATCTATTATCAGAAAAACCTCAGAACTGCACAAAGACGGTTGGCTCGAAGAGAGCAATTTGCCAAAAGACACGCCTACGCTCAATCAATGGAAAGAAAAGCAGGTCAATATGTATAAGGGATTCTCAGAGACCTTTGAAAAAAGCAATATCAGGATAGACGATTTCAATGATTTGATTCGATTTCTGAAACAGAACGGCAAAGTGGTTCTGGTAAGAATGCCGGTTGATTCCAAGATTATAGAGATCGAAAATGAATTCTGGGAAAGTTTTGACCGGGAAATGATTGAAATTTCAAAAAATCATAATATAAAATATTTTAATTTCTCAAAAAGCAACAAGTATCAGACTTATGACGGTAACCATATCGATAAATACGGTGGTGTGATTTTTTCAAAAGAATTGTCCGATTCAATAAAAACAACGCTTTAATCTTTCGTAATGAGAAAAATTTTGAAAACCGTTTTTTGAAAAACATTAAGAATAAGAAAGCGTTAAAAACATAAGAAAGCTATCATCGTTTATTACTTCAACAACTCCTCTACTTTTTTCATTGTGATTTCCGTATCATTATTTTTTTGATTTTTCAGATTTTCTGTCAAACGATTTTTTAATTCTTTGTCGTTAATCAGTCTTTCAATTCCGGCTGAGATTGATTCGGGATTCATTTCCACAATCAATCCTGTTTCATTGTCTTTCAAAATAGAAAAAACCGTTGGGAAGCTGGTGCAGACAATCGGTTTGTGGAGCATTGCCGCCTCAATCACCGTCAGTCCAAGTCCTTCAAATAACGAGGTCTGTACATAAATATCACAGTTTTTAATGTACGGATAAGGATTGGCATCTGCACCCGGCAAATAAAAATGATTTTTTAGTTGATTTTCTTTGATGAGTTTTTCGAGTTCATTTCTCTGTGCGCCTTCGCCGATGATGTACCAGTTGACATCGATTCCTTTTTTGACCAGAACGGAACACGATTTCACAGCCATTTCAAAACCTTTGTAATCAACCAGTCTTCCCACCGAAACAACATTGATTTTATCCTTCTGAAAAGATATTTTCATTTCTTTTCCGGCTTGTTTTCTGATAAAATCTTCGTCAGAAATATCTTTGATAATTTCAACTTCAATATCAAGTCCGGCTGAATCGGCCACTTTTGTAAAACCGGCTTTATTTTCGGGTGAGACACAAACAACCTTTTTAAAATCTGCATAAAAATCTTTGTCAAATCCGATGTTATAACCTGCCTTTCGGTAATCGGTATTGACCCATGCATATTTGGTTTCTGCGCTGATAAATTTTTGTGTGAAATAAGTGGCAAAACCCTGATTGTAGGCAACCGCAATATCATATTCCTTTTCAAAATTTTCCAGATGCGGTTCCATCAACGGCCAAAAAAGTTGTGCATTGTGATAATTTTTTACAGTCTTTTTTTTGAATGCGTATTTCAAACGTTCAAAAAATGAAATCTTTGGAAAATCCAAAACGATTTGATGAACAGTTTTTGGAACCATCTCTTTAAAAAAACCATCCGGATGAAAATAAATCAGATCGATTTCATATTTGGAATCATCCAGATGCTGAAGCAAAGTGACCAGACTTTTTTCGGCTCCGCCCAACTGAAGTGATTCGATTACAAACCCAATTTTCTTTTTCATTGATTCAGCGAGTTGATCAAAAATTGTTTTGAATGTTCAATCTGTTTTTGAATTTCGGGTCTCAGATTTTCAAAATCGATGGCCGTAAGTTTTTCAAATTCCCGAACAGAAGAAATCAAATGAGATTCAAGACCCATCAGACCGAGGAGATCGCGCATACGGGTATTGATTTTTTCTGAACGGTTGACTACGGTCAGCTGTCTTTCAAAAATCAGCGAGAAAGCGGTGGAATGAAATGAATTGGTAAGATTCATTTTTGACCGGGCGACCAGACTCAAAAACTTCTCGGGTCCTTCGAGCCAAAAGTTTTGATCCGAATAATCGATATTTTGATTTTGGGTATAAATTTTCCAGCCTTTTTCTTTTTTCAATCGCAGTGCAATTTCTTTGACAACCGGATTTGAATCAAAATCATAAACAAAAACAAAATCTTCTTCAATCGGAGATATAAACTGTTCCCAATGAGATTTGTCCAACAGAAAAACCGGATCGAGCACCTGCACCCCATTTTCTATTCCCAGTTCTTTGAGTATTCGAACCGCCGAAGTTTCACGCACGCCCACAGCATCCAGTCTTGAGACCTTTTCTCTGACCAGCGGTTTCACCTCTTCTGACAGCTTATCGATGGCAAAAGAAGCCGCATACGAAATCTTTTTTTTGGTGTCGGGTACAAAGTCAAGATAAAAAGCAGGATCCTTTCCGTTTTGAAAAAATGAATTCCAGATTTGATCGCTGCCGCAGATATAGGCATCAGCCGGCGGAAGATTCTTTTTCAGTTCGTCATTTTCAGTATATAAAACCGATCCGGCCGGAATATATTTGTGGTGAAAACGGTCAAATGCTTTTTTCTTTTTCAGTGCAATCAGCCGTTTCGGAAGTTTTGCCAGCAGATAAAGCTGTCTGACGACCGGACGATCAAAAACCGGATTTGAAATATTTTTAAGACTGAGATGTCCTGACAGATAAGCCGGTTTGTAATGAATGGCAGACGCATCAAAACCCTGCTGCCGAAGAAAGGCAATCAGCGCATATTCCTGAAGACTTGCACCGTAATTGTATACTTCGTGACAGGTAATGGTTTTGATTTTCATAGAACGGTAAAGATATCTAATTTCCGGCTCCTGACAATTATTTCAAGGCCGGTAAAAACTTTGTTTCCCAAAAATCAGTTCTTTTGCGATTGTACAATTGACCGGTAAAACTCATTCCACTGATTCATGATTTTCTCAAAGTCAAAACGTTCGATTTCATCGTGACAGTGAGATGAAAAAGATTCCGGTTTTTCAGAATTCGATGTCAGTTCCAGAATTTTTTCAGCAAGTTGTTCCACACTGAAATCTATTAAATAACCATTTACACCATCTTTAACGATTTCCTTTGGGCCGCATTTGCAGTCATAGGCAACCACAGGAACTTTATAGCAAAGTGCTTCAAGAATCGCCATACCAAATCCTTCATGAACCGAAGTGCTTACCATTAAACGTGCGCTGTTGAACGCGCCGGGCATATCATCAGAAAATCCTTTTAAAAAGATAATTTCAGAAAGATTATTTTTAGTGATTTCGTTTTCAAGATATTCTTTTTGCTCACCTCTTCCATAGATATGAACCTGCCAGCCGTTTATTTTTTCTTTGATTGATCCGATTGCGTGAATCAGGTCAATAAAGTTTTTAACCGCCACAAGCCGGCCAACTGCAATAATTATTTTTTCTCTTTTTGAAAATAAACTTACATCTTCAGGATAATTAACAGGATTATAAATCTGATGAACCGGAATTTTCAAATATTCTCTGTCTTTTAAATCTTCTTTTGTTAAAACAGTAGCTATATCATAACGATTATGAAGGTTCTCCTTTTTAATTTTCAAAAGTTTTACAGGATGTAATCGTTTTAGAGAATTTTCCGGCCGGTTAATTACTTCTGCCTTGTTTGTAAAATATGACAAATGAAATTCAATTATTTTTTTTGCTTTGGTTTTAATACAGGGGATCAATTCCAAATAAAATCCTTCCAAATTAATAACGGTAATCAAATCGGGTTGAATTTCATCAATCGTTTGCTGATAAATCTGTCTGATTTTATTTTTAAGTGAAAAATAACCCAGAACAGGCAGTCTTTTCTCTTTATAATATTGTGAAACATTCAGTGGATAAAGTTTTACTTCTTTTCTGAACGATTTTACCAAAGCGTCGTTGTTGTGTTCAGATACAACCGAAATTTCATAACCACCTTTGTCAATCAGATTATTGATTCTGTCAATCAATAAAAAACTAATTGCCTCTTTATTGATTCCAAGAACTACAAAGGTAAGTTTGATTCTGTTTTTCATTTTTTACTCACAATAAATTAAAACGGGAAAGTTCCAAATTTGGCATTTTCATAAAAATAAATATAGTTTTCAAAATCCATTGATTTACAATTCAACATTGTCTGCCATTGGTTTGTAATTTCAATTTCATGTTTTCTGTGGGCATCATCCAGAAAAACTGAAAATGAGTTATTTAATTTATTTTTGAGATACGGAACAGCTGAATATCTTGCAAAGGAAGTGCTGTCTCCTTCAGGTCCGTCAACTATTATCATATCCACATTATTGATTTGTTTTAATTCATTGTCAAGAACCTCCGTGTTGAACCAGGTTTTTTGTTCTTTCCAGCCATATTGAGACGGCACATCAGCTAACGGAGCAGTTACAAAGTTGACATATTCTTCAAGATTTTGGTTTTTCAGAATTTCTTTTAAAAACAATATCCAATCCGGATTGTTGTCAACACTAATAAAATTAGCTTCGATTTTATTTGATTTTAACATCTGTGCAATGCAAATCGTTGAAAATCCTGAGCCAAACTCAACAATATTTCTCCTTTTATTAGCCATTATCTCGTTGCATATATGTTGTATTTCCACGCTATTCATTGTCCATGGGGTAATCGGAAAAAAGAACCCGGGTTCGAACATTTTTAATAAAATATCAAGACTTTTTTGTTGTTTCAAATGATTCGGAATACCCGTATGCAACGCAATATCAAATGCCCTTACTTTGTTGATTATTTTCTTTATCATAATTTATTTTTTTATTCGTCAAACCAGTTGTTGACCAAATCGTTGATTGCTTCCGGCTTCTGCATTTCATTTTCTTTTAGAAATCTACTGAATTTTTTTCTTTTTTGTTCATTTTCAATCAAATCACGAACTCCCAAATATATGCTCTCGGGATCAGCTGACACAATTAAGCCATCTTCATTGTCAACCACTAAATTATGTGCATTGATAAAATCGGTAGTTACCACCGGTTTGTTAAAAATTTTTGCTTCATGTACCGTCTGACAATATCCTTCGTGAAAAGAAGTCTGAACATAAAGATCACAATCTTTGTAAAAAGGATAAGGATTGATCTGATTACCCAAAAGTTTTAAGTGATTTTTTATATTTAAATTTATAATTTCATTTTCTAACTCTTCTCTTAAATATCCATCTCCTATTAAGTACCATCTAAAGTCAAATCCATCATTTTTTAATCTTTCTACAATTCCGGGAATCATCTGTTGTCCTTTCTCTCCCGACAATCTGCCTACCGTTATTATTTTAAAACCATTAAAATCATCAGTAAATGACTTTTTTTCATTCGATTGTTCTAAAATATAATCTTTTGATATTACATTTTCAAAAACAGAAGTATTTGATTTTGTTTCAGGGTAAATTCCAACAAATGAATCAAAAGCACTCTTTGAAACACAATAAATATTATCAAACTTCGGATAGAATGTCTTTCCAAACAACGGATCTTTTAAGTATTTGTTCACATCAAACCTTATCCATTGTATCTTCTTTTTTGAATTAACTTTGTTTAATGTTATCCAGCTGACCAAATAACTCGGTCCTGAAAATGCAATTGCAATATCTGCGTCAACCGGACTCAGCTTTCCATAGGCATATTCATAACATAAAAACCATTTCCCGGTAATTTTTATTCTAAGAAAATAATACAATGCTTCTATTGCAGCAGATAACCGAGCTGTTTTTATTAAACTTAATATTCCTTTTATTGACAGCTGTTCAATATTCCTGTTTTTTTTCTCCAACTCTTCCAAAACGATAATTTCACCCTTGTCCTGAGCCTTTTCAAACAGAGCTCCACCTCGTTTCAAAAGAAACAGCTTTATTTTATAGTTTCCGTTTTTATTTAAAATCTCAAAAAAGGTTAAAAATGACTTTTCTGTACCGCCCAGATTCATTTCTTCTATTGCCACTAATATTTCCTTTTTCCCGGTTGTCTGATTCATTGGGATAAAATTTAAAATTCTATTTCTTTTATTGCACTTTCCTTTTTACAAAACTTTTCCAGCCTATTTCTTTTCTTTTCATTCTTTATTAAATCACTGACTGCTTTGTAAATTTCATCGGGATTCATTTTCACCAGTAAACCATCTTCATTTTCGGTCAGAATTTCATAAGCAGAAGGAAAGTTTGTTGAAATCACGGGTTTTTCAAAAATTTTTGCCTCATGAAGCGTCAGACCATAACCTTCTTCAAAAGAAGTCTGTACATAAAGTTCACAGTCTTTAAAAAATGGATAAGGATTGATTTGACTTCCCGTAAGAATCAGTTCGTTTTCAATACCGAGTTTTTTTATTTCAGATTCAATTTGACTTTTCTGACTGCCGTCACCAATCAGATACCATCTGAAATTAAGTCCTTCGTTTTTTAACCGTCTGACTACTTCGGGTATCATCAATTGCCCTTTTTCTTTTGACAATCTGCCGACGGTAAGAATTCTCAAACCCTTAAAATCATCGCTGAATGATTTTCCTTCTTCTGCAAGTTTCGTGATTTCGCTTTCTGAAACTATATTTTCAAAAACAGCTGCTTTTTTTTCAGCTCCGGGATATCTTTTAACAAAAGCATCAAACGCACTTTTCGACACACAATAAATCCGGTCAAATTTTGGATAATATAATTCTCCAAAATCATATTCGGCTTTGATTTTACTGACATCAAAATGAATCCACTGGATTTTCTTATTAGCACTGATATTATGAATGGTAAACCAGGTAATAAAATACTGAGGCCCGGAAAAAGCGATTGCTAAATCAGTTTTAAATTTTTGTAATTCAACATCCGGATATTCATACAGAAAATACCATTTTTGGGTCAGTTTGATTTTCAGATAAAAATATAAGGCTTTAAATACTCTGAAAATTTTTAGATTTTTTATCAATCCGGTTATTCCGTTAGTTGAAATTTCTTCTGTTTGTTTTTTAAATTCAAAATAATCTTTCAGAATTTCAACTTCAATTCCTTCTGGGATTTTATCGTATAGTTCACCACCCGGTTTGATTAAAAGAAGTTTGATTTTTAAATCCCGGCGATCTTTTATTTCATTTAGAAATGCAAGTAGAGATTTTTCGGTGCCGCCAAGATTCATGTGCTCGACGACGATGAGTAATTCTTTTATTGCTTTCTGTTTTAACATGGTTTTGTTACCGATTTAAAACGGGAGTTCTCTCTCATTTTCATATTCATTTTCGAATTCTAGGTTTTCAGTCAGTAAATTTCTGAGTTTATCATCCTCCAAAATTCTTTTTATTCCCTGAAAAATAGATTCTGAGTTCATCTCTACAATCAAACCGTTTACGCCATTTGTAATATTGTCTTTAGCAACTGTGAAATTAGTCAGAATCATTGGTTTACAAAAGGTTTTCGCTTCAACTATGGTCATTCCCTGTCCTTCGTGTCTGGACGGCTGAAGATAAATATCGGTCTGAGCCATGTACGGATAAGGATTTTCCCTGCTTCCCAACAAGAAAATATGATTTTCCATATTGAGTTGTTGAATCTGTTGTGTAAGTTCGTTTCGTTTCGGTCCTTCTCCGACGATATAATATCTAATCCGGGTTCCTTGTTTTACCAACATACTGACAGCCGGAACAGCCAGGTCGTAGGCTTTTTGACCGGTTAATCTCCCAACGGTCAAAATACGGATTCCGTCAAATGAATCATCAAAACCTTCACCCGAAACAGTTGCCATTTTTTTGATATTTTCAATGTTGATGATATTTTTAAAAACATTGGTTTTTTCGCTTAGCCCGGGTAATAATTTAACAAAATTGTCTCTTGCGGTTTTTGAAACTACTTTTATTTCATCAAAATTCTTCAAAAGATCTTTATTGGTTTTTACACTGAATGGAATCAATGTCACATCAAAATGAATCCATTGGTATTTCTTTTTTGAATTTACTTTTTCAGCAACGAAATAAGTCAAAAAACTGTGTGGACCAGAATAGGCCACAGCAATATCATACCGATCAGAAATTTCGGGAATTTCATTTTCAAAAATTTTAAAAATAAATTTATGATTTTCGGTTAATTTGTATTTCAAATAATAAATGAAACCTCTGAAAGCTTTTAAAAATTCTCGTTTCCTTAAAAAGGATTTAATATTTTCAAAAGGTGAACAAGTAAGTCGTGATGAGATATTCGTATCACTCAGTGTGTCAAGTAAATTAACCCTCTCCGGTAAATCTTTTAATAAATCTCCTTTTTTTTCAATCAACATCAAATCGATTTCATAATCTTCGGGCAATGTATCAACCAGATTCAGAAAAGATTTTTCTGTACCACCAAAATTCATATTGATTAAAAAAAAGATGAGTTTCATTTAATAAGTTTTTGATACTTATCTGTTAATTCAAACGGAAAAACTTTTAACAAGTTCTTTTGTACCGTCTGAATAATCTCAAAAGATGGTAAACAATCCTTTGGTTTGAATGATTCGAATATTTTCAACAAAGATTCGGTATCTGAATTCAATATTGTTTTCAAATCAACCGGTTTGTAGTTTTCGATATCTACTGCTGAAAAGTAATCCCAGTATTTAATGTCATCTCCGTCGAGGCTGTGGCTGTAATTTGTCACCCACAATGAAGGTATCTGGTATGCGTGAGACACAATAATGCCATGTAAAGATGTTGAAAATGTAAAGTCACAACTGTTAATTTCGTTTATTATTTTTTCAATCGGATCCAGGATATTAATCAACAAAATGTCCGGATTATTTAAATTTTCTTCAATTTCACTGTGGTGCATAAAATGCGGTATCAGCCCAATTTTATATTTTTTTTCTACTTTGATTTCACAGACTAGCGGTAATAACAGAGCAGGGTCGCCAATTACATCAGGTGCACGATAACCGAACTCTTTTATTTTTTCAACTGTTTTTTTTCCTCTTACGGCGAGAAATTGAGCATTTGCAAATTTGGTTACATCCCACATAATTATACCGCTTCCCCAGACAATGATGTTTTCAGACTTTACTCTCTGTAAAACACTTCCAATGGCAACCAGAATTTTTGGTTTCTTTATGAAGTATCCACTGATATACCTTATGTAATCACTCAAAGAAACATTACCGTTGAGAAGTTGATGAGTCAGTGTTTTAATAAAAATTACAGGTGACAGTCCGTATAAGTATATATCTGAAAACCTCACCTTTTTGTCAGTCAGTTTTTCAATGATATACGGATTTAACGCATCACCGAAATTACCGTGACCTGCTTTGTGTCTGTACCAGAACAAATCAATTTTTGTTTTCATTTTATAATTAGAAACATATTCAGCAAGCCTTTCTGCACTTTTTGTATCTCTGTCACTGAAATACAGATTGCAGATTCTTTCTCTTTTTTCTTCACAGGGGTCAAGGCCGGTCGTCAATATGGTTCGAATATATTCAAAAAATTCAGTTTGTGTAAATAATAGTTTTGAAGGCATCCAATCTTCCACATTTTCAAAATAAAATCCGTGTTTGGCCTTGTATTCCTCAAAGTTGGGTGCAAACAGCAATACCGGTTTTCTGAGCAAAGTATAGTCTGTCATCACAGACGAATAATCTGTAATCAGTAGATCGGTACAGCCCAGAAGATGATACAGCGTCATCCCCGATTTGAAGATTTGCCGATCGTCAATGATCCGGATGTTTTTAAATTCAGCCGGATCAAAATTGTCGGTATTGTAAATCGGGTGTGGTTTCAGCAGACAGATTGCATTGTGCTTTTTGAGCAGGCTGTCAAATCCGGCGGTATCAAAATCGGGCAGATGAAAGAAATCGCCAAAACCGATCGGGTTCATACCGTATTTGTAAATCAATCCTTCCTTTCTCTGAAAAGTCGGCATCCAGATGATGATTTTGTCAAAGGCGGTCAGACCGGGATCAAATTGATTCAGCCATTTCTGTTTTTCATTTTGCGCCCTGAGCATCAGATCATTTCTGGGATATCCTGTGATCATCAGGCTTTCTTCGGGAATATGCATCAGATCTGCAAACATGTTTTTCACCATCTCTGAAGTGGCAACCGTAATATCTGATTTTAAATAGTTTTCTTTGATTCCTTTTGATTTGTGCCCCACACCGTGCCAGAGATTGATATAGGTTTGGTTTTTTTGCAGCGGCCTCAGCAGCGATGCATGGGTTCCCATCAGCCATTTGGTTCTCAACCGAATGATCTTCAATTGAAAACTGTTTTCTCTGATTTTGTGCACTTTTTCCGAAAGGACTGAATCGGCATAGGGTTCAAAGAAGTCATTGACCACAAAATAAACCGGGAAATCACAATGTTCACTGATGTAATTGGCTGCTTCAATTGCGTTTGAATCCGCACGATCGCCGCCGTTTACAAGAAGTTGATTTTTTTTGGGAATCAGTCCATTGATCAAATCATAAATTTTGATATTCAGCTTTGTTCGCCAATTCATTTCAAATCATTTTTTACATCAACCACCTGACCCGAAAATTCGGAAAACAATGTATTCAGACTTGCAGCCGCCACTCTTTCGGGACTCAGCAGACTGTCCTCGGGTTCGTTGCCAAAGTTTTTGGTGCGCATAGGCGTACGGGTGCGTTCGGGATTGATGCAGTTGACCCGCACATCTGCCCATTCTTCGGACAATGCCTGAACCAGATTGACAATCGCAGCTTTGGTCGATGAATAAATGCTGTACATGCTTCTTCCACGGGTATAGGAACTCGAAGTAAAAAGCAGCAATGCACCTTTTGTTTTTTTCAGATAGGGATAGGCTTCTTTTGCCACCCAGACCGAACCGAGATAGTTGACCGCAACGCTTTTCTGAATTGAATCACAGTCCATGTTTTCAAGACTCTGTTTTTCGAGTATGCCCGAAGTATTGATCACAAAGTCGATTTTTCCTTCTTTTTCAAAGACCGATTTCAGCGCATTTTTTACCGCCCCGTAATCGGATACATCGGTTGAATTTTCGGTCCGGCTGAACGAATACAGTTTTGCGCCGTTTGCCTCAGCCATTTTTACAATATGGCTGCCGATGCCGTAACTTCCGCCGATCACAGCCATCACTTTGTCTTTGAGTCCGGTTTTTGTTTTTTCGGTCAGCAGTTCGCCACTGTCTTCAACCACTCTGAGCTGAAAGAGTTTGTCCAACAGAAAAATATCTTCCTGATGGGTGAGTTTCATATTGTAGCCTTCGCCTTCGACCACAAAAATCTTTTCGTCGGGCAGATATTTTTTGACCACACCGCAGTCGTCGGTTGCTTTGAAATTCGGATCTTTCAATGCGATTTCATAAGCTTTTGAAATGGTTTTAATTTTAAATGCCTGTGGTGTCTGACCGTTGTTGAGCCGGTTCCGGTCGGGAATATTCCGGATCAGATTTTCTTCAACTTCAATAATCGTATCAGTGGTTTTGATGGCGACATCCACCGCATTGTAGGTTTTGAGCGCGCGGATACAGTTGCTGATGATCCGCGGACTGACCAGAGGCCGCACCGCATCATGAAAAATCAGATGGCAGTCTTGGTTCTGATAGGCACGAATGGCGGCAAGACTTGAATCAGATCTTTCGGCACCGCCCGCCAATACTTTTTTGACTTTTGTATAATGATTTTGGGTCAGCAGATTTTCAATGTCTCTGATGTAATCGATATTTGAAACCACAGCAATCTCATCGATTTCGGGATGGTTTTGAAATACATCGAGTGTATGTTCGATCACCTTTTTGCCCGCAATCCTGATCAGTTGTTTGGGCAACTCTGATTTGAGTCGGACACCTTTTCCGCCGGCTAAGATAATGGCTGTGTTTTTGGGCATTTTCTCGTTGAATGTTTGAGTCTCGAAAATTACGAATAATATTTTGGGCAAAGGAGTGCTTTTCAAAAGTTCTTTGCCGATGCATCATCGTGTGAATAAGAGAATCGTTCGCTACGGTGAGGGGTTTGATTCTCAGAGTTCAAATGATGATTTTTCGGGCAGGGTACTTTTAAATGCGGCATTTACAATTTTTTTGGCTCCCTCAAAATCCTTCATATTGGAGTGGTCATTTATGCAAACCATTGGGCTTTCACTATTTTTAATAAATGCCGCAGCATCTTCTGGATTCATCCAGACAAGTTCAAAAACCCTTCCCCATTTTCTTTTATCGACGGGGTGAAAATTGTTTGATGCCAATTCCCAGTATCTTTGAAGTGACAAATTCACAGTGTAATAATTCCGGAATTTTTTTTCACAAGATTCATTCATCACTTCCGGGAAATGATTCCAAACGATTTCTAATGTGCTTTTTTTGATGGGTAAAGCCAAATGGAAATGAAAAAAACCGGGGAAAGTATTTCTGTTAGCTACAAAATACAGGAAGTTCTTCACAGCGTTCTTTCCATATTTTGGGTGAAACCATTTTATAGGAGCCTTTGAAACAGTTTTCCTAAGAATAAATTTTTGATTAATAATTCCCAGTGCTCTGAATAATATTATATTAAAATTCCATCCTGTAGTTGTTTCCAGCAAAGGCATATCACAAGGCAATCCATTATGGAAGAAAAAATCCTTTTCGATTGGATTTAAAAGAAAAACATCATCATTGAAATAAACGAATTCTTCTGATAATCCATTGATTCTGTGGAAATTCAGCTCGATTGTATGAGAATTAAAAGTTGGCAAGTATTCTTTAGGTATAAAGTCTTCATGCTTTACAATATTTAGTTTAGGATGGTTGGTATTGAGCCACACGGGTAGATGACCAAAAGTAACCAAATGTATCTTATCCACCCATGGTGCAAACCTTTCAACACCTCTGAACCAGTACTGGAGATTGTCCCAGTCTCTGAATCTTGCATGATGAGTTGATTGGTTGTCATCTTCTTTGTAGTGAACAAACTCATTTTTCCATTTTGGGTCATTTCCATCCACCCATGTAATTACAAAATCCATAATTCAAAACATTAGTGTCTGTACAATAAAACCAAAAGAGAAAATAAATTTAATGAAATAAAACAATTGACCGGTATTTTATAAAAACTGTAAGCTTTGAGTGCATGGTATAAATCGTTTTGAAATTTTTTTTTTAATTCTGATAATTCTTCCAATTTTTCATTGTTACCCAAATCGCTTTCAAGAATCCTGTAGAAGAATCTTGCCAATGGTTTTTGTTTGCTTTTTAAAAGAAGTCGATTATCAATATCAAATTGTCCAAAAGCTTTCATTAAACTCTCAAAATAGTATTTTTCATTCTTAAAACTCATTTTCATCCGACTCAACTCTCTGCTTTCGTCTCTGTATATATAATTCGATTGAACAGTAACCGAAATTGAATTACAATATGAGAAATAGTTCAAACAAAATAATGCATCTTCTCCATAATTTATATTTACATCAAAATAAATTCTCTTTTCTTTAATAATTAAACTTTTGAACAATTTTGCACACGATGATGAAAAATCAGGATTTAGTGAATATTTTCTAAAAATATCTCCCAAAGCAAGATGTTTTTCTTCTTTGTAGTTTGTCAGCAATTTTTCTTCACCGTGTTTTAAATGCTTTATATTTAACCATATACAATCGGATGTGTTGTTTTGGTTTAGTATTTCAAAATAATTTTCTTCTATCCAATCATCACTATCTATAAAAGTAAGCCATTCCCCATTTGACTTTTCAATGCCTATATTTCTAGCTGTACTCACACCTTTATTTTGCTGATGAAAAACTTTGACTCTTTTGTCCTTTTGTGCATATTCATCACAGATATTTCCAGAATTATCTGTAGATCCGTCGTTGATTAGAAGCAATTCAAAATCAATGAAACTTTGACTCAAAACAGAGTCAATGCATTTGTCCAGATATTTTTCTGAATTGTAAACCGGTATGATCACAGAAAGTTTCATTTTGAAAACTTATTCAATTGATTTTTAAATTCCTTTTTCACCGGAAAAGGAGCCACACTCAGCAAGTCCTTTTGAATCTGTTCAATTCTTTCTGCATTGGGTAGAAAGTCAGAAGGATTTCGTTTAAACTCATCAAATGACAAATCAATCCATTCGTGCCGTTGGAATGACCCCAAGTGAAGGACGGGCATATCAGACAGATTTACAGAAGAAAAATAATCCCAAAATTTGATGTTGTCACCACTCAATTCATTTTTTGAAGTTTCATCAAAAGCAACCCAACGAGAAGGGATGCCATAAGCATGTGAAACAATAATGCCATGCAATGAGGTGGATAAAGTTATTTCACAGCTGTTGATTTCATCGGTTATTTTTTCTATGGAATCCAACAAATTGATAACTTTAATATCCTTATTTAAGTGGTTCAATAAATCATAATGTACATAATGTGGGATGATACCCAGTTTATATTTTTTCTTTTTTACGGGTTTATATATCAAGGGCAAGAGCAGGGCCGGGTCTCCGATTGCATGAGGAATCTTATACCCCAATTCGTCCAATCGCTTTTGTGAATATTTTCCACGGACTGCACAAAATTTTGCGGGATGTATTTTCCCATTTTTTGACATAATCCCCGAACCCCAAACAATGTTTTTATCAGTTGCTGTAGAAAGAACACTCCCTATTGCTATGATTATCTTTCTGTCAAACAATGTGTTCCATCCGTCAAATGAACGCAAAGCTCTATAAGACCTTTTTTTTACAATTATATATAAAATGGACTTTATGATGTTTAATTTAGTATCATAATAGGGAGCAGTGTAAACAACACTTTTGCCACTTAATTTCTCAATTAAATAGGGATTCAGTTCATCTCCAAAATTACCATGCCCTTTGTCATACCTGTACCAATAAACTCGAATCTTGCTTTTCATTTTTTCATTATGAGTCTTTTTACAAACCTCTTTGCTTTTGATTTGTAAACTTTCAGAAGGCAATTTACCAAACTTCTACTATTTTTATACAAATCGTATTTCAAAATCAACATTATATTCTGTGGCGTAGTTGTATAACCGGTAGAAATCCAACCGATTGCTTGTTTGCGTTTCGTCTTTCTAATCAGATGATGGTGCTTCGGGTCAACGAATTTGGAAAGTACATCCAGCCCTCTAAAATTTTTTAATTGCCTTTTCAAGAAATCTTTATCGTTTTTAAAAAGAATTTTTGAGATTGAACTTTGTGAGCCTACACGGTAAACTGACATCCTGTCCGGCAAATAAATTAGACCGTTTGGATAAGAATACAGTATCTGTGTCATAGAATGACCTCCCAATGAAACCGTGACGATGTCTCTTATGAGTTCTATATTTTTGTTCCTTATCAATATCGAATGAAGAGGTGCAGTCGCAGCAAAGTTCATTATCACTTCTTCGAAGCTGAAAAACCTCTTGCTTTCACCCCAATAACCAATCAATTTGTCAGTCTGAATGTCCTTTATGTTTTTGAAAGAAGCATGTGAACAGATATCAATGTTCGTATTCTTTTCAAGTATATCCACCTGCTTTTGAAGCTTCAAAGGGTCTGTCCAATAATCATCGCCCTCACACAAAGCGATGTATTTGCCTTGGGCACGGGGAAAATTATAGCGGGCCATTATACCGCTTCCGGTTTTTGAATATTGGTTTTCGGTTTGAAAAATTGGTTTGATTATGTCCGGAAATTTCTTTTGATATTCTTTGATGATTTCTTGTGTTTCATCTGTAGATGCATCGTCATGGATTACTATTTCAAACTCAAAATCGCACTGCTGCATCAGAAAGCCATCAAGACATTGTCTGATATAGGGCTCATGATTGTAAGTAGTACAGGAAATAGAGACAAGCGGATTCTGCATTTAATTTTATTTAAATCTTTTTGGCGGGTACTCCTATGTAAGTTGAGTCACTGTCACAATTTTTGTTGACAAAACTCATTGAACCGATCACAACATTGTCACCAATCACAATACCATGCTGTAGAACTGTATTTGTTCCGATAAAGCAATCTTTGCCAACTTTCGCTCCGCCTATTGAATGGCCTTCGGTATCCAGATTATTGGTCATCACCCTTGGGCAGACATAAGTTCCGTCACCGATATCACATCCTCTTGCGATAATTGAATCATATCTGAGAATCACATTATTTCCAATTCTGTTGCTTCCTGATGATGAAACTCTTGAATCAATCAGGCAGTTTTTACCAATCACCGTACCCGGTCTCAATTCAACATAATCCTTAATCACGGTTCCCTGTCCGATAATTACACCGGCGTGAATCACACAAAAATTACCGATTGTAACATTAGAATCAATTTCGGCATTTTCGTCAACAATTGAATACATTCCGACCTTAAAGTTTTCTCTTTTCATTCTTTTTTGGGTTTTGGCATTCCGCTCAATTTATTTTTTGTTTCAAACTCCTTAGCTGGTACACCCATCAGGGTCAGTCCACTTTTTGTGGTATCTTTTATCACCACACTGCCGGCACCGATCACAGTGTTCTTATCTATCTTTGTTCTGGGTCTGATGACAACACCCGAACCCAAAAAACTGTAATCGCCAATGATTGCATTTCCGCCGGTAACAATTGCATTTGCAAGATGTACATATTTTCCGATTTGTGTCCCGTGCCCCAAACGACAACCTGGCGCCAAAAATGAATTTTCACCAATTATCGTATCATCATTCAATGAACCTCTGACCACTATGGTATTGGCGGCCAGCATACAGTTTTTTCCGATATGCACGCCGCCCAATTGAGGCTGTCTGATTTTTTTGGACTTGTCTTCGTTCCATGCCCACGCGATACCGGAAGTCCCGATAATTGAACCCGGTTCTATAATTGTATTTTCATCAATTTTCACATTGTCATAAATCCGGCAATGGGAACCGATGATTACATTGTCAGCAATTATGCTGTTTCCGATTTCGCAAAATGAATCGATCTGTACATTCTTTCCAATCTTTGCGTCCTTATGGATTACAGAAGTAGGGCTGATAATACCTGTTGATTTTTCGCCAAAGAAATGATTCAAAATCCGATAAAAAAGTAATTGAGGGTCTATGTTATTGACAATCAAAAGTGAGTTTTTGGTATCGAACTCTTTATCTGTAAGTATCAGACTGTTTTTAATTTCCAATGAAAAATTATCTCCAACAAAAAAATAAAAACCTTTATCAATTGGTGAAAAGATAGATGAAATCGAATATTCCTCAATCAGAAATTCCTCTCTAAATACTTTGAAATCTATGTTATTGATTTTTAAATAATCTAATAAAGAATCAAAATTTATCGTTTTCATCAGTTCTTCGAATTAAATTTTAAATGATTCAATCACCCTTTTACAACTCCTGCAATTCGACCATTTTTCTGAATTTTTCCTGTTTCTGAACCAGTTCTTCAAAACTGCCGCTGTCAACAATCACTCCTTTGTCCATCAGTATCACCCGATCCACATTTCGAATGGTGGACAGTCGGTGTGCAACGATGATCAGTGTGTATTGTCCCTGAAGTTCTTCAATGCTTTGCTGTATCTCTCTTTCGGTTTCCGAATCCAATGCCGAAGTTGCCTCGTCCAGTATCAGTATATCGATTTCCTTGAACAATTCCCTTGCAATCGAGATCCTTTGTTTCTGTCCGCCGCTGAGATTGATGCCGTTGTTGCCCAGCAGGGTTTCGGCCCGATTGGGAAGTTCTTCAATAAATTCGGTCAATGAAGCCTGCTGTATGCTTTGGTTGAATCTATTGATGTTCTCAGTCGTTTTCTCTGCCCAAAAAGTCACATTGTTGTAGATGCTGTCATTAAAAATCACCGCATCCTGGCTGACATAGCCGATACGATCCTGATAGCTTTCTTTTTTGATGGTTTTGACCGGAACATCATCCACCCTAATTTCACCTTCGTCCTCATGAAGCAACGCGGCAATCAGATTGACCAGCGTAGTTTTTCCGCTGCCGCTCTCACCCACAAAGGCGATGCTCTGACGAGCCGGAATTTCAAGATTGATGTTTTTCAGAATCAGTGTATTGTCATAATAAAAGTTGACATCTTTGAGTTCGATGCTGTCTTTGAATTTTGGCAGTTCGATTTTTCCGTTTCTTTCTTTATTGGACAGAAGCATCTGCTGGAAATCTCTGAGATTTTCCATTGATCCCGAAACCTGAAGAAAGTTGTTCCAGGTCTGCTGCAATGCAACCAGATAGGTAAGTGCGCGATAGAAAAACAAAAGACTGATCAGCATGGTGCCCATATTGCCGCCCAGATATCTGAATTGTATAAAGATGACCAACGAAATGATAATCACCAGAAGCGGTTCTCTTGCCGCCTCGCTGACACTTGCCAGAAAGCCCATCTGTCTTCGGGAAACTTCAATATCCTCAATTGTTTTTTCCATCCGATCGCCGTATTGATTCACACGGCCGGTTGCTTTCAGATATTTGAAATGACCGACATGCTGTATGATCTGACCCTGAAAAGTATTTCCATGTTTGGTGAATTTTTTGGATGCTTCAACCGTGTATTTGTATATGATATGATACAGAAAATGGGTCATCAGACCGCCAAATGAGACCAGAAGCGCAAATTTTGGATCGAGCACAAATGCAAATGCAATATAGACGGTCAGCATAATCGAATTCTGGATGGTCTGAAAATAACTGCTGAAAGCGCCTGAGATTCGTCCCACCTCTCCACTCATCGTATTTTGGATTCGGCCTGCATCTGAGAGTATGAATTTTTTGAAACTCATTTGGTTCAGATTATTGAGCAGATCAAGTCTGATTTTTTTGATAAATGACTGGGTGATGATGACCCGGTAGATGCTGTTGAGATAATAGACAATTCCTTTGAGCACAAAAAAGAAGATCATCACCATCAGCACACTGGTGATATTGAGTCCGATTCCGAGATTTTCGATCCAGTCGATCAGGAATCCGAGTTTTCCCATTTGTGACGAATCCACATTGATGTTTTCACCGCCCACGACCTGGAGCAGCGGAAAAAACATGGACAGTCCGAGACCGTCGAGCACACTGACGAGCAGGCTGAGTCCGAATGCGATGAAGACCTTGTTCCTGAGGTAGGAATAGAAGAAAGCAAAACTGCTGAAATATTTTTTTACAAATTTTTTTAGGTGCTTCATTTCAGTAAATCGGGGCAAAGCAAAATTTATTTTAAGCCCTTCCGATAATTAACAAATTAGATTGTTTTTTTAACGGATTTCGGCTTGTTTTATTGCCGTTGGCAAAGATAGGGTTTTTCAGGTTAGAGGATAGAAACAATATCCGATGTGAGATGTGAGATGTGAGATGTGAGACGTGAGATGTTAGATGTTAGATGTGAGACGTGAGAAGTTAGATGTTAGATGTGGGATGTGAGACGTGAGATGTGAGACATGGGACGTGAGATGTGAGATGTGAGACGTGAGACGTGAGAAAGGTTGGGTGCGGGAGTCTCATCCCACCTTGATCATCAGTTCTTCCCATTCGACCATTCTCAATTCAAGCTCCTTCTGGGTTTTGGCATATTTCACCGAATCCTCATCGGTGTGTTCAGATTCAAATTTCTTTT
>JBAYPM010000010.1:0-77342 GCA_041677705.1 Weeksellaceae bacterium | reverse complement strand
CCCTGATTGAGCATATGGGTAGCAAAACTATGGCGAAGCGTATGAGCGGTAAACCTTCCCGATTCAAAACCGGCTTTTTCCATCGCTCTATTGACTATCACCTGCATACTCCTTACATGCAAAGCCCGTTTGGTTTGAGGACTGGTGAACAGATATTCTTTGGGTCTCCCTGCCGCTACAAAGTACTTTCGCAAGTGTTCTAAAAGTGTGGGCGGAAGCAAGGTAAAACGGTCTTTACCACCTTTGCCCTGATCTACTTTGATGCGTTTATTAGCACTATCGATATCGCTTATCCTCAGATTGCAAACCTCACTTATCCGCATACCACAGCCATAAAGTAAGCCCAAAACACAGCGTTCCTGAAGGTTTAACGGAGCATTGAACAACCGCTCAATTTGGTTTTCCGTCATAATGTTCGGCAGTTTAAATTGTTTCTTAGGATAAAGATTACTCGGTACGATATAATCCGCCGGCATCACATTCTTAAAGAAAAAGCTGCAGGCTTGTGCCACACTTCGGCATTTGGCTCTGCCTACTTTGTGATTTTCTTTGATAAAAATCAAATAACGTTCGATGTGTTTCTGCCGAAGTGCTTCGACCTCCAAATCATTATAATGCTTGAAAAGCAAAGTCAGCTCCTGCATATAGTTTCGCACACTGCCTTTACCGTATTCCTGTACTTTCATCAATTGCAAGGTCTGCTGCAACCAATATTCGCCACTTTCATTCAGCGGTTATACTGAAATCGAATTTCCTTTCATATCTTGAATTTTTAATTGAAAGGTAAAGTTGAATGTTTATCAGCAATTTACTACTTTTGGTACGTTAGAACACTCACCGGAGGTGTCGCTTGAACAAGGGTTTTGCCACAAGCAGAGGTGAATTGTACCGTTTGAACTTTTGTGCTATATTTGAAGTTCGGTTCTCGCATCAACAGTAGTGCTAAAATGCCGCCTTCGGCAAGCCACCGTCTGTTAGTTGTAACTTTTGAAAAAAACCGAACCGTGAATAAAATCAATTTGCAAAATTCAAGTAGAAAATATTTAACGACAAAAAATACTTTTACAATTTCATTGATTGTAATTGCTCTAACAATTATTGGAATTTGGCTTTTTGGAATTGGTCAAAAAAGAACATTATTTGAAAATTCTATTTTATCAACTTCTATCCTTTCAATAACTTTTTTCTTTTTTTTGACATTAAACTTATATCGAGGAGTTAAACTAAAAGATGACTTAGGGAAAATAACTGACAAAATAAATCGAAAAAATATTCCAGTCTTTTCAAACATTGATTTATCAAGTGGAGGAATACCTGACATCGGAGGAGATGGAATTGGTGGATTTATTGTTGGCATACTAGCTTGGATTTTAATTTCAATTGTTTTGGTTTTTATCATCAGTGTTTTAGGAGCTTTTTTATGGGTAATGATCTTAGTTTTTGCAGCAATGTTATATTGGATTTTTTATAGAGCCTTAAGATTCGGACTAAAACACTCGCAAAAAACAAAAGGAAGTGTTTTGAAAAGTGTTGGTTTCGGTTTGTTTTATACATTAGTTTACAACTTTTGGATTTACGGAATAATTTTAACAGCACAATATTTTGCAAAATGATAAATAAAAGACCGACCACTAATAACCAAGTTTTCGTTGGGCTTGAAAAGCCAACAATGAAAACCCTGTTGAACGGAAGCTTCGGTAGTTTTTTCAATCGGTTATGGGTTGATCGACAAAAGATTTTAAAGAATTGGAAGAGACTGTAAGAAGGGTCTCTTTTTTTATGCCCGGATTGGCTGGTTTTGGCAGGTTTGGTCAGGGTTGTGGAGTTTTCAGAGTACAAAATTCCCTACCCAAAAAATTTAATTCTCAGGCGCAGTATATTTTGGCTCATCTCCAAAAACCACTGTGGCGGGCCCCGTTTGTCAAACATCGAAATGGTCACCAAATGGCCAACCTTGCAGCAGGAGCATTTCGGCTGAAAAGCTTTTGACGGCAGTTTTGGTCTTGGTCAGGCCACTCTCGATGCTCATCTAAACTTTTTTTTAAGTCATTTAATGGATTCTAAATTTGAATTGCAAATTTGCGTATAATTGGAGAAAAGCTACCGAAGGTTTGGTTCAAAATCAGATGGGCGAAATGGCAGATTGAGTGCTTTCTCCAACTTTTGTGTTCTCTTTCACGGCAGAAGACCTTTTTCTTTTCAAAAATCTCAATTCATCTTCAGTTTGGTGATTTTTCCGTAATTTGGCGGAATCGAAAACAATAACAACAAACAGAAATGACAAAACTGAAATTATCGGTACTGAGCCTGCTTTTGTACGGCGGATTTTTATTTGCCCAGAAAAGCGGCGGGATGTGGATTCCGACCGAATTAAACGAAGCTGAGATGAAACAGATGGGAATGAAGATTTCGGCGATTGATATCTTTAATCCAAATGCACCGAGCATCAAAGATGCGGTTGCACACTTTGGCGGCGGCTGTACCTCTGAAGTGATTTCGCCCGAAGGTCTGCTGCTGACCAATCACCACTGCGGTTTCGGACAGATCCAGAAACATTCGAGTTTAGAAAATGATTATATCAAAGACGGTTTTTGGGCAAAAAATCATTCCGAAGAACTTCCAAATCCGGGGCTGACGGCAACTTTTATCGTCGATATACGAGATGTGACCGACAGCATTCTTCAGGGAATCGATGACGAAATGGATGAACAGAAACGACAGGAAATTGTAAAGGACAATATTGATATTATTTCTGCAAATACGGTCAAAGAAAGCTATCAGGATGTATTTATTCGTCCGTTTTACAAAGGGAACAAATACTATCTCTTCATCACAGAAACCTATCGTGATGTGCGTTTGGTAGGTGCGCCGCCAAGTTCAATCGGAAATTTCGGAATGGACACCGACAATTGGTCGTGGCCAAGACATGTAGGTGATTTTTCGCTGTTCAGAATTTATGCAAATAAAGACAACAAACCGGCTGAATATTCTGCCGACAATGTCCCTTATACACCCAAACATTTTCTGCCGGTCAATTCAAAAGGAATCAAAGAAGGTGATTTTACTTTTGTATTCGGTTTTCCGGGAACCACCAATGAATATCTGCCGTCTTCAGCCATAGAACAAATATTGGAAATAACCAATCCGACACGAATCGGAATCCGGGATGTCGCACTCAAAATCCTGATGAGCAAAATGAAAGTGGATGATGCAACCCGTATCAAATATGCGTCAAAATATGCACGAATTTCAAATTATCACAAAAAATGGACAGGCGAAAGTCTGGGGTTAATCAAATCAAATGCGGTACAGAAGAAAAAGGATTACGAAGCCGAATTTACCCAAAGAATCAGTCAGAATCCAGAACTGCAGTCAAAATACGGCGGTCTGCTTTCTGAATTTGATGAACTCTACAAAGAAAGCGGAAAATATGAAAAAGCTGAAAATTATTTCAATGAAGCGATTTACGGGAATTCAGAGACCTTCCGTGTTGCGCTGCTGATGAACAATCTTTTGAAATCTTACGGTTCAACAAATTTCAATTCGCTCAAAGACAGATATCAGAATTATCTGAGCGGTCTGTACAAAGATTATGATCCGGATTTGGATCAGGAAGGTTCACTGGCACTGATTGATGTTTACAAAAAAGAAATGTCAAAAGAATTTTTGCCCACAGACGGAATCAATATAACTGCAGACACTTTTAAAAATTCATTTGTAACCGGAAAAGCGACCATCAACGGAGTGAGCATTGTCGACGATACTGCAAAGGCGTTTGAAAATGAAATTGAACTGCTGACTGCACTTCAGAACGATCCGCTGGTTCAGCAGATTTCAAATATTGAAGAAGTTTACGGCGAAAAAGTTTCACCGATTTATACTGGAATTCAGTCCAGACTGAGCAATCTACAACGAAAATATATGAAAGCTCAGATGGAAGTGTTTACAGACAAACTGTTTTTTCCTGATGCAAATTCAACGCTCAGAGTTACTTACGGAAAAGTGGATGGTTATCAGCCTGATGACAAACCGACCCGTTATGAACCAATCACTTATTTGGATGAAGCGATGGAAAAATACATTCCGGGAGATTATGAATTTGACCTTCCTCAGAAACTGATGGATTTGGAAGCAAAAAAAGATTTCGGACCTTATGGTGTGGGCAAAGGAAAAAAAGCAAGAATGCCGATTGACTTTATTGCGACCAATCATACTACCGGCGGAAATTCGGGCAGTCCGGTTCTTGACAAAGACGGAAATCTGATCGGTCTGAACTTTGACCGGGTTTGGGAAGGAACGATGAGCGATCTGAATTATGACCCCGAAATCTGCCGAAACATCATGGTGGATGCGAGATACATTCTTTTCATCATCGATAAATTTGCAGATGCTGCTTACTTACTCGATGAAATGGAGATTATAAGATAAAGATAAAACAACCAACCCTTCAAGGGCTCAAAGCCCTTGAAGGGTTTTCTTTTAAACTGAATCCCATGGAAGAAAATCAAAACATCGAAAAAATCAACCCGACCATTGGTTTGAAATTTTATTCAAAAATGGCGATTTACACCACTACATTTTTAGCCGGACCGCTTGCATTCGGCTATATGATGTGGAAAAACTTCAAAGAACTAGGCGAGAAAAGAAAAGCAAATCTCACTCTTATTTTAGTTTCTGTTTTCACTGTTTTGCTTTTCGTATTAATCTTTAATCTACCTGACAATATAGTTGAACGGACACCAAATTATCTTCTTCCGGTATTGATGGGAGCAGTTGCTTTAGGGCTTTCGGAAAAATATTTTGGCGAAATACTCAAAGAACATAAAGAAAGAGGAAATGCTTTTTATTCAGTCTGGAATTCAATCGGAGTCGGCTTTGTATCTGCTCTTCCATTCTTACTGATGGGTTTGTTTTATTTTATTTCAGGTGATTTAATTTTTGGAAGTGAAAAGTCAAAGTTCTATAAAAATGAATACGAAACTTTTGAATTTTATGAACATCTCGACACCAAATCAGACGAAGAATTACTAAAAGAAATTGAAATCAATCTCGCCAAATGGCAAGAAAATAAACAGATCGCTGAGAATCTTTTGAAAAAGGAAAGTAAAAATAAAAATGATGAACTTGAAAATCAATTGCTCAGCAAATATTCAGATTTGAAAATAGAAGCTTTTGAATTGTTCAAAAAATCAATTTCGGAAGACACCGACCGTTACATACCCGAACTTGACAGAATTCACGAAGAGATTAGTCAGATAATTGACAAGCTCGACGCGATTGAAAAATAGAGTAACCCCTCAAGGGTTTTGAACCCTTGAGGGGTTATATTTTAAAGCGGTTTCACCATTTCCAGAAACCATTCTTTAACTTCTCCTTCCAGGTGCGGACTAAGTTTTTCTTCACATTGTTTGTGGTAATCATTTAGCCAGCTAATTTCTTCGGGTAACAATAATTCTTTGACAATCGTGCTTTTAAAAAACGGACAGAAAGTCAAAGTTTCAAATTCATAGAAAGTATTCCACTGGGTCTTTTTCCATTCTCTGACCACCACCAGATTCTCATGTCTGATTCCGTATTTTCCTTCAAGATAATATCCGGGTTCGTTTGAAACCACCATTCCCGGCTGCAGTTCCACAGGATTCAGATCTTTTCTGATATTTTGAGGGCCTTCGTGCACATTCATAAAACTGCCCACACCGTGACCGGTTCCGTGGTTGTAATCTTTTCCTTCCATCCAGAGCGGCATTCTGGCAAACGCATCCAGGTGGGTACCTCTGGTTCCTTTTGGAAATTTGACCATCGACAGTGCAATCATTCCTTTCAACACCAGTGTTGAATCTCTTTTGAATTCTTCGGTTACCTCACCCAGAGGCAATGTTCGTGTGATATCGGTGGTCCCTTCCAGATACTGACCGCCAGAGTCAACCAGTATGCTTCCCTGATTGGTCACTTTTGCACTGCCGTCTTTCGGCGCCGAATAATGGATGATCGCACCGTTTCCTTTAAAACCGATGATGCTGCCAAAACTCAAACCGACAAAATTCTTTTCTGCCGCCCTGAAATTCTGAAGCTTCTCACCTATTCCAAATTCGTCCATCTCGATTTTGCCCGCGTTGTGTGTCAGCCAGTACAGGAATTTCACCATTGCAACACCGTCACGTACCATCACAGTTCTGAAACCTTCGAGTTCAGTTTCGTTTTTAACCGCTTTCATCAGATTTCCGGGTACTGCTTTCTGAATCAGTGTATTTTGATTTTTAATCGCATCGAATACGGATTGATTGGTATTGGGTGATATTAGTATTATTTGATTGTTCAATGATTTCAGATCATTAAAAAATAAATTGTATTCCTTCAATTGAACACCCGAATCTGCCATCAGTTTTTTTGACTCATCGGTCAGTTTTTCATTATCAACATACAGCACTGCATCACTTGAGCCGATCATCAGATAAGCCAGAAAAACCGGATTGCATTCCACATCGCTTCCTCTCAGATTCAGTGTCCAGGCCACATCGTCAAGACTCGAAACGATATGAAGACCGGCATTGTCTTCGTTCATTTTTTTTCGGATATCTCTCAGTTTGTCTTTGACCGATTTTCCGGCTCTCTCGACCGGATGTACAAAAACCGGATTTTTGACCGGTGTTCCTCTGTCGGCCCAAACATTTTTCAGCAAAGGCAGATCGACCAATTTTCTTCCTGAATTTTCCAATTTTAATTCAAGCGCTTCCCAATTTGAATGCGAAGTTGCAAGTGCATTGACCGCAACGGTTGCTCCTGTTTTGGTTTCAGAAATGATCCAGTCGATATAATTGGGTGTTCCTTCCACACCGTCTTTGAACAAATCGATTCCCGATCCGGCCAGCTCGATCGGTGCCTGCGTAAAATATCGTCCGTCGGTCCACAGACCTGCTTTGTCGGCAAGAATCACCACAAAACCCGCAGAACCGGTAAACCCCGAAAGCCAGGCTCGTTCTTTCCACTGTTCGGGCAGATATTCGCTCATATGCGGATCTGCCGAAAAAACGATAAATGCATCAATATTGCTTTTCTTCATCTCTTCCCTCAGAAAAGTCACTTTTTCTTTTGTTGTCATCTTAAAATTTTTGGAGTTTTAAAGTTATGGATTTTGTCAGAAAGAGGTGCTGATATTTTTGTTTTAATTCTAAAAATGAGTTCAATCATTCGAAAGTTTTTTGCCAAAGTTTTCTCTATCTTTGAATCATGTCCGAAGAAATTGGAAATAAAAAGGTTTTCAGTCTGTTTGAAGTCTTGAGAAGCATACAGTCAACAATCACCAATCGTTATGGCAGTGCTTTTTGGGTCAAGGCTGAGATGAACAAACTCAATTTCTATCAGCATTCAGGTCATTGTTATCCCGATCTGGTCGAAAAGCAGGACGGAAAAGTGATTGCACAGCAGAGAGCAACTTTGTGGCGACCCGATTATGAAAGAATCAATCAAAATTTTGTCAAAATACTGAAAGAACCGCTCAAAGACGGAATCAAAATACTGTTTCTGGCAAGAGTGACTTTTGATCCGATTCACGGTCTTTCGCTCTGGATTCAAGACATCGATCCGAGTTATACTTTGGGTGATCTTGAAAAAGAAAAACAGTTAAGCATTCAGAAACTGAAAGAAGAAGGAATTTTTAATCGGAACAAACTTCTGAAACTCGCATTGCTGCCCAAACGGATTGCGGTCATCTCGGTCGAAACCAGTAAAGGTTATTCAGATTTCAAAAGTGTGATTGACGACAACGGTTGGGGTTACAGATTCTTTTATATGCTTTTCCCGTCACTGCTTCAGGGCGATAAAGCTGCTGCTCAGATCATCGGTCAGTTGAACCGGATCAAAAAAGTCAGTCATCATTTTGATGCGGCGGCTATCATTCGCGGTGGCGGAGGTGATGTCGGGTTGAGCTGTTACAATGATTATTTGCTGGCAAGAGAAATTGCAACTTTTCCGCTGCCGGTTTTGACCGGGATCGGTCATTCAACAAATGAGACGGTTGCAGAGATGGCAGCATTTTCAAACAATATCACACCAACGAAATTGGCTGAATTCCTGATTCAGAAATTTCATGATTTTTCGGTGCCTGTTCAAAAAGCTTCAGATCGGATCAAAGAAATTCCAATTCGAATTCTGACAGATGAAAAATCAAAACTCGACAGTACATTCAAAATTTTCAGATCAACCGTTCAGAATCATACCGACGGACATAAAAATGCGTTGGATCGGTTGTCGATAGGAATCCAAAAAGACAGTCTGACCATGCTGAGCAGATCGAGGATACTGATCAGCGGAATGATTCAAAAATGCGAAATCAGTCTGAAAAACCGAATTAGAAATGAGCATTCCGAACTGTACGGAACAGAAGTCAAACTCGCCGAAAAATCATTGGGACTGATCAAAGAACAAAATCAGAGGATTGAATTTATTCAAAAAAACATCGACAATATGAGTCCGCAAAATGTGCTGAAAAGAGGATACAGCATCAGCCTGTTGAACGGAAAATCTGTCAGCGATTCATCAAAGGTCAAAAAAGGAGATACGATAGAGACCCTACTTTTTGACGGAAAAATCATAAGTGAAGTCAAATCAACCAAAAAATAATCATAAAAATGGAACAAAAAATCGCATACACAGTTGCCTTTGAAGAACTTCAAACCATAGTCGGAGAAATTGAAGAAGGCGAAATAACGGTGGACGAATTGTCTGAAAAAGTAAAACGGGCAGCGGAACTGATCAAAATCTGCAAAGAAAAACTGAGTTCAACCGAAGAAGATGTCAATAAAATCCTGAAGGAAATGGACGGTAATAGTGCTCCATGAAGTTTTTGATCAAAAGATTTCATTCAACTCTTTTCTCAATATAATTTGAATTCATCACCCTCAGAAGTCCCATATAATCCAATCTGAAACCGATAGAATCACCAACTTTGTAATTTTGCTCATTATTATCCAGATCGATTACCAGCATATCGGAACTCGCACCAACAATCTTCAGTCTTTTGTCAATTGGGATGAGATGATCAGTTTCAATGTCAAGCAGACCAATGTCGATGATTGCTCTTTGTGAGAATCCATTACCTTTGCTCAGATCAAATTCTTTTATTTCTCCGCTCATTTTGTAACCAAGTTCACCCATTGGCATATTGGGTTTTTCGCTGATTTCAATAATTTCGGCAGACAGTTTGAACACATCAGAATTCATATTTTCAAACAGCCGGTTGTTGTAAACATCGGTTCCCAGAAACAGGGTCTCTCCCACTCTGAAATGGTTGATTGCCTTTGGCAGCATCCCCATTCCGATCAGCGGTATGGTGACCGATGTCCCAGCAGAAATGTATGGAATTTTTCGATTGAATTTCGCTTCTATCAGTTGTACATACAATGCGAGTTGTATCAGTTTGTCGTTGCTGGGCAGTACGCCGTACATACATGCGAGATTCGTCCCGATTCCGACCACTTCTATATTGGGCAGTCTGAACACCTTTTCATAAAAATCAACAAAATCTTCACCCATCACACCTTCTCTCAATTCACCCAATTCGATCATAATCAATATTTTGTGTAGTTTACCGATTTTCTGCGCTTCTTCTGACAGCATGCGGATGGTCTCAAATTCGGTATTAAAACTGGTATCGGCCAGCCGAACTATGTTTTTGATGCTTTTTTTTGGTGGTGGCTTGATATAAACTGTTTTTACCGCACTGCTCAGATTTCTCACCGTTCTCAGGTTTGAAACTCTTGAATCACAGACTTCTTCGGCTCCCAGCCTGATTACTTCTTCAATAAACAATCGGTTTCCGCAAAGCACTTTGACTACCGGTGCCCATTCAATTCCGTTTGATTTAAACAAATGGTCGAGTTGCAAATAATTCTGAGCCAATTTGTTTCGATTTAATGTTATGACAGCCACAATTCTTATTTTTTCAATCTCATTTCCAAATACTTATTCTCAAACCCAAGTTTCCGGTACAGCTTTCCGGCAGGATTATCGGGTTCTACATGAAGTGCAATGTCTCCCTTGGTTTTTTCAATTGTATATTCAATTGCTTTTCTTCCCAGACCGCGACCTCTTTTTTGGTCGTGAGTAGCAATATAAACCAGTATATTTTCCGGAATATAACCGCTCATACCGGTGTGATTCACAACGACAACACAGGCAATTTCATCCGATTCATCTCTCAATTCCAGTATAAACCCTCCCGGCTTTCCGTTTTCTGCAAGCGAGTAGGAAATCGCTTTTTCAATGTCTTCGACCGGATCACCGTATTTCTGAAGATGACTGAACAGAAAATCAAGAATGCTTTTTCTTTCTGTTGCTGACGGCGGATTGTTTTTGTTAAAGATTATTTCTTTTGTCATACCCCATTATAAAAAAATAATTGGCATTTTAATCATGTTTCTTGATGTTTTTTCATTCAGATAATTTCCAAACCCTCGGAATCGAAAACGATATGACTGTATATTAACAATTTAAATCAAAAAAAGCCCGACTCGAAAAATCGAACCGGGCCCAATATGCATGAGAGCTATTTGGTTTATTGTTTGATGAATTCAAGGCTTACAGACAATCTCACATCATCTGCAACAACCAAGCCTCCCGCTTCTGTGGTTGCGCTCCAGTTCAGACCGAAATCTTTACGGTTGATTTTTCCCGAAAATTCAAATCCGGCTCTTTTGTTGCCGTCAAAATCGGTAATCACACCTCCAAAATCAGCATTGAGTTTGATTGGTTTGGTCACTCCTTTGATTGTGATTTCACCTTCCAGGCTGTCGCCGTCAAATTTTTCGCCTTTAAATATCAATTCCGGATGATCTGCTGCATTAAAGAAATCATCGCTTTTCAGGTGATTGTCTCTGTGTTCGATTCTGGTATTGATCGAATCAACTTTTGCCACAAATTCAAATCTTGGGTTGCTGAAATTTTCATCATCGCTTTCAGCCCGTGCTTCAAAATCCATGAACTCGCCACTTACGGTAGAAATTACCATATGTTTCACTTTGAACTGAACTTCTGAGTGTGCTTTATCGATATTCCATTTTACTGACATAGTTGTATTTTTTTATTAATTTGATGCAAATTTAGGCTGAAGCATACAAATATGAATTGATGTATGTTAAGAATTCCGGTCAATCAAATGATTTTAAAAAATTCTAATTCGGTTTGTTTTGTAATTACCGAACTAATTGTAAATTTGCAGACGAAATTCTGAAAAAACAAGATGGATGAAGACAAGAAATTACTGATCAGAGACTTTTCAAATTATTTTGAAACCACTCAAAAACTGCCGCCTCTGACCAGCAAGATTTATGCTTATCTGCTGCTTGACTGCGAAAAAAAGGGCGTGACTTTTAATGAGTTGGTCGAAACTTTGAACGCAAGCAAAAGTTCGGTTTCGAACAGTCTGACTTTTCTGACCCAGCTGAAATACATCGAGTATTACACAAAATTGGATGAACGAAAAAGATTGTACAGGATCGTACCCGACAACATCATTCTTCGTTTACAGGGCATTCAGGAAATGCTGAACAACGAAAAGGAGTTGACCCGAAAGCTGATGGATTACAAGCTGAAAAAGCACAAAAACCCGCAAGAATCAAGCATTCAAAAGTCGGGTATCTATATTGAACATTTAGAGCTGGCTGCCAAACAGTTGGCAAAAACCATTGACAAATTAAAATCATTGAATCAAAACACATAACAAATCAAATGAGAACAAATACATTCATCACATTGGCGTTTGTACTGACAACGCTAATATCATGTAACGACAGACAGGCACCAGCAGCTGCCCCTCCTCCCGGTATTCCGGTTGTTGAGGTGACCAATATGAATCTTGAAGGATACAATTCCTTTCCGGTCAATATAGAAGGTAAGATCAACAACTCGGTTAGAGCAAAGATTTCAGGTTACATCAAAGAAGTGTATGTGGACGAAGGCCAGAGAGTCAATGCCGGACAGCCGCTATTCAGATTGGAAACTGATGTTCAGTCACAGGATGCAAATGCGGCACGTTCGGCCATCAATGCAGCCAGAGCAAACGTTTCAGCAGCTCAGGCAGGCGTAAATGCAGCACAGGTGGAAGTGGACAGACTGGCACCGCTGGTTGAAAGAAATGTAATCAGCAATGTACAGTTAGAAACTGCAAAAGCCAATCTGGCAAGAGCAAAAGGTCAGCTCGAACAGGCAAAAGCTGCAGAACAGCAGTCAAAGGCAGGTTTGAGCGCAATCCAGGCAAATATGGATTTTGCAATTGTTAGAAGTCCGGTTTCAGGTGTGGTGGGCACCATCAATTTCAGGGAAGGAAGCCTTGTCGGACCGTCTGACCAAACACCAATTACTACAGTTTCAGAAACATCTGAAGTATATGCTTATTTTTCAATGAGTGAAGCTGAATATTTGAATTTTCTTGAAGATACAGAAGGAAAAACTGTAAAAGACAAGCTCTTAAAACTTCCCGATGTTGAATTGATTCTTGCCAACGGAAAGGCATACAATGAAAAAGGAAAAATCAAAACCGTAACCGGTCAGATCGATCCAAGTACCGGAACCATACAATTCAGAGCAACTTTCAAAAATTCAGAAGGAATACTGACCAACGGAAACAGCGGCTTTATCCATATTCCGCAGCATTTTGAAAATGCGCTGGTGGTGCCTGAAAATGCCACTTATGAACTTCAGGGAGTCGTATATGTATATAAGGTGATCAATGATACGGTCAAATCAACGCCTGTTGAAGTGACTCATCGGCTTAACAATATTGCGATTCTGAAATCCGGTTTGCAGAAAGGAGATATTGTAGCAGCAAAAGGTTTGGGTCAATTGAGAAACGGAGCGCCAATACAGCCTGTGAAAACTGCATTTGATTCGATTGTCAACGTTAAACCGATTATGTAAAAAAATTTAAGATGCTAAAAACATTCATAGAAAGACCTGTCCTTTCCACCGTTATCTCAATCATAGTCGTCATCCTCGGTATATTGGGGATCATCGCACTTCCGGTTACCCAGTATCCGGAAATTGCACCTCCAACCGTACAGATTTCAACCAACTATCCGGGTGCAAACGCACAGACGGTACTTGAAAGTGTGATCATCCCGATCGAAGAACAGGTCAACGGTGTGGAGGGAATGGACTATATCAGTTCGACCGCTACCAATACCGGTAACGCAAGTATCCAGGTACTTTTCAAACAGGGAATCGATCCGGATATTGCAGCGGTAAACGTTCAGAACCGTGTGGCAAGGGCAACTCCGCTGCTGCCGGCAGAGGTGAATCGTGTGGGTGTGGTCACTCAGAAACAGCAGACCAGCTCGCTGATGTTCATCACTTTCTATTCAACGGTTCCTCAATTTGACAGAACATTTATTCAAAACTTTATGAACATCAACGTTGTGCCCGAATTGAAAAGGGTAACAGGTGTTGGTGATGCAAACGTTTTGGGAAGCCGTACATATGCAATGCGTATCTGGCTCGATCCGGTCAAGATGGCGAATTACGGTCTGGTTCCGTCTGATATTACAAGTGCCATCAACGAGGAAAGTTTGGAGGCTGCCGCAGGTTCATTTGGTGAAAACAGCGGTGAAACCTTTAATTATGTCATTCGTTACAGCGGCAAATACAGTGATGAAGAACAATATCAAAACATCGTAATCAAAGCGCTTCCAAACGGCGAAACGCTTTATCTGAAAGATGTTGCAAAAATAGAACTCGGCGCACAGAGCTATGTGGGTTATTCAAAAACCAACGGCATGGATGCGGTGGGTGTTTCAATTTATCAGACACCTGATTCCAACGCGCAGGATATCATTATCAATTTGAAAAAGAAACTGGAGGAATTGAAAGTCAATTTCCCTGAAGGATTGAACTATACGGTTGTATTTGATACCAATCAGTTTTTGGATGCATCAATTTCAAAGGTGGTGAGTACGCTGATCGAGGCATTTATACTGGTGTTTCTGGTGGTGTTTATCTTCCTTCAGGATTTCCGTTCGACGCTGATTCCGCTGATTGCGGTTCCGGTTTCGATTGTGGGTACTTTCTTCTTCCTCAATCTGTTCGGTTATTCGATCAACCTTTTGACTTTGTTCGCGCTTGTACTTGCAATCGGTATTGTGGTGGATGACGCCATAGTCGTCGTCGAGGCGGTGCACGCCAAGGTTGAAAAGGAAAAGCGGGCAGGGAAAGAGGCTACTTATGATGCAATGAAGGAAATTGCAGGCGCGATCGTGTCGATCACACTGGTGATGGCATCTGTATTTATTCCGGTAACCTTTATTCAGGGACCGACGGGCGTGTTCTATCAGCAGTTTGGTATCACACTGATCGTTGCGATCATCATTTCGGCCGTCAATGCGCTTACGCTCAGTCCGGCATTGTGTGCATTGGTACTGAGAGTTCCAGAAGAAGAGGACAACGGCAAAAAGAAAAATATATTCAAAAGGTTTTTTGACGGATTCAACAGAGTCTTTAAATCAATCACCCACGGATATGCAAGAAGTTTCGGTTTTCTGATCCGTCACAAATGGGTGACCTTCCTGATTCTTGCACTTTGCGGTGTCGGAATCTTTATTGCCAACAACACCATGAAGAGCGGATTTGTTCCAAACGAAGACCGCGGATTCATCATCGGGAACTTTGAATTGCCGGCAGGTGCATCATCTGATCGTGTGGCAGCGGTTCAGGAAGAATTTTATGCAAAAGCATCAAAAATTCCGGGTGTCAGAATGATTACACTGGTATCTGGTTTCAGTTTTGTATCGGGTCAGGGATCCAACTATGGTATGGCGTGGATTACTTTGGACGGATTTGACGAAAGAAAAGACGATTCAAAATCGGTGGATGCAATCACCGGGCAGATGTTTGGTATCGCAGCCGAAATTCCGGAATCAAAGATGATATTCTTCACACCGCCAAGTATTCCCGGATTTGGTATTGCATCCGGTTTTGAGCTGAACCTTCAGGACAAATCGGGCGGTAGCCTGAATGATTTTGACGAAGTGGCTCAGGGTTTTATCGGCGAATTGATGAAACGTCCGGAAATTCAGTATGCACAAACTTCATTCAACACCAACTATGCACAGTATGAAATCGAGTTGAACATTCCGAGAGCAAAACAGTCGGGTGTTTCGGTAAGTTCGATCTTTAATGCGCTTCAGGGTTATATCGGTGGAATTTATGCGGCTGACTTCACAAAATTCGGAAAACAGTATCGTGTGATGATTCAGGCAATGCCAAAAGACAGAACCAATGAAAGTGATTTGCAAAAGATTTTTGTAAGAACTGCTTCGGGTGAAATGTCGCCGATTACTCAGTTTATGAGTCTGAAAAAGATTTATGGTCCACAGAACATTACCCGATTCAACCTGTTTACATCCGCCAAAATCTCGGGTGCACCTAATCCGGGTTACAGTACGGGTGATGCGTTGGCAGCCGTACAGGAAGTCAGTTCAAAAACGCTTTCAACCAATTACGGATTCGACTTTTCGGGTCTGAGCCGTGAAGAAATCAAGGCTGGAAACCAGACACTGATGATCTTTATACTCTGTTTGATATTTGTTTATTTTGTACTGTCGGCACAATATGAAAGCTATCTGCTGCCGCTGTCGGTGCTGCTGTCGCTTCCGGGCGGTGTCATGGGCGCTTATTGGGCTCAGAAACTTGCAGGACTTGAAAACAATATTTATTTCCAGATTGCACTGATCATGCTGGTCGGACTGCTGGCCAAGAATGCAATTTTGATTGTTGAATTTGCAATCCAGAGAAGAAGACACGGCGAGACAATTGCTGCGGCTGCGCTGAACGGTGCAAAAGCGAGATTCCGTCCGATCCTGATGACTTCATTTGCATTTATCCTTGGTATTATGCCATTGGTGGTTTCAACCGGTGTGGGGCATATCGGTAACCGATCAATTGCGACCGGTGCTGCATTCGGACTCCTGGTCGGAACCATCGTCGGATTATTCAATATTCCGGTATTATTTGTGGTGTTCCAGTGGCTTCAGGAAAAAATCAGTCCGGTTAAATTTGACAAAAAGCAAATTACAGAATAAAATGAGAAATTTAAAATACATAGCAATCGTTTTGGTACTGCCTGTACTCCACTCCTGTCTGGCTGTGAAAGATTATCAGCGACCCGAAAATGAAGTGGTCAGCGAACAGGCGTTTAGAACCGATCATATCGCTCAGGACAGTTTGAGTTCTGCAAATCTTTCGTGGAAGGAAATTTTCAGAGACGACAAACTGACCGGTTACATTCAGCAGGCTCTGGACAACAATCTGGACATCAGAACCGCACTCAAAAATATTGATGCTGCAGAAGCTTATCTCAAACAGGGCAAAGCTGCTTATTTCCCAATGATCAACGGAAATGCATCATATACTTATGCAAATCCGTCACTGAACGGACCACAGGGAATCGGTCTTGACAAAAGAACAGATCTGAATCAGTACGAACTGTCGGCGGGTCTTTCGTGGGAAGCAGATATCTGGGGAAAAATCAGAAGCAATGAAAGAGCTGCTGCCGCCTCATATATGCAGACAATTTCTGCACATCAGGCGGTAAAATCAGAACTGGTCGCTGCAGTAGCTTCTTCTTATTATCAATTGATTGCACTGGATGAACAGAAAAAGATCATACAGGAAACCATTCAGAATTTAGAGGAAAGTCTTGAAACGATGAGACTGCTGAAAGATGCCGGAAATGTAACCGAAGTGGCTGTACAGCAGACTGAGGCACAGCTGCTCAGCGGCAAGTCACTTCTGGTGGATACTGACAATCAGATCAAGCTGACAGAGAATTCATTTTGCATACTGCTTGGCGAATTTCCACATCAAATCGAAAGAAATTCATTGGCACAGCAACAGTTGAACGGAGATCTGAACACCGGTGTTCCAGTAGAACTGCTGAGCAATCGACCAGATGTAATGGCTGCAGAATACGGTCTTATCAATGCTTTTGAACTGACCAATGCGGCGAGAGGCAATTTCTATCCTTCATTGAGACTGAGCGCCGGTGGCGGTCTCCAGAGTCTTGAATTTGACAAATTGTTCAACGCAAATTCATTGTTTGCATCACTGGTTGGTTCTTTGACCCAGCCGATACTGAATGCACGTCAGGTCAGAACACAGTATGAAGTGAGCCTTGCCAGACAGGAACAATCGCTGTTGACATACAAAAAAACAATTTTGAACGCAAGCCGTGAAGTTTCTGATGCGCTCTACACTTTTGACTCAAACAGTCAGAAAGCAACATTGAAACAAAGCGAATACGAAGCATACAACAATGCTTACAATTATTCTGAGGAACTGCTCAAATATGGCATGGCAACCTATTTGGATGTATTGACTGCCAAAGGAAATGCACTGAATGCACAATTGGGTCTTGTGAATTCGGAATTTGGAAAATTAAATGCTGTCGTTCAGCTGTACAGAGCAATCGGCGGCGGCTGGAGATAAATTTTTTATTATAGTTAGTTGGTTTTGGGACGGCTTCCGATTGGAGGCCGTCTTTTTTCTGAAAATGGCCGAAAACTTTCTACAAATACCAAAAATTAATTTTTACTTTGGCTAAAATCATTATTTTTGCAAACCAAATGCTCACGTGGTGAAATTGGTAGACACGCCATCTTGAGGGGGTGGTGTCCGAACGGATGTACCGGTTCGAATCCGGTCGTGAGCACTTCTTCAAAAAGCCGTTCCTTTTGTGAACGGTTTTTTTAATTTTCAACAACCTGCTCCGATTCTGTGGTTCTGATTTTATTTATCATCAAAAAAAGCAAATTCAAAATTTTGTTTATTTTTATTGGCCTATGCTTTATGAAATTCTCGATACCATCCTGATTCTTGGTTCCGCACAGGGGCTGATATTTTCTTTTATCGCTCTGTATTCCAAAAGACTGAGAAGCAGAAGCACGATTGCACTTGTATTTTTGATTCTGGTGTTGTCGCTGAATAATGTTCAGTATTATTTTCTAAATACTGAAATGGTCGGTCCTCAGAGTTTTTTTGAGATTTTTTATCTTCCTTATTCTGCTCTGATCGCATCACTTTATTATTTGTACGTGCTGCTCTTCCTGTTTCCGGATGCACTGATTTCGAGAAAACAAAGACTGCTGTTTGTCCCGTTTATCATATTTCTGTCGGTTTCGCTGATTTTTAAAGTTAGCAGTTTCTTTTCAATTTCGGGCGAAAACGATTATCTTGATTATGAGCGGTTTGTAGATTTTCAGGAATTCTTTCTGGTCGGATTTTCTCTGTTTGTGATGATTTTTGTTTTCAGGCTGATATCGAAATACGAACATTTGAGAAGCAGGGAAAGCAGGAAAATCAAAAAAAACAGAAAAAATCAGCTGAAATGGATGAAGACGATCACAATGATCCTGCTTGGTTTGTGTCTGATCTGGGCTGCGTTTTCACTGATGGATTTGTTTTTCAATTCCAATCATTACGATTATTATTACATCCTCTGGGTGGCAATTGCGATTACCATCTATGCTTTGGGACATCTTGGTCTGTATCATTTTGGAGATTTTCAGCATAAACAGCCGACCGGAAAAAGCAATTTGAAGACAGTTGCGGAAATTTCAAAAAAGAATGAAAACAAAAGCGATCTGATCATTTCGTTTGAAAATCTGATTACAGAAAACAAAAGATTTACCGATTCTTCGCTTTCTCTGAACGACGTGGCATCCGAGCTTGATTTGAACAAATCCTATCTGTCGAGGGTCATCAATTCGGAATTGGGAACCAGTTTCTCGGATTATGTCAACCGATTGAGAATTGAAGAAGCAAAAAGCTGTATGTCTGTTCCAAAATTCAATCATTACAGCCTGATTTCGATCGGTCTTGAAGTTGGATTCAATTCAAAATCAACTTTCAATTCCACTTTTAAAAAATTTACCGGGCTCACACCTTCAGAATACAGGGAAAAACTAAACAGTGGGCAGATTCTCTCAAAATAACGAAAGACCCGCCAAGTCGGATCTTTCATTAACTGTGAGCTTTCAGGTCAAATAAAACTTCCGTAATAATTTTATTGCTCTGATTAGGGTTGGTTGTAAAAGTTATTGATGTAAGAGCAATTACTGACTGTTTCTAAAATACCATTACGGAAGTTTTTCAGTATTTATTTGGCACGAAAATAAATTTTATTAAAATAAACAGTGTCTTGCATTTTTACATTTGTAAAGAATCAGTACATCTATTTTGAATCAGAATTTTAATTTGACAAACAAGGCTACTTATAACATTATGACTGAATGGTAATTACATAAAAGATCAACAAAATTTGAAAATCAAAAAAAGCTTAGTTTTTTTAAGTTTTTGGGGAAATAAGAGCCAAATTAAAATTGGTTAAATCCGAAGATATTAGCCTGCTTAATACATAAGATTATTTTGTGTGCTTCGACCGACTCAGCATGATAGGATTCAAGGCACAAGCCGCACAGGTATTTTTTCATATTTCAAGTGGCTTGCAATACAGAAGACGCGCAAAATAATCTAAGCAAAAGAATATATCCCATTTAAATTCTAAGAATAAAACATTTTCTAAATAATAGAATAAATAACTGATTTACAGTGATTTAAATAATTAATCCTTTTTGCGGTGAATTATGCAGGTTAGAACCTGCCCAGTCCGGGTGGGGTTTGAATCCTAACAGAATTATATTAATATACAATTGTTTGCATATTTACAAGTGTGCTTTTTTTATTAATATATTTGAATGGTAAAAGTTTTCGGATCAGGTCAAAAACTTCAAACTTTAAACACTTTCCACCTCATTCCTTTTCTTTATTTTTGGAAGCTCATAAGAAGATCACACAATGAAAGAAATTTTGGAATCCCTCAATTTGCAGATAAAAAAACTGAAGAAAATTTTACCGCAGGAGGAATTTTTAAAAGCCCAAAAATTTTATTTTTCGGGAAACTGTCAGGTTTTGACCTACGGCAAAGACCGATGGGAAGTCTTGGTGGAATCTCTGGAGGGAGAAGATGAAGAATGGCTGATTTTTTATGATGAAAATGATTGGTATTGCAGTCAAAAGAAGATTCAAAAGGATTGGACACCCGAGAGTGCAGCCTCCTTATTTCAAATCAGGGAAGATTTGCAGAAAACCGAAAGAAACTGATTGAGAAGTTTGAAAATGAGCCTTCCTGTCAGGTATTCCTTTCATCCGAAGCGGGTGGAAGCGGTCTAAATCTGCAGGTGGCCGATACAGTCATCAATTTTGAATTGCCGTGGAATCCTGCCAAAAAGAATCAGAGAATCGGGCGAATCGACCGTTTGGGGCAGAGAAGCAACCAGTTGACGGTCATTAATTTGGTTACCCTCAATTCTTTTGAAATGAAAATCGCATCGGGTCTGAACCTGAAACAAAATCTGTTTGATGGGGTACTGAATGTGGACGGTTATGATGAAGTTGATTTTTCGGCTTCGGGTCGGGCACAGTTTATTCAGGAATTGGAAGCTGCATTGGCGGGAATTGCAGAGCCTGTCACGGAAGAATTGGATTTGGAAGTAGAGCAGGAAACGATTTATCCCGAATTATTGGAAGATTTAATTGCTGAAGAAGATTCACCTGCTGAAATTGAATCTGAACCCGAAATCGAAACTTCCGTTTCCGAAAAGTCAGGGGAGGTTTCATCTTCGGAGGATATAGAAAAAGTCCTCAACAGCGGAATGGAGTTCCTCTCGGGGATGATGAAAATGGCAACCGGAAAAGACAGCGGATTAAAAGACGGTAAAGTGGAGGTCAACAAAGAAACCGGTGAAGTCGTAATGAAATTCAAATTGCCGGGGATTTGAAGCAGATTAAAGTTGCTTTTTTTAATTCAGACTGATTTTGTTGGGGAATGACAGAAAAATATTATCTGCTTCGAACTTCAATTGTGCGATTGTAATTATATTGGGGAATCTTTTTTAAGAACCGGCCTTCTCCAATATTTTCAAATTTCCATCAGATTGATACAATCGAGCAAATAGATTTTTCAAAAACTTTTAAAATTTGAAAATACTTAATTCCGTTTCAAATCCGTCTCAATTAAAAAAGTAAGTACCTGCAGAGATGTGGGGGCGTTTTTTGCTTAAATAATTCTCCAACGACACATTTTGACATTATGTCATCTTAACTTTACAGATGAACAAATCGCGCAGTTGATTATTAAAAAATAATTTATTACAAAGCGAATTTATGGTTGATCAATATATCATGTAATCAATCGAATCCTTATTGAGTTTAACCTAAAATTTTAAATATGATTTTCAGAGCAATGAAATTCGTTGCCGAAGCCCACGAAGGGCACTACAGAGAAGGAACCAACATTCCCTACATCAGCCATCTCACCAATGTGATGAAGATTCTTTGTGAAAACGGCTGCAGTTAAGAGGTATTCAAAATTTTGAATCTGTATTACTTTTAATCTCAAAGCTCTATCTTCTTCATTTCATATCTTTACCAAAAACAACAATTATGAAACCCTACCGCAATACCCCCATATTCAAAAAATCACAGGAAATTTTTGAGACCATCGAGCGGATTATGGAACTCTTTCCCAAAGACAATGAGCATCTGGAATATATGAAGTCTCAGCTGAGGAGCGACAGCATGCTGATTCAGGCAAAACTGGCGGGTGCTTTCGCTGTGAAACTGTATGACCAGAAGATGGAAAATGCAACCCTGATCCGAAAGGCTGCACGCGATCTGATGGTCAGTTATCATTCATTGGAAATGTACGGATTCAAGGATGCACAGTATTATCTGATTGTCCGTGAGCAGATTGAGGAATTCAGACTGTTGTTTATCGATTGGGTTGCCGGTTTCAATCCCAAACATTTTATAACCGACGAATGGGGTCTGTTCAATCCGCCCGGAATCGGGCCGGACTATGAACAGCGTTCGGATGAATTGAATTTTTTTGATGAAAATGATGACTGATTGTCTTTCTTGTTTTTCATTAATTGCACACTCCGCATGTACCGCCCTGCTTTGAGCAGTGTTTGCAATATTTGCAGTTTTTGCATGCGCGACAGTTTTTCTTTCCGGTGCAGGTTGCTTCAATATGTTCGGTATGATCCTGATGCACAAAGCTGTCGGATTGTGAAACACCGCTGAATCCCGAACTGGAAACAAATACCATAAAGATCGGAATCAGCAAAAATTTCTTTAATTTCATGATCTGAGTTTTAGGGTTTGATTTTATTTGAGCATAGTTACAAAAATTAAGAGAATTTTCAAAGAACGGTTCATTTCAAATTCTTTTTGTAAGTCGTTGAAATTTCCAAATAATTTTTTGACAGCAAAAAATCAAAATTAAAGGTGGCTGTCTTATCTTTAGCTGTCAAATTCACAAAAAATGAAAGCAGTTTACACCATCGTCCTGCTGATCGTCTCCAACAGCTTTATGACGCTTGCCTGGTACGGTCATTTGAAATTAAAGGACTATTCCTGGTTTTCGGGTTTTAGTCTTTTCAAAGTAATCCTCTTCAGCTGGCTGATCGCATTTTTTGAATATTGCGCTCAGGTGCCCGCCAACCGGATCGGATTTGTCGAAAACGGAGGACCTTTTAATCTGTGGGAACTCAAGGTGATACAGGAAGTAATCACATTGGTTGTTTTTTCAATTTTTACAATTATCGTTTTTAAAGACCAGACACTGAAAACCAATCATCTGATCGGTTTTGTATTTCTGGTGCTTGCGGTCTATTTTATTTTCAGGAAATAACCGCTTCATTTTTCTGATTGCCGAATAGCTGTTATATTTGGAAACCCAAAAGAAAAAATATGCCCAGAATATTGGTTATTGAAGACGAATCCGCAATCAGCAATGTGATCAAAAACATTTTGCTCGATGAGGGCAAGGATTATGAAGTGGATCTGGCAGCCGACGGTGAAGAAGGTCTGACAAAAATTTCTGAACATGATTATGATCTTGTGATTACCGATATAAAAATGCCAAAAAAGGACGGTGTCCAGGTGCTGGTAGAAGCGCTTGAAGCCAATCCTGATCTGCCTTTTGTAATGATTTCTGGACACGGCGATATAGAAACCGCAGTGGACTGCATCAAAAAAGGAGCTTTTGATTATATCTCAAAACCGCCCGATCTGAACCGTTTTTTGAGTACCGTCAGAAATGCGCTTGACAAAAAAGTGCTGATTACACAAAACCGTGAGTTGACCACCGAAAACAAGGCGCTGAAAAGAAAAGTTGCCAAACAGTATGAAATGGTCGGCGAATCAAAAGCGCTTTCGGAAATTCGCGAGATCATCGACAAAGTTGCAGATACCGATGCCAGAGTTTTGATTACCGGTCCGAACGGTTCAGGAAAAGAATTGGTTGCGCATCAGATTCATGAGAAAAGTTCGAGAAACAGAAGATCATTGGTCGAAGTAAATTGTGCCGCAATTCCTTCCGAATTGATTGAGAGCGAATTATTTGGCCATGTGAAAGGCTCATTCACAGGTGCTTACAAAGACAAAGAAGGGAAATTTGAACTGGCAGACGGCGGAACCATCTTTTTGGATGAAGTCGGCGATATGAGTCTTTCTGCTCAGGCAAAGGTGCTCAGAGCACTTCAGGAAGGCAAAATCACAAGGGTGGGCGGAGACAAAGAAATCAAAGTGGATGTGCGTGTAATTGCGGCGACCAATAAAAATCTGAGAAAAGAAATCAAAGATGGTCATTTCAGAGAAGACCTTTATCACAGACTGGCGGTGATCGTAATCGATGTGCCGGGATTGAATGACAGAAGAGAAGACATTGAAAATTTGGTCAGACATTTTTCAATTCAGCTGTCAGAAAATTCGGGTATGCCTGTCAAAGAATTTTCAAAAGATGCCATCAAAATCTTGAAAGAATACGACTGGACCGGAAATATCCGAGAATTGAGAAATGTGGTGGAACGGATGCTGATCCTGGGCGGAAATCCGGTTTCAAAAGAAGACATTGAGAATTTTGTAAAAAAGTAATGTAATAAATTCGGCGTGCAGCCGTTGAAAATACAAATCAAAAAGATGAAGAAAATCCTGACTTTATTGTTTATAGGTTTCCTTGCATTTTCGTGCGGAAATAAAGATCAGAAAAAGACAGATTCGGCCGGAAATGTCGAATTTGCAGCAGACGAGGATGAGGAAAATATAAATCCTGAAAACATTCAATACAAAGGAACTTATAAAGGCAAAATCAACGGAAAAGAGATTGAACTGATTATCAATGACGAAACCTTTAATATCAGTGAGAACGGCAGACATGCCAACGGATCCTGGCAAAAGGTAAATGACGGCACCATCATGGGTCTGTCAGTAAAAAGTGGAAAGATTTCGGTGAAGAATTTCGCTTATTCAGACAGCAACACCTGGGTGGCGCTGACCGACAGTCTGACTTATTTTGAACCCGAACAGTATTTAAAAAGAGTCGAAAAATAATGAAAAGAACGATATTGTTTTTGTTTCTAACTGCATTTATTTTTTCATGTACAAATGAAAATAAAACCCAAAAAATCGCAGAAAATTATCTTGACCTGTTTTCAAAAAGAAAAGAACTCGATCGGATTTTATCATTTTATTCAACCGATTTTATATACAGAAATGTAAGTTTTGAATCCGATACCAATGATCCTAAATTTTTGTTTGAACAGTTTTACGGCTGGAAAGATCATAACTTCAAATACGAAACAGATCAGAGCATTGAAATCAGAAAAATAGTGACCAACGATTCAACAATCGTAGTTACCGGAAAATCAATGCCCTATACCTACAACGGCAAACCGGTAGAAGGAAATGAATTTGTAATCTGGCTCGATTTGGACAAAGATTACAAAATCAAAAAACAGACTGACTGGTTTGATTATCCGATGGAAGAAATCATTGAGGCATATAACCTGAAAAACTCTTTCAAAATTCAATAAAGATTTTCGATTTTTTGTTTCATATTCGGTTAAAATATTTATTTTTGCATCCCTATTAGAGCCCATGTGGTGAAACTGGTAGACACGCTATCTTCAGGTGGTAGTGCCTTCGGGTGTGTCGGTTCGACTCCGGCCATGGGCACAAAGTCTAAAAATGACTTTTTAAAACTCCGGTTTCTCCGGAGTTTTTTTATGCCTAAAAATTAAAATGGATGAAGAAGGATCAGAAACAAAACTTGCGGATCATGCAGAATATTCATTAATCTGAATAAAAAAAGCACCCACATTTCTGCAAGTGCTTGTATTTATTTGTGATCCAGTCAGGATTCGAACCTGAGACCTACTGCTTAGAAGGCAGTTGCTCTATCCAGCTGAGCTACTGGACCTCTAAAAAATCTCAAAATCCTTTTCACAAATCACATGTCTGTTACTCATAATTTTGAGATTTCTGTCGGGGTGGCAGGATTCGAACCTGCGACCTCCTGGTCCCAAACCAGGCGCGATGACCGGACTACGCTACACCCCGTGTATTTCAAATTCTGCGGAGAGACAGGGACTCGAACCCTGGCATCGGTTTCCCGATGACAGATTAGCAATCTGCTCCATTACCACTCTGGCACCTCTCCCCAACTTTTGAATCTTATTCCAAAAGCGGACGCAAAAATAGCCCTATACTTTTGTATTTGCAAATTGTTTGAACACTTTTTTGTTTTTTAAATTCCATTTCTTTTTAACTAATTTTGTTTCATAAAAATAATCCTATGAAATTTAAATCGTTGTGCCCGCTGTTTCTTATTTTTATTCTTACTTCATGTGCAAGCCGTCAGCCCAAAATTGTCAATAAAATTATCAGAGATACAGTCGTAATCAACAAAATCACAGAAAAATACGAATCGGTCAGAATGGCCAATCTCGACAAATACAAAATTTCAAGTTCTTATTATCCGGCCGTCGGACAGGATGAAAGAGTCAGATTTCTGGTGCTTCACTATACCGCGCTCGACAATGAAAAATCGCTCAATGTGCTGACTACACAGCAGGTAAGCGCACATTATCTGGTGCCAAATGATTTTTCAGACTCGATCTATATCCTTGTTGATGAGACCAAACGTTCTTGGCATGCCGGACAGAGTTATTGGAAGGGAATCAACAATATCAATTTTTCGTCGATCGGAATCGAAATTGTAAATGAAGGTTATTATGTTGGTGAAATTACAGAGAACAATCCCACCGGCTGGTATTTTTACGGTTATCCGAATATGCAGATCAAAAAAGTGGCTGAACTGGCAAAAAACATCATAGACCGATATAAAATCGATCCGGTCAATGTGCTTGCCCATTCTGATGTGGCACCTCAAAGAAAACAGGATCCGGGTCCGAAATTCCCCTGGAAACAGCTGTATCAGGATTACGGAATCGGCGCCTGGTATGAGGATGCACACAAGAACATCTATCTGCCCAAGTTTCCGTACGATCAAATTGATGACTTTGAATTCATCCAAACCGTCCAAAACGATTTGAACATATACGGTTATGAAATTCAAAAAACAGGCGTTTGGGACGATCAGACCAAAAAGGTGATCATGGCTTTTCAGTATCATTTCAGACCCGAAAGATGCGACGGTGTGATGGATGCTGAAAGCTGGGCAATCCTTCAGTCTCTGATCTTGAAATACAGAAACTGACATGAAACAGCTGCTTTCAATATTGACAATTCTTTTTCTTTTTGGGATTTCAAATGCACAAAAAGCAGGTCAGTATTCAAAAACCGAAAAAAGGCTGATCAAAACCAATCGGACCGAAATGATGCGGGTTTACAATCTTTCAAATCCGTCTGATTCGATCGTGCTGAAATCAATTTCAAAACCAATCCGGCCAAAAAATAAAATCACAAAACTGCTTGCAGAAAGAATGCTGATGTCAGTTAATGATCCTGATAATATGGGAGTCGGAATTGCTGCTCCACAAGTCGGAATCAACCGAAGGATGATTCTTGTTCAGAGATTTGACAAAACCGGTTATCCGTTTGAAGTTTTTCTGAATCCAAAGATTATTTCGGCTTCAAAAGAGTGGCAGCGCGGACCTGAAGGAGATTTGTCATTTGACCAAAGAGGTCAGGTGATGAGACATTTTTCGGTAGATGTCAGTTATCAGAATCTGAAAGGTGAAACAATTACAGAAACCATCAAAGGTTTTACGGCTGTAATTTTTCAGCACGAAAGAGATCACCTGGACGGAATCCTGCTGACAGACCGAATTGATGAACAAAAAGAAATGAAATTTGAGCCGATTACGGGTGAATCAAATCTGTATGAATTAAATTCAGAAAATTAAAAAATTCAATACATCAGATAAATCTTTGACCTGTTTTTCCAACCTGCCTGACTTTCATAATTGACAAAATAAATCTTCAAATCTGCCTGACTTTCATAATCAACAAAATATATTTTCTTGTCTGCCTGTGAAGCATATTCGGTGAAAAACCATTTGCCGTCGTTTTTTCCTGCCCGGCTTGAATATTCTACCTTATAAATCAAAAGATCAGCCTGACTTTCATAATCGACCACATAAACTTTGACATCTGACTGGCTTTCATATTCGACCGAAAAAACTTTTTGTCCAAATAAATCAAAGGATAAAATCAAAATCAGAAGTGTAAAATATATTCTCATTTTTGGGTTGAATTTTGATTTGACAGTTGACTGTTCATCAATAAATAAGCCAACCGTAAACCGTAAATTCAGCCGAATTGAATCGATTCTGTCATTCTGTCATAAAATTATGTCAAATCAAGCCTTTCCGTTCATTGGCACAATCATTGACTTTTAAGAGAAAAAATTAAATAAAAATTTAAACCAAAAAATATGAGCAAGATAATAGGTATAGACTTGGGTACAACCAATTCCTGTGTAGCCGTAATGGAGGGCAGCGATCCGACCGTGATTCCAAACTCGGAAGGAAAGAGAACAACACCTTCTATCATCGCTTTTGTTGAAGGCGGAGAAAGAAAGGTGGGCGATGCTGCAAAAAGACAGGCGGTTACCAACCCTACAAAGACTATTTTTTCAATCAAAAGATTTATGGGAACCAAGTTCTCAAACGATACAAAAGAAATTGAACACATTCCTTACAAAATTGTAAAAGGTGACAATGACACGCCGAGAGTGGAAATTGACGGTCGTGCATATTCACCTCAGGAAATTTCAGCTATGATTCTTCAGAAAATGAAGAAAACAGCAGAAGATTATCTGGGTCAGGAAGTAAGCCGTGCTGTGATTACAGTTCCGGCCTACTTTAATGATGCACAAAGACAGGCAACAAAAGAAGCGGGCGAAATAGCAGGTCTGAAGGTTGAGAGAATCATCAACGAACCGACTGCGGCTGCCTTGGCATACGGTCTGGACAAAGGAACAGGCGACAAAAAGATTGCGGTTTATGACCTGGGTGGCGGTACATTCGATATTTCTATCCTTGAATTGGGTGACGGAGTTTTTGAAGTTTTGTCGACAAACGGTGATACCCATTTGGGTGGTGATGATTTCGACAATGTGATTATTTCCTGGCTGGCTGACGAGTTCAAAGCTGCTGAAGGCGTTGATCTGAAAAAAGATCCGATGGCTTTGCAGAGACTGAAAGAAGCTGCCGAAAAAGCAAAAATCGAATTGTCTGCTTCTTCACAAACAGAAATCAATCTGCCGTATATCACTGCAAACGAAACCGGGCCGAAACACCTGGTTCAGACTTTGACCCGTGCAAAATTTGAGCAATTGGGTGATGATCTGATCAGAAGATCAATGGAACCATGTAAGAAAGCATTGAGCGACGCAGGCCTTCAGGCTTCAGATATTGACGAAGTGATTCTGGTTGGCGGTTCAACACGTATTCCGAGAATTCAGGAAGAAGTTGAAAAATTCTTTGGAAAAGTTCCTTCAAAAGGTGTGAATCCTGACGAAGTGGTTGCGATCGGTGCAGCGATTCAGGGCGGTGTACTGACAGGCGATGTAAAAGACGTTCTTCTTTTGGACGTGACACCGCTTTCGCTGGGTATCGAAACCCTGGGCGGCGTGTTCACAAAACTGATTGAATCAAATACAACCATTCCAACCAAAAAATCAGAGACCTTCTCAACTGCAGCCGATAATCAACCGGCAGTAACCATCAGAGTCGGTCAGGGTGAAAGATCAATGTTTTCCGATAACAAAGAGATCGGCCGATTTGATTTGGTTGATATTCCGCCGGCACCAAGAGGTGTTCCTCAGATCGAAGTTACCTTTGACATCGACGCAAACGGTATCCTACATGTGTCTGCAAAAGATAAAGGAACCGGAAAAGAGCAGTCGATCAAAATCGAAGCTTCATCAGGTTTAAGCGATGCGGATATTGAAAGAATGAAAAAAGAAGCACAGGAAAATGCAGCAAAAGATGCAGAAGCAAAAGAGAAAATCGAGAAGGTGAATGCTGCAGACGGACTGATCTTCCAAACCGAAAAACAGTTGAAAGAGTATGGTGACAAAATTCCGGCAGACAAAAAATCAGCCATTGAATCTGCACTTGAAAGTCTGAAAACTGCGCATACGGCTCAGGATGTGACACAGATCACAACTGCGATGGATAAATTGAACGAGGCATGGAATGCAGCTTCGCAGGAACTTTATTCTGCAATGAATGAAGGTCAGCAGCAGGACGGCGCTTCAACAGACGGTTCAGCCGGAAACAATACAAATTCAGACGGTAAAACAGAAGGAGACAGCGTAGAAGATGTCGATTTCGAAGAGGTGAAATAATTAGTTTTTTTTCATAGACAGAGAGCTCCGTTGTTGTACAGCGGGGCTTTTTTTTCTTAATGCACGAATTTCCTGACTGACATTTGAAATAAAACAAACTCATCATTCAAAAGAAATTCTTAATGCTAAAAAAGAAGAAGTTGACAGAAAACAAAATCACTCAAAAATCTCTTTCAAATCAATTCCGCCAAAATTGGCAGAACTCATCATCAGAAAAACTTTTCCGGATTTGTCGGTTTGATTGAGAAATGATTTCAATTCGGACGAAACCGTAAAAACTTTGATTGACTGATCTCCAAATGCACTTCTGATATCGTCAGGTGAAATCGGTTCCATCCTTTTGATTTTCAATGCTTCGGGATTGTAATAAACAATTTTTTCATCTGCCCGAACAAGTGCACCTTTGTATTCAGTCAAAAATTTCGGATTCAGACTGCTGTAGGTATGCAGTTCAAGAAAGGCAATCAGTTTTTTGTTTGGGAATTGTTCTCTGACCGCCGCAGTGGTCGAAGTCACCTTGCTTGGTGCATGTGCAAAATCTTTGTATGCAACAAAATCCGGATTTCTTTTGATCAGTTCCAATCTTTTTGAAGCGCCTTTGAATGATTGGATGGCTTCATAAAATTCATCATTTGAAATACCCATCTGAAGACAAATCAGTCTCGCACCTTCCAGATTGCTCAAGTTGTGTCTGCCAAAGACTTCCAGAGCAATCTGCCCATTTTCGGTGTCGAGATAAGTGATTCCGTCTTTGATCGAATGTTCGGGTGCAGAATACGGAATCTTTTCAATATGATTTTCGGAATTTTCAACGACTTTCTTTACATTCTCGTCCTCAACATTGTACACCACAGAACCGTTTTTTACAATGCTGTCTGTAAACAATTCAAACTGATGAACATAATTTTCAATAGTCGGGAAGACATTGACATGATCCCAGGCAATACCACTAATCAGTGCGATATGCGGATGATAAAGCAAAATTTTTGGCCTTCTGTCCAATGCGGATGAAAGATATTCGTCACCTTCCATCACCATATATTTATTTCCATGGGTGAGTTTCACCATCACCTCAAAACCTTCCAATTGTGCGCCCACCATATAATCGACGTCTCTTCCATGATGATGAAGCACATGGAGAACCATCGAAGTGATGGTCGTTTTTCCGTGCGAACCGGCAATCACCACTCTGATTTTGTCTTTTGACTGTTCGTACAGATATTCGGGGTATGAATAAATTTTCAGACCTAACTGTTGCGCTTTCAGTATTTCGGGATTGTCTGAGTGCGCATGCATTCCGAGTATGACTGCATCCAGATCGGCAGTAATTTTATCGGGAAACCAGCCAAATTCTTTGGGCAGCAGTCCTCTTTTTTTTAATCTTCCGGCCGACGGTTCAAAGATGGCATCATCAGAACCGGTCACCTGATATCCTTTTTGATGGAGTGCGATGGCAAGATTGTGCATTGCGCTGCCACCAATTGCGATAAAATGAACTTTTTTCATCAGCTAAAAAAGTCTTGTGGTTCGTTGTCGAGCATAATTTCCTCAATCGGCTTGACTTTCAGAAATTCCGGCGACTGCTCGATGGCGTCCATTACCATTTTCATAATCGAATCTGCATCGTCTTTTTCCCAGTCGATATTGAGCGGTTCTTTGAATTTCATGGTCGGCTTCCCTCCCATTTTTTTGATTTTCAATCCTTTTTTGTCAAAAGCTCTCCTGAATCCGTCGATCACCACCGGAACCACAATCGGTTTGATGGTTCTGATCAGATGCGCAGTCCCTCTTCTTCCGGGTGCAAACGCAGTCGTCGTTCCCTGTGGAAAGGTCACTACCCAGCCGTTTTCAAGCGCTTTTTGGATATTTGTGATCTCACTCATGTCCACCTGACGGTTCACATCTTTTCCTTTTGCGCGCCAAGTCCTTTTAACTGTGATGGCACCGGTATAGGCAAAAAGTTTGGTCAGGAAATTATTTTTCATGGTTTCTTCTGCAGCGATGTAATAGAAGTCAATCTTTGGATTGAGCAGATAAACCGGATTTTTAATCGTATTGGTAAAACCATTGTTCACACTGCAAAAGACGTGATACATTGCAAATACATCTGCAAAATAAGTCTGGTGATTGGAAACAAAGAGCACATTGGTTTTTGGAAGATTTGTCAGATGCTCAGTCCCGCTAATTATCAGCTGATTATATGCGCTGTAACGAAAATAAGTTGCACCACCCAAAATAAAAATGAGTGATCTCTTTAAAAAATAGAGATGTCCGAAGGCATCTCTGTAAACGTTTTTCTTTACCGATTTTTGCTTTGTCATTATCCCACCCTTAGTTTAAAGACCACAAATTTAAAGCATTTCCACCAATTCGGCGAATTCGCTTAAAATCATTGCAGTCGCACCCCAAATATACTCATTTCCACCCAAATCATAACCCGGGATTTCAACTTTCAAATCAGAAAAACTTCTTTCAAAACTTGAAGGTTCTGCTCTCAGAAATGCACCCAGATCAATCGGCAGAATTTCAGCCACTTCATGGATCTGTGCAATAAAATCAGGATTGCCGTCATAAAAACCGATAAAGGGATATACCAAAAAATTACTTGGCGGAATATAGAGTTCGGTCAACTGGCTGATCACCTCAATATCTTCATCAAAAACACCTATTTCCTCACAGGTTTCACGAATAGCAGTTCTTGAAAGTTCGATGTCTTCAGGTTCAAAAGATCCGCCGGGCAGCGAAATCTGATTGGAATGCACACCCTGATAGGTCTGACGAAGTGTGACCGGAAATTCGATATCGCCTTCATCATTTTGATAAAGCATGATCATCACTGCAGCCACTTTTGGATTTGTCTTTTTGATTTCTTCCATATCAAATCTGTGTCGATATGGCGGCGAAAGCTTCATCTGCGCTTTCTGTCCGGGCAGTTCGCCTTCAAAATTCTGAAGTCTGTATTTCAATTCGTCTAAATATAAATCCATCACATTTTTTGGGTATAATAATTAAAATCCTTCATCACCGTGTCCACAAAATCCCAATCGCTCTGATCGCTTTTGATTTCCATCACAGATTCGAGTTTTTGTCTCAGCCGTTTGATCGTGTTGTAATCCTTCCTCTTCTTGGCATGTACAAAAGTGTCTTTGATGATTCTCGCATCGTTGTCTGTCAGTTTGACCACCTGACTGTATCTCGGGATATAATTCTCGCGTATGTCTTCGAGTATGGTGATTCGGATTGATTCCTTTTCTTTTAGTTTTAGTACAGTCGTTCCGGCTACGATGTCTCCGATTCGCTGTGAATTTTTTGTTCTGATGATTGAAATAAATGCAACAAATCCACTCATCATAAACATCATCCAGGCAAGGATAAATGCTCTTTCTTCGCCAAAGATCGGAATCAGGAAAAGCAGCATAAACAGTCCGGTCCAGAAATCGACAAATCTGAAAACCCAACGGGTGAAATATTCTGGAAACCCTGCTCTGTAACCATTGATTTTCACCACCCTGATGCCCATGATCATTTTTCCGAATGACTGACCGTTGAAAAGCATTTCTGTCCATAGTGAATAACAGATTGCAGGAAGCAAAAGTATCATATACAGGATTTCATAAAAGGCAACCAAATCAAAAAACGAATCCTCCTTTTCGTCAAACAGAGTAAAATCAATATTTAAAATCGAAAAGAAAAAATAACTCATCGACCAGAGATACACAAAAATCAGAAACATATCGATCAGAAATGCAACCAGACGCCGTCCCACACCCGCATGCCGGATATCGACTTTTACATTCAAAGGAGTTTTGATTTTGATAAATTCCATTCGATTTAAAAAATTTGGCAAACGAATTCTTCAATTTATATTTTTATATATTTGGGCTGACAGAATCAAACCGATCAGAAAAATATACTGCACTTGAGAGAAGCCGCTTTCATCCGACAAAATAAAGAAAAATGGTTGGAATTTGAAAAATCATTGTACAAATCTTCGGAAAACAAACCCGAAAGACTTGCCGAGCTGTTTATTCAGGTCAACAATGATTTGGCTTATGCACAGACTTATTATCCGAAAAGCAATGTGATCAAATATCTGAATGCGTTGGCTGTCACCGCCTATCACAAGATATACGGACACAGACGGACCGGAAAAGGTTTCAAAAGTTTTTGGACTTATGAAATTCCGATGATCATGTACCGCTACCGGAAATATTTTTATTTTTCGTTTGCCTTATTTTTTCTGATGATCGCAATCGGTGTGTTTTCTGCAATTTATGAACCCGAATTTGTCCGCTCAATTCTTGGCGACGGGTATGTGGATATGACCGAAAGAAATATAGAAAACGGAGATCCGCTGGCGGTTTACAACAACAGCAGTTCGCTCGGAAATTTCAACAGTTTCTTTTTTATTGCATTCAACAACCTCAGGGTCGGCCTGACTTCTTTTCTGTACGGACTCTTTGGCGGTGTCGGTTCGCTGTACTTCATGCTGGTCAACGGTGTGATGGTCGGCAGTTTCCAGTATATGTTTCTTGAAAAAGGTCATTTCTTTTTGTCACTCAGAACGATTTGGATGCACGGATCAATGGAAATGTTTGCAATGTGTATCGAAATCGGAGCCGGAATCCTGATGGGAACCAGCTATCTATTTCCGGGCATCCTGACCCGAAAACAGGCCTTTTTTCAAAAAGGAAAAGCTGCGCTCAAAATCGTGATCAGCACCATGCCGTTTACTTTGGCTGCCGCACTGATTGAAGGTTATCTGACCCAGTATGCCAAATCAATGCCGATCGCAATCGCAGCGCTGATCGTACTCGGAACATTCGGTTTTATCGCCTGGTATTATCTGATTTATCCGGTGAAAGTTTACAAAAGAAGTCATCGTGATTTTTCATATCTGCTAAACGAAATCGGTCATGAAAAAAATTAAACGACTATTCTTAATCATTTTTTTGTTCGGATTCGGTTTTGGTTTTGCAGGCGAACCCAATGATGAATATTATGACGAAGATGTCATTGTTGAATATCAGGATGATGATTATTACGATGATTATGACGAAGGTGATGATACGATTTCAGATTTCGAAAGAAATTATCTGCCCACGCCGGCCGCCGAAGAAAGAGGCGAATCAAATTACAGCCAAAGACAGCTCGATCCGAATTTCAAAGACAATTACACCGGAAAACGTTTTGACTATGACCGAAAGAAAAAGGAACGCAAACCATACAGCGGCCCTTCTCTGAATCTGTCGTTTCTTTTTTCAAAAGCAGTGATGTACACGGTTTTGGCGCTGATTGTTTTTGCAATAATTTATTATATCATCAAAAATTCGGGCGGATTTGCATTTGGAAAAGACCGCAGGAAAATCAATTATGCATCAGATGTGGAACAGTTGTTTGAGGACAAGGAAAATATTGAAAACAATGATTTTGCAAAACTGATTCAAAAAGCAAAATCAGAAAATAATTTCAGACTCGCGATCCGTTATTATTTTCTTTGGGTGCTTCAGTCGATGTTTGACAAAAAACTGATCGACTGGAACAAGGACAAGACAAATTTTGATTATTTTTCCGAACTCGGAAAAAGCCCGATCAGCGAAGACTTCTTCAAAAACACTCATATTTACGATTATATATGGTACGGAAATTTTGAACTTTCTGACTCCGAATTCAAAACCGCAGAATCAATATTTCAAAAAACGCTGAAAAAACTGAAATGAGAAAGATTTTTGGAAAATATCTGATGTCTGTTTTCGGGCTGATGCTGATTGGCTGCGGCTCTGACGATTTCAGCTGGTACAAAACTTTTGAATCTGCAGACACAAATCCGATGGGAACTTATGTACTCAGACAGGAATTGCCCAAAATTTTTCCAAATTCTGAAATCACTGATATCAAAGGCAACACTCTTGATTTCTTTATGGATGAATTTCTGACAGATGAACATTACTTTTTCATCCATAGCGACACATATATCATTCCGGATTACACCTGGGAAGAAGTCATGTGGAAAGTCAACCAGGGCGGTTCAGCGTTTATTTCTTCTTATAATTTCAGTTCCGAATTAACAGATTCACTTGGTTTTGACACCAAACCTTCAATGCCGATGAAGTCTGAATCATCGGTCAGATATTCGGTCAAAAAACCGGAAGGCGAAAAAACTTATGTATATACCGGACAGTCAAAAAACTATTCTTATTTCAGCAATTACAATCCACAAAACACAGAAGTTCTCGGATATGCAGAATTTGAAAACAAGAAAAAAGAGCCCAATTATATAAAAGTCTATTACGGAAAAGGATATCTTCTTCTGCATGCCGAACCGGTTTTATTTTCAAATTACGAAATGCTCAAAACAGACCATTTTAAATATGTAACCGATGCGTTTTCATATATCGACGATACCGGCATCGTTTGGGACAATTACAGAACCGCAAGAAGAAATCAGGTCTCATCAAATGAAGACGGCGGATTTTTCAGCAGTCTAAGTTTTATCATGAAACACAAAAGTCTGAAAATGGCATTTCTGACGCTGTTGGCACTCGGAATTTTATATCTGTTATTCAATTCAAAACGAAGACAGCGTGCACAGGAAGTGATCCTGCCCTATTCCAATCATACACTTGATTTTACAAAAACGCTGGCTGAACTTTACCGTTACAATACGGATCATACCGCGATGACAAAATACAAGATCAATTATTTTTTGGAGCAGCTCAGAATGAATTACAACATCACTGCAAGAGACACCGAAAAGGATTTCACGGATCTGCTGGCCGCCAAATCGGGTGCGGATCGAGAGACCTGTCAGAATCTTGTCAATGTGATCAATTCGTACCGAACCAGAAATTATCTCAACAAAACGGATTTTGTAAGAATCCAGTCAATCATAGAAACGTTTAACCGTAAAATAAAATTCAATGGAAGAAAATCAGGATAACAACCGTGATTATATGCCAAAAACGCCTCAGCAGCCTGATCCGCAAACCAATCCACAGACAGAGAATACAGCCGGCGAAGATCTGAGTTTCAGCAATCGGATCGATCTGTCAAAGATTCAAAAAGGTGTATATGAAATCCGAAATCAGCTTTCGAAGGTGATCGTCGGACAGGAAGATTTTATAGAACTGATGATCGTAAGCATTTTTGCAAACGGCCATTCACTGATCGAAGGTGTGCCCGGCGTTGCAAAAACGGTGACTGCCAAACTGCTGGCACGCACCATGGATGTCGGTTTCAGCCGGATACAGTTCACACCCGATCTGATGCCGTCAGATGTATTGGGAACTTCGGTTTTTGATTTGAAGAAAAATGAATTTGAATTCAAAAAAGGACCTGTTTTTTCAAATATCGTGCTGATTGACGAGATCAACCGGGCGCCTGCAAAAACACAGGCTGCACTGTTTGAGGTGATGGCAGAACGTCAGATCACAATCGACGGGAAACAATACGATATGGAACCGCCGTTTTTGGTGTTTGCCACACAGAACCCGGTGGAACAGGAAGGAACCTATCGTCTGCCCGAAGCACAGCTCGACCGTTTTCTTTTCAAAATCGTAGTCGATTATCCAAAACTCGAAGATGAAATCAAGATCATTGAAGGCAACAACAGCCGACGGAATCAGGATCCGACAAATCTGATCGAGCCGGTTTTCAATGCACATGAAATTCTGGAATTCCAGAAAATCGTACAGGAAATACTGGTAGAACCCAAACTGATCACCTATATCGCACAGATTGTGAATGCCACACGAAACAATCACTCGCTGTTTTTGGGCGCTTCACCAAGGGCATCCATTTCAATTCTGAATGCTTCAAAAGCGGTTGCAGCCATCAGAGGGAGAGATTTTGTGATTCCGGAAGACATCAAGTTTAGCGCACCTTCGGCACTGAAACACAGAATTGTGCTTTCGCCCGAAAAAGAAATGGAAGGAACCACTACCGAAGCGGTTGTGCAGCAAATCATTGAAGGAATCGAAATCCCGCGCTGATGAAGCTGATCAGGCACATATTTCTGGGCAAACCGTTTTTTTTCGGCTTTCTGATCGTTGTCGCAAGCTTTGTTTCAGGTTTCTTTTTTCCCGAAATGATTTCGGTTTCGGAAATGCTGCTGTTTGCGATGATTTTATTTGTGCTGATCGATCTGATACTGCTTTTTTCAAGCCGAACAGGCGTTTCGGGTGAAAGAATCGTAAATGACAAACTGTCTAATTTTGATTCAAACCGAGTTCAGCTGAAGCTCAAAAATCATTTTGGCTACCGAATCAGCTACAGTCTGATCGAGGAACTGCCGGCTCAGTTTCAGATTTTTGATTTCAATATGAAAGGGAAACTTTCGGGCCGAAATGAAATCACGCTGAAATATGAACTGACGCCAAAAGAAAGAGGTGTTTACAGTTTTGGAAATACAAATGCTTTTGTGAGTTCACCGCTCGGATTTCTGCAGAGAAGAATCGTTCTGAAGACAGAAACCCGGATCAGGGTTTATCCTTCATTTCTAAAACTTCACCATTACAGTCTTCAGAATTTTAAGGCGCATCTCAACGAGATCGGTCAGAAAAAAATCAGAAGACTCGGTCACAGCATGGAATTTGAACAGATCAAAAATTATGTGTCGGGCGACGACATACGGACCATCAACTGGAAGGCGACTGCAAAACAACAGAAGTTGATGGTGAATCAGTATGTGGATGAAAAATCTCAGCAGATTTATTGCGCTATCGATAAAGGTAGGGTAATGAAAATGCCTTTTAACGGGATGACGCTGCTTGATTATTCAATCAATTCGGCATTGATTTTCTGCAATGTGGTGCTTCAGAATCACGACAGAGCCGGAATTTTCACATTTTCGTCACAGCTTGAAGATTTGGTAAAAGCTGAAAGAAGGACCAGTCAGATCAGAAAAATTTCTGAGAGCCTGTATGGGATTTCGTCTGATTTTAAGGAAAGTGATTACGGAAAACTGTACAATTCGATCAAACACAAGATCACGCAGCGTAGCCTGATTCTGCTTTTTACAAATTTCGAAAGCCTGGATTCGCTTCACAGACAGCTGCCTTATCTGGTTGGCATAAACAAAAACCATTTGCTGATTCCGATATTTTTCAGAAATACCGAACTCGAAGAATTTATTGAAAATCCGACCGAAGATTCGGATGTGTATCAAAGGACGATGGCTGAGAAATTTATTTATGAAAAACAACAAATCGTTCTCGAACTCAACCGCCACGGAATACAGGCGATACTGACCCGGCCGGAAGATCTGACGGTCAACACGATCAACAAATATCTGGAAATCAAATCAAAGGGGATGATTTAGGGTTTTTTGAAGAGAAAACGGCCGTTTGTCTCCTTAGAAATTCCCAATGAATCGCAGTTAATTCTCAAACAAATCCGGTCTTCGGGACTTGGTTCTTTCAACCGAATTTTGATGCCGCCATTTTTCAATCTTTGCAAAATCACCTGAAAGCAGTATGTCCGGAACTTTCATTCCATTGTATTCAGCCGGACGGGTATAGACTTCGGGTGCAAGCAGATTGTCCTGAAAAGAATCAGAGAGCGCAGAAGTTTCATCGTTCAAAACACCCGGAATCAGTCTTATGATGCTGTCCGCCAAAACAGCAGCCGCGAGTTCACCACCACTCAGCACATAATCACCGATCGAAATTTCTCGTGACACAAACAAATCCCTCACCCGCTGATCCACACCTTTGTAGTGACCGCAAAGCATGATCATATTTTTTTTCAGTGAAAGCTCATTTGCAATTCGCTGATTCAATGTTTTTCCGTCGGGCGTCAGATAGATGATTTCGTCATATTCTCTTTCTGATTTTAGCTTTGAAATGCATTCGTCAATCGGCTCGATCATCATCACCATACCCGCGCCGCCACCGTACTGATAATCATCCACCTGTTTGTAATTTCCCAAACCGTAATCTCTCAGATTGTGAAAAAAGACTTCAACCAAACCCTTTTCCTGTGCACGTTTCAGGATCGAAGCCTCAAAAGGGCTTTTGAGCAATTCCGGAAGCACTGTGATTATATCTATTCGCATGCTGTAAAATTAACAAATATGACTTAGATTTATCACTTTCAATTCGGTTTGAAAATAATTTGTTTGGAATGGCAGAAGATTTACAGACACTGATTTCGGAAGCAAAAAAAGGACGACGGCAAGAACAGAACCTGCTGATGGAACTGTTTTGGAACAACGTCTATGAATATGTTCTTTCAAAAATCAAGGATGAAGAAGAAACCGAAGACATTGCAATTGAAACTTTTACAAAGGTTTTTGCAAAACTGAAACTCTACAATTCTGATTTTGATTTCAAAACCTGGCTGATTTCGGTGGCTCACAATACCATGATCGATCATATACGCAGATCACCAAAACTGAATATTTCGCTTGACGATGAAAACTATCGGATCGAGATCCGGGAAGATCTGCCGACGCCTGAAGAAACACTGATTCAAAAACAGGCAAGCGACGATCTGCAGTCCCAGCTTCAAAAACTGAAACCCGAATACCGACATATCCTCGAACTCAGATTTTTGGAAGAAAAAACCTATAAGGAAATTGCGGAAGAACTGAATCTTTCAATGGCAAATGTCAAAGTCCGGTTGCTCAGAGCAAGAAAATTGCTCAAAGATGTTTTGAATTCAGATCAGTAAATTCCTGTATCTGAAGGCTTCAAACCAAAATCAAATTCACAATGTTAATAACTTTGTTAATTACTTGTTAATAATCTTCTTTCTTTTTAATTTTACCCAAGTTAATTTTACAAAGATTGAATTATAGGGATATGCGCTTTTTTAGAATTTTGGGATTGACCTTTGGATTTTTGCTGATCGCAAGCTGCAGCACACCACGAAAAATCAGCTATAAGTCTTCTGACCACCACAAAAGAGTCAGAGTGGCAAAGACCAATACAAAAGCAAAATCCAGAGTCAGAGCAAAATCGGAATCAAAAACAAAAACTGTTCATAAAGAAGCTGACAGTGTGTTGAAAGCCGCCCACGGATTTTTAGGCACACCTTACAAATACGGCGGTGTGACACGCAGCGGTCTGGACTGTTCGGGTCTGGTCATCAATTCATACAATGCAGCCGGAATCCAGATGCCGAGAATGTCAAAAGAACAGGCAAATACCGGAACCGAGATCAAACTCAAAGATGTACGCGAAGGCGATCTGGTGTTTTTTATCACTTCGGGTTCAAATATCAATCATGTCGGAATCGTCGATCGGGTGGACAAAGGCGAAGTCTTTTTTATTCATTCCTCGACTTCAAAAGGTGTGATCGTCAGTTCACTTGAAGAAACTTACTGGAACCGACGTTTTGTAAAAGCAACAAGGGTTTTATAAGCTTTTAAATTCAGGAAATCCTGAAATATTCCCTCATCACTTCTTCATTTTTAATTTCTGAAGTATTGACCTCAAGTATCTTTGGCCGATCTGATTTTGAATAAAATCCTTTCAGAGATTGTCCAAGAGTTTCGAGACTGTCAGCATTCAAATATTCAAAACCAAACATTTCAGCCAGATGCGAAGCGTTGAGACAGTGTGCGGTTTCAAATACTTCTTCGACCACACCCGAATTTTCAGGCCCGGGGATGATTTTGAAAATATTTCCACCACCGTTGTTGATCAGTATGATTCTGAAATTATTGGGTATATAATTGTTCCACAAACCGTTGCTGTCATAAAAAAATGCAATGTCACCGCTGATCAGTACTGTCTGACGCTCATCTGCCATTGCCGCACCCGCAGCAGTGGAAGTCGATCCGTCAATACCGCTGGTTCCGCGATTGCAGAATACACGAATGTCGGGGCGATGATCAAACAGCTGCGCATAACGGATCGCAGACGAATTGCTGTATTGCAGATCAATATTTTCGGGTAATGTTTCAATGATCTTTTCAAATACTTTGAAATCTGAAAAACCGGTATTTTTTGCAAATTGATTTTGAAGTTTTTCTTTTTCGACACTCAGCGAATTCCAGTCATTGTAGTAATGTGACGGCTGCTGAATGATTTCAGAGACAAATTTTTCAAGAAACTCAACCGGATCCAAATTGATTCTGTCGGTCAGACACTGAAAAGTATCGGGCTGCCAATAAGGATCCAAATGCCAGTGCTGTTGGGGTTTGTGATTTCTCAAAAATGCTTTTATTTTTTTTGAAACCACATTCTGTCCGATGGTCAGCAGGATTTCGGGTTTGTGATTTTCAAGCGTTTCTTCAGAAAGCGAATAAATGACAGAATCGATTTTATTAAAAAATCTTTGTGAATGCAGATTTGAAGTGGTTTCGGTCATGACCACCACCGAATCATCATCAGACAGTTCACGAATCAGCTCATTCAGTCTCTGATTCGGAAACTGCAGACCGACCAGCACCAACTTCTTTTGGGCCGAATTCCATTTTTCCGAAAAAGACAAAACATCAATTTCTGTTTTTTGATTTTTTGGAATTTCAAATCGGTCAAAATATATGTCAATGGTTTGTTGAAATTCATACAAAGGTTCTGAAAAAGGCATATTGATATGTACCGGACCCGATTTTTGAATCGATTCACCAATCGCTTTTTTGATCAGTCCCAGATTATGTGTCAGCGATTCTGTTGATTCATCTTCAGACAGCTGAACCTCACTGACGATATGTGATTCAAAAACTTTTTTTTGCCGGATGGTCTGCCCGTCAAACTGATCGGTCAGATGTTCGGGACGATCGGCTGAAAGTACGACAAGCGGCACATTCTGATAAAAAGCTTCGGTCACTGCCGGATAATAATTGACCAGCGCAGAACCCGACGTACAGCAGACCACAACCGGTTTTCTCAGTTGCTGTGCCATTCCCAAAGCAACAAAACCTGCCGATCTTTCATCGACTATGCTGTAAGTTTTGAATTTGGGATGATGTGAAAAATGAGTCGCCAACGAACCGTTTCTTGAACCCGGCGAAAGTACGAAATGTTCGATATCAAATGCGCTCAGCACTTCTGCAATCAGCTGTACATTTAATTTCGTTGAGAATTTTTTCAAAGCCTGAATTTGTAAGCTGCAAATTTAGCCCGAAAATATGAAAACCGAAGTTTTTGAAAGCTTAATACCGATTGGTTTTAAATTTTCACCTTGAAAAAATCAACATACCAGTCAATGAATTTGTTGATTCCTTCACGAATTGTTGTCTGCGGTTTGTAATCAAAATCACTGATCAGCCCCTGAACATCTGCATAGGTCGAAGGAACATCTCCCGGCTGAAGCGGCAGAAAATTCTTTTCGGATGTCCTGCCCAATTTTTCCTCGATTGCTTCTATAAAATCCATCAGTTTGACCGGGTTGTTGTTTCCGATATTGTAAATCCTGTATGGCGCCGACGAACTTGATGCATCACCGGTATCTGGATCCCAATCAGGATTCTGAACCGGCGCATTGTCATTTACCCGAATTACTCCTTCCACTATATCGTCAATAAAGGTGAAATCGCGCTGCATATTTCCATGATTGAACACATCAATCGGTTTGTTTTCAAGCATTGCTTTTGTAAAAAGAAAAAGTGCCATATCGGGTCTTCCCCAAGGTCCGTAAACTGTAAAGAATCTCAGTCCTGTGGTCGGAATCCCATACAGATGGCTGTAGGTATGCGCCATCAGTTCGTTTGATTTTTTACTTGCCGCATAAAGACTGACCGGATGATCCACATTGTCTGAAGTGGAAAACGGCTGTTTTTTGTTCAGACCGTAAACACTCGAACTGCTCGCATAAGTCAGATGTTTGATTTTATGGTTTCTGCAACATTCAAGCAGATTGATAAATCCGACGATATTCGATTCCACATAGGCATAAGGGTTTGTAAGCGAATAACGTACGCCCGCCTGTGCCGCCAGATTGATGACGTGATCAAATTGTTGTTGTTCAAAAAGGTTTTCAAGATTATCGCGGTCTTCGAGATTTAGTCTGATGAAATTATAATTAGGCCAAACCGAGCTTCGAATCAATTGGTTGTATTCAATTTTATCTTGATCAATTCCGCTTTTGGCAAGCCGTCCGTACTTGACATTGACATCATAATAATCATTAACCGAATCAAGGCCGACGATTTGATCTCCTCTTTTCAACAGTTTTTCTGCCAGATGAAATCCGATAAAACCGGCAGTTCCTGTAATCAGTATTTTCATTTGGCAAAAATAGTAAAATGTTGATTCTAAAAAAGCTTTGGTGACTGCATAAAAAAACTGCGCACAAAGCACAGTTTTCATTATCCAATATTTATTCTTAAGATTTTGGTTCAGCAGATTTGCCTTTTACCGTAATCTTCACTCCGTCTTTTGAATCATTGAGTTCCAAAAGAAGTTTGTCGCCTTCAGTGATTTCAGAATTGATAATTTCCTCTGCCATCGGGTCTTCGATATATTTCTGGATCGCACGTTTGAGCGGTCTTGCACCAAAGTCTTTGTCAAATCCTTTGTCTGCAATAAAATCTCTGGCTTCAGGTGTCAGCTCCAGTTCGTAACCCAGATCGGTCAGTCGTTTGTACAGTTTTTCGAGTTCGATGTCGATGATCTTCATGATATCCTCTTTTGTCAGAGAATTGAATACGATGATGTCATCGATACGATTCAGGAATTCGGGTGCAAAAGTCTTTTTCAGCGCATTTTCAATTGTACTTTTTGCTCTGTCGTCAGAACTGTCTTTTTTGGCAGATGTGCCAAATCCGACACCGTCACCGAAATCTTTCAACTGTCTGGTTCCGATGTTTGAAGTCAAAATCAAAATTGTATTTCTGAAATCGACTCTTCTTCCCAGACTGTCTGTGATATGTCCGTCGTCAAGAATCTGCAGCAGTATGTTGTACACATCCGGATGCGCTTTTTCGATTTCGTCAAGAAGAATCACAGAATATGGTTTTCTTCTCACCGCTTCGGTCAGCTGACCGCCTTCTTCATAACCGACATAGCCGGGAGGTGCTCCGATCAGTCTGGAGATCGCAAATTTCTCCATATATTCGCTCATGTCGATTCTGACCAGTGCATCGGGAGAATCAAACAATTCGGTGGCAAGCACTTTTGCCAACTGTGTTTTTCCGACACCGGTGGTTCCCAAAAAGATAAACGATCCGATTGGTCTGCCCGGATCTTTTAGTCCTGCTCGGTTTCTTTGGATTGCCTTTACAACTTTGCTCACTGCTTCGTCCTGACCGATGATTTTTCCTTTCATCAGTTCATTCATCTGGGAAAGTTTTTTGAGTTCTTTCTCAGCCACACGGTTGACTGGGATTCCGGTCATCATTGAAACCACTTCTGCAACATTTTCTTCTGTCACCGTTTCTCTGTTTTCTTCAGATGCTTTCATCCATTCTGACTGGGCTTTTTTCAGACTCGATTCGATTTGTTTTTCTGAATCTCTGAGTCGGGCAGCTTCCTCATATTTTTGGCTTTTGACAACCTTTGTTTTTTCCTGACGAACTTCTTCAAGTTTGGCTTCGAGATCAAGAATTTCCTGAGGCACCTTGATGTTTTTGATGTGAACTCTCGAACCTGCTTCGTCCATTGCGTCAATCGCTTTGTCCGGCAGATAGCGGTCTGTGATGTATCTGTTGGTCAGATTCACACAGGCTTTGATCGCTTCTTCTGTATAGTTCACATTGTGGTGCGCCTCGTATTTGTCTTTGATTTGATTCAGAATCTGCATGGTTTCTTCGGGTGAAGTCGGATCGACCATCACGGTTTGGAATCTTCTCACCAGTGCGCCGTCTTTTTCAATATACTGACGGTATTCGTCCAAAGTCGTTGCACCGATACACTGCAATTCTCCTCTTGCCAGTGCTGGTTTGAACATATTGGAAGCATCCAGTGAACCGGTTGCCCCTCCTGCTCCGACGATGGTATGCAGTTCATCAATGAACAGGATGATGTCGTCATTTTTCTCCAATTCGTTCATGATGGCTTTCATCCTTTCTTCGAACTGACCTCTGTATTTTGTACCTGCCACCAGACTTGCCAAATCGAGTGTCACCACTCTTTTGTTGTACAAAACTCTTGAGACTTTTCTCTGAATGATCCTCAGAGCAAGTCCTTCTGCAATTGCAGATTTACCCACACCGGGTTCACCGATCAGAAGCGGATTGTTCTTTTTTCTTCGGCTCAGGATTTGTGATACCCGTTCGATTTCCTTTTCCCTTCCCACCACCGGATCCATTTTTCCGTCCAGTGCGATCTGGGTCAGGTCTCGCCCGAAATTGTCCAGAACCGGCGTTTTTGATTTGGTCGGTCCTTTTGGATTTTGTTTTTCAAAACCGCCGACTCCTCCACCGTCATCGTCATCCTCATAATTGGATTCTGCCCTTGGTTTTTGGTCGATTTCTTCTTCATTCATATAATGAAAATTAAATTCTGATTTGACATTGTTGTAATCTACTCCCATTTTTTTCAACATTTTAGTTACCGCATCATTCTCATTGCGCAATATACACAATAACAAATGTACAGTATTTACAGTTGAATTTTTAAAGAGTTTGGCTTCGAGAAAGGTTGTTTTCAAAGCTCTTTCTGCCTGTTTGGTCAGCTGCAGATTCAGTTTTCGGTCAGAGATATTTTCTCTTGGCGGCGAGAGCAGTTCAATCTTGTTTCGAACTTCCTTCAAATCTACATTTAGATTTTCCAGGATTGAAACCGCTTTGCTGTCACCGTCTCTCAGAATACCCAACAGCAGATGTTCGGTTCCAATCTGATCATGGCCCAATCTCAGTGCTTCTTCTTTACTGAAGGCGATTACATCTTTTACTTTTTGTGAAAAATTATCGTTCATTATTTATCTCAACTAAACAAATATAGTTACTTCGAAACGTAATCTGCATAAATAATGCCATATTTATTAACGTTTGGTTGTTGATAAATCACTGCCAAAGCAGGTAATTTCTATATCGGAATCGGACAAAATTTCAGGTCGGTTTGATGATGCTGATGACTGATTTGGGTGATCGAAGTGGTTTGAACAGTTTCAAACTGATGATTGGGCAACATCTTCAAATGGTCATGAAGTTCAAAAACCCTTTCCGGTGTTGGATTCTCAATTTCTTCAAATGAATTATAATGAACCGATTTTTCCTGCACCGTATAAAGCGGTGTTGATGAACGGACGATCAGCTGTTCTGAACTTCTGTCCTCGACAAATCTTTGACTTCCGTTCCAGACCAGAATTTTTTTTTCGGCCGAATTCATATTGAGCATCATCATCGTAAAAGGTTCGATTCCTTCCAAATCTGTGACAGAGATAAATTGGTCGATTGAATTGTATCTCAACAATTCAAGGATCAGAAGACCGCGGCTCATACGGTATGGCGGACGATGGCTGTGTTTCACATAACCCCCGTTCAATATGCAGGCCGCATATTTTAATGAATAATAAATCCATGTGCCGCCTGAAACCAGATCGACCGGACCAATCCATTTTTTTTGATGATATTCTGAGTTATGAACCTGATTTGAAAAAGGTCTCAACCGGCTTTCATCCCGGTTGTGTGTCAAAAGAAAATCTCCGTTGTCCTTTGAAAAAATACTGACTATGCACAAAATCAATCAATTTTTACAAAGTTAGGATTTTTCGATCCGATAATACAGAATGTCAATTCGGATTGATAATTTTGATTTGTTATTTTTGCGATCATACAATGAAAAGAAAAATTACAGAATATGAATACTGGCCATATAAGTTGTTTTATGCGCCATTTGTTCCTTACTGGATTTGGAAATCGGTCAGTGCCGGCTCGTTCAGCTATTTTTGCAGAGCCAATCCAGGCATTAGATTTGGCGGTTTTTTGGATTATTCAAAGTCAGAAATCATGGCTCAGATTCCGGATGAATTCAAAGCAGAAACCAAAATCCTGAAACACAAAAACGATTTGTCTGAGCTGCCCGATTTTCCGTTTATCGTCAAACCCGATATGGGGGAAAGAGGTGTAAATGTAGAATTGATTTCAGACAAAAAAGATTGGGAAAATTATAAAATCAAAGATAATCTGATCATTCAGGAATACATCGGACTTCCTTATGAATTCGGAGTATTCTGGGCAAAGATTTCGGGCCAATCTGTGATTCTTTCGATTACCGGAAAAGAGTTTTTAAAATTCAGATCGGATGGAAAAACCAGTCTGAAGGATTTTGTAGAATCCAATCCAAGATGTGCACACAGAACTGATTATCTGTCAAATAAATTTAAAGATGACTGGGAAAAAATTCATCCCAAAGGAAAAGAAATTCTTTTGGAGCCAATCGGAAATCACAACCGGGGAACAAGATTTTTTGATGCATCGGATTTGATTTCAGAAGAATTAATTGAAAATATTAAAAAGGCAGGTTCTGCCATCAAAGGTTTTAATTACGGCCGGATGGACGTGAAATCCGAGAGTCCTGAGGCGCTGAAAAACGGTCAATTTAAAATACTCGAAGTCAACGGCTCCAACTCTGAACCCACTCATATTTATGATTCAAAATACAGTCTGTGGAAGGCATACGGCGAAGTCAAACGCCATTTGGATGTCCAGTATAAAATTTCAAAAAATAATCCGAAGACCTATTCTCCAAAAGAGTTTTACAGTGCGATTCTAAATAGGTTGTTTTAAAATTCAGCAAATTTGTCAGTTAAAAGAGGCTGGAACAATTTGTGACTTTCCCAATTAAATTTTCTGTATGAAATATCCCTTCCCAAAAAATTCGCTGATCGTCCCTGCGATACTGCTGATTCTGATCTGGAGCACATTTGTACTTCAGCTGGCGGGATTGGGCAAATACAACTGTTACGGAATCGTACCCAGAAATTTTGTAGGTCTGCGCGGAATTTTGTTTGCACCGCTTTTTCATTCGGGCTGGAAACACATCATCAACAATTCAATTCCGTTAGCCGTACTGAGTTTTTTTGCGGTTTTGTTTTACCAGCGAATCGCCTATTATGTCATTATTTTTGGCTGGCTGCTCACCGGAATACTGGTCTGGCTTGGCGGAAATCTGATTTTCGGCAACCCGATCGGTTGTCATATCGGCGCGAGCGGTGTGGTTTATATGCTTGCTTCGTTTGTATTTTTCAGCGGAATTCTCAAAAAATCAAGAAATCTGATAGCCATCTCGCTGATCGTTGCTTTTCTTTACGGTAGCATGATTTGGGGAATGGTTCCCGAAGAGCTGCTGCCCAAATTTTACAAAGAAGACAGCAACCCAATTTCGTGGGAAAGCCATTTGGCAGGCGGTCTGGTCGGTTTGCTGTTTGCATTTATCACAAGAAAATACGGACCGGCCGAAAAACAATATTCATGGGAAAACCGTTCAGAACCTGATTCACGCGAAAAATGGCTGTGGGAAAAATACAAAGAAAGCCTTCCTGAAAATGAAAGAAAATCATTGGAAGAAAAATACGGTGAAAATCAGAAAAAGGATAATGACAACCGAGACGATTACTGGTTCACCACAGACACCAGATAATCATACAGTGCTTTCAATTCTGCAGGTGGATTTCCTTCGTCAAAAGCAGCAGAAGTAACCGTTTTGTCTTTGAAATGAAGTGTAATAACCGTTGCTCTGGCACCATCAAAAAGTCTGTCCTGAGAAGGTGATTCAAGATTTTCAAAATTATTAATATCAAGATTTGAAACCAGTCCTTTAATTTTGTTCCAATGCTGTGGCAAATCAGATTTGCTGACAGATTTTGTAACTTCCTGACTGCTTTCAGATCGATTTACCGATTTCTCAACCATTTTGGCATTTGAAGCCGTAAATTGCTGCATTCCGCCCATACCTGTAGTTTCCATTTCAAGGCTCAACAGTTGATTACTGCCTGCATCTTTGGATGTTCCGCACGAAAGTATAAATGAGAAAACACCAACAATTGTTATAAATTTTATTGAAAAAGGGCTTATCATAAGTTGTAATTTTTTATATTAGCAAAGTTAATTAATCAAACAATTAAAAAAAGAGAACACATGAAAAAAGTTTTATTGGCTGTGGCTTTGGCTTTGCCTTTAGCAGTTTTCTCGCAGTGGAAAACTACTTCTTTGGGGAATGCCATTGTCAAGCAGGGAAAGGAAAAGATAGAGGCCGCAGGTCTTTATAGTTTCGATGGACAGGTTTTCAAACAACAATTGGCTAATGTACCGGAACGATTTTCCGGTCAGCCCGGAAAAATTATTTCAATTCCGAATGTTGAGGGAATGATGGAGAGATTTGAAGTTTGGGAAGCATCGAATTTTCAACCCGAATTACAGGCAAAGTTTCCTGATATCAGATCTTATATCGGTATAGGTATTGACGATCCGAATGCATATTTGAGATTCAGTCTTTCTCCTCAAGGAATTCAGACCATGACACTGAGAGGTGGTCAGTCTGAATTTATAGAGCCTTATACAGTTGATAACAGCAGATACATCGTATTCAATTCGAAGAAACACAGAGAATTGGGTGCTCAGGCTTTTGAATGTACAACCGAAGAAACAACGGCTTTGTCAAACGATTTGATGGATCTGGTGGACCAAAACCCGAAAAAATCGAGTGCCGGTGTATTCAAAACTTTCCTTTTGGCTCAATCCTGTACCGGTGAATACGGTGTTTATTTTGGAGGTACCGTTGCAGGTGCAATGGCCGGAATCAATGCAACCCTTACACGTGTAAACGGTGTATTTGAAAAAGATCTGGCGGTCAACCTGATTTTGGTTGCAAACAACGAACTGGTTGTCTATGTTGACCCGAATACAGATCCTTACTCACCACCTTCAGGAATGGGCAGCTGGCCCAATCAGTTGAGAACTACACTGAACAATGTAATTGGTGTTGACAATTATGATATTGGACACCTTTACGGTCGTTCGGGCGGTGGCGGAAATGCGGGCTGCATCGGATGTATCTGTAACAATTCGAACAAAGGAACCGGCTATACATCTCCAGGAACAGGAGGCCCCGAAGGAGATAATTTTGATATCGACTATGTTGCTCACGAATACGGTCACCAGATAGGTGCCAACCATACTTTTTCCCACGGATATGAGGGAACAGGAGCAAACGTTGAACCCGGCAGCGGCTCGACCATTATGGGGTATGCGGGTATCACCGGTCAAAATGTACAGGCTCACTCAGATGACTATTTTGTTTACAAAAGCATTGAACAAATTCAGGCGAATTTGCAGTACAAAGCTTGTGCAAACAATACTACCATTACAGGAAATGGAACTCCGACTGCTAATGCAGGCTCAAACTACAGCATTCCAAAAGGGACTGCATTTAAACTGACCGGTGAAGCAAGTGATCCTGACGGAGACGTGCTTCTTTACAATTGGGAACAGGCAGACTCAGGAACCAATGCTACTACAGGTAATAACAGCCGAGTAAGTCTCACAAAAACAGTAGGTCCAAACTTCAGATCAAATCCGCATCTGACCGTTCCAACCAGATATTTCCCAAGATTTGACTATGTTCTGACAACCGATCCGGGAGAAAATGAAACCTATTGGAGAGGAAGATGGGAAGCGATTACTACAGTTGCAAGAACTTTCAACTTTAAATTTACAGTAAGAGACAACAATCCTGCTGGACCACAGACTGCGACTTCAGCAATGAAAGTTACTGTAACTGATGCAGGACCTTTCAAAATTTCAAATCCGATTGAAGGACAGACCGTTGCAATCAACAGCGGTACAATGCTGGTTGAATGGAGTGTTAATGGAACAGATGCTGCACCAATCGGTACTGCAAACGTAAGAATCCTGTTTTCTCAGGACAATGGCACCAGCTTTACTGTGGTTAAAGAAAGTACTCCGAATGACGGAAGCGAAGTGATTTCACTGCCAGAAGGAACTGTTGCGGGAACAAATGCAAGAGTTATGGTGGAAGCCATCGATAATGTTTATTACGCAGTTTCAAGAAAATTCAACCTTTCAGGTGTGATGGGCGTTTCAGACGTTGATCAGTTCGCAGTGGGCATCTATCCGAACCCAAACAACGGACAGTTCTTTGTGAAGGCTGCCAATATTTCAGCCGGAAATGTGACAACCACAATTTTTGATACTGCCGGAAGAACAGTTTACAGCCAGGATCTGAACCATTTTGGAGGTAACTACAGCCAGTCATACAATCTGAAACTTCCTACAGGAGTTTATATGATTGTGATTCAGACTGCTGACAGCAAAACAACTCAGAAACTGATTATCAAATAATAGGATTTTGAATGATGAAAAAGACCGGGAATTTCCGGTCTTTTTTTTGTCTTAACATTTTTTAATGCTTCGAAATTTATTCATCAAGAACATTCAGCAGTATCTCACAGCCTTTCCTGATTTCATCCTCAGAAATTGTCAGCGGCGGAGTGATTCTTAAATTATAAACGCTGTACATCAGCCAGAAGATAATCAGTCCGTTGTCCATGCATCTTTCGGCAGCTTTGATCGCAAATTCTGAAGATTCCATTTCTGGTGCCAGCATCAGTCCCCGACCGTGAACTTCTTTAATTTTCGGATGGACCAGCAGTTGTCTGAACAGTTTTTCCTTCTGATCAATCTGCCCCATCCACGGACCTTGAATCAATTCATCGAGCACCGCCAAAGCCGCAGCTGCAATCACAGGATTTCCGCCAAAAGTGGTCACATGACCCAGCGAAGGATGATGTGACAAACAGTCCATCATTTCTGCACTTGCCGTAAACGCACCCACCGGCATGCCACCTGCCATTCCCTTGCCCATTACAAGCACATCGGGAACCATATCGTAATTCTGAAATGCAAACAGTTTTCCGGTTCTTCCAAAACCCGGCTGGATTTCGTCAAGAATGAGCAGTGCTCCGACTTCCTCACATCTGTTTTTTATTTTTTTGAGATAATCATTTTCAGGAGTCCTGAATCCTGCTGCGCCCTGTATGGTTTCAACCACGACACCAGCAGTCTTTCGGGTGATTTTGTTCAAATCAGTTTCAGAATTGAATTCTATATGACTGATCAATGGCAACAATGGTCTGAAAGCTCTTTTCTTCTCCTCTCTGCCGGCAAGACTCAACGAGCCTTGGGTGTTGCCGTGATAGGCATCTTTGCAGGCGATGATTTCTTCTCTTCCTGTGTATCTTTTTGCCAGTTTCATCGAGGCTTCGATTGCTTCTGTTCCCGAATTCACCAGATAGGTCGTATCCAGCGGATCGGGTAAAACCTCTGCCAATCGTTTGCACAATCTGACCGGCATCTCCTGTGCATATTCACCATAGACCATCACATGAAGATGACGTTCCGCCTGCTGTTTGATCGCATCAATAATTTTTGGAAAAGAATGACCGAGTGTATTGGCAGAAACACCGGCTGCAAAATCAAGATATGCCCTTCCGTCCTTACCGTAGATGTATGAACCTTTTGCATAATCGACTTCAAAGCCCGAAGCCGAATGGGTGGTTTTTGCCTGATATCTGAAAAAATCCTTTTTTAAATCTGAAGCATCCACCATCACAATACCAGCAATAATACGGCCGCACCGGCTGCAACATAAGATCCGACAGTGATCAGGTCAGAATAAGGTTTTGAAAATCTTCTTTCTTCAAGCGATTCTTCATCGATCTGATTCTGATGAAATTTTAAAACCTTTTTTGGTTTTCTGAGCACATGTGAAATTAGCGTATCTCCTTCCCACTGATCCGCCTGAATCTTGTATTGTCTGTCCTGTACGCTGATTTTATAATATTTGTTGGGCTGAATTTTTGATTTCAGGCTACCGCTTGTAGCTCCTTCTGCCGGTGATATTCCAACTGGCTCCGGTAAAATCGATCCATCATCCATTGTATCCAGCACAACTTTTCCTTTTCCGCGGTCATCGCCTGATTCCAGCTCTCTTTTCCTTTTAATTTCCTCCTCTTTTTGCCTTCTGGTTTCTTCTTCTTTTACTTTTTGGCTATCCTCATTTCCTCCGATTTCTTTTAGTTTTTCGTTCTTCATTTTTATTTCTTCCTCGGTCGGTCTCTGGTTTTTATTTCTTGGTGCTCCCTGTGAATCTGACTCTCCGGTAATCGGTGTATTTGGCCTCGAATCTCTGAGCGATCTCGCCTGTGCAGCACCTGAATCGGCTGTTCTTGATTCAGTATTTTCAGAATAGGGTTTGTAGATATAGCAGCCTGCCGTAAAAAATAATATAGTCAAAAAAGGAATTAATTTCTTTTTCATTTCAGATCGTTCTTTTGGTCTTCTTTAATTTGTAAAAATACTAATCTCTTTCGGATTATTTCTGATTTTCTTCTTTTTGTTCGGATGAATTCAGCAATTCGTCCAAATCGATGATTTCGGTTTTCTCCTGTGTTTCCTCCTCTCCGTTTTCTTTGATTCTGATTTCGATATAATCAGGCGGATCATCAAATATATCCTGCCATCTGAGCATTTTTTCATTTCCGCGCCAGTTGAAATCTTTCAGATATTTCGCTGATTCGGGCAGTTTTGATTCGGGATAGAGTTTTGAAGTCGCCTGAATCCTGCAGGCAAGAACTTCCACATTGTTTCCGTTAATTTCAGCTTCTATGATGCCGCAATCCGACAGATTGATTCCAATTCTTTCTTTTTCATGACTTTCAGAATCTTCATCATCCACATAAGTCACAGACTGTGCATTTTCGTGGACCTCGACCAGATTGAGCTGATTGTCCAGAAAAAATCCGGTCATGAATTTTCCTTTGACCTGATTGAAATCTTTTTCGGTCAGCGAATCTGATTTTGAAATCGCAAATGCATTGTTAAAAACCCGAACCGAATCCATCACCTGTTTCTCGGGATTGTTATAGGCATAAATTGTATCGCCCGTTATCTGCTGCTCACCCGACCACATGATCGGATCTCTGTAGAATTTCATCAGCCCCTTGGTTTCATTGTAAAAGATTGAATCCGATTTGCCCTGCGCATCACTTTTGAAATATCTCGCTTTGAAATATGCCTTCAAAACCCTGGTGGAATCAGCTCTTTTGACCACCATGATGGTGTCTGCATGAAAATACAGTGAATCCTCTGCAAATGCCTTGACCGCATAGGCGCGACCGGTCACATAAGCAGAATCCACATCACGAAAAACTTCGCCGTATTCGCCTCTGACAAATCTTTTTTCCTCCGGATCATTGATAAACACATCGCCTTTGGCCCAGCCGTATCCGGTCTGGTCGTTGAAATACATCTCATCTCCCCAAAGCTCTTTTCCGTCTCTGTAAATCGTGGATCTTTTTTTTAGTATTGCTTCGCCGGTCCGTTTGTTGAAGGTTCCGCCGCCTTCGGGCATTACGATATAATTTCTTGGATTTTTTCGGTCGGTTACAGTAGTCCGGCCAATGAATTCGGTTACATCTGTCGCCTGATTCATTTTCATTTTGTCGGAAACGATTCGGTAATCGGGTGTTTCGATCATTGTATTCCGGTCAAAATCAATCACTTTCGTGTTTGCATTGTAGGTCAGGATCTGTGTGTGGGTCACCGTTCCGTCTTTGCCTGTGATGACTGCACCTGCATCTGTATAGGCAATGCCTGTTTTTCGGTTATAAGTCATATAAGGTGTTTCAATCCGCTGGTTCGGATCGATCATCACTACATTCCCGGTTGCGGTGGCTATATCTGTTTCACGGTTGTATTCGACATAATTTGCAAACAGTTCGGACTTTTTGTCTTTCATATGGACCCGTCCAAAAGCCTTTGCCAGCTTGGTGTTGCCGTCATATTCCAGACTATCCGAAGTCATTGCGACTGTATCGTTGATCATCCTCACATTTGACCAGGCGCGAAAGAAATTTTCTTTCTGATAAAAAACGGCACTGTCACTGTACAGAAAAGTCCGATCGTGTTCAAAGGCAACATTTCCGTATGCAAACGGATTACCTTCAAATTTTTCGGGAGTTACCTTCATCACATCCGAGTGAAGATGTTTGATTTTTTTTGGCGGATCTTTTTTCAAATCACGCTGCACCTGTCCGAAAAGCATCGAACCGGTGAGCATCAGCAGTATGAATGAAAATACTTTCAGCTGTTTAGTTGTTCCTTCTGCCATAAAAATACAGTGAATGGCCTTCCACCTTTATATCAAAAACTTCTTCAATCGTGGTCTTGATAACCTGTATCCTCGGATCGCAAAATTCGATCACTTCACCCGTATCGGAAAGAATGATATGGTCATGGTTTTTGTCAAAATATGATTTCTCATAATGTGCCTGCTGTTCGCCAAACTGATGTTTTCTGACCAGTTTCGCCTCCATCAGCAATTCGATGGTATTGTACAAGGTGGCACGGCTGACCCGATATTTTTTGTCCTTCATCATGATATACAGCCGATCGATGTCAAAATGTTCGTCGGTTGAATATATTTCTTCCAATATTGCGTATCTCTCAGGTGTCTTGCGGTGTCCGTGTTCTTCCAAAAAATTGGTAAACACCTGTTTTACAATCTCGTAATTTCTTTGTTTTACAGTGTCCATAATCTATCTGACAAAGTTTGGGTAAAGGTAAGCTAATATTTGAAAATCACGAAATTTAGAATGATTCCAATTAAAATTTGTTGATGAATTAATCATCGAGCCAATAAAAAATTATACCAAGATTAAACTCAGACATTTTAAAAATTTCGAATTCTTAAAAAGCCATATTCATCAGAATTTTTATTCTTTTATCAGTTTTAATGCTTTAATTCGACCGTCAGTCATGAGAAGTTTTAGAATATAAATTCCGATAGGCAACTCTGTAAGATCCAATTTATTTTTATACAATTCTGCTTTCTTCATCAATTGTTTTCCGGTAATCGAATACAACTGAAATGTTTTCACTTCTGTTTCTGACTGAATTTGGACAAAATTGCGAACCGGATTTGGGAAAATGCTAATCTGCATGCTATTTAAATCATCTGCGGAGAGAGATTCTTCAGTAAATTTATAAACCGTACCGTAGCCGTTTATTCCTCCATAAAAAGTGGTTCCAAAAAATGCATCATCTTCAAAATGAAGACCTGCTAATGCGCTATAACCCGATTCATTGTTAAACGTAAAAATGTTTTCAAAATCAGTCCCATCTTTTCCAATTTTGAAAATTCCACCTCCAACAGTGGTTGTTCCGTAAAGAAAATCGTTTGAAAAAGTCAATTTTCCACGCGGCTGTATTCCCGATTGCTGAACAAATTGATGAAGAATCAAAAAATCGGTACCGTCAGTTTTCAGGCTGTACACATAGCCGTCCTGTTCAATTTCAGAATATATGGTCGTTCCATACAACACATCATCCACCAGCAGCAATTCATTTGGAGAGACATTTGTATTTGTCAGTTCATCCGGAAAATCATGGAGTTTCATAAAACCTGTACCGTCGGGTTTGATTTTGTAAATGGTTGAATTGTAAACACCGTTTCCATTGAAACTGGCTCCGTAAAAATATTCTCCGTCAAACACAAAATTACCGTGCGGACTTACCACATCCGTATTGTTAAAATAATGAAGTTCAGTAAAGTCACTGCCGTCAGTTTTAATTTTAAAAAATATTCCGCTGCCTGTATTTCCGCCGCTGTAAGTGGTTCCGTACAGAAAACCATCCATATGATACAAAGTGCAGTTCGGATACATGCCATTGTTGCCAATTCCAAAATCAATCAATTTCTGAAAATTACTGCCATCTGTACTTATTTTAAAAAGAACCCCTTTGTCTGCTGCTCCTCCTCTGTATGCTACACCAAATAATTCCTGGCCGACCAAAGTCAGTGAATTATACAGACGATCGCCGTTGACACCGTCAAAATCATACAATTTCACAAATTCGCTGCCGTCTTTTTTGACCTTATAAATGGTCCCTTTGTCGAATTCGCCGCCGCCGTTTGACATACCGTACAGATAGTTTCCGTCACTGACAAGATGGCTGTATGTAAATTTACCATCCTGAATTTCAAAATCATACAGTTTTTCCAATTGCTGTGCATGCGTATGTGTAAATACCAAAATAACAGCCGAAATAAGCAGTAAAGTTTTTCTCATCATAAAAATTTTCAAACGGCTAAGGTATTGATCAATCACAAGTTGGCAAAATTTATTTTTGGACGTATAATTAAATTAGGCAAATCAAAAATTGAAATTGAAATTATTTCTGTTGCAATAATTTATTAACGAAATAGAGTATCATTCAATTTTAAAGATATTTCATCATCATAGATTAAAAAGATATGCAAACTGAAGAAAAAATCAAAAAATGAGCTTAGTAAAGATTGGTCAATCCGAGTTGGAAGTCGAATCATTTTGTTTGGATGGAAATGTTTTCGGAGAGATTCCGGAAGAGAAAAAATCATTTGATATATTGAATGCTTATGCTGAAGCTTGATAAAACTTTACAGGCACCGCTGACAGCTATCCACATTGGACAAATAACGGGTCGGCGGACAGTCCGAAACCATCGCAGTTTCCAATCTGAATCCTGGGTGTTTGGGTGAAACAATTGAAACATCTGAAAATATGGATTAACTGTTTCCCATACTATGTTTAAACAAAAAATATCGCATCGAAGCTGAACTCGGAAAAAGTAAAATTAGACATGATGCTGCTAAATATTAAAATAAAAAAAGATTGAAAATCATAAAATAGATTGACGAAATCGCAGAAAACCACTTTACAGTTTTTGCAACGGTTGCGCTCGTAAGGCTAAATTCAAGTCCGATTGTCGGATCGTCTGTATTGAGCGCTATCACCACCGAACAGTTGAAACAGATTTTATCTTCAAATTCACTGAATTTTGATGCTTCAGAATTGGAGCTGTTGAACAAAACAAGCTGTTAAAAAATACTGATTTTAATTTTCGGAATTCTGTTTTGCAAGTTCTCTCAGATTGGGCAGGAAATAGGCAACGCCACCGAGCAGCAGCATAAATGAACATAGATGATATACAAAATAGATATCTTTCCAATCCGCCAAAACTCCGAGCAGCGCAGCCATTACACCACCCATTCCAAAGGCAAGACCGTAAAAGAGGCCAGAAATCATACCGATCTTTCCGGGCATCAGTTCCTGTGCATAAACGATGATGGCAGGAAAAGCGGATGACAAAACAAATCCGATGATGATGCTGAATACAGAAGTCAGAAACAAGCTGTCGAGATACGGCATTGCGAGTGCAAATGGTGCAGCACCAAGGATTGAAAACCAGATCACATATTTCCGTCCGTAACGGTCACCCAGAGGTCCGCCAAAAAAAGTTCCCACAGCGGCTGCCGCCAAAAATCCAAACAGGAAAAGCTGTGAATTGGCAACAGAAACTTTAAATTTTTCAATCAGAAAAAATGTAAAATAACTGCTGATGCTTGCCAGATAGATATATTTTGAAAAAATAAGGATCAGCAGGATTCCAATGGCTTTGTGAACTTTTGGTTTTGTCAGCAAGGGGTGATAATCTTCAATGACAACACTTTTTTTCAGCGCATTCATTTCTTTGATTTTGTCTTTGGTCCAACGTCCCACATATACCAAAATGATGATGGCCAAAAGCGCAAACAGAGCAAAATATGCAGAATGACTTCGTCCGTATGCGACAACAACCACAGCAGCCAGCAGCGGACCGATCGCACTTCCGGTATTTCCGCCCACCTGAAAAATTGACTGAGCCAGACCGCGTTTTCCGCCCGAAGCCATATTGGCCAATTTTGAAGATTCAGGATGAAAAATGGCAGACCCCGAACCGATCAGTGCAACCGAAATCAGAATTCCCAAATAATTGGGTGCAAATGCAATTGCGATCAGACCGGCAAGTGAAAAACACATCCCGACGGCCAACGAATAGGGCTGCGGATGTTTGTCGGTGTATGCTCCCACCATCGGTTGAAGCAGGCTGGCTGTCAACTGAAAAGTCAGTTGTATCAGACCGATCTGTGCAAATGAAAGCACAAATTCATCTTTCAGTAACGGATAGATCGACGGAATCAGAGATTGAATCGAATCATTCAGCAAATGCGAAAAACTGATTCCAAACAAAATCCAGTAGGAAGTAACCTGACCTGCATTTTTTAAGGAAATATCCTTTTTCAAGACAATTGAACTTAAGGACATCAAAATTACGATTCATAATTTTATTTGAAAATTATTTGGATGAAGTTTATTTGACCAAATCAAAAAATTGGAATTAATACACTGTGAATCACGCTGTATCTTTGACTCTCCCAATTATCGGAATTATAAAATTTAACCGCAAAAAAAAGATTAAACAGGCATTTTAATCATTTACAGAAAGCTGTTTTTCAGAAATTTTAAAGGTGCTTTAAAGAATTTTTTTTCTTTTCAAATAAATTTATTCAGATATTTGCAGCCTTAAAAATAAAGTTTAATCAAAAAACGAAGAAAATGTTTGTTTTAGAATTCAATCTGCAAAGCGATTCACCAAAGTTTGGTGCAGCTTTTCTTCGTGCTTTCCATTTTTTCTGATCAAGAAATTTATCAAAATATGAAAAGTCCGAAGATTTAAAACCTCCGGGCTTTTTTGTTGGAATCATTCAGAAATTTCCCGGAATTATTCAAAAAAGACAAAAGTCAGTACAGACAAATGTTTTTTGAGATTTAATTGATTCACAACCGTTAAACAATTGGGGAAATGAAAAAGATAATTCAAATAACAGCTGGAAACGCACCCGAAGAATGCACTTTTGTTGCTGCTCAGGTATTGAAAATCCTGATAGGTGAAGCACAGCAGTCAGGTCTGAATCCGACTGTAATCCACAGAGAAGCCGGACAGGAGAACGGAACTGTACTGTCGGCAACGGTGATGCTGAAAGGAATTTCGGCTCAGCAATTTGTGGATTCATGGAAAGGAACGATTCAGTGGATCGGCAGAAGTCGGACCGGGAAAAAATCAAGAACCTGGTTTATCGGTGTTATTGAATTGAAAGAATTTCAACCCGAAGCCTTTAACGAAAAGGATTTTGAATTTCAGACGATGAGAAGCTCGGGTGCCGGCGGACAGCATGTCAACAAGGTGAACACAGCGGTTCGCGCGATTCACAAACCGAGCGGAATCGCGGTGACGGCAATGGACAGCCGTTCTCAGCATCAGAATAAGAAGCTGGCTGTTGAAAGACTGCTTCAGAAACTGGATAAAGAAAATCTGAAGGAAATTCAAAACCGGATGAAATTGGAAAGTAACCACCGAATTGAATTGAAAAAAGGGAATCCGACCCGAATAATTAAGGGTAGGGATTTTAAAAAACAAAAAAAAATTGAAAAGAATTACAAATCGGAAAGACAAAAACTAAAAAGGAACTTGGATAATGATTTGGAATAAAAGATTAATAAAATGAGAGCTATAGATAAACATTTACTGAATGCTTTGGATAATTATCCATATTCGCTGAGCGACACCATAGAGTCGTTGGAATACGCACTGTCGTATGACGATAAAAACACGATGGCGATTTGTCTGATGGGAAGGATTTATGCGGAACAACTGCTTGATTATGAAACTGCAAAAGAATATTTTTCTGAAGCGATTTCGCACAATATTCATGCGCTGGAAGTGTATCCGTACTACATCGACACACTGATTCTGAACGAAGATTTTGCTGAGGCTGAAAAGCTGATTGATTTTGCGCTGACGGTAAAAGGTATGGACAAAGTGAATATACTTTTCAAAAAAGCCTGGCTGAAAGAAGTTTTGAGAGATTTCAAATCGGTAAAAAAAGTGCTGAAAGAGATTAAACGGCTCAACTGTAATACCGGCAATGATTCGGTTTTAGAGGAATTCAACCGTCGAATCGATCAAAAAATCGGAAAAAAGAAAAGAAAGAAATCCAAATAATCTTTCTCCGGTTTCTGGCTCGCTTTGAAAAAAGAATTGCACACCTCTCTTCCAGCAGGTTTTTATATTTTTCTTTGTATTCTTTCGTAAAAGATGAATCAATTCAGATATGTTATCAATATATGTGTTTACCTGTAAATTGATTGTTTTCGTTTTATATGGAATTGGATATAAGGAATAATTAAAAGGCCGATTTTTTTTGCATAATCACAAATAACTCCCAAGCAAACCTCACTTACCCAAACCTTCTAATCCAAATCAGAAACAAACTTTTTCAAGATTCAATTCAAATCCAAAGTCTTCAAATCACCGTTGGGCGTAACCAAAAAGTATTTATTGTTCTTTTGAATGGTGTTTTTTGGTAATAAATCTTCTTTGAGTTGAATTTTTACGGTCAGTTCATAAATATATTGCATCGTGGGTTCAGTTATATCGGGATTCATGACAAAAGCGTGAGGTTTTGGCAGTACAGCGTTGTAATATTGAGTTGTGTTTTTTGTAACCCTGTTGACCGTTTCACCTTTGCCCGGGTTTAAACTCGCCTGTGAATAGGCCTGATAGTTTCTGTAACTCTCCATCGGATAAATAATATTGTAACCTTCCTGCAATATCTTCTCTTTTTGGGTTAAATCGACATTCATCACTTCAGAGTAATTGGAAAGCAAAATCCCGAATTCCGTCATCGCTTTTGTCTGTATTTCTTCCCATATTTTTTCGTGGTTGACCGAAACATAATCTACTTTTGCCAAATCATAAATCTCCTGTCCGGCACATATTTTTAGAATTTGACTCAAATCGTCCGTTTCCTTAAACTTGATAATCAGATTCTTTCTCAACTCAAAACCACTTGGCTTTTCATTGTAAGTTTTCGGGTTGAAAATCCGTTTTTCTTCTTCAAAAGCATAAACCGGAACAAACGAAATCATATCGGTGACGACTTCTATATCGGATTTGAAAGCTTTTAAACCGAATTTCACATTGCCAATTCTTTCGTCGATTAAACCGGTCGCTTCTTCGGCTGTTTTTCCCAATTGCAAAACACTGAACACCGCTAATTTTGAGGTTGCTTTTTCGTTATAAATTCCTTTGATGGTAATCGTCATTTCGTTCCGGTTGCCAAAAGCAGTTTGATAAACCGAAGCCTGGTTCACCGAATAAGAATTGTTTCCATAATTTGCATTTCCCGATTCCTGCGCCAAAACGGCTAAGAAACAAATGCCGAATAAAAGACTGAATGTTGTTTTCATTTTTTTGAATTTTTAAATTATGAAGCAAGATTAATGGGAACTGAAAAATCAATGGCTGTAAAACGACTTTCAACTGACTGTAAAGTTTTTTCAGTAGTTTTACAGTGGATTTACAGTGTCAAATTCCTTGCAGTCAAATAAATTTGAATCGGATAAATGAATGAAGTCGAAGTTTTTCAGGAATTGAAAAAACGGGTTTTGGAAACTTACCAGAAGTCCTATCCGTATTTTCAGGGTAACTGGAAGAATTTCAGCTCAAAAGACATCCGCCAGCTCATTGAATTAATCGAAATTCATCAGAAAGAAACCGTGAGTGAAAAATGGATTTATACCCATTTGAAACCCGAATCAAACGAAAAATTACCCAGGAAAGATATGCTGGATATTTTTTCAAAGTTTGCAGGTTATTCCAATTGGGATGAATTTGTTTTTGAAAATATTGAAAAAGAAGAAATTCCGGTGGAACCGATTGGTAAGTCCGCCCACAGTTTTTTCAAAAAATGGTTTTGGCTGTTACTGATTCCCATTCTGAGTTTTGGAATTTATTTACTACTCAAAAAGAAATCCGAATCTAAAACCATCGAAATAAAGAATGAATACACCAAAGAACCCGTTTCTGAAGAGGAAATTCAGGTTTATAAAGTAGAAGAAAATGAGAAAATACCGATAGAAATTCAAGATTCCAAAGTAGAACTAAAAGATGAAAAAGATAAAATTGTGATTGAGAGTCCGTATTTTGAAAATAAAGAAGTTGAAATATCAAAAACCACAAATGAAATTCTGGTTAAACCAGAAGATTATGCAATGGTTTTGAAGAATTTCATTCACTCGGATTTGAAAGATTGGGAGAACCGAAAGGAAAAGTTAGATAAAATCCTTTCAGATGATCTGGAAGTCATCATCCTGCTAAAGAACAATCTCGGTGCGGAATATTTGAATAAAGAAGAATTTTCGGGGAAACTGATTGTACCGACTTCCGAAACAAAAAAGATGAAAATTCTGGATTTGGAAACCAATGAAAAAAAAGTAATAACATTTATTAGAATTCAGCTTTTATGAAAGATTATATAAATATTGATTTTATTTTTGGTGTGAAATCCCTCGTTCCCCGGAATGACAGCGTTTTATCTGTATTAATTTTATTTATTTTTTCGGGTATAGCTTTTGGTCAGGATGCACAAATGAATTCAAAATCCATTCAGGCAAATTTTTCACAAAAAAGCATTCTGGCTTATCAGGAAAATTCACAAAACAAACTCAATGAATTTTATGAATATCTTTCTTTGTATTCTTCCGAAAAAGATGAAAATCTGAAAAAGCAAATTCGAAATAATATCTTTTCTATGACCGAAAACGGAATACAAATCCCTGACTTTCTGTCTGAAAATTCAAAAGAAATTGATTTATCCGAATTCCTTTCCAAAATCGAAAATCAATTGGTTTTATTTGAAATAAAAACTTTGGGAAATCCCGGAAAAACAAAAATGAATCAATGGACAAATTCCTATGTTTTGTCGGTTAAAACCAAAGACAATTCAAACAACTTTAAAGTCAAACAAATCATCCATTTCGAACCCAAAGAAAAAAGATTCGGTTCCAAAACCAGAACCGTTTGGGAGATGAAATTAATGGATGTGGTAATGGATTAATAGAAGGCATTCTTTTTAGTTTACTTTGATAATTTCTTGCAACCGAATCAAGAAGACTTAACGATTTACCCAATGTTTATAAGAGATTTAACTTTTTCAGAAAACCCAAATTAATTAGAAGAGACCTTATATTACTACTGTTTAGTTTTGATGACACTTTCCAGATTCAAACCCAAATTTATTTGAATAATGGAAATGGAAACTTCACACCTTCAGAAAACACATTTGTTGGCCTGTATTTTTCAGACTTAGCAGTAGCTGATGTTGACGGAGACGGAAAATCTGACTTTGTAGTATCCGGAACATCAGAAGACGCCTATGTCTATATGCAACTATTTCATAACATTGGCGATGGAATGTTTGTGGAAGTTGAAGATATACCTTTCTTCGCAATAGAAGACGGTTCAATTGTGTTTTCAGATATAAACGGAGACCAAATACCTGATTTTATTTTAACGGGAAGTTATAATTTTAGTTTGTACACAAAAGTTTATATCAATAATTCCGACCAAATGAAAATAAATGATTGGAATAAAAATAACTTGTCTATCTACCCCAATCCGGTCAAAAACATATTAAACATTGATTCAGATGACACTATACTCGGTGTGAAAATCTACAATATGACCGGGCAGGAATTAAAAAACGTTAAAGCCGACAGCAAAAACGCAAAAATAGACATGGAAGGCATTCATTCCGGTGTTTATATTTTTAAGGTTCAAACATCAAAAGAATTAAAATCATTTAAAGTCATTAAACTTTAAGAATAAGTGTATAATGGTTTTTGTGAATTTAAAATCGAAAGTTTTGAATTCTAAAAGAAGTGAAATGGTTTAATAAAAAAAACCAATTACTTCAAGAAATAATGCGCTTGGCATTCAGCAACTATAACCCCGGGTAAATGGAATTCACTCGGGGTTAATTTTTTTGAGATTTTCTAAAAAAAATTATCAAATCCGTTAAACAAATGGAGAAAAAACGGTAAATGTAAAAATGCCGCTCATTGCATCTTTGAATTAACTTTACCAAAGTTGAAAGTGTCTTTAAATTCCATCGGGCGCAAACTTTTTACGCTCTATTTCATTTATAAAAACCCTAAGTAACAAATAGAAGTCATTTTCGAAAATAAAAAAAGCCAACTATTTGATAGTCAGCTCATTTTAGTAGACCCGCAGGGATTCGAACCCCAACTAACAGGACCAAAACCTGGTGTGCTACCGTTACACTACGGGTCTGCCTTAAATTTTGGTTTGCAAATATAATTCTATTTTCCGGTCTTCCAAAAAAAGAATTTTAATTTTTTCTACTCCCACTCGATTGTTGCCGGCGGCTTCGAACTGATGTCATATGCCACACGATTTATCCCTCTGACTTCGTTGATGATACGGTTTGAAACCTTACCCAAAAATTCATACGGAAGTTTTGACCAGGTCGCAGTCATAAAATCAATCGTGTCTGCCGAACGAAGAACAGCTGTATATTCATAAGTACGCTCATCGCCCATCACACCCACCGATTTGACCGGCAGCAACACTACAAACGCCTGACTTACCGAATCGTATAAATCATTTTTGTACAATTCTTCAATAAAAATATGGTCCGCTTCCTGAAGAATCTTGACTTTTTCTCTGTCGATCTCACCCAAAATCCTGACACCGAGACCCGGTCCGGGGAAAGGATGACGGAACACCAATTCCTTTGGAATACCAAGCTCCACACCAACTTTTCTGACTTCATCTTTGAACAGTTCTCTCAATGGTTCTAACAGCTGCAACTTCATATCTGCCGGCAATCCACCCACATTGTGATGTGATTTGATGGTTGCAGAAGGTCCTTTTACAGACTGAGACTCAATCACATCCGGATAAATCGTGCCCTGAGCCAGAAAATCGGCATCCTCAAATTTCTTTGACTCGGCATTGAAAACTTCTATGAATTCATGACCGATCACCTTTCTTTTCTTTTCCGGATCGCTCACACCTTTCAGTTTTGACAAAAACTGTTCTGAGGCGTCCACCATTTTGATATTCAGATTGAAATGCATCCCGTAATTCTCAAAAACCTTTCTGCCTTCGTCCTTTCTGAGCAAACCGGTGTCCACAAAAATACAGTTGAGCTGATCACCGATCGCTTTGTGGATCAGCACTGCAGCCACCGATGAATCCACACCGCCCGACAAGCCGAGAATTACTTTTTTATCGCCGACTACTTGTTTGATTCGCTGAATTTCTGATGTGATAAAATCATCCAATTCCCAATTTTTTTCACATTGGCAAATATTGAATACAAAATTCTCCAACATCTTACTTCCAAATTCGGTATGGGAAACTTCGGGGTGAAACTGAACCGCGTAAATTTTCTTTTCTATACTAAAAATCGATGCAATATCAATATTTGATTTCCCGGCAATTTTAAATCCGGCCGGCAGTTCCGCCACTTCGTCAAAATGGCTCATCCAAACACTTGAATTTTTGGGTACGCTGTCAAACAGCGAACATTGTTCAAGAATTGAAAAATCAGCTTTTCCGTATTCTCCTTTCTCACCTTTTTTAACCTTTCCGCCCAACAGATGAGCAGTCAGTTGCATACCGTAACAAATGCCCAAAACAGGGATATTCAATTCATATAATGATCTGTCAACCAATGCCGCATCAGTTGCAAAAACAGAGGACGGACCACCCGAAAGTATGATTCCTTTGGGCTTTTTTTCAAGAATCTGATCGATTGAAGCATTAAAAGGAAGGATTTCGGCATATACGCCAAAGTCTCTGATTCTTCTGGCAATCAGCTGATTGTATTGTGAACCAAAATCAAGAATTAGGATTCCGTTTGTCATTGTGTGATTTTTGTGCAAAAATACTGAATGGAATCCAAAAAGTCTGTAAAAACCTCAATCTGATTTTTTTTCGGTTTTAAATTTTGGAAATGGATTCAATTTTCAACCAAATCCGCATAAATCGCTTTGGTCACTCCCACCAGATCTTCGGGTTTCAGTTTCATCAGATGACCGCGTTTACCCGCACTGACAAATATTTTTTCAAAAAGCTGGGCAGATTCTTCGATATAGGTCGGGAAATGTTTTTTCATTCCTACAGGCGAACAGCCGCCACGAATGTATCCGGTAACCGAAAGAAGATCCTTCATCGGGATCATTTCGCACTTCTTTGAATGGGATGCTTTTGCAATTTTCTTCAGATCCAAATGCCAGTTCGAAGGGATGACCACCACCAGATGCTGTTTTTCATTGTTGATGAGCACAAGGGTTTTGAAAATCTTTTCGGGTTCGATTCCCTGGACTTCTGCAATATGTTCTGCGCTCAAATCGGATTCGTCCACTTCAAAATTCAGCATTTCGTATTCGATGTGGTTGTTTTCAAGTATCCTGACCGCATTGGTTTTTTCGGGCATAATCTAATTTTCAGTATTTAAATTATCTAATCAACAATCGCCCTAATCTCCGGCACTCCATCCAGATTTCTCATCTGCCGTTCGGTCCAGACAGCTCTTCTGCTCACATACGAGCTTGGCGGATTGACCCTGTATTTCTTTGGATTGGGAAGATTCACAACGATTCGTGCGGCTTCGTTTCGACTGAGTTTTGATGCTGATTTTTGAAAATACCGCTGAGCCGCAGCTTCGATTCCAAAAGTACCGATTCCGGTTTCAGAAACATTGAGATACATTTCAAGAATCCTTTTTTTACCCCAGATTTTCTCGATCATAAAAGTAAAATATGCCTCCAAACCTTTTCTCAGCCAGCTTCTTTTCTGCCACAAAAACACATTTTTTGCAACCTGTTGAGAGATGGTACTGCCGCCTCTGATTTTTTTGCCATCGTGTTTTTCATTGTATTCAAGCGCTTTCTCAATCTGTTTTCGGTCAAAACCGTTGTGGATCGCAAACAGCTGATCTTCAGATGCGATTGCTGCGAGTTTTGCGCTTTTCGGCATTTGGTTATACGATATATAATCCCTATTCAGCCCGTGACCTTCGATCAGACTGTTGAGCTGAGTGATTGTAATTGGCGGATTGATCCATTTCAATGCAACGATATAAATGAGTTGAGCAATAAAAAGGATGATCAATATACGTTTGATGATTTTCCAAATTCGTCTGACCATTTGGCAAATTTCGAATTAATTTCTAAATGAATTTAAAAAATTATCCGAATCAAATTCCCCAGCCTTCCCTGTCGAGACTTCTGTATTGGATTGCTTCACCAATGTGATGACTTTTCAGACCTTCACTTTCTTCAAGGTCGGCAATGGTTCGTGCAACTCTGAGAATTCGGTCATAAGCACGTGCAGACAGATTCAACTTGTCCATCGCAGATTTGATCAGTTTGTTGGATGCTTCGTCGGTGACACAATATTCGTCGAGCTGCGTCGGTCCCATCTGTGCATTGTAATGGATTTTGGGCAGACCGTGATATCTTTTGGTTTGAATTTCTCTTGCTTTTTCAACTCTTTTTCTGATTTCAATGCTTTTTTCACCGTCTCTTTCGGCAGAAAGATTTTCAAACGGAACCGGACTGACTTCGATGTGAAGATCAATCCTGTCCATCAGCGGACCCGAAATTTTATTCATATAACGCTGCATTTCCAACAATGTTGAAGTATTGTTCGGATCATCCGGAAAATAGCCGCTCGGACTCGGGTTCATTGATGCGACCAACATAAAACTCGATGGATAAGTCACCGTGAACTTTGCTCTTGAAATTGTAATTTCACGATCTTCAAGCGGCTGTCTCAATACTTCGAGTACTGTTCTTTTGAATTCAGGCAGTTCGTCCAAAAACAAAACCCCGTTGTGCGCCAGCGAAATTTCGCCAGGTTGCGGATAAGACCCTCCGCCAACCAGACCGACATCAGAAACGGTATGATGAGGCGAACAGTATGGCCTGACGGTCATCAGTGAAGAATGTTCACCCAACTTTCCGGCCACCGAATGAATCTTGGTCGTTTCAACTGCTTCGTCGAGCGTCAATGGCGGAAGTATGGAAGGAATCCGTTTGGCGAGCATTGTTTTTCCGCTTCCGGGCGGACCGATCAGTATGATGTTGTGACCTCCGGCAGCAGCGATTTCCAAAGCTCTTTTTACATTTTCCTGTCCTTTGACATCAGCAAAATCAAAAGGAAATGAATTCAGATGTTCATAAAATTCTTTTTGAATATCGACTTTTGTAGCAATCAGCTCGGTTCCTTTGTGGAAAAAATCGATAACCTCTTTGATATTTTTGACGCCAAAGACTTCAATTCCGGTGACAACCGCAGCTTCTTTTGCATTTTGTTCGGGAAGAATAATTCCTTTGAAACCTCCATCTCTTGCCTGAACCGCGATCGGCAGTACGCCTTTGATCGGTCTGATTTCACCGTCGAGCGACAGTTCACCCATGATCAGATAATCTTCAATCCCATCCGAATTCATCTGACCTGAAGATGCCATAATCCCCATTGCAATCGTCAGATCATAAGCAGAACCTTCTTTGTGAAGATCTGCGGGCGCCATATTGATCGTAATTTTCTTGCCCGGAAAATGATAACCGCAATTGGCCAATGCGGTACGAATCCTGAAATTACTTTCTTTGATTGCATTGTCAGGCAGTCCGACCAGGTTGTAGCCGACACCTCGTTCCACATTGACTTCGATGGTGATCGTCTTGGCAGAAACTCCATAAATTGCACTTCCGTAAACTTTGGACAGCATAGTTGAGTCAGTTTTGAGAGTTAAAAGTTAAGAATTATTTCTAACTTGCATGTCCTTTTTTAATTTAATGATGAAAAAATTGAATTTCAAATTTGAATATGACCTTTATGAATCAATCGATGAACTGGATACGGTCAGAAAAGAGCTGATTCAAAAAGCGGTTGACGCAGCCGGAAAAGCTTATGCGCCTTATTCGAATTTTCATGTGGGTGCAGCAGTTCTGCTCGGAAACGGTGAAATCATCAGCGGAAACAATCAGGAAAACGCATCCTATCCGGTCGGAATCTGCGCAGAACGCACTTTGCTTTCTTATGTTCATGCCAACTTTCCGGATCAGAAGAAAAAAATCCTTGCAATTACAGTTTTGGATACCGATTTGGAAGTTTCACCCTGCGGATTATGCCGGCAGACGATTATTGAATATGAAACGGTACAAAAAGACCCGATTGAAATTATTCTTCACAACCGTTCGGGTACCGTTTTGGTCATTCCTTCGGGCGCCACTTTGCTCCCGTTGCATTTTAACAGTGAGAGTTTGAACGATCACTGATCTGAATTTAACCAAAAACTGTTTTGAATACAACCGGAATCGGTCAAAACCGGTTTGCACAAATAAATATTAACGAGTAAATTTGCGCTTACAATTATGAAAAAGGTCACAAAAAAAACATACCTCCAGTGGTACCGGGATATGGTCTTCTGGAGAAGGTTCGAAGATAAATGCCGTTCGCTTTATCTGAAACAAAAAATCAGAGGTTTTCTTCATTTGTACAATGGTCAGGAAGCATTGCCGGCAGGTTTTGTGCATGCGATGAATCTTGAAACCGACAAGGTGATTACTGCCTACCGCTGTCACGTTTGGCCAATGGCTTTGGGTACAGATCCAAAAAGAATACTGGCAGAACTTTGCGGAAAAGAAACCGGAACCTCATTCGGTTTGGGCGGATCAATGCACATTTTTGACAAGGAACATAATTTCTATGGCGGTCACGGAATCGTTGGCGGCCAGATTCCGTTGGGAGCCGGTATTGCTTTTGGCGAAAAATACAATGGCGGAAAAGGAGTTGTGATTTGTCTGTTTGGCGACGGCGCTGCAAGACAGGGCGTATTGCACGAAACCTTTAATATGGCCATGAACTGGAAACTTCCTGTTGTTTTTGTTTGTGAAAATAACGGATACGCAATGGGAACCTCCATTGAAAGGACATCCAACCAGCATGACATTTACAAACTGGGATTGGGTTACGATATGCCTTCTTTTCCGGTGGACGGAATGGATCCGGTCAAGGTTGCCGAGGCAGCTTTTGAAGCCATTGAAAGAGCAAGAAAAGGTGACGGCCCTACTTTCCTTGACATCAGAACTTACCGTTACAGAGGACATTCAATGTCTGATGCGGAGCCGTACAGAACCAAGGAAGAAGTAGAAGCACACAAAAACGAAGACCCCTTACTTCTGGTGCAGCACACCATCTTGAAAAATAATTATGCAACTCAAAAAGAATTGGACAAAATCGTTGAGGAAATTAAAGCAGAAATTGATGAATGCGAAAAATTTGCTGAAGAATCTGCTGTATCTTCACCCGACATCGTGTACAAATACACCTATTCGCAACCGGATTATCCATTTTTGGATCAAATCGAAAACAATTAAAATATTATGGCTGAACAAATCACTATGCCGCGTCTGAGCGACACCATGGAAGAAGGAACTGTAGTCAAATGGCACAAAAATGTGGGCGACAAGGTATCTGAAGGAGATGTGCTGGCCGATATTGAAACCGACAAAGCAATCCAGGAATTCGAAAGCGAATTTGACGGCGTACTGCTTTATCAGGGTGTAAAAGAAGGCGAATCCGCACCGGTCGATGCAGTGTTGGCCGTGATTGGAGAAAAAGGTGAAAAATTTTCGATTGAAGAACCAGCCGAAAATAAAACCGAGCAAAAAACTGAGCAGAAAACTGAGGTAAAACCGGCTGAAGTTTCAGCAACACAAAAAACTCAACCGACTTCTGAAATTCCTCAAGGTGTTTCGGTTGTGACCATGCCCAGACTGAGCGACACCATGGAAGAGGGTACAGTTGCAAAGTGGCACAAAAAAATTGGTGATCAGATTTCTGAAGGTGACATACTTGCAGACATTGAAACCGACAAAGCGGTACAGGAATTTGAGAGCGAGGATGAAGGCACCCTATTATATATAGGTGCAGAAGAAGGAAATTCAATGCCGGTTGAAGCCATCCTTGCGATCATTGGGCCAAAGGGAACCGATGTTTCGGGTATCGTTGCCGGATTTGGTAAAGAAGAAAAACCAAAAGAGGAAAAAACTGCTCCGGTTGCAGAAAAAATTGCTGAACCTACAAATAATCAGGAAACAAAAGCGGAAACAGCAACTGCAGATGGCGGAAGAATTTTTGCATCACCGCTCGCCAAAAAACTGGCTGATGAAAAAGGAATCGACCTGAGTCAGATCAAAGGAAGCGGCGATGGTGGAAGAATTGTTAAAAAAGACATTGAAAATTACAAACCGGCAGAAAAAGCCGCCACAGTTTCGGCACCGTCGGCAGTATTTAATTTCAATGCAGGCGAAGACAGTACCATTCCGAATTCTCAGATGAGAAAAGTGATTGCAAAACGGCTTGGCGAGTCAAAATTCACAGCACCTCATTATTATCTCAATATTGAAATCGATATGGAAAACTGTATTGATTCAAGAAATAAAATCAAGGCAGCTGATTCTGAAAGCAAAATTTCATACAACGATATAGTGGTCAAGGCCTGTGCGATGGCATTGAGAAAACATCCGCAGGTAAATTCAAGCTGGACCGATCAGCAGATCATCATCCATGGGAATATCAACATTGGTGTTGCAGTAGCAGTTGAAGACGGACTGCTTGTTCCGGTCATCAACAGTACAGATTTCAAAACCCTGTCCGAAATTTCTACTGAGGTGAGATATCTGGCAGGCAGAGCGAGAGAAAGAAAGATCAATGCAAACGAAATGGAAGGAAGCACCTTTACGGTTTCAAATCTCGGCATGTTTGGTATCGAGTCCTTTACTTCGATCATCAATCAGCCGAATTCATGTATATTGTCAGTGGGTGCAATCATCGAAAAACCGGTTGTGAAAAACGGTGAGATCGCAGTCGGTAATACGATGAAGCTCAGTCTTGCCTGCGACCACAGGACGGTTGACGGTGCCACCGGCGCAAAATTTCTTCAGACATTGAGAACTTATCTGGAAAATCCTGTTACCATGCTGGTTTAGATGAATTTCATTTTCTTTTCTTTTTAATTTTCAGACAAATGTCAATTATTTTTTGGCAGCTGAATATCTTCTCTATTGATTCTGCACAAGACTGGGTAACAGCGCATTGTTAGAAATACAAGAAATCACGAATTTACAAAGCTGTTTAAAAAATTAAGAAAATGTCCGGGAGTCCCAACAATAACCTCTGTCAACTATCCATGAAAGAACAGGTTATGTTTTTTGGAAAAGAAAAATTCTGGAATTGACTTTGACTGAGATTCCTTTTGTTATTTTGACTGAATCAGTTATTACTTTTAAAATAATTAGGACTGTCCAAAAATTTTGTATTGATTAATTTTTTAACTATTGATAATATTAATTCATTCAATTCCATTAAAATATTTAAAAATATTATGTTATATTTACACCTAATGAATAAATTCTCCTGCTTATGACAAACCTACTATTCTATTTTCTTCCGAATAATTTACATAATTTATAGTAAAGTCCTTTTGCGGTAAACAAATTTTAAAAATTCGTTTACTGATTGACCACAGTGTCTTTTTATTGTATTATAAAATCAATAATTAACTGAATATTATCTAAATTTTTTATTATGAGAAACTGTTTATTTTCCTTAGGAGCCTTGCTCACGGGTTTTTCTCTGTTTTTCGGTTTGGGCACTGCAAATGCCCAAAACTTTACGGCTGAAGAATTACTCGAGATTCAGGCAAATCAGCAAATACAGGCTGTGATGAAAATTTCCAATCCGTTTGAACCGATGTTCAATAATTTCGATTATGGGACAGAGGGAACAATGGCTAATTGGATTCCGGTTGCAGGTGCGACCGAAACTTTCGCACCAGCTGTCGGTGATCATTTCTTTGATCCGGGCGGACCGGGAGGCGGAGCGGACGGCTCAGCCGGAAATTATCCAAATTGCAATTGTGACACCCAAACAACCCTTACCGGCGTCAGCCAAATCAAGGTGATTGACATGGACATATTTGCAAATTTTGACTATTTAAGAATTTATGACGGAACAAGCACATCAGGCACTCTGCTGTATGGTAACGGAGCAGGCGATCCGGATGACGGCGATTATGGCCTGCCGAGCGGAACCATTCTCAATGCTGCCAGTGGCAATTTCTTCTTTTTCTTCCATGCATCTTCTGTTGTGAACAGACTGGGATGGGATATTGAGATCATGGAAACTGGCGGTGGCGGAAGCGACTACTGTATTCCTGCAGGAACCAATTCCAATTATTATATCAATGATTTCTTCACTACAGGTGCTGACACCAATATCACCAACATGGGATCAGGTTTCTCACCAGGAGGTTACGGTGATTTTTACAGTACCCATGGCGTAAGTGCTGCGGTTGGAGATTCATTTGACTTTACAGCAAACTTCCCGACCGGTCAAACTTACGGATTCAGAATCTGGGTAGACTGGAATCAGGATGGCGTGTTTGACACTACTGAAGAGGTGGCTTACCACTCAACTTCATATCAGAACACACAAATCGGTACAGTTACAGTACCTTCAACTGCTTTATCGGGAGACACGAGAATGCGTATCGTTGGTCACTGGCTGAACAATCAGGGAGATATTGACCCTTGTTCAACCACACACAACTACGGTGAATTTGAAGACTATAAATTCACAGTAACAGGAGGCGGCGGAGGTCCTTTCCCTGATCCGTATTGTGAGGTAACATTTCCAAGCGATGTTGAGCCTATTTCAAGAGTTATTTTTGGCGACATAGACAATTCTTCTGACCCAACCGTGAACGGCTCACCGGCACACGAAGATTTCACTGCGATTTCTACCGACATTGAGCAGGGAAGTTCCAATCCAATTGCGGTTGAAGGAAATACAAACGGAGCGTTTACTACTTATGTAACTGTTTATATCGATTATGACCAAAGCGGTACTTTTGAAGAAAGTGAAAGAACCAATATTGGCACCATATATAATTCCACAGGAACAGACGGCGTTCAGGCAACCGGAAACATCAGTGTTCCATCGGGTGCCACTGCAGGTCCGACCCGTATGAGAGTATTGAAGAAATGGGGCGGATATGTTACCGATGCATGTAATACAAGCGGCTTCGGTCAGGCGGAAGATTACACTGTTAATATTACTGAAGCCGGTGGCGGAGGAAGTGGAAGTGATTGTCTGACCACCCTCTTTGCTTCCAACAACGGAGGTTCTCCAGGATGGACACAAATGTTTGATGTAGGCATCAAAGGATCCGATATCAGCATTACTGAAATTTCTGTTAACACCAGTGCAGCCACTGGTACTACTGTATCTATGGATGTTTACACACTGGAAGGCTCATATTTGGGCAACGAAACCAATCCCGGCGCATGGACGCTTTCTGCTACAGGTACCGGTACATCTATGGGACAAGACAATCCAACTCCGATTACATTAGATACCCCTTTGAATCTGAGTGCAACTACCAACTATGGTATTGCCATAGTACTGGATGCTTCTTCAAGATATACCAATGGTACAGGAGCCAATCAGCACTTTGAAAATGACCAGCTGACAATGGATTTGGGTTCTTCAATCTCAGGATTGTTTACAGGTACTCTTTTCGCTAATCGTGTCTTTAATGGAACGCTTTGTTACGACTACGGCAGCGGAGGTGGTACAGGCTCAGAATGTGATTTTGGTATTCCATCATTCTCTGATTTGACAAATGCATACAATATTGATTTGTCAAATGCTTTCAGAACTGCTGATGACTTTATTTTGACAGAAGATTTTGCAATGGACAAAATCACAATTGACACCAATCAGCAGCAAATCCCTGATGATGTAGTTATCTATATTCATGAGGACAATGCAGGAAAACCTGGTACTGTAATCCATACACTTACATTTGCCGGACCTGACACATCCGAAGTGGTTGGATCTGCATTTGGAGACCCGATCCACCATATGACATTCAATGTTTCTCCGGCAATTGACTTTGCTCCGGGTACTTATTGGATCGATCCTAAAATGTCAACACCTTCAGGCGAAACTGTTTGGTGGGGTGCTACCGACCTGGCTTCATACGGTGCTTTACCTCAAAGAAGTACAGATGACGGTATAACCTGGAATGAAGATGCCAACGGTCTGAACATGATCTTTACCGTTTCAGGCTTTTGCGGTGATGGCCCTGTAAGCGGCGACTGTCCGATCGAATATGAAGGCGACTTCATTGACGGTTTGGGTAACCTTGCAACCGGAATCATTCTGGCAGCTGACTTCCCTGTTCCTTCAGGCGAAACCTGGAATCTGGGTGATGTGAAAGTTCAATTGCTGTATGAAACTACAAATGTTGAGATTTCTTTCTATCAGGATGGCGGAGGACAGCCGGGTACTCAGATATTTGCTCCAACTGTGGTTACTCCTGTTGGTCAGGAAATCGTTGGAAATGCATCGGGTACTGATGTTTATGAAGTTACACTCGACATGTCTTCTTACAACATCAGCCTGACAGGCGGTATGTACTGGATGGGTATCACCACCACTGCTCCGGGAGGCGCAAGCTACTGGCATTATACCGAAAGTGTGAACAACGGAACCAACTTCTTTGGATCTCTTGACGGTTATGCAACCTGGGAAGACGTAGGTAACTTCGGATTCTTTGTTGACGGTGCATTCTCTATCTGTACAAGCAGTACACCTCCTCCGGGCGGAGACTGTGAGCAGGATTTCTACACCACCGAAGATCCAATCTCAGGTGCAGGGTTCTCTTCAGGAAACTGGGTGGCTAACGACGTGATCGTGGCCGGAGATTCTCAGTTCACTATGCAGACCATGACATTCGAAACAGTTACGCTGTCAGGAAATCCGACCAACTTCGATCTTGAAATCTTCGAAGACGACGGCTCAGGCGGTGTTGGTGCCTCTACCGGAATGACTTATCATTTCGACAGTTCCAACATGACCTATACTCCAAACGGACTGCTGTTCGGTGTGTATCCTCAGTACACAGTGGTATTTGATCTG
>JBAYPM010000009.1:0-81442 GCA_041677705.1 Weeksellaceae bacterium | reverse complement strand
CGTTGTTCAGCGACACCGTGTCTAAATTCCTATAGGTGGATTTGTAGGTTTTTGGCTTCTCCTTTTGATGAGATTTTCAGAGTTCAACCCGGGTTTCAGGTAAAATAACAGCAAGGTTTTTTTGTTTTGGGATATAACTCCCCTTACCCAAATTCTCGGAGATTTCAGGCAGGTTTTGATTTCGGTTTTATTTTGTTTTATTTTCATACGGCTGGTTTTTGGATTTTTGGGGGTGAACCTCTGTTGCGCAGGGTGGCAACATCCACCAATTCAACACCTGTTTGGGCGATGTTAATGTATGTCGCTATTCGTTCTATCCGCCCGGTTTTGCACACGCTGCAAAGTCCGATGTCCACTCCAAAGCGCATCATCGCCAGAACCCTGGTCGGAAGTTTCACTTTGGGCGGGGGCGGGCTTAGTTGGAGTTGCTTGCAGATGCTTTTCAACCGTTCGGTTTTATTCTGATGGCTCCAAAAACCACTGTGGCGGATCCCGTTTGTCAAACATTGAAATGGTCACCAAATGGCCAACCTTGCAGCAGGGGCATTTCGGCTGAAAAGCTTTTGACGGCGGTTTTGGTCTTGGTTAGACCACTCTCGATGCTCATCTAAACTTTTTTTTAAGCCATTTTAATGGATTCTAAATTTGAATTGCAAATTTGCGTATAATTGGAGAAAAGCTACCGAAGGTTTGGTTCATCAAAGGGAAACCGTTGCACAACTTTAAAACGACACAGAGACAATGGGTAACCGACAGTTAGAATTGTTGCTGCAGAACCTTTCAAGTGGACTTACTGAAACTGTTTGAAGCATTGGTTTTCAATGTTCATTTTGATGTTGAACAACAGAAAGATGGCGTATTAAACTTTGTTAATTTTAGCAATTAGATTGCAGATAATTTAAGTAAATTACTCAGCCGTCTTGTCACTTTCAGAAGAATGAAACTGATCGTCGTGTTTTCTTTTGTAGAGCCAACCCAAAAATCCGCCAAACAGCAGACCTGCACCGCCGCCGTACAAAAGCCCAAGTGAGAATTCGGGCTGGGAAACCAGTTCGCCAAATTCGATTTTTGCAATAAATGAAGCCACCAGACCGATTGCGATCAGAAGGATTCCGATTGTGAATGCGTATTTCATAGCTGAAAAAATATAATCCAAAATTACACAAAAAAAAATCATTCCGAACCAAACAGGTCACCCTCACCTATATCAATCAAAAAAGAGCGGCATTTCTGCCGCTCCTGTGTGTAGGTTTGTCTGTCCTCCGTTAGAAATCAATATCAATACCGATAAAAATATTTGCAGGCATCACAGGCGCATACACCATTCCGCCGTCAAAATAATTGCTGAAAGGATTTTGAGCATCTATAATCGGATTTTTCTGTTTGTAACTCAACAGATTGTCGCCGCCCAAATACATTCTGATGTTCCGGTTGAAATTGTGTGCCAGCTGTGCACTCAGCTGAAAATAAGGTTTGCCGTATTCCGGATATTGAAACTCAGTCGGATTGGACCAAGAATCCGGAAGTCTCTGTTTTCCGATCCACTGCACCGTGGTGTCAAAACTCCACTGTTTACCTGCCGCACTTTTCATGGTCGAATAACCGAGATTCAAAAATCCTCTGTTTCTTGCTGTAAACGGAAGTTCTTTGCTGCCCGACAGATAATCGGTCTTTGTGTCGTAATATTTATAGGCCATACGCACATCAAGTCTTCTGATCGGCTGTAGATCCCACTGAATCTGAAAACTGTTTGCAAAAGATTTTCCGTCCAGATTGTAAAACAAAATCGTCTGTGGCGATTCGTCAAGATCCATCACCACCTGATCGGTGAAATCGGTTCTGAAGAAATCTGCAACCACGGTGCTCTTTCGTCCAAACAGATTGAATTCCCGGGTCAGACTCAAACCGTAATTCCAAGCGGTTTCGGGTTTCAGACCATAGACATCGCCACCGTTGTCAATGATGCTGATCTGACGGTTGGATGCAAAATATGCCTGGCTGTCCGCAAAAATATTTGCAGTTCTGAATCCTCTTCCCGCCGAAGCTCTCAAAATGGTTTTTGGCGCAATGTCATATTTCACATTCAGTCTCGGCGTAAACTGAGTTCCTGCCAGGTTGTGGAAATCAACCCTTGCACCTGCAACCACAGTCAGTTTGTCGCTCAGATAGGTGTATTCGAAAAATGCACCCGGAACGGTTTCATTTCTTTTGAATGAAATCAGATTGTACAGCTCATCATAATGGTCATACAAAAAGCTCAAACCGGTTTTATATTTGTGACCGGTATGACCGATGATGCTTTCAAAAATCAAATTAGAATAATAGGTTTTTTGTTCTGCATCATAAGTCCTCAAACCAAAATAACTGTCCTGTTCGTGATAGGTGAACTGGTTCATCCATCCCAGACTCTGGTAGGGTCTGCCTGGAAAAATATAGCCGGTTTTGTTCCAAAACTGAAAACGCTGTATGTCAATACCGATTCCATAATAATGGGTGGTCAGTTTGTCATATTTTTCCTTGAAATCCGTCTGACCACCTAATCTGTGGTCGTATACATAATTCATCCCAAAATGAGAAACCAGACCCGATTTGTCCAGATCGTTATAATTCATCATATAAGTCAGATTGACCGCCCTTCCGATCGGCTGGTCCATAAATCCGTCATCATTGTGATCCTGCCTGTCGGTAGTAGCATTTCCGTGAAGCAGTATTGACTGTGACCATTTGTCATTGATTTTGTCGATGTGAACAAAATTTCCTTCAAAACGGCTGTTGAGATCACCGTAAAAATTGAGTGAAGTTTTTTCCTTGGTGTCCGATTTGTAAAGTTCGGTATTGATATGACCTGCAATCGATTCATAACCGTTGGTTACCGATCCTGCACCCTTTACCAACTGTATGTTTTCAATCCATCTGCCGGGGATGAAATTCAGCCCGTATGCATTTGAAATTCCTCTGATTTCGGGCAGCAGTTCTTTGGTCAGCATCACATATTTCTGATCCAGACCGAGCATTTTCAGCTGTTTGGTTCCCGACACCGCATTTGCATAAGACACATCCACTGTGGCATTGGTTTCAAAACTTTCAGCCAGATTACAGCAGGCGGCTTTGAGCAGTTCTTTATCTGAAATATTGATCTGAAGACCGGCTGCTTTTCTGTCCAGCGCAGATGCTGCCACACTGTTCGAAATATTTGCGGTTCCCAAATCGATGACATCGTCCATATCTTCATAATCGTCATAATCATCGAAATGATCTTCTGTGTCTTCCACGGCAACATCCTGATGATCCTGATGTGATTCAACTTCATCTCCGTCATGATCATAACCATCGTGCTGTTCATGATCGTGCGTGTCTCCGTGGACATGGCTTTCCGCATTCTCAAGATACTGATCCCAGGGAGTTTTTCTGTCATACAGACAACAGTCGGGCAGTCGGCTGTACACATCCTCGTCTGCCAGATATTTTTCGTTGTCATAACCTGCTTCGGCTACTTTTCTGAGTATTTTGTCGAGATTGGTTTCCTTTTCCGAATATGTGACCGTCAGCTCTTTGGTTTCAATGTTCCAGTCGGCTGAAACATTCGGCAACTGACCAATTGCAGTTTCGATCTTATTTTTGCACACCTCGCAGTTTCCGCGCACTTTGGCGGTTTTTGTGACCTGCTGTGCTTGTATTGAGATTCCTGCAATCAGCAGAAATATAATAATGATTTTTTGATACATTTCATTGAATTAAAATAATAAATTGATTAAAATCCGGATTTGCACAATCCGAAAAACCTGAATTATGAAATGTATTTGGGCGGATGCCAGAAAGAATATATCAGCTCTTTCAGAATAAGCGATGAGTAATGGCCGTTTTTTGTTTTTTCGACCGTTGCAATTACAGGTTCTGTCTCTTTGGTACCGGTCTCACTGATCAGTTCTGCGCTAAACGTCTGCAACTGACAATTGCTGTTCATCGGACATGAAGTGTCGTTGCAGTCTTTCTTCCGGTCATTTTTGTGATGATCTTTTGTTTGTGACGAATCGTGACATGAATGATTCTCGCCGGTACAGCAACTCATTTCGGTCATCTGATGATCTTCGGAATGTTCCGAAACCATCGCAGGCGAAATAAAGAAACTGAGGCTCAGTATCAGAATCAGTATGTTTGAAATAATTCTCACAATTGCAAAGATAATTATTTTTTAAATTCAAATAAGTGATATAACTCAATTACCATTCACCCATCCGCTGCCTGACCGCCTCAAACAGAAATACGCCGCAGGCAACCGATACATTGAGCGAAGAGGTTTTTCCGGTCATCGGAAGTTTGACATTTTCATCTGCAATTCTGAGTATTTCATCCGAAATCCCATCTTCCTCACTGCCCATCACGATTGCAACCGGAGATTTGAAATCTGCCTTGTAAATATAATCTGAGGCTTTTTCGGTGGCACAAATAATTTTTATTCCTGATTCCTGTAAAAACCGGACAGCCTTTTTTAGGTTTTCCTCTTTACAAACCGGAATGTTATACAAAGCGCCGGCAGAAGTTTTTACAGCATCGGCATTGACCGATGCAGAACCTTTTTGGGGAACGATGATCGCATCCGCGCCCACACATTCGGCGGTTCTTGTGATGGCACCAAAATTTCTGACATCGCTCACCCGATCGAGGATCAGCAGAAATGGATTTTTGCCCTGTTCGTATATCTGTGGCAACAGATTCTCGATTCTGTGAAATTCGACCGGCGAAAGAAAAGCAAAAACACCCTGATGATTTTTTCGGGTTAGCCGGTTCAGTTTTTCGACCGGAACATATTGGGTTGGAATGTCATAATTGCGAATCAGTTTTCTGAGTTCCGAAAAGATTTCGCCCTGAAGACCTTTTTGGACAAACAGTTTGTCGATGGTCTTTCCGGCTTCAATTGCTTCGATGATCGGACGCAGTCCGAATATTCCGTTGTTGTTTTCTTTCATTTTGTAAAGTTAAATTAAGTTTCACATTTGATGGTTGAAACTTTTAACCGTTGCTGAAATCAAATTTAGTAAAATTTGCAGCAGATTGAAATTAAGTTTCAAAACCGAATGATTCCCCCTTTTATTTTTTCTCATTAATTCAACGAAGACCGAATTTTCAATCGGTTTGTACATTATTCGTTTGAATAATGTTTGATTTTAAGATGCTGTATTTCCTAATTTCTGTTTTATGAGGAGTTAAGTTTTAATTGTAAATTTGAAAGATATATAATTTCAAAAGATAGAAACGATAATTGATATCCGAAAGCAAATACACAGTTTTATTGATTCTGCTGATGAAAGGATTCTTAGAATCATTAAAGCGATCATTGAAACTGAAGAAGAAAATCAATCTTCTGTTCCCGATTGGTTTTATAATGAGCTGGAAGAAAGGAGGGAAAATCATCTGTCTGGAAAATCAAAATCTTTTTCTTGGGAAGAAGTTCAGAAAAGAGTAAGAAAAGCATTGGAATGAATTTTGTAAAATGCTGTTATAGATTGATTATATACGGAATTCAGGATAAAAAGATAATCATCTTTTCTGTATTTAAATCAAGCAGAAATCTCAAAAACAAGCCGTAAGAAATAAACCAAATGAAAAATAAATGCTTAATTATTTGCATTTTAATTCTTTGTAGTTGCAGCAAAAGTCAAATAAATTATCCCGGATTTGAATCAGTGGTTCATCATCCGGAAATTGACGATTTGACAGGAAGTTGGAGAATAAACAATTTAATAGCCAATTCAGAAACAAAAGAATACTTCCTGTATCCGCAAAATCAGGATCCTTATCAAAACTACGGGAACAATATCACACTGAAACCGGATGGAGTTTTTATAAGCGGATACAGTGCCGAATGCGGTAATGACTGTTTTACGACAACTCTCGGGAAATACAAGAGGATTGATGAAAATTACATTTGTTTTTTTCTTGAAAAAATTACACAAACTGGAGATTGTATTGGTGAAAATGAACCCAAAAAAGATTTGGGTAAATATTATGTTTATAACGGTACAAATCAGAAAGTACTTTTAAAAAGTACAGGCGATTTGGAAACGGATAGAAAGGCAGCCAAAAACATTTGGTTGGTGAATTCAAAAAGCAGAGAGATTTCTCAATATCACGGTCTGCTTCAATGGATGGACACCGAACTTCCGGAGGAGGAAAGCATTGCATTTTGCCTAAAAGAAAATGGAATTGATGTTTATGAAGTTCTTTATTCAAGAAAAAATGATTATTCGAATGAAACTATTTTTCTTATTCAATCAGCCAATGAATATTATTATGTTTTAGTAAAGAAAAAGTTTAACAAATCACAAGTTGCGCTTTTTGATGATTCATTTATTAGAGAGGTTGATGAGCAAACGGCTCAAATTGAGAAAGATACTTCACTGAAAGTTGAAAATCACAAACAACCTTATGACAAATCGGTAAACCCGCTGGTTAAGAACGATGCGGAAGTTTTCAAAAAGGGAAAGGAAATCAAAAAGGTGATTTTTAATCAATATTTTGAAAATGGCGTTTCGTCTTCAACCATCTATTATTTTGAAAACAACAAACCATTTTATGCAGAAAGCAATATTGATTTTAAAAATTATGTATCTGTTGTCGGTTCTTATATTGTAGATTGGGATAATAACGAAGGGTTTTCGAAGATAATTTCAAATCCGGGGAATGGTGGTGATATTTCGTCCCTTAAATTATCTTATGAACGATTCATGAAATTTATACAATAAATGAATTCAGTTAAAATCATATATGGTTGGGTATTTCTTTTTATGGCACTTGTTTCAGGTTGCCAAAAGATGAATTACACCGTGGATCCTGATGGGATTCCATTCAGAATGTTTACAAAAGGAAAATATTGGGGTGTACTCAATACGGATATGAAAGAAATAATTATTCCTGCAAATTATCAGTACATTGAGCAGATTATCATAACCGAAAATTATCCCTGGAAAGCCGATGAAATATTTTATCTGGTTGAAAATAAAGGATACTCCGATATTAGAAATACAGAAGGAGAAATAATTTTTGTGTTTCCGAAGGATGAATTTATGGATTCGTTTTTTGAATATAAGAAAAAGCATTATGTTATTACAAACAGAAGCACAGAGATTGAAAACGAATGGTGGGATGAAGTTGGGTCACATTCAAAAGACAATAAAAGGTTGTACTTAATTGAAGGGAAATCGGCTGTTGAACTGATTGCATCAACAGAAATTAAGCATTTAGGAAAAGGAAATCTGATTTATTTTAGCGATTATTTTTATTATTCCAATGAAGATGATGCTAAATCGGGATATTTTGACTTAAATACGCATAAAAGAATAGCATTTGATGCTTATGATCCGAGAGCAAAATTTTACATCAATATTAGAAATGAAGTCTGGATAAAGGAATTTGATAAAGAACAAAGAAAAAGTGAACCCTATTATGATTTTGTATTGGATAGTACGCTGAATATCAAAGAAAATACCTTTAAAAAAGTATTCAAATTATACAAAGAGTACTTTCTTACCGAAACCGAAACAGGAATTCAACTCTTTAACTATGATGGAACTGCAGCACCTTTTGTTTATCCGCATATAGAAACTGTTAAAAATAGAGTTACAAGATTAGATGATTATCATTTAAATAAAATATTGGATAAATTATTTGTTTACTCAAATGAGAAAGAAGCAAAGAAAATCGGTATTATTGGGTTTGAAGGAAACATTATTTTACCGGCGGAATATGACAAAATCTCAATTTTAAAAATCAATTATCCGGAACAGCCGTCAGAAGAATTCAGAAACTTTATTAAAGAAAACAAGTTGAATCAATTTTATTATTTTACAACCAAAGATGAAAATCAGAAATATGATTATTCAATATTCAACATTGAAGGAAATGAGATATTCTCAGCAAAAAACATTGACAGTGAAATTGCGTATTTAAAATTCAATTTTTCGTCTGATCCACCTGAAATTCAGCTATACACACGAGATAGCATCAGGAATTATGATTTAAAATCCGGTCGGTTGGAAAGGACAGAATCGAGAGAATCAAAGTAAGGACTGATGTTGAATTGGGTTTTGTTATTTTGTACCGGACAATATGTGAAATTTCATCACTTTTTCAGCAGCCATTCATACAAAGTAACAGTTTCTATATTTTCAATCTGAAAATCGTGAACTTCCTCAAATGTAATCAATAATCCTTTTGGAATTTTGTAGGTTTCCATTGCTTCCAAAAGACCTGCGGTTTCACGGGCGAAGCTGGTTTCGGTCAGTTCATAAGTTAATTGTATTGCCAAAAACGGTTTTAAATTTTCTGTGATCAGAAAATCACATTCATTTTTTCCTTTGAAATAATAGACTTCTTTTTTTCTTCTCATCAATTCTACAAATACTGCATTTTCCATCAGCCGTCCCGTGTTTTTAGAAAAATTGATACCGATTCTGTTGGCGACACCATTGTCGATGGCATAGACTTTTCTGGAATTCATGATTTGTTTTTTCACCGAATAATCAAACTTTTTCAGATAATAAAATAAATAGGAATTCTCAAAATAAGTCAGAAAATCTTTGACTGATTTACTGCTTTTGACACCCGAAATCTGCTGTAATGTAGCATACGAAAAAAGCTTCCCGATATTGGTCAAAAGAAAAACAGCGATTTGCCGAAGCGCATCTGTCGAAGTCAGCTTGTATCGCGCTACAATATCTCTGTACAGTATGTCCTGAAACCAGCCGTTGAGCAGTTCCAAATCAGCTTCTTTGATAACCAGAGGAAAACCGCCCATTTCCAGATAACGGGTCAAATCCGCTTTGAGCGCAGCTTTCTTTGAAGTGGAAAGTGCGTTTAAATCATAATTTTTGTCAAAAAATCTCAGATATTCTGCAAAAGAGAAAGGAAACAATTCCAATATTTTGGCCCTTCCGGTCAGTGAAGTAGCGATTTCGGAACTCAAAAGCTGAGCATTCGATCCGGTTACAAAGATTTTCTTTCCCTGTTCATGCATGCGATTGACAAATTTCTGCCATCCGGGTATAATCTGGATTTCATCAAAGAAAAAAACCGGTTCAGTATCATACATTTCCAAATGCAAAGCATACAATTCATTGAATATTGAAACATCTGTATTGATTCTTTCATCATCAAAATTAAAATAGCAAAACTGATTTTCTTTCAATCCCAATTTTTCTTTGATCAGATAAAGCAGTGAAGATTTGCCACATCTTCTGACACCGGATATGATAACGACCTGACTTGTTTTCAAAAAATTGTTCACATCTGTATCTCTGTCTATCAGCCCGCTTTTGTTCATAAAAGCATTTTTCTGATCGGTTGCGATATTTTTTAATGCCTGCTTATCCATTGATTTGGATTTATTCACAAATATATTCTATTTATTACAAATAAACAATCATAATTAAAATTATTTATTTTCAGTAAACAAATATGCATAATCCTATTTATTAATAATAAACAACTGTTCGCCCGAATTGGAACTTATCGGAATTCGTAAATGAACTTAATTCAAAGTTTAAAAATTGATTTTTTTGAAATTATCAACAGCTGACCAAACCATTTTAGTTTTTAGTTAACTCAATATCTTCGGCTGTTTTCACAAAAATAATAAGCCGGTTTTATTTTTCGATTTTGATTGATTTGATAAGTCAGTCGGATATAAATTAGGCAAATCATTTTTAAAATCCGACTTTTGTAAATCAGTTAAAAGAAAAGATTATGCAGCAGTATTTGGATTTGGCAAAACACGTGATGGAGCAAGGAACACTGAAAGGCGACCGTACGGGAACCGGAACAAAAAGCGTATTCGGGTATCAGATGCGTTTCAATATGCAGGACGGATTTCCGATGGTGACCACCAAAAAATTACATCTCAAATCAATCATTTATGAACTGCTCTGGTTTCTGAACGGAGACACCAATGTGAAATATCTTCAGGACAATGGTGTAAAAATCTGGAACGAATGGGCAGATGAAAATGGTGAACTCGGGCCGGTTTACGGTCATCAGTGGAGAAGTTGGGGGAAACCAAACGGCGAGACTGTGGATCAGATCAAAACAGCAGTCGATCAGATCAAAAATAATCCGGATTCGCGCCGAATCATCGTTTCTGCATGGAATGTAGGCGAACTCGACAAAATGGCTCTGGCGCCCTGTCATGCGTTTTTTCAGTTCTATGTAGCCGATGACAAATTGTCTCTTCAGCTTTATCAAAGAAGTGCAGACATCTTTCTGGGTGTTCCTTTTAACATTGCATCGTACGCTTTATTGCTCAAAATGATGGCTCAGGTTTGCGGTCTGAAGGAAGGCGATTTTGTACATACTTTCGGAGATGCGCATATTTATTCAAATCATTTTGACCAGATCAGTCTGCAGTTGACACGCGAACCGAGAAAACTGCCGACGATGAAAATCAATCCGGATGTGAAGGATATTTTCAGTTTTAAATTTGAAGATTTTGAATTGGAAAATTATGACCCCTGGCCGCATATCAAAGGAGAAGTCGCCGTCTGATCAGATAAAATTAGACTATAAAAAAAGCCTGCATTACTGCGGGCTTTCTTGATTTTTCCAAATTTTTATTTAGTTCAGGATATATTTGAATCCGATGCTGAACCTTCCGGCTTCAAAATCCGATTCATTGGTCAGATTCCACCAGGGTTTCCAGTCAAAATGAAATCCTAACGGAACGGTCGGAATCTTGTATTCAAGACCCACTGCCGGACGGATTGCAACATAGGTGTTGTCATCGCCAGCATATTTTTTATTCAGGAATGACAGTTGAGGACCAACCCCAACATACCAGCCGAGCGTTGTGCCTGCAAATTTCTGATTGTAGGAATAATCGACGCCGATTGTGGTGATGTTGTCACCAAACAGAACCTGCGCATTGATCGCATTGTCCGAATCAAAAAAGTGTTTAAACTGCGGACCGACCAATGTCTGACCGTCTCCCAAATCAATTCCCAGCCCCAACGCATTGTTGTAACTTTGAGCACTTGACTGCTGAATTCCGAAACCGAAAAACAGGCAGATAAGGCCTGTCGAAATCATCTTTTTCATGTTTTTGTTTTTACAGTTAGACCTGTTTTTGCTCAAAATTCCTGCCAAATGTTAAATTTTGATTTTAATCATTCGAATTTTGACCCTCAACCGGTCTGAGAATTAATAAGATAAAATTTCGTTAAAATTCATGAAAAACTGTCTGCTTTGTTGCAATCTGATTTGAAACAAATAACTTTGTCAGTCTGTAAAATCGTTTGATTAAAATTTAATTTGATGAGAAAATATATCTTTAGTCTTGTTGCCGTTTTTGTTTTTTCGGCATTTTTATTTTCACAAAATTCTGAAACCATCCCTCCGAGCTATCGCACAGATCAGCCAAAACTCGATATCTATCGGGCAGAAGCAGAAAAAATCAATGATCTGGTGCATACCAAACTCGATCTGAAATTTGATTATGAAAAAGAACAGGTAAACGGAGAGGCATGGATCACGCTGAAACCTCATTTTTATGACACCAACAAACTGATACTCGATGCAAAAGTAATGCTGATTCATGATGTGGAACTGATTCAGGGTTCGTCAAAAAAGAAACTGAATTTTAAAAACGATGACCGGAAACTGTATATCGATCTTGACAAAACCTATAAAAAAGATCAGGAATATACCATCTATATCAAATATACCGCCCGTCCCAACCAAGTAAAAGAACAGGGTGGTGCCGCCATATCAGATGCAAAAGGCGTTTATTTTATCAATCCGAGAGGCGAAGATCCTGACAAACCGACACAAATCTGGACACAGGGAGAACCCGATTCAAACTCGGTCTGGTTTCCGACCATAGATTCGCCTAATCAGAAAACTTCGGAAGAAATCTATCTGACCGTTCCCGACAAATATGTGACCCTGTCAAACGGTGAATTGAAAAAACAAACCAAAAATTCTGACGGCACAAGAACCGATTATTGGAAATTTGACCAGAAACATGCTCCCTATCTTTTCTTTTTTGGAGTCGGTGATTTTGCAATCGTAAAAGACAGCTGGAAAGGCAAAGAGGTGAGCTACTATGTGGAACATGAATACGAACCATTCGCCAGACAGATTTTTGGCGACACGCCTGCCATGATCCAGTTTTTCTCTGAAATTCTCAATTATGAATATCCCTGGAACAAATATGCACAGATGGTGGGACGGGACTACGTCAGCGGTGCAATGGAAAATACGACCGCAGTGCTTCATCAGGAAGGAGCACAGCAGAAACCCGGCCAGCTGATCGATCAGAACATTTGGGAAGGGACCATCGCGCACGAGCTATTCCATCACTGGTTCGGTGATCTGGTAACCATGGAAAGCCAGTCAAACATTACGGTCAACGAATCTTTTGCAAATTATTCCGAATATCTGTGGTTTGAACACAAATACGGAAAAGACAAAGCAGAGGAAGACCGTTACGGCGATTTGAATTATTACAAAGACGATGCATCCAATTTTTTTAAAAAACTGGTTCGTTATCATTACAATTCACAACTCGATCTTTTTGATCGTGTTTCTTATGAAAAAGGAGGAAAGGGAATTCTTCACATGCTCAGAAATTATTTGGGCGACGATGCTTTCTTTGCCGGATTGACCAAATATCTTCGTGACAACCAATATGGAACCGGTGAAGCGGTTCAGCTCAGACTTGCCTGGGAATCGGTGAGCGGAAGAGATTTGAACTGGTTTTTTAACCAATGGTATTTCTCAAACGGTCATCCCAAACTGAATTCGGCTTATTCTTATGATTCGGCATCAAAAAAAGTAAAACTGACTTTGGTTCAGACTCAGAGCAATTATTTTGAATTTCCGTTGGCGGTAGATGTAGTCATCGACGGGAAACCGGCCCGTTATCATGTTTGGGCAGCAGCAAAAAAGGAAAATAATTTTGAATTTGATGCCTCAAAAAATCCGGATACGGTGATTCCGAATGCTGATCAGGTTTTGCTTTGCGAACTCAACGAAACAAAATCAACTGAAGCGTATGCGGCCCAGTACAAATACGGAAAAGACAATGTGATTACACGAATTCTGGCTTTGAAAAAATTGTCTGATGCTCAGTCAACAAGCGATTTGGCACTGAGCACACTGATTGACGGTTTGAATGATGCTTATGAGGGAATCCGTGTTCGCTCGATTAATTTTCTGGATTCAAAAGATTCAAAAGTCAAATCAAAAGCAACGCCCGTACTTAAAAAACTGGCGACTTCTGATCCGAAAACGCTTGTCAGAGCAGCTGCACTCAGCCAGCTCAATCAGATGGGCGAAACCGATATCAGTGTTTTTGAAAGTGGTCTGAAAAGCGAATCTTACAGCGTTCAGTCTGCTGCTGCGACCGGAATCATCAGGATCGATCCATCCAGAGCAAAACAATTTTCAGATCTGGATGACGAAGTGCTTGAGTCAAGCCCGGAGCTGGTCGGTGAACTGATCGACGGCTGGATTGGCGCGAATGACCAATCAAAATTCAAAGTGATTACAGATGCAGTTGCATTCTATTTCTTTACCAAATTTGAAAATCCGACTTTGGGCGCAAAACTCGAAAGAGGCTTCAAATGGATGATGAGTGCTGATGATATGGCTTCGACAAAAAAACTTGCAGACAGTTACAAACAGGTTTACACATTTTACGCAAATGACAATCCGCAGTTGGGTGTTATGCTGAGAAATCTGATCGATGAAGCGATTCAGCTCAAGGTAAATTCAAACCGCGAAAATCCGTCGGCGAATTATGAAAAGCAGATCAAAATGCTCAATGATGCAAAAGATGCAATGAAATAATTTATCCCAAACCCCTGAAGGGCTATTCGAAACGTTCACAAATTCAGAAAATTAATAAAAATGATAACCCTGGTTGTAGCAAAAAATGAAAAAAATGTAATCGGTGACGACAATCAGCTGATTTGGCATTTGCCCGATGATCTGAAACACTTCAAACAGATTACCAGCGGACATCCGATACTGATGGGTCGAAAAACTTTTGACTCGATCGGAAAACCTTTACCCAACCGGCTCAATATCGTGATCACCCGAAACATAAAATGGCATTCCGAAGGAGTTGAAGTTGCACATTCGCTGGAAGAAGCCATTGAAATCGGATTGAAAGCAGATCCTGAAATATTCATTATCGGCGGCGGAAAGATTTTTGAAGAATCAATGGAAATCGCTGATGCAATCGAACTGACAGAAATCTACAATCAGCTGAACGGTGATGCATTGTTTCCCGAAATCGATCCCGAAATCTGGCAGGAAGTTTCAAGGCAGGATTATCAAAAAGACGAAAAAAATCAGTTTGATTATTCGTTTATCAGATTTGAGCGTAAAAAATAATCAGGAAACAAAAGGCCAGAAAGACATATTTCTGATGATCATATAGACGATAAAAATACCAAAAAGACTGTAAACAAACCAGTTTTTATAGAGTAGTCCGATTCGGTATCTTGTTCCAAAAAATGAATTTGAAATAAACTGGAAACAAAGAAGTGCAACCAGTGGCAGGCTGATGAAGAGCAGTGGGTTGTAACTGAACGCTTCTTTGAATTCAAAATGAAGAAGAGTGTGAATCATCCGTTGTGAACCGCAACCCGGACAGTTCAGATTGAAAAATGTTTTTGACGGACAGGACAGAAACAATTCGTCATTGTCCGAAGGGTCAAAACGATAATAATAAAACAAAAAAGCCCCACCAAAAAGAGAGATGAGGCTGATTTTTAGAAATTTCATTTTTACTGATTCACCAAGCTGCCAAGTGCGCCTCCAATTCCAATTACAAACACCAGAATCAGATAAATTGCAATGAAAATAAAGCCCGAAGCAGCACCCCAAATTGCCCATTTCTTGGCAGCAGCGGCAGATTCCTGTGCACCGGCATAGTCTCCTCTTGCCCATTTGGTGTTTACTTCTGTTGATTTGATGATTGAAACAATTCCCAAAGGAAGACAGCAAAGTATAGTTGATAAAATAGCCCAGACCAGATAGTTGTCTGGCGGATTTGACACTTCTGTCTGTTTGATGTTGTCAGGTGTTTCCATATATTTTAAGATTTAATTTATACGAAGATACATTTTTTTTAAAAACTTCATCTTCATTTAATCTCATCCGGTTTGTGTTTGTATTTGAACACGACAGCAAACAGCACTGCAACTATCAGCGAGTAGGCAGCAAAGATCGTCCATGAAATTTTCCATCCTTCCAAATGAAGATGCGGATCGGTCTGTGAAAATACATAATGATTGACAACCACTCCGGCAGCCAGCATTCCAAGCGTTGCACCAAAACCGTTGGTCATCATCATAAACACGCCCTGTGCGCTCGAACGGATATCCTTATCGGTTTCCTTGTCCACAAACAGCGAACCCGAAACATTGAAGAAGTCGAATGCGACGCCGTAAACAATCATCGAAAGTACAAACATCCAAACGCCCGAACCCGGATCGCCGGTTGCAAACAGACCAAATCTGAGAAACCAGGCAATCATTGCCATCAGCATTACTTTTTTGATTCCGAATTTTTTCAGAAAATAAGGAATCAGCAATATACAAAGGGTTTCAGAAACCTGTGAAAGAGAAATCAGTGCATTTGCATTGTTTGCGCCCCAGGTTTCGTCAAAACCCGGAATATCCTTGTAACTTGTGATAAAAGGATTGGCATATCCGTTTGTGATCTGAAGCGAAACACCCAGCAACATTGAAAAAATAAAGAAAATTGCCATCTTTTTTTGTTTGAAAAGACTGAATGCCTTCAGACCCAATGCATCATACAGCGATTTCTTTTCTCTCGATTTGCTCACCGCTACATTTGGCAGTGTAAACGAATAAACCATTAGCAGGAAACCCAGGAATGCAGAAACAAAAAACTGGCTGTAGCTGTACTGAAAACTCGGAAAATCTTTGTGATTTCCAAAATTAAAAGCAAACTGTCCGTCCTCGATTCCTGCATAATTTACAAACAGCATCGCGATGATGAATCCGATGGTCCCAAATGTACGGATCGGCGGAAAATCTCGGATGGTGTCATAATCGTTGTTGGCCAGTACCGCATAGGCGACCGAGTTGGACAGTGCAATGGTCGGCATATAAAATGCAACACTCAGCGAGTACAGCGCAAACAGAGTTGAAAATTGAGCATCCTGACCGGCATTCATTCCGTACCAGGCAGCAGAAAACAGAAACAGAGCAGCGAGTCCGTGACAGATTCCGAGCAGTTTTTGAGCCGGAATCCAGCGGTCGGCAACGATTCCGAGCAGTGCCGGCATAAAGATGGACACGATTCCCTGCATTGCATAAAAAAGCCCGATCTGCGGGCCGAGTCCGATCGAGCTGAGATAGTTCCCCATCGAAGTGAGATAAGCTCCCCATACAGCGAACTGCAGGAAGTTCATCACGGTCAGTCTGGATTTGATTTGCATTTTGGTTTGAGAAATGTTATTTGATTACCGTTTGTCGAGTTCGTCCCTGATTTTGGCGGCCAGTTCGTAGTCTTCATTTTTGACTGCTTCTTTCAGTAATTTTTCGAGTTCTGATTTGGTTTTTGATTTAAAATCAACTTTTGATTTGGGTTCTTTTACTTCCTTCTCGATTTCTTTGATCGCCTTTGCAAGATTCTGCTCTTCTTTTTCCTGAACTTCGAGATGTATCCCCGCCTTCTCCATCACCGCTTCCAATGCATAAATCGGAGCATCAAATCGGATGGCGAGTGCGATCGCATCAGAAGTCCTCGAATCGATTTCCTCCTGATGACCGTCGCGGTCCTCAATCAGTATGTTCGAATAAAAAACGCCGTCTTCGAGTTTGTGGATATAAACGCCTTTTACCCAAAATGAAAAAGCTTTGGCGATCGATACAAACAGATCATGTGTCAGCGGCCGCGGGGTATGGATGTCTTTTTCCAATGCGAGCGCAATCGCCTGCGCCTCAAAACTGCCGATGATGATCGGTAGTTTCCGGTGGCCCATGTCTTCTTCCATTATCAGAGCATAGGCGCCTGTCTGGGTCTGGCTGTATGAAATTCCTTTGATATTTAATTTAACCAAATTTTCCATTGAATTGTAAATCTAATAAAATCTGTGGTTTGTGAAAATTTTTCGGCTATAAAAAATCAGTCCAGTGAGGTTTTGAAAATAAAGATTGTCTCCTTTGTGTTGAATCCCAATGAATTATAGAGCCCAAAGCAATCATTGGGTTAAAATTGAAAATATATAAATGGCTGCACTTCGCTCGATGCGGTTGCATAAATCAGCCAAAAAACTGCAGCCACAAGAATTGATTTGACCGCAATCGGACAGGAATTAAAAATCAGTTTCATTTTCAAAAGCAAATGTTCGGGAATGAAATGCCAGATGTAACCGACCAGAAAAATCAAAAAAACATGCCGGTATGAAAAGATGACCGTCAGCCAGTTTTCAAAATTAAAATCAAGCTCCGCAATGTTTTGAACCATCTGAATGGAAGTGTCAAAATCTTTGGATCTGAAAAATATCCAACAGAAACTCACAAACTGAAAGGTGATGAATACCCCTGCCAGACGGCTCAGAAACCCACTGATTGTTCTTTTGCTGTCGTCTTTTTTCGAAATGTATTCTTTAAATGTTTTGTGTACACCCAGTGCCAGACCGTGAAGCGCACCCCAAATCACAAATCTGAAACTGGCGCCGTGCCACAGACCGCCGAGCAGCATGGTCGTCATCTGGTTGAAATTTACATAAGAAGCTTTTTTTCTGTTTTTTGACAGCAGTATCGGCAGCAGGAAAATTAGCAGACCCGCCAGGCTCAGATAAAGCGGCAACGGATGACTTTCAAATTTGAATGCCGACCAGCCAATTAGTCCGGCAAAAAATAAGGCCGGAAACAAATAGCCCCAAAATGAACTTTTTCGGTTTCCGCCAATTGAAATATAGAGATAATCCCTCAGCCAGGTGGACAGCGAAATGTGCCATCTGTGCCAGAATTCCGTAATATTGGCAGACTGATAGGGCGTTCTGAAATTTGTATTCAGTTCAAATCCCATCAGCAGAGCAAGACCGATTGCGATATCCGAATAACCCGAAAAATCACAGTAGATCTGAAGCGAATAGCCGTAAACCGCAAGAAGATTTTCAATCGAAGTGTAGCTGTTGGGTGCATCAAAAACCCGATCCACAAAATTGATTGAAATATAATCCGAAATTACACTTTTCTTGATCAGACCACCGATGATCAGAAACAGTGCAGAACTCGCCTGAATCTTAGTCAGTGTTAATTTCTGATTGATTTGCGGAAGAAAATCTTTTGCTCTGACAATCGGACCGGCAACAAATTTTGGAAAGAAACACACAAAAAATGCAAAATCCATAAAGCTTCCTGCCGGCTCGATTTCACGTCTGTATATATCAATGGTATAACTCATGGTTTCAAATACAAAAAATGAAATCCCAATCGGCAGTATGATGTCCTGAATTGCAAAATTGCTGCTGAACAGATCGTTGAGACTGTCAAAAAGAAAATTGGTGTATTTGAAGTGTGCGAGCAGACCGAGATTGATAAGCACGCTTGTGAAAAGCCAGAGTTTTCTGATGCTGTCTTTTTTTGACCGGTGCAGCATTTTGGCGATGTGATAGTCCGTGATCGAAACGATCAGAAGCAGAAACCAGAACATTCCGCCTGCTTTGTAATAAAAAAACAGAGAGAACAGAATCACATAAACCGATCTGAACCAGACGTGTTTTTGGGTGAGAATATAAACCAGATAAAAAATCAGAAAGATGATCAGAAACAATCCGCTGCCAAACAATAATGGGTTTTCCGAATCATAAACCAGCCAGGTTTTGATTTGATCTAAGGTTATTTCGGACAGTCCGAACATCGGTTAATCTTTTGATTTTTGATATTCACGATACGAGTTGATGATTGCATCTGCCAATGCCGCACCCTGTTGTTTGTATCCTTTTTCCGAAAAATGAATCCGGTCTTCTGACCATAGTTCTTCGCTGATCAGTCGCTGAGAATTTTCGTATCCGCCCAGAAACCGGTACAAATCCCAAACCGCATAGTTGAGCTGCTCCGATCTTCTGATCAGATCGTCGCCAAACTCAGGAACTTTTGGATTCTGTTCACTTTTGGATCTGAGCGCAGGTGGCGGTGTGGTCACCAGCATCGGCGCATCAATATTTCTGGATTTCAGATTGATAAAAAATTCATTTATGTGATTTTCGAAATCCAAAACCGAATAATCTTCTTTGTCAAATGCAGTGTTGGTCCCAAGTGAAATGATGATCAGATCGGGTTTCAAATCGGCCAGCTGGTCAAAAAACAGCGGATATTTGTTGTAATCTATAAATTTCGCACCGTTGACACCGATCGAATGATAAAGAATTCCAGGTTTTCCGTTTTCAAGAATCAGCCCGTTCAGCGCATATTGACTGTTGTTTCCGTCGGGAATCAGACTGACCGCAGTGATTTCATCTTTGAATTTTGCGATGGTTTGAAATGAATCACTTTTCAGTTCTGGCTGATTTTCATTTTGGGTTTGTGAAATTCTGAAACCGGATGGATTGTCGGGTGAGAAGATTCTGATTTGGTTAAATTCATATTTCGGATCTTTAACTTTCAGATTCAGATAAAAATCGGACCGATCGGTAAAAAATGCAATTCCGCTCAAACCAACCGGAAAACCGAGATTTTCAAAAACGATCCGTTGACTTAGCCAGTCGATATTTGATTTGTATTCAATCAGATCAGTTCCGTTTGTCTTTGCAAGCAGATAGGGGAATGTAAAACCATACCCCGAATTTCCGAATTCCTGCTGCAGTCTGTTTCTGATTTCTTCAGGAAGTATGCCTGCCTGCAGATGCGAATCACCGATATGGACAATCGTGATCACCCGATCATTCTGCTGCTGATTGGATTTGATTTTATCAAAAAATGACCATAAAACCGTGTCATTTTTAATTTCCCTTTCGTTTTGGGCGCAACCGGTCAGCGGAATCAGCAGCAGCACCATTGACAAAATTCTCAATTCAATTGTTTTTTTTGAAATCTTCATATCCTTTTATGATTTGATTGTAAATCAGGCCTGCGATTTTTTCAGCACCGCGGCTGTTGAAATGAGTATAATCCTTGTTTGCCATCGACGGTTCACTGTCTGCCCAGTTCACCATGCTGTTTTCTCCACCCATCAGATCATACAAATCCAAAAATCCGGATTGGGTGCTGAGCGCATAATTTCTTTGCGCTTCCAGCAGAAATGCAACACTCGGATCGGTCTGAATTTTCCCGTTTATTTTTGAAGCTTTGTCGGCAGTTGAAATGATTAGTATGTCGGTGTTCGGAAAACATTCTTTCAGATGATTGACCACTTTGGTCATTGAATTTTCGTACCAGCTGTAATTTTTTTTGCCGTAGGTGAGTACATTGGCGCCAAAATGAAGAACGATCAGATCATAATGAAGCGTTTTGTCAAAATCGTTCATCAGTCGGATGTCGAAAAGTGAAAACGGAAGACCCGAGTTGCCGCGGCTCGAAAAATTATCGAGATTCACACCGTTTGGTTCATCCAGACTGACACCGTAAAACGGAATTTCCGCCGCATTTCTGAATTGGAAATCAGCTATATTCCCTTTTGGATTCAGTCTGATTGAATTCACAAGACTGTCTGTAATCAGCGACTGCTGATTGACCGTTCCCGAACGGTTTTTTGATTTTCCGTAGTACAGAGTGATTTGATCCAAACGGCTGTTGTGTTTTTTATAGGCAGTCGGTCTGATTCTGAGCCAGGCTGACCCGGTGCTGTCGGTGATAAAAAATACATTTCCGCTCAGACCGAAACTGTATTTTGGTCTGAAATCGGTGACAAAAGATATTTTTTTCCAGTCGGGTGAAAACTGATGGACAATGCTCGCTCTCGATTTTGCGGATTCTGAAGTAATCGGCACAAAACCGACTCCTCCACCGCCGAATCTGTCCTGAAAATGTTCTCTCAAATCCTGTGTGATCAGGTCTCCGTCGGTCATTGAATCTCCGTAATATCCAATTCTGACTTTTCGGCTCGGATCGTTTTCAAGTGAACGCAATGCTTCATAAAAACGTTTCAGATATTCATTTCCGTCATATTCTTTTTGAATCTGATTTAAATTTTCAGTCGAATCCGGTTTTTCGATATTGGAATTATTTTCTGCTTCGGCTGCAGCCTGAATCATCAGACTGTCTATGATTATATTTTTTGAATCTGTTTTTGATTCTTCAAAAAGTCTTTCGGGCAGGAAAGGTTTGGCTGCGTAAAAAATGACCGCTGCCATAGCCAAGGTCAGGAATGATTGAAAAAAGTAATTGTTTGTTTTCAATCTTTTAGATTAGTTTTTTGAAAAACAAATGTAGAATAAGTTGAGAATAAATCAATAAAAAAATCCGCCCATTTGGACGGATTTCTATTTTGATGAAAATTCGGGTGTTTATGCACTTTTGAATTTTTTCACTTCTTCATTCAGTTTTGGAAGAATTTCAAAAGCGTCTCCCACAATTCCGTAATCTGCTGATTTGAAAAACGGAGCTTCAGGGTCGCTGTTGATCACTACTATGGTTTTGGATGAATTCACACCCGCCAAATGTTGGATGGCACCCGAGATTCCGATTGCGATATACAGTTTTGGCGAAATTGCTTTACCGGTCTGTCCCACGTGTTCAGAGTGAGGTCTCCAACCCATGTCGGCAACCGGTTTTGAACATGCGGTTGCTGCGCCGAGCAGATTTGCCAGCTCTTCGATCATTCCCCAGTTTTCGGGTCCTTTCATGCCGCGTCCGCCAGAAACCACGATTTCTGCATCTTTCAGATCGATAGCACCAGTTGATATCTGTTCTGTCTTTGTGATTTTTTCTTTTGAATCAGAATCGCTCACGCTGACGTTTGCAGTTTCTTCGGTTCCAGAAACCTGATTTTCTTTGGCTCCGAACGCATTCTGAAGCACAGTCAGCACTTTTCCGCCTTCGGTTACCTGAATGGTTTCAATTCCTTTGCCTGAAAAAGATTTTCTTTCGGCTGTAAATGGTGAAACGCTGCTTGGTGCAGAAGTCAGATTGGTCATTAGCGAATAACCTGTTTTCAATGCCAGAATCGGTGCAAAGCTCGATGCATCGCTGGTTGCCGGAAGAACGATGGTGTCGCCTTCTTTCAATTCCGAAATTGCTTTTGCATAAGCATTTGGCGAAAAGTTTTTCAATGCTTCACTGTTGATTTTCAAAACTTTTGAAGCGCCGTATTTGTACAGAGCATCTGAAGAATCTGTTGCGTTAATTGCAACTGCGGTTACACTGTCGCCTGACAGGTCAGCGATCGATTTTGCATAAGAAACTGCTTCGAAAGCCGCTTTTTTATATTTTCCCTCTTGGGCTTCTGCATAGACTAAAATTGCCATTTTTCTTCTTTTTTTGAGTTGATTAAATAACTTTTGCTTCTTCGTGTAACAGTCTGACCAATTCAGCCACATTGTCTTTGTCGATCATTTTCACACTCCCTCTTTCTGCCGGTTTCTGATAACCGACCACATTCAGTTTTGAAGCTGTCTGCTCGGGTTCAACCACATTCAGCGGTTTTGTTCTGGCCGACATAATTCCTCTCATATTCGGGATTTTCAGTTCAGAATCTTCAACCAGACCGTTTTCTCCACCAATGACAACCGGGAAGTTTGCGGTGATGGTTTGTTTTCCGCTGTCGCTTTCACGAACCGCTTCCACAGAATTTCCTTCCACTATCAGATTTACACAGCCGTTGATAAACGGATAGTCAAGCATTCCGGCCACAAAGCCCGGAACTTCGCCGCCATTGAAATCAATTGATTCACGTCCGGCAAGAATGATGTCATAACCTCCGTCTTTTGCTGCTTTAGCAATTTGGGTCGCTACAAAAAATCCATCGCCTGATGCTGAATTTACTCGAATCGCATCATTTGCACCGATGGCCAGCGCTTTTCTGATGACCGGTTCAACCGATGCATCACCGACTGTGATTACCGTTACAGTTGCTCCCTGAGTTTCCTGAAGCTGTACCGCACGGGTCAGACAATATTCATCATGCGGATTGATCACAAATTGAACTCCATTTTTGTCAAGAGATTTCCCATCTTCCGAAAAATTTATTTTTGCAGTGGTGTCGGGAACACTGCTTATGCAAACTAATATTTTCATACACTTTGAATTAAGATTTTATAAGGATGTAAATTTAATAAAAATAATTTATTATGCATGCATAATATATACAGACTTTTGTCATTTTTTCACCATTTCTTTTTTTTCTTCATTGATTTGTTTTTTAAACACATAGGCAGTGATCCAGATGCTGACTTCGTAGAGCAGTATCAGCGGAATTGAAGCAATCATCATGCTCATGATGTCTGACGGCGTAATAATGGCCGCAATGACCAGAATCACGATCAGCGCATGTTTTCTGTAAGTCCTTAAAAACTGGGGTGAAAGTATTCCCATTTTTGCAAGGAAATAAGTAAAAACCGGAAACAGAAATACGATTCCCATGCCAAGCAGTGTCTGTACAAAAAGTGAAGTATAGCTTGAAAGTGTCCATTCGTTTGAAACACCGAAAGGATTATAGGTAAACAGAAACTGAACCGAAAAAGGCAGCATAAAAAAATAGCTGAACAGCACGCCGGTCAAAAAGAAAAAGCTGACTGCGAATACAGTTCCGTTTGCATTTTTCGCCTCATTTTGATGAAGTCCGGGTTTGATGAATTTCCAGATTTCCCAGACCACATACGGGATTGCGATGATCAGTCCGCAGATGAGGATGGCATAAATCTGTGCTGTAATCTGACCCGAAGGATTCAGGTTTTTCAGTTCTTTTGTATAATTAAATCCAGGTTCATAAATCTGCCCGATTCCGATTTTTTCACCCAAAAAATTTAATGCGCGATAGGTTGGAAATTCATACTTCAAAGGTGCCATGATGAATTTGTCATTGATTGTCCGCCAGAAAACTGCACAAACGACCGAACCGATCAAAATTGCGGCAATCGATCTGATCAAATGGCCTCTCAATTCAAAAATATGACCCAGGAACGACAATTCCTTTTCTTCACCTTTATTAGTGTCCATCTAACTTTCTATTCCAAGTTTCATCAATGCGTGTAGATCGAGTATCCCGATATAATTTTTATCGTTATCCACAACCACCAGTTGACCGATATTGTAATCCCTCAAAAGATTGAAAGCATCGATTGCTTTTTCACCTTTATATATGGTCTTCGGATTTTCAGAAAGCATATCTTTTGCCTGCAGATCTCTGATGTCTTTGTGTTTGTGCATCATCCTTCTGAGGTCACCGTCGGTAATCACACCTTTGATCTGATTGCCGTCAACAACCACAGTAATTCCGTGTTTTCCGGATGAGATTGAATCAATCACTTCAAAAGCAGAAGAATCAGACTGAACGGTCGGTTTCTGTGAAAAATCCATTGCATCCTCTACGCTCCAAAGCAGTCTTTTTCCAAGTGCGCCGCCCGGATGGAATTTTGCGAAATCATCACTCTCGAAATGTTTCATTTTCATCAGCGCAACTGCGAGTGCATCGCCCATCACCAGCTGTGCGGTTGTGCTTGAAGTCGGTGCCAGATTGTTCGGGCATGCCTCCCGGCTGATGTTGACATTGAGTACCACATCCGAATGTTTTGCCAATGCAGAATCCGGATTTCCGGTCAATCCGATTAGCGCAGAAGCATTCTTTTTCAGTATGGGTGCTATATCTTTTATTTCCTGGCTGTTCCCGCTTTTTGACACACAAATCACCACATCTTCGGGCTGAAGCAGTCCCAGATCGCCATGGATGGCTTCTGCCGCATGCAAAAATTGGCTGGGTGATCCGGTTGAGTTGAAAGTTGCCACCATTTTGGTTGCGATGTGTGCGCTTTTTCCGATTCCGACCACTACCGTTTTACCTTTGCCGTTATAAATCAGATTGACCGCCTGAGCAAACTCATCTCCAACTGTTTGAGCAATTTGAAGAAGTTCATTAATTTCGTCCTGAAAAACAGTCTGAGCTGTTTTTATTAATTCTTGATTTTTCAAATCCAAAAGATTTTGCCCGTGTTATTTTATTTTGTACATTGGGTCGTTCGACCGTGAAATTCAATTATAAAATTGAGTTTTCAAAAGTACATAAAATTATTTCATTGAATATTATTCGTGAGTGCAATGAAAAACTTTGTAAACTTTTTCGGAGATTACCAGAATTTTGTAAATTTAAAAAGTTTAAATTTTGACTAATCGTCAGAAGAGTGACATTGAAAATTCGAATTATAGAAATAAAAATTATTAAACAGTTTTTTATCAAAAATGAATAGTCGAGGAGATTTATCTATTTATTTGAAAAAATACTTTGGCTTTGAAAAGTTTAAAGGGAAACAGGAGGAGATAATCAACAGTCTGCTGGAAGGGAAGGATGTGTTTGTGCTGATGCCGACAGGCGGCGGGAAATCACTTTGCTATCAGTTGCCTGCTTTGATTTCTGAAGGAGTGACCATCATCGTTTCACCGCTGATCGCACTGATGAAAAATCAGGTGGATGCCGTTCGGGGTATTTCGTCTGATGAAAATGTGGCGCATGTGCTGAATTCGTCATTGAACAAGACACAGACCAAAAAAGTGATGGACGACATCAGGAGCGGAGTGACCAAAATGCTGTATGTTGCACCCGAATCACTGACTAAGGACGAATACATTGATTTCTTCAAAACCGTCAAAATTTCATTTTTTGCAATTGATGAAGCGCATTGTATCTCTGAATGGGGACACGATTTCAGACCCGAATACAGAAATCTAAAACATATTATCAACAAGATCGGCGATGCGCCGGTCATCGCACTGACAGCAACTGCAACTCCAAAAGTTCAGGACGATATCCAAAAAACATTGGGTATGCTCGATGCAATGGTGTACAAGGCATCTTTTAACCGTCCCAACCTCTTTTATGAGGTAAGACCAAAGATCAATCAGGACAAAGAAATTGTAAAGTTTATTCACCAGCGCGCCGGCAAATCGGGTGTTGTTTACTGTCTCAGCCGAAAGAAAGTTGAAGAATTTGCACAGCTTCTTCAGGTGAACGGCATCAAAGCGATTCCTTATCACGCAGGACTGGACACCAAAACCAGAACCCGACACCAGGATATGTTCCTGATGGAAGAAGCAGATGTGGTGGTTGCAACCATTGCATTTGGAATGGGGATTGACAAACCCGATGTCCGTTTTGTGATCCATTACGATATGCCGAAAAGTCTTGAAAGCTACTATCAGGAAACCGGCCGGGCGGGAAGAGACGATGGTGAAGGCTATTGTCTGGCGTTTTATGATTACAAAGACATTGAAAAACTCGAGAAATTTCTTTCAAACAAACCGGTTGCCGAAAGAGAAGTCGGACTTCAGCTTTTGAATGAAGTGGTGGCTTATGCCGAAACTTCTATGTCGAGAAGAAAATTCCTGCTTCATTATTTTGGTGAAGAATTTGATGAAATCAACGGTTTGGGTGCCAATATGGACGACAATATGCGCAATCCGAAAAAGATGATTGATGCAATGGAAGATGCGCGGCTGGTGCTCGAAATCGTAAAAGACACCAAAGAAATCCTGCGGATCAACGATCTTGTCAATGTCATCGTTGGCAAAGAAAACTCGATCATCAAATCTTATAATCTGAAAATTGAAGATTTTTTCGGAGTCGGTAAAGACAAAGAAGATTATTATTGGAAAAGTATTGTCCGTCAGCTGATTGTGAGAGATTTTTTGTTCAAAGAAATTGAAACTTACGGCATACTGAAACTGACCGAAAAAGGGAAAGGATTTATCAAATCGCCAGAAGAATTTCTGATTGCTGAAGATGTTGATTATAAGAAATTAATGGATCGTTCAGGATCAGATTCGGTTGTTCAGGCGCCGGCAGTCTTTGATGAAGAGCTGTTGAAACACCTGAGAGATTTGAGAAAGAAAATTGCAAAACAGAACGGAATTCCGCCATTTGCAGTGTTTCAGGATCCGAGTCTTGACGATATGACAATGCTGTATCCGACCTCGATCAAAGAATTGACCAATGTGTTTGGGGTGGGAGAAGGAAAGGCGATGAAATTTGGAAAACCCTTTGTTGAATTTATTGCCAAATACGTGGAAGAAAACAACATTGAAAGAGCCGATGAAATGGTGATCAGAAGTGTTGCAGACAAATCAAACCACAAGGTCTATATCATCAAAAGCGTTGACAGAAAAATTGATCTCGAAGGCATGGCAGAAGCAAAGAACCTGTCGATGGATGAATTGATTTCAGAGATGGAAAGCATTGTTTATCAGGGTACGAAGCTCGATATTTCATATTATCTGAATGACGTGCTGGATGAAGACCAACAGGAGGAAATCCATGATTTTCTGCTTGAGGCGGAGAATGATTCTATGTCAAATCTGCTTGAAGAATTTGGAAATGTATATGACGAAGAGGAACTCAGACTGATGAGGATCAAATTCATCAACGATGTGGCAAATTAAATAGACTTCACAAAATTTAGAATATTACACTTATGCGTAAAAAAGCGATGCTGATGATTCTGGACGGTTGGGGAATCAACCACGATCCAAAGGTATCGGCTATTGAAAAGGCAAATACTCCTTTTATGGACAGCTGTTTCAAAAAATATCCGAATTCAACACTAATCACTTACGGTCTGCAGGTCGGACTTCCCGAAGGGCAGATGGGAAATTCTGAGGTTGGGCACATGAATCTTGGCGCTGGAAGGATAGTTTATCAGAATTTGGTGAGAATCAATATGGCAGTTCGTGACAAATCATTTTTGAATGAAAGTGTTTTGAATTCCCAATTTCAATATGCAAAAGAAAGCGGTCAGAAGGTCCACTTTATCGGTTTGGTCTCAAACGGAGGTGTTCATTCGCATATCAACCATCTGCTCGGACTTTTGGATGCGGCAAAAACCTTCGGTCTGACCGATCATGTTTATGTGCATGCATTTACCGATGGCCGTGACTGCGATCCGCACAGTGCAGTTGAATTCATCGGTCAGTTGCAGCAGCATATGGCTGAAACCACCGGAAAACTGGCTTCAGTCATCGGACGATATTATGCAATGGATCGTGACAAACGCTGGGAAAGAGTGAAACTCGCCTATGACCTGATGGTGAAAGGAATCGGAAAGAAAAGCAATGATCCGATCGGAGCGATCAAAGCTTCATATAATGAAGGAATTACTGACGAATTTTTAAAACCGATCAACATCGATCAATCCGGACTGATTGAAGAAGGTGATGTAGTGATTAATTTTAATTTCAGAACCGACCGCGGACGTGAAATCACCCAGGTGCTCACCCAAAGTGATTTTCCCGATTACGGTATGAAAGCGATTGAACTCAGATATGTGACCATGACCAATTATGACAAAACCTTTAAAGGTGTAGAAGTGGTTTATGACGAAAAGGAAATTCCGAATACAATGGGCGAAGTCCTTGAAAAAAACGGAAAAACCCAGATCAGAATTGCAGAAACCGAAAAATATCCGCATGTCACCTTTTTCTTTTCGGGCGGACGCGAAAAAGAATTCAATGGTGAAAGCAGAATACTCTGTCCGTCGCCCAAAGACGTTCCAACCTATGATCTGAAACCCGAAATGTCAGCATATCAGATTACCGAAAAAATAGTTCCCGAACTCAAAAACGGGACAGCTGATTTTGTGTGTCTGAATTTTGCAAATACTGATATGGTCGGACATACAGGTGTATTTGAAGCGGCGGTAAAGGCTGCAGAAGTGGTTGACAGCTGTGCCGAAAAGGTGGTAAATGCAGCGCTCGAAGGCGGTTATTCGATCATCATACTCGCTGACCACGGCAATTCGGATGTAATGGTCAATCCGGACGGTTCTCCCAATACCCAGCACAGCAAAAGCCCGGTACCGGTCATACTGGTTCAGAACGAAAACAAATACAAAGTGAAGGCCGGCAAGCTTGGCGACATTGCACCGACTTTGCTGACTTTGATGGAAATTCCGATCCCCGAAGAAATGACGGGTGAGATACTGCTACAAAATTAATTAGTACTTTTGCAGTCCAAAAGAAAATGGAAACGATGAAGAGCTATATTATTGCAGTTGATTTTGACGGAACCATTGTAGAAGATGCCTACCCGAAGATCGGAAAACCGATGTTGTTTGCATTTGATTCTCTGAAACAATTGCAGTCACAGGGTCACCGGTTGATTTTGTGGACCTACCGTAATGGTGAAAGACTTGACGAAGCAGTTGAATTCTGTCGAAAATACGGGATTGAATTTTATGCAGTCAATTCAAGTTTTGAAGAGGAAATATTCACCGGAAAGGATCAGAGCCGAAAGATCAACGCTGATGTATTTATCGACGACAGAAATCTGGGTGGATTTCCCGGTTGGGGCGAAGTGGTTGAAATCATCAACAGGCGAATCGAATTTTCAATCGGCGAACACGGAGTATACAAACAAAAGAAGAAGAAAAGAGGATTTTTCGGAATATGATTCAATTAAAAACAAAAGAAGAACTCGAGCTGATGTATCTGAGCGCCCAATTGGTTTCAAAAACGCTCGGTATGGTTGCTTCAGAAATCAAACCGGGAGCGATCACCATCAAAATCGATAAAATGGCGCATGATTTCATCAGAGACCATGGAGGAGAACCAGCATTTTTGGGTTACGGCGGATTTCCGAATTCGCTCTGTATGTCGCCCAACGAACAGGTCGTACACGGAATCCCGAATCAAGAACCGCTCAAAGACGGAGACATCATCTCGGTTGACTGCGGTGTGCTGATGAACGGTTTTGTCGGCGATCATGCCTATACTTTTGAAGTGGGTGAAGTCAGTCCGGAAGTCAAAAAATTACTCAAAATCACAAAAGAATCACTTTATATCGGAATTGCTCAGATGCTGCCCGGAAACCGAGTGGGAGACATCGGTCATGCAATTCAGACCTATTGTGAAAGCCACGGATACGGTGTGGTCAAAGAACTGGTCGGACACGGGCTGGGAAGAGAGATGCACGAAGATCCGCAGGTGCCGAATTACGGTAGAAGAGGAACCGGAAAAGTTTTGAAAGAGGGAATTGCGCTTGCCATTGAACCGATGATCAATCTGGGAACCGACAAAGTCCGCTTTCACAACGACGGCTGGACGGTTACCACAAGAGACAAACAGCCTTCTGCACATTTTGAGCATGATGCAGCAATCATCGACGGAAAACCAAGACTGCTTTCGACTTACCGTTATGTATATGAGGCGCTGGGTATCCAATCGGATGAAGAAGAACCGTTTTTGTATGAATTCGGTTAGGACAATAAATTTTCAAAAATATGAACAAGCTTTTCTATCAATTGATTATAATTTCTATTTTTTCGACAGGTTTGAATTCATGTCAGATTACCGGAGAGAATAAAAATCAGGAAGAAGAATCCCATGTTTTACAGGATGATCAGTCAAAAATCAGAAGTAAGCGAACAGTTGATTTGGCGGAAGCCTTGTACAATGAAATAGTTGAAAAAAACAAAAAACTTCAACAACTGGAATCAGCCCTGAAAAATTATGAAGATACGGAGGTAGATTCGTTAAAAACCTATAGAAGATACAATGCCAAGTCTGACTCATATTATCAGTCGGCGTTGAACAAAGCAGATAAAATTCAGGACAGTATTTTAAAAAATCAGATGATTGAATTAATTAACTCCAGCAAATCTAATTACAAAAATAAAACCCATGATTTGGACACTCTGCTGGAACAAATCGAAGCGAATAATTCATCTCTGAAAGATTATCATAATATGTTAAAAATTGCGCTAACTCTTCCTCTCATTGAAAAATATCAAAACAACAATTTACCGGATGATTCAACAATTGGAAATCTGATTCAGGAACAATCTGATTTGATAGAGCAAATGAAAAATTTAATGCCTGACAAATGATTGTTAGATTTCTTCATTCTGCACGGTATGCGCTGGAAGGTCTTTGGTTTGGGCTGAAAACCGAAAGAAACATACAGATCTGGTTTGGTGTTTTGATTGCAAATATGCTGGTTGCAATTTGGCTCAACGTTGATCGGACTGAATTTCTGTTTCTGTTTTTTTCAACTTTTGCAATCGGAATTGCAGAATATCTGAATACTGCGGTCGAAAAACTTTCAGACCGGGTGACCACCGAAAAAGAAGAAATCATCAAAAGGGTAAAGGACGTTGCAGCCGGCGCAACTTTTTTGGCGTCAATCAATGCACTGGTGGTCAGTCTAATTATTTATATTCCTAAAATTCTGGAGAAATTTGAAATCTCTGTTTAAAAAAATCATCAATCTTTTTCCAAGGACCTGGCTGATCAGAATGAGCATTTGGGCGCGGCCGGTTTTGGTATATATATACAAAGGTGATCGATACACCGATCCGATCGATGGCAGAAGTTACCGTGAGTTTCTTCCGTACGGTTATGAAAAGCAGAGACAAAATGTGCTTTCGCCGGGTACGCTTTCGCTTGAGCGGCATCGGCTGATGTGGCTTTACCTAAAAAATGAAACCGGATTTTTCAATGATCAATTAAAGGTGCTTCACATGGCTCCCGAACAGTCTTTTTACAAAAGATTCAGAAAGTTGAAAAATCTGGATTATACCACCTGCGATCTCAATTCACCGATAGCGGATGTGAAAGCGGATATTCAGGATCTTCCGTTCGAGGATAATTCTTTTGATGTAATTTTCTGCAATCATGTTTTGGAACATGTGGCGGATCACAAAAAAGCATTGTCAGAACTGTATCGTGTGATGGAACCCGGCGGCTGGGGAATCTTTCAGGTGCCAATTCGTTATCAGCTCGATAAAACTTTTGAAGACCCGACGATTACCGACAAAAAGGAACGGATTGAAAAATTCGGACAGTACGATCATGTCAGGGTTTACGGCATGGATTATTATGACACGCTGAAATCGGCCGGATTTGAAGTTGAAAAAGTCGTTTTGTCAAACAAACTAACGGACGAAGAAATCAAAAGATTTGCTTTGGAAAAAAATGAGATTTTGCCGGTGGTGAGAAAAGTTCGATAATTTTTGTAAATTTGATTCAGAATTTTCAGTCAAATGAATTTAACTTCACGAAAAAAGAAAATCATTCAATGGGTGGGTTCTTTAGGAGATCCTTCAACATTGGAATTGTTGGAACGATTCAGTAAAGAAAAACCATTTGACTTTGACAAAGAAGTTCAGAATGCGATTACGGCCGATGAGCTGAAAAAACGCACGACTGAATTCTTACAAAAGTTAGATTGGACGAAATAAAAGTATTTACAGCTGATTCACAGGTTCGGATTCAATCATCAGGACACCTTTTTGATATAAATATGCGGAATCCTGTTTGTCATAAAAAGTTTCATCTGAATAGGTGTTATCGAAGAAGGTTAAAACTTTGGTTAATTTCAATTTTCCATTGAATAATTCAAATTTTGCCATCATAAAATACCAGTCGTCACATATTTGAGTTTCAACTACCGGAATTTTGTTTAATCCTTTCAAATTAAAATAACGTTCTGACTTATAACTTGCGGTGTCCACCATAAACTTAACTGTATGTGAGTTGAATTTTTCGACAAATGAGGTATGTGGACGAAATTCGCAGTCCATTGAGGACAATCTCAAATACAAAAATCTTTCGGTTGTAATTAATTCTGAAAATAATACAGAGCCATCAAATTCTCTTTTTTCGATTGATTCTTTCAAAGTTTTGTTCTGAAATTTTATCAATTCAGGTATAATTTCCTTTAATTCTTTGCTTAAAATCCTGGATGCGGTTTTATCTTCCTTTTTGGCTGATGCTTCGTTTGAATTGCAATTCTTAAAAATAAATCCAAGGAGGATGAATCCTGCAAAAAGAATGTTCCGTGTCATTCAGTAAAGTAAAAAAAAAGACGCAAAACGCGTCTTTAATTATTTTTGAATATCCGTTTAAATCACGAATACATTTCAGTTTTCAATTCCTTCACCCTTTTGTCTTCCAGGAATTCATCATAATTCATATAACGGTCGATGATTCCGTTTGGCGTAAATTCGATGATCCGGTCGCAGACGGTGCTGATCAGTTCGTGGTCATGAGACGCCATCAGTATGGTTCCTTTAAAATTCTGAAGCGAATTGTTCAATGCTGTAATCGATTCCAGATCGAGGTGTGCAGTCGGTTCGTCCATCAACAGTACATTGGCCCTGAGCAGCATCATTCTTGAGAACATACATCTCATCTTTTCACCACCCGAAAGTACAGATGATTTTTTCAGCGCTTCGTCGCCTGAGAAAAGCATTTTTCCGAGAAATCCTCTCATATATTCCTCATGTCTTTCCTCTTCCACCTGTGTAAATTGTCTCAGCCAGTCCACCAAATTGATGTCGTCTTTGAAGAATTCTGTATTGTCAAGCGGCAGATAGGCCTGGGTGGTGGTTACTCCCCAATTGTATTCGCCTGAATCCGGTTTTGCATTTCCTGAAATGATTTCCAAAAACTGGGTAACGGCTTTTGAATTTCTTGAAAACAAACCGATTTTATCTCCTCTCTTCAGATTGATATTTACATTTTTAAACAGCACCTCACCGTCAACAGATGCAGAGAGATCGTTGATCTCAAGGATCTGATCGCCTGCTTCTCTGCTTTGTTCCCAAATCAGCGCCGGATATCTTCTCGACGATGGTTTGATGTCTTCAATATTCAGTTTCTCAATCATCTTTTTTCTGGCGGTTGCCTGTTTTGCTTTTGCAACGTTTGAACTGAATCTTGCGATGAATTCCTGCAATTCTTTCTTTTTCTCTTCAGCCTTTTTGTTTTGCTGTGCTTTTTGTTTGGCTGCCAGCTGTGATGACTGATACCAGAAGGTATAGTTGCCCGAATAGAGATTGATTTTTCCAAAATCGAGGTCTGCAATATTGGTACAGACAGCGTCAAGGAAGTGACGGTCGTGAGAAACCACGATCACCGTATTTTCATAATCTGCCAGAAAATCTTCAAGCCAGGAGATGGTATAGACGTCCATCTCATTGGTCGGCTCGTCAAGAATCAGCACATCCGGATTTCCGAACAATGCCTGTGCGAGCAGGATTCTGACTTTTGCTTTGTTGTCGAGATCGGCCATCAGTGTATAATGCATTTCAGGTTCGATGCCTACGTTTGAAAGCAGCGACGATGCATCTGATTCTGCATTCCATCCGCCCATTTCCTCATACTGAACTCCAAGTTCTCCTGCTTTGATTCCGTCGGCCTCCGAAAAATCGGGTTTTGCATACAGCGCATCCATTTCCTCTTTGATGTCGTACAATATTTTGTTTCCTCTCAGAACAGTATCGAGCACTGTGTAGTCGTCATATTTGAAGTGATCCTGTTCGAGCACCGACATTCTTTTTCCTTTTTCGAGCGAGACATGACCTGAAGTCGGATCGAGTTCTCCGGAAAGGATTTTGAGGAAGGTCGATTTACCGGCTCCATTGGCACCAATTATGCCGTAACAGTTGCCATTTGTAAATTTTATATTAACTTCGTCGAATAAAACTCTTTTGCCAAATTGAAGCGAAAGATTTGATACTGTCAACATATATATAAATGTATGGTTTGTTAAAAATTGGTGCAAAGGTACAAAAACTAACTGATTGAAACCACAGGGAGAGATAAACATAAAAAATAAGAAAGCTCGTTTTGAATATGAGCTTTTGGACAGTTACGACGCCGGAATTCAGCTATTCGGAACAGAAATTAAATCGATCCGGATGGGCAAGGCGAGCATTTCTGAAAGTTTTTGCCAATTCAAGGATGGAGAATTGTATATTATTAATATGTTTGTAGATGAATACGATTGGGGGACTCACTTTAATCATAAAACAAGAAGAGACAGAAAATTATTATTAAAAAAAAATGAACTCAAAAAATTAGAGCGTAAAACCAGGGAAACCGGATTGACTGTTGTTGCTACAAGTCTGTATATCAATTCGAAAGGATTGGCTAAGCTCAAAATTTATTTGGCAAAAGGCAAGAAATTATATGATAAAAGAGAATCGATAAAGCGAAAAGATTTAAGGAGAGATTTGGATAGAATCATAAAGAATTCTTAAATTTGCCGCTGTATCATATAGTGAGAAAGTAAAATTAAAACACTAAATATTTGATAATGAAAAAGTTTAATCTATTATTAACCGCTCTAATGGTACTGTTTATGAGCAGTACTGTTTTGAATGCCCAGAATCAGAGAGATCCTTGGGCTATTTCGGTAGGTGCCCACGCTGTTGACTATACGTCTGTTCGTGGTGTGTTTAATGAATTTTTCAATTACCACAACTACAGCATTGTACCTCCACTGTCTAAATTGTCAATCATCAGAAATCTGAACCGTTACTTCGATGTGGATTTGACCGCATCAGTAGGTGAAATTGATAATGACAGACTTCGTATCGATAACGAATTGTTTATTAACGCAGGTTTGGGTCTGCGTTTCAAAATTCCAACCGGAAGTTTGAGCTGGTTTGACCCGTACTTGAGACTTGGTGCAAACTACAACCATTTTGACTTTACCAGTCTTGGTGATACAGTTCCTGCTGGGTTCCCTGTATACGGTAACCACCAAGGTGGCTATGAAGTTAATCCTGATGGAACTCCTCGAGTTGTTGATTATCTGTATGCTCAGCCTGAAACTACAAAACACCACTTTGGAGTTTCCGGAGGTGCAGGTATCAACTTCTGGTTTGGTAAAAACATCGGTTTGAACATTGCAACTGACTACAACTGGATTCCTGCAACAAAAACTGACTACTTTGACTTCTTCCAGCACACTGTAGGTGTAACCTTCAGATTTGGAAACAAAGACAGAGACGGTGACGGTATCCTGGATGACGACGACGCATGTCCTGACACTCCTGGTGTACCTTCAGATAATCCTGAATGTAACGGTTGCCCCGATACAGACGGTGACGGTCTTTGTGACAGCATCGATGCTTGTCCTGACGAGCCCGGACCAATTGAAAACAATGGTTGTCCGATCCTTGACAGAGACGGTGACGGTATCCTTGACGTTGATGATGACTGCCCTGACACTCCTGGTGTAGCTTCTTCTATCCCTGGATGTAACGGTTGCCCTGACAGAGACGGTGACGGTATCTGCGACGCTAAAGATGAGTGTCCTGACGAAGCCGGACCTGTAGAAAATAACGGTTGTCCTTATGTTCCGTTCGGATGTACCGACATGCAGGCAATCAAAGATGCACTGAAAAATGTGTTGTTCGAATACAACTCTGCAGATTTGACTGCTGAATCTAAAGTTCTTCTGGATGGTGTTGCACCAATCCTGACCACTGATAAACTGAAAGATCCACACTGGTTGGTTGAAGGTCATACCGATAACGTAGGTAGCCAAAACTACAACCTACCATTGTCTCAGAACAGAGCAAATTCAGTGAAAGCTTATCTTGAAGGTAAAGGTGTTCCTGCATCTAGCCTGAAAGCTATCGGATTTGGTAAAGTATTGCCGATCACTACAAACGATACCGCTGAAGGTAGAGCTAGAAACAGACGTGTTGAACTGAAGTATGCTGATGCTAACTTCCAGCCTGCGGCTATCGAAGTTGACGACGACTGTGCAAACGTTCAAATCGCTGATCTTTCAAAAATGATCTACTTCCAGACTGGTTCTGCTGAATTGGTTGAAGCTTCTAAACAAAGCTTGGATGTGATTGCTCAGTATATCAATGCTACCAAAGGTAACTTTGAAATCCAGGGCCACACTGATGACGTAGGTAACGACGCCAATAACATGAAACTTTCTCAGAGAAGAGCTCAAACAGTATTGGATTACCTGCTTTCTAAAGGAGTTGACGGAAACAGACTGAAAGCCGTAGGTTACGGTGAATCTCAGCCTAAGTTCGACAACAAAACCGCTGACGGTAGAGCTCAGAACAGAAGAATTGAAATTGTAAGACAATAATTTCATATTCAAATATTTAAACAGAAAGCTGCTCATTGGGCAGCTTTCTTTTTTTGTCTAAATTTGAATTGATTCTTTTATCTGGCCGGTTTGAATTACAGATTTGTTCCTGATTTTTTTACAGTTCTTTCGAGCATCGGTACAAACTGACAGTCACCGTATTCGGTTTTTTCAAATTTCTTTTCGTCCAGCCTCAATATAGCAGTCATCATCTGACTGTTCTCATCGCCGACCGGAATCACCATAATGCCACCCACCTTTAACTGTTTGAGCAAAGCCTTTGGAATTTCTGCTGCGCCCGCAGTTACTATAATCCTGTCGTATGGCGCAAATGCATCCAGTCCCTTGTAACCGTCACCATAAGTTGCATATTTGGGCTGAAAACGGATTTTCTTGAACATTTTTTGTGAGAAATCAAACAATTCCTTTTGTCTTTCAATGGTGTATACTTCTGCCCCCATTCCCACCAGTACAGCTGCCTGATAGCCGCTTCCAGTACCGATCTCAAGAACTTTGTCGCCTTTTTTCAGATGAAGAAGCGAACTCTGGGCAGCAACCGTGTATGGGTGTGAAATCGTTTGTCCTGCCCCGATCGGGAATGCCATGTCACGATAAGCAAATTCTTCAAAAGCACTGTCGATGAACAGATGTCTCGGAATCTGGTTGATCGCATTGAGAACATTCTCATCTTTAATTCCCCGTTCCCTGAGCAGTTCGACCAGTTGTCTCCTTTTTCCCTTGTGCTTGAATTCATCCGTCATTTGATTTCTTTTTGATACAAAATTGGACAATTTTAAAGGAATCTCTGTATTTTTAAGGTCAAATTTAAATCATGCTGAAAATTGGTGTAATCGGAGCCGGACATTTGGGTAAAATTCACTTGAAACTGGCTGCTCAATCAGAAAAACTTGATCTGGTCGGTTTTTTTGATTCGGATACCGAAAATTCTAAAAAGCTGGCTCAGGAATGCGGATACAAACAGTTTCTTTCCGCCGAAGAACTGATTGAACAATGCGATATAATCGATGTAGTTACACCGACCTTTGCACATTTTGAATATGCTCAAAAAGCAATCAAAGCATCCAAACATATATTCATCGAAAAACCGATTGCAAATTCAATTGAAGAAGCATTTGAAATCATCAGACTGGCAAAGGAATACAATGTGAAGGGACAGGTCGGTCATGTCGAGCGTTTCAATCCGGCTTTTAAAGCAGCCGGCGACAGAATCCACAATCCTATGTTTATCGAAACCCACAGACTGGCTGAATTCAATCCAAGAGGAACTGATGTGCCGGTGGTGCTGGATCTGATGATTCACGATCTGGATGCGATTTTGAGCATTGTCAAATCAGAAATTAAAGAAATCCATTCCAGCGCAGTTGCCGTTATCAGCGAATCGCCCGATATTGCAAATGCAAGAATTGAATTTGAAAACGGTTGTGTGGCCAATATTACTTCAAGCCGGATTTCGATGAAGAATATGAGAAAATCTCGATTTTTCCAGAAAGATTCATACATTTCTGTTGATTATCTTGAAAAATCCTGTGAAGTGATCAAAATGAAAGATGCTCCGGAAAATCCCGGCGACTGGGATATGATTCTTCAAAATGCGGAAGGAGTCAGAAAACAGATTTATTTTGACAATCCCGAAATCGTTCAAAACAATGCAATTTTGGACGAACTCGAAAGTTTTGCAGCTGCAATTGAACACAACACCGAACCTTTGGTAACTTTGCAACAGGCAACAAAAGCGCTTGAAGTTGCCTATATGATTATTGAGAAATTTAACAAATAAAAAATTAGATAAATGAAATTAACAGCAGTCATAGGAGCAGGAACCATGGGAAACGGAATCGCTCATACTTTTGCACAAACCGGTTTCAATGTACACCTGATTGACATTTCTGAACAGGCACTTCAAAAAGGAATCAGCACAATTGCAACCAATCTCGACAGAATGATCAGCAAAGGGAGCATTACTGAAGAAAACAAAAATTCTACACTTTCAAGAATCAAAACATTTACAAAAATAGAAGATGGTGTGAAGGATGCCGAACTTGTTATCGAAGCTGCAACCGAAAACATGGATCTGAAATTGAAAATATTCAATCAGCTCGATGAAGTGACAAAACCCGAAGTGATACTCGCTTCAAATACTTCCTCAATATCGATTACCAAAATTGCTTCTGCAACCAAAAGAGCGGACAAGGTGATTGGAATGCATTTTATGAATCCGGTTCCGATCATGAAACTGGTAGAAATCATCAGGGGTTACAGCACTTCAGACGAGGTGACAAAAACAATTATGGATTTGTCTGTAAAGCTGGGCAAAGAACCGGTAGAAGTCAACGATTATCCGGGCTTTGTTGCCAACAGAATTCTGATGCCAATGATCAACGAATCGATTGAAACACTATACAACGGAGTAGCCGGTGTGAAAGAAATCGATACAGTGATGAAGCTCGGAATGGCACATCCGATGGGACCTCTGCAGCTCGCAGACTTTATCGGCCTGGATGTATGTCTGTTTATTCTGAATGTGATGTATGACGGTTTCAAAAATCCGAAATATGCACCGTCTCCATTGCTGGAAAAGATGGTGACAGCAGGCAAACTCGGCGTAAAATCAGGCGAAGGTTTTTATGATTATTCCGGCTCAAAAAAAGCAGAAATCGTTTCATTATCATTTCAATAATTAGAATTAAAAATTGAAAAAAACTGAGAGGAATAATAAAATATGTTTATATATTAGTGAATTAAAATACAAAACGAGTATATGAAGAACTTTTCTATTTTTTTTACCATGGTTCTCTTGCTTGTATCGGTCGAATCCTATTCGCAGAATACATTGAAGAAATGGTATATTAGCGGTGGTGTTCATGCTGTGAACCACCCTGCTGCCAGAGGGTTTGGAGATGGACTTACAAATGGTGACTACTGGTCCTTCGTGCCTCCTTTATCACAGATTTCAGTGGCTACGACGCTTAATCGTTCGTTTTCAGTTGATCTTCAGGCTTCAATCGGCGAAATTGACAACAAAAGGCTGATGATCGACAACGAATTTATGGCATTGGTCGGAATCGGACTCAGATATCGTTTTGCCAACGGATACATATTAAAAGAAACTTCATGGTTTGACCCATATTTGAGATTTGGAGCAAATTATCACAGAATGCCCTATCGAGGACTGAAATTTGATCCGGCAGTTTACGCCGCAGACGGAACATTGATCAGCGGTGTGGTTGATGTGAAAGATGATGTGCTTGAAAACGGAGCGATCGCAGACAATGACCATTTTGCATTTTCTGGCGGATTTGGTATCAACTTTTGGATCAAACCCAAATTTGGTTTGAATTTAGAACTTCAATATGTGGGAGTGCCCGCAATCAAATCTGATTATATAGATTTCTTTCAGGCAAAAGCAGGTGTTGCATTCAGATTTGGAAAAACCGACAGAGATGGTGACGGAATCTATGACGAAGACGACGAATGCCCGGATGTCCCCGGCCTGAAAGAATACAACGGCTGTCCTGATTCTGACGGAGACGGAATTGAAGACCGAAAAGATGAATGTCCACTCGAAGCCTGCCCGAATGGCGAGGAAACCGATGAATACTATTGTGTAAACGGCTGTAAGGTGATGAAAGAGAAGGTGGAAACAGTGGTTGAAGAACCTGTTGAGGTAGTCGAAGAGCCAACAGAAATCACAATTGAAGATGTCAATTTCAACTTTGATAAATTTGACCTGACTTCAGGCGGAGTGCAGAAAATAAAAGAAGCTGCCGAACTGATCAAACAGGGAGACGAGGATTATTTTGTGGACGGATTCACCGACAGCGTCGGAAGTGATGCCTACAATATGAAGCTTTCTGAAAGAAGAGCACAAACTGTAAAAGATGCACTTATCAAAGAAGGCGTGGATCCAAAACGACTTGAGATCAGAGCTTTTGGAGAGCAATATCCGAAGTGCACCAACGATACGGAAGAAGGTAGAGCCTGCAACCGTAGAGTAGTGGTAATCAAGAGATACTGATAATATCAATTAATCAATAAAAAAGGCGGGATTTTTCCGCCTTTTTTATTTTCCTTTTTTTAAGACAATCTGACAATTAAAGAAAATTATCTGAATATAAGATAAAAGCATCGTTTTTTGGATAATGCCTAATTGTTTAATTGCTACCTTTGCGCAGGTTTTAGAAAATACAGTTATGGAATTATCTCTTAGAGTTAAAGATTCTGCACCTTCTGCCACTCTGGCAATGGCTCAAAAGGCAAGAGAACTGAGAGCTCAGGGCAATGATGTGATCAGTCTGAGCATTGGAGAACCGGATTTTAATACACCTGACTTTATCAAAGAAGCTGCAAAAAAAGCAATCGACGAAAATTATTCACATTATACACCGGTGTCGGGTTATCCCGAAACCAAAGAGGCGATCATCCGTAAATTCAAAAGGGTCAACGGACTGGATTACAAACCTTCTCAAGTCGTGGTTTCGACCGGCGCAAAACAATCGCTGTACAATATATTTCAATCCATCATCACAGAGGGTGATGAAGTAATTGTTCCTACACCTTATTGGGTGACTTATTCAGATATTGTAAAAATCAGCGGCGGTGTTCCCAAGTATGTTGAAACTTCGATCAACACAGGATTTAAGGTGACCGAAGAAATGCTTGAAAGTTCTGTATCACCAAAAAGTAAAGCAATCATTTTCAGTTCACCCAACAATCCGAGCGGTGCAGTTTATGATTTGGAAGAACTCCGGATTATTGCCCGATTTGCAAAAAAACACGATCTGATCATCATTGCAGACGAGATTTATGAACACATCATCTATTCCGGAAAAAACATCAGCGTCGCAAGCCTGCCCGAGGCATATGACAGGACGGTTACTGTCAACGGACTTTCAAAAGCATTTGCAATGACCGGATGGAGACTCGGTTATATCGGCGCACCCGAATGGATTGCAAAAGCATGCGAACTGATTCAAGGACAGGTGACTTCGGGTGCAAATTCAATCACCCAGAGAGCCGCAATTACCGCATTGGATTCGGATATCTCACAAATCCAATACATGGTCGACGCCTTCAAAAAAAGAAAGCAGCTGATGATGGAATGGATGTCAAAAATTCCTGTATTCAAAGTGGCAGAACCGATGGGTGCATTTTATATGTTTCCGGATGTGACCGGAACTTTTGGAAAAACTTATCGGGGAAAAACGATTTACAATGCAGACGACCTGACATCACTATTGCTTGATGAAGCGCTTGTAGCAACCGTTTCGGGTACTGCGTTTGGCGACAAAAACTGTATCAGGATTTCGTACGCAGCTTCTGAAGAACAGCTCAATGAAGCGATGACGAGGATAAAAGAAATTTTGAGCTGAATCAATTGACAGACTGATGGATATCACCGAAATATTTCGGATTCAGTTGTATTTTTGTATCCTGAATTCTTAAATTCACTTACCTAATTAATTTGAAATGATTCAAACAGATATAATTATAATAGGTTCCGGCCCGACCGGATTGTTCACGGTTTTTGAAGCGGGACTGCTCAAACTCCACTGCCATCTGATCGACGCGCTTCCGCAGCCGGGCGGCCAACTGACAGAGCTTTATCCAAAAAAACCGATTTTTGATATCCCCGGTTTTCCGACTGTTGGCGCAGCAGAACTGGTCGATAATCTGATCGAGCAGATCAGACAGTTCAAACCCGGATTTACACTGAATGAAGCAGCCGAGACCATTGACGAACAGGAAGATGGAACTTTTATCGTTACCACCAACAGAGGAACTCAGCATCAGTGTAAGGCGATTGTGATTGCAGGCGGTTTGGGAAAATTTGAACCCAGAAAACCCGAACTTGAAAATCTTGAGAAATACGAAGAAAACGGAGTCGAGTATTTTGTGCGTGATCCCGAAATGTTCAGAGACAAAAAAATAGTCATTGCCGGCGGCGGAGATTCCGCGCTTGATTGGAGCATTTATCTTTCTGAAGTTGCCGAAGAAACGACTTTGATCCACAGAAGAAACGAATTCAGAGGCGCATTGGATTCTGTTGATAAAGTCAGCGAACTCAAACTCTTGGGCAAACTGAATCTGATCACACCGGCTGAGGTGACCAAACTTCACGGTGAAGAAAAATTGACCGGAATCACCATCGAAAAAGAAGGCGAGACACATTTGATTGAAACTGATTTTCTGATTCCGCTGTTTGGACTTTCACCAAAACTCGGCCCGATTGCAGATTGGGGATTGGAAATCGAAAAAAATGCAGTTAAGGTCAACAATTCACTGGACTATCAGACCAATCGGGAAGGAATCTATGCGGTTGGTGACTGCAATATTTATCCGGGTAAACTCAAACTGATTCTTTGCGGTTTTCACGAAGCTACACTGGCGGTTCAAAGCATCTACCAACGATTGAATCCGGGCAAAAAATTTGTATTGAAATATACGACTGTAACCGGTATTGACGGTTTTGACGGAACCAGAAGAGAGGCTGAAAAAGCAGTTGTAAAATCAATCGACTGATCCGGATCAGATGAATTTCGGAAACTGATTTGAATTGATTTGACACAAGTTTGTCGAAAAAATTATATTTGTTAAAAAATTATTTCAATGAGTTTATTAGTCGTTGGCACCGTTGCATTTGATCAGATTGAAACTCCTTTTGGAATGACTGACAAGATCCTCGGCGGAGCTGCCACGTTTATCGGAATGGCCGCATCATTGCTCGATGTCGAAACCGATATCGTTTCGGTAATCGGAGGTGATTTCCCACAGGAATATCTCGACCTGATGGCGTCAAAAAATATAGGTCTTGAAGGGATTCAAAAAATTGAAAATGGAAAGACTTTCTTTTGGTCGGGAAAATACCGAAACGACATGAATACCCGGGACACTTTGGTAACCGAACTGAATGTACTCGAGAATTTTGAACCTAAAGTTCCGGAAAATTGGAAAAATCCCGAAGTGCTGATGCTTGGAAATCTTCATCCGATGGTTCAAATGTCGGTTGTCGATCAGCTTGAAGTAAGACCCAAACTTGTTGTTTTGGATACCATGAATTTTTGGATGGATCACACTTGGGACGATCTGATGGAGGTGCTCAAAAAAGTGGATGTGCTTACCATCAATGACGAAGAAGCAAGACAATTGAGCAAAGAATACAGTCTGGTTAAGGCTGCAAAGAAAATCCTTTCAATGGGGCCGACCACTTTGATAATCAAAAAGGGTGAACACGGTGCACTTTTGTTCAACGATAACAATGTGTTTTTTGCACCCGCCCTTCCGCTTGATGATGTTTTTGACCCCACCGGAGCAGGAGATACCTTTGCAGGCGGATTCTCAGGGTTTTTGGCAAAAACCAGAAACTATTCTTTTGAGAATATGAAAAGAGCAATCATTTACGGCAGCGCATTGGCATCATTTACAGTTGAAAAATTCGGAACCGAAAGACTCGCCCAACTGACAAAAGAAGAACTGGAAGAGAGACTTGAAGCATTCCGGGATCTGACCAGTTTTGATATCGAACTCGGTTAAATTTTGATTGATTCCGAAGGTTTGATGTTTTTAGGCTTTTCTGTTTTCACCTGTATCAGATAAACACCGATCAGGATCAGCATACCGCCGCAAATATGCAACCAGGTCAGTTTTTCGCCATCAAGAAATCCCCACATCACAGCGATTACCGGCATCAGATAGGTGACTGTTGAAGCAAAAATTGCAGAAGTCATCTGGATCAGCTTATAATAAAGAATCATTGCGGTTGCAGTTCCTATCAAACCGAGTATTGCTACAAATCCCAAACCTCTGAGCTGTTCCGAACTTGCTGTAAATTCATTGAAGAATCCGCTGAATCCCAATATAACCAATGATGGCCCCAGCCAGATGGTAAAAACTGCAGCCGATAGTCTGAATGACGGAAGCTCCGACAGATATTTACTGATAATCAGTCCGTTCAGACCGTAAAATATGGTCGCAAGTACAATCAGCATTGAAAACAGAAAATCGCTTGACTCTTTCGTACCGCCGTTTTTTATCAGTAGGAAAGCACCCCCAAAACCAATAATGGCTCCAAGTATCTGTGTTTTACTGCTTTTGAATCCAAAAATCAGAAAACCGAAAATCAATACAAAGATCGGAACCAGAGAATCAAGGATTCCTGCAGTCGCACTGCTTACTTTTTGTTGAGCAAACGGAAAGAGAAACATCGGAATAAAGTTTCCGAGACAGCCGCCGATGACAACCCATTTGATTAATTTCTTTGGAATATATTTAAAACTTCCAATCCCAAATCCGACCAGCGCCAGTCCGGCTATGGTGAGCCTCAGCGCTCCAACCTGCATCGGGTGAAATGCTTTGAGGCTTTGTTTGATCATGATGAACGAACTGCCCCAGGTCAGCGTAAGAATCAGGAGCAGTAACCATTTATTGGTCCAGAATTTCATCCTGCAAATTTGAGAAAGTTTTGGAATATACTGAAAGAAAAAGTTGCTTCATTTGGGAGGGAAGCAACTTTCTGATAAAGGGCAGCAATAAAGCGAAAAACTAATCAAAACAATTATTCAGTATAAACAAATTTATTTGGTTATATGACGAATGGTTTCAAAAAGGTTGCGTCTCACAAACAAAATTTCTTGAAAATTTTATTTGAAAGTGAAAAGATTACTTCAAAAATGTTTGCTGATTAACCCTGAAACAAAGCTTTGAGTTCGTGTGCTTCAGAAGGTTTCATCTTGCCCGCAAGAATCAGACTGAGCTGTTTTCTTCTCAAAGCTGCTTCAAATCTTTCCTTTTCAAGATCAGTCTCCGGTTTTATCTGAGGAACTTTGACCGGCCGGTTGTATTCGTCCACTGCCACAAAAGTATAAATCCCGTTGTTGGTATAAATTTCTTCCCGTGAAATCGGATCGAGAATCCAAACATCCACATAAATCTCCATTGAGCTCGAAAAAGCACGGGTCACTTTCGCTTCGAGTTTGAGAATGCTTCCAAGCGGAACCGGCATGTTGAACGACACATGGTTTACACTTGCAGTCACCACCTGGAAACTTTCAGAATGTCTTTTTGCCGCAATCGATGAAATTCTGTCCATTCGCGCAAGAAGTTCACCGCCAAAAAGATGATTCAGCATATTTGTTTCGCCCGGAAGAACCAGATTGGTAAGTGTGGATGCGGATTCTGACGGGGTTTTGATGTCTGTGCTCATAAAAAAAGACCTTTGGTCTGCAAAGGTCTTTAATTATACGGTCAACATCAAATTGTTTTTAATTTTTCACAGAAAAAATCCAAATTTTGGGCATTTCACCTTTCATCGAATTCACATATTCCTGAGCTTCCTCTCTGGTTGAAAAAGTCTGAAGTGCAACATAATTGAAACTCCCTCTTTTTTGGGTGATTTGAGCATCCGAATAGCCCTTCTGACGGAGTGATTCTACAAACGAATCTGCTTCATCCGTTCTTTTGAATGATCCCGCAATTACTTGATGGTCGTGAATGATTTTCTCTGCTTCTTTTTTCTCTATAAAACTGTATGTATTCTCGCTGACAGTTCGTGCCGGAGATTCGGCTGCTTTGACTGCTTTCAGATTTGGATTCATAATCGGGCTGACAAAACCGCTCCACTGCCGGTTTACAAAATCAGTTACAGGCTGAGGTTTTCCAAAATACAGGAATCCGCCAATCAGAATCGGAACCAAAGCGGCTGTCTTCCAGATGACGGTCGAACTTCCTTTTCTTTCTTCGGTTTGAAGAATGTATTTTGAATTGAATTTTTCAAGACCAAAAGATTCAAGCAGAAAGTTTGGATGATTCGCCTCAAAGTTCAGCAAACCGTCGTTGCCTTTTTTCAAACTACCTAATCCCTGAAGATTCAGAATTGAATTTATATTCAGATGATTTTTCCAAAATTTCACTGAGGATTCAACTTCCTCAGCTGCTTTCTCAAAACTGATTGATTCTGCAACAGAAACCTGCTGAATCAGCAATCCGTCGCTTTTTGTCAATGACGGATTGAACATCAGCTGTTTTGAAGGCGGAATAAAAAGTGAGGTTTCGGCCTGATAAGCCGAATTTGATTTTCTCGCCACAAAAGCTCCAAAATCGGGTATCACCACACAATCATGGTGGTACAGCAAAGCTGCAATGTGTTTTTCAAGATTCATAATTCAAAAATAACAATTATTAATCATTTAAGACTGTGAGTAGATAAATTGTTGATAAACTTTTCTTATTTTAGAACAATGAAAACCGCACTCAGCCGCCTGCTCGCACTAACTTTTATACCCGGCCTCGGTACTGCTACTCAACGCAAAATCACCAGGATAGCCGAGCCGGAAGACCTGTGGAATTTTTCAAAAAAAGAGCTGACAGAAATTTTCAGAAAAAAGAAAGATTTGGTCGCTGCGTTTCAAACCGCCAAATATCTTGAAATGGCTGAAGAGGAAATTGAACGCTGCATCAAAAACGGAATCGAAATCATCGGCTTCAATTCAGCGGCTTATCCAGAAAAATTAAAAGACTGTATGGATTCACCTTTGGTGTTTTTTAAAAAAGGAAATTACAATTTTGATCGTAAACTTCATATCGGTCTGGTCGGTACCCGTCAGATGACTTCATATGGCAGGGAATTTATTGAAAAGCTGATTGAAGACCTTGCTGTCCAGAACATTGCGGTCGTCAGCGGTCTTGCCTTTGGCTGTGACGTGACTGCGCACCGGATGTCGATTAAATTTGATCAGCCAAATGTTGCGGTACTTGCCACCGGTCTGAACCGGGTATCACCGGCTGCACATATTCCTGTGGCTGAAAAGATTGTTCAAAACGGCGCACTGATTTCAGAATACCCGTCATTTCACAATCCCGAATCAATGAATTTTGTATTGAGAAACAGGATCATCGCAGGTCTTTGTGATGCAGTGATCGTGGTTGAATCTGCAGAAAGAGGCGGTGCGCTTTTTACGGCTGCTTATGCCAATTCATATAACCGTGAAGTTTTTGCATTGCCCGGAAGAGTGAGCGATAAATTCAGTCTGGGATGCAATCAGCTGATTCAGACCAATCAGGCATATATGATTCGGAATTCTGCAGACCTGCTTGATTATTTTAACCTGAGAAACAGACCAAAACCAAGACAAACCGAGTTGTTTATCGAACTCGATAAAGATGAACAGAAAATATATGATCATCTGAAAAAGAACGGCAGACAGCAGATTGATGTGCTTTCGATCGAATTAAAAATGCCGGTTTTTCAATTGAACACCACACTGCTCAATCTCGAACTCAAGGGAGTTGTCAGACCGTTGGCGGGTAAATTTTTTGAGCTTGAATAAATTGCTCAATGTTAAAAATCAGATTGGCTTCAGTCTGGTTTGATTTTGAATTAAAAAATATAATTAACTTGCGATAACAAAAATTAACACATGAAAAAAATAATTTCAACTCTGATTTTTACCCTCTTTATTTTTGGTTATGGACAGGATTTGGTTTTGATCAAATTTGCAGACAAACCTTCTGCAGCAACTTATTTTTCAAACCCGACGTTGATGCTTTCCCAAAAAGCGCTTGACAGAAGAGCAAAATACGATATTGAGCTCGACCTGCTCGATGTGCCGGTTGAATCCACCTATGTGGATCAGGTTACTTCGCTTGGCATTACACCGATTTCGGTTTCAAAATGGTTCAATGGAATTTTTGCCTGGTGTACCGAAGCTCAGGTTGCCCAGGCAGAAGGACTTTCGTTTGTAACCGGAGTCGAATCATTTGTTAGAGATGGCGGACGAATGAACACCGGCCATGTGACAGATAAATTTAAAGAGCCTTATGTTGGAGACAATCCGCAGCCCGATTATTTGGGTTTTGATTATGGTTATACCGAACTTCAGGTGACCCAAATCAAACTTGATTTTCTGCACGATTTGGGCTTCACCGGTGAAGGAATTTCAGTTGCGGTTTTTGACAATGGATTTCCGGGTGTTGATGTCCAAGGCGGTTTCAGCTATATGAGAGACAACGGACAGATCAAGGATACCTATAATTTTGTAAACGACAACACCAATGTGTACGGAAACGGAAGTCACGGCACCATGGTGTTATCGACCATCGGCGGTTATGTTGAAAACCAGTTTGTGGGGACTGCGATTGATGCTGATTTCTATTTGTACATCACTGAAGACAATACCCATGAAATGCCGGACGAAGAAGTTCACTGGATTTCTGCTGCCGAAAGAGCAGACAGCATCGGTGTGGATGTAATCAATACTTCACTCGGTTATTATGATTTTGACGATTCAAGATACAATTATCTGTATGAGGACATGGACGGACAGACTACCTTCATCAGCCGCGGTGCACAGTTTGCAGCCGAAAAGGGAATGATGGTGGTGGTGTCTGCCGGAAATGAAGGAAACAACAATTGGCATTATATCACTGCACCGGCAGATGCAAAAGATGTGTTTACCATTGGAGCGGTTGATTCAAACAATCTGCCTGCCGGTTTTTCATCTTACGGTCCGACTGCTGACGGAAGGATCAAACCCGATGTGGATGCGTTGGGCGTATGGGCTTCAATCATCAGACCGGACGGTTCAATCGATTATTCGAGCGGAACCTCATTTTCGTCACCGATTACAGCCGGCGCAATGGCCTGTCTGATCCAGGCAGCGCCAGAGGTTTATCCTGAAGTTTTGAGACAATATGTGAGAGAATCAGCCGATCATTACAACAATCCGACCAATCAAATGGGGTACGGAATTCCTGATTTCAGCGTTGCATACGGTAAATGTATGGGTGTGATCGATCTTGATCGTGCTTATGTTAGTGTATATCCCAATCCGACTGCCGCACTTCTCAGCATAGACTCTGAAGTTCCGGTGAAACAGCTTCAGCTGATTTCATTTGAAGGAAAAATTGTAAAAAAATTCGCTTCTTCAAAACAAATCGACCTGAGCGATCTTCCAAAAGGAGTTTATGTGCTGAAAGTTCAGTTGGAAAACGGTAAAACTGAAATTAAGAAAATCATAAAAAAATGATGAAAAGGTTTTCGGTTTTATTGGCTGTATTTTTCTGCATTTCTGTCTTTGGCCAAAAGGCAAATGTTGACGACGCATTGAATAAAATCATTGGTGAAGCCTGCAGTTGCATTGATGAAATTGATCTGTACGATCGTTCGAGAGAAGAAATTGTTAAAGATGTAAGCGACTGCATCGACAAACAGGTGGTTGCTTATCAATTGGTTTCAAAACTGACATCCATTGAAATAGCCGACAGCGGTTCGGGAGAAAAGCAGGAAGTGAACATTGAAATCGGCACTCAGAAAGGTTCACCCGAATACAGCAAAGCATACAAGGAAATTGAAAGAAAACTTCTTGAAAGCTGTGAAGATATTGAATATGCGATCAACAATCATGACAAGCTCAATGACAACTCGCTTTCTGAAGATCCTGAAGCAAGAAGATATTACAATGTTGGAATGGAAGAAGCAAAGGACGGAAATTGTGAGCGTGCGATTGAATATTACAAAGAAGCAGTCAGAATAGACCAGAATTTTGCTTTTGCCTGGGACAATATGGGTATTTGTTACAGAAGGCTGGCGCAGTATGACAAAGCGATTGAAGCTTATGAAAAATCGCTTTTGGTTTCACCCGGCGGAAAAATGCCGCTTCAGAATCTGGCCATCGTATACGAATACCGGAAAGAGTATCAGAAAGCAGTTGATGCATACAAAAAAATGGGTGAGTATTTTCCAGACGATCCAGAAGTTTTTTACGGGTTAGGTCATATCTACACCAATTATATGAACGATGACGAAACCGCATTGGATTATGCCTGCAAAGCTTATCTGAAATATATTGAAATCAGATCACCATACAGAGCAGATGCCGAAGACATGATTTTGATTCTTTATAACAGGATGAAAGAGAACGGAAATGAAGATGTTTTTTTTAAGGTTTTGAAAAAATATGACATCGGTTTTGAAGATTAAATTGTAGAATTTGTCCATAAAAAAACCATCCGCGTTTCGGATGGTTTTTATTTTTTATCTCTTTTGGAATATTATCCGTTCATCGAAATCAGGAATTCCTCATTTGATTTTGAGAATTTGATCTTGTCGATCAGGAATTCCATCGCTTCCAGCGGATTCATATCTGCCAGATGATTTCTCAGAATCCACATTCTCTGCATGGTCGGATCATCGAGCAGCAGATCGTCTCTACGTGTACTCGATGAAACCAGATCGATGGCAGGGAAGATCCGCTTGTTCGAAATCTTTCTGTCGAGCTGAAGTTCCATATTGCCGGTGCCTTTAAATTCCTCAAAGATGACTTCGTCCATTTTTGAACCGGTATCGATCAATGCAGTTGCCAGAATGGTCAGCGAGCCGCCGTTTTCAATATTTCTTGCTGCACCGAAAAATCTTTTTGGTTTGTGAAGTGCATTTGCATCCACGCCGCCGGACAATACCTTGCCAGATGCAGGAGCCACTGTGTTGTATGCCCTTGCCAGACGGGTGATCGAGTCAAGCAGAATGACCACATCATGACCGCATTCAACCATTCTTTTTGCTTTTGACAAAACGATGTTTGCTACTTTCACGTGTTCTGAAGCTTCTTTGTCAAAGGTTGAAGCAACCACCTCACCTTTTACACTTCTCTTCATATCGGTCACCTCTTCTGGTCTTTCGTCAATCAGCAGTACAATCAGATAAACTTCGGGGTGATTGGCTGCAATTGCATTTGCAACATCTTTCATCAGAACGGTCTTTCCGGTTTTTGGCTGAGCTACGATCATACCTCTCTGACCTTTTCCGATCGGCGCAAACAGATCGAGTATCCTTGTCGAAAGTGTCGCATTTTTCCCGGCCAGATTAAATTTTTCTTCCGGAAACAATGGAGTGAGATGCTCAAACGAAATTCTGTCTCTTACAAAATCGGGTGTTCTTCCGTTGATTTCTTTGATTTTAATCAGCGGAAAATATTTTTCACCTTCCTTTGGCGGACGGACTTCACCGGTTATCGTATCGCCGGTCTTCAAACCGAAAAGTCTGATTTGGGATTGGGATACATACACATCATCAGGAGATGAAAGATAATTGAAATCAGACGAACGCAGAAAACCATAATTGTCGGGCATAATTTCAAGCACGCCTTCGGTTTCAATGATGCCTTCAAATTCATAATTGGCAGCACGGTATTTGTTTTTCTCGGTATTTTCCTGCTGTTGCGGTCTGTTTCCGTTTCCGTGATTGCTGTTATGATTTCCGTTGTTGTGATTTCCGTTTTTGTGCTGGTGTGGATTGTTTCCGTTGTTGTACGGTTTGTTCTTGTTGAATTTGTGTTGCGGATTGTTTTTCTGAGTTTCAGTTTTTTCTTCTGATTTTTCAGTCTGAACAGCCTCTTTTCGATCTTCTTTTACAACTTCTCTTTCAGTCTGCGGTTCAGTCTCAGGTCTTTGAATTTCTCTTTTTGGTAACTCCTTTTTTGGTGAAGATTTTGCTTCGAGTGACCTTTTGAAAGGTTTCTTTTCCTTCTGCTCTTCCTTGGACTCCATCTCCTGCTTTTTCTGAGCAGAACTGTCTGCCTGATGATCCAGGATGCTGTAAATCAAATCCATTTTCTTTTGCTGTTTCGCTTTTTTGACTTTCAGATCTGTAGCAATCTCCTGCAATTCATCAACCTTTTTTGCTTTTAATTCATTTAAATCAAACATATAATATTGTTGGTGTTATTTAAAATTCAGTTGAATGATAAGTACCATCTTTTGCTGAGGTGTGTAAAATACATACGCCCAACAATGGTGAATTTTATTGATTATGTAAATATTTTTGTAATGTGAAAGAATCTTCGTCTGATACGATGATGCAAGTTTACAAATAATTTTTGGAACCAAAGACAAAAATAATTGTTAATTTTGCAGCTCAATTTGAATGATGATACAAAGGAAGCAGAGTATTTTCTTGATTTTGGCCGCCCTGATATCGGGCATATCTGCCTGGGTCGCACATCTGTGGAAAACAATGGGAGGAGATTGGGTGAAACCCGAAGACAACATTGCAGCCGGCCTTTTGTTTGTGATTTCAACTTTATTGTCACTGTTTGCACTGTTTGTTTATAAAAACAGAAAACTGCAGATCCAAGTGACCATAATGAATATTATTTTGAATTTTTTGTTAATTGGATATCTGATCTATGGACTGACAAACTTACCCGGAGGATTTAACAATTCAGAGAAGGGTATTGGGCTTCTTTCGCCTTTCGCAGTGATTGTGTTGCTGATGCTGGCAAATCACTTTATCAGAAAAGACGAGGAGCTTGTGAAATCTGTTGACAGGTTCAGATAGACTTAACAACTTTTTATAGAGTGTAGAGACAGTCCGCCCGTGCGGACTGTTTTTTTTTCTCATCATGAAAAATTAAAAATAATCATATAATTTAATTGCACCCCTAAAAAAATAGAGGGGTCGTATTGAAAAATAGATTAATTTTGCCGAATAACCCCAAAAAAATCGATCAGATGTCAAAATTAAGATTCAATTCGCTTTATGCTGCATCCAACAGAAAACCTGTCGATGTTGTAATTCCGGACAGACTTTCAAAACTTTTCAACTCAAATGTGTTTTCAAAAGAAACCATGCAGGAGTATCTGACAAAAGACGCTTACAAATATTTGAAGGCAGCACGTGAGAAAGGTGAGAAAATACCGAGAGAAATTGCAGATCAGGTGGCAACTGCAATGAAAGAATGGGCGCTTTCAAGAGGCGCAACCCATTATACCCATTGGTTTCAGCCGTTGACCGGATCGACAGCAGAAAAACACGATGCTTTTTTTGACATCATTGGCGATGACCGGGCAATTGAAAAATTTAACGGATCTATGCTTGTTCAGCAGGAACCTGATGCTTCAAGTTTCCCCAACGGCGGAATCAGAAACACCTTCGAAGCAAGGGGTTATTCGGCCTGGGATCCGACTTCGTCTGCTTTTATTATTGACACCACCCTTTGTATTCCTTCCGTATTTATTTCATACACCGGCGACACACTGGATTACAAAACTCCGTTGCTCCGCGCATTGCAGGCTGTTGATGAAGCTGCAACCGATGTCGCAAGATATTTTGACCGTAATGTAAATAAGGTACATTCCACTTTGGGTTGGGAACAGGAATATTTTTTGGTTGATTCGGCGATGTTCAATACACGACCGGATTTGCAGCTGACCGGAAAAACACTGTTGGGCCATTCGCCTGCAAAAGGCCAGCAGCTCGGCGATCATTATTTTGGTTCAATTCCGCTGCGTGTCCTTAGATATATGCAGGAATTGGAAATCGAATCGATGAAAATTGGAATTCCAATCAAAACCCGTCACAACGAGGTGGCACCCAATCAGTTTGAATGTGCGCCGATTTTTGAAGAAGCCAATCAGGCGGTTGACAACAATTCACTGCTGATGGATCTGATGAATCGGATTTCTGAAAAACACAATCTGAAAGTACTGCTTCATGAAAAACCATTTGACGGCGTAAACGGTTCGGGCAAGCACAACAACTGGTCTCTCCAGACCGATACCGGCGAGAATCTGCTCAGCCCTGGTAAAAATCCGAAACAAAATCTGCAGTTCCTCACATTTTTTATCAATACAATCAAAGCGGTTAGCGAATATTCGGATATCATGAGAAGCTCTATCGCTTCTGCCGGAAACGACTATCGTCTGGGCGGTCATGAGGCGCCGCCGGCAATCATATCAATTTTTATAGGAACTCAGTTGACATCGGTTTTGGATGAATTGGAAAAAGTAAAGAAAGGAAAACTTTCACCTGATGAAAAAACCGACCTGAAACTCAACATCGTCGGGAAAATCCCTGAAATTCTTTTGGACAATACCGACCGTAACAGGACTTCGCCTTTTGCATTTACCGGAAATAAATTTGAATTCAGAGCAGTCGGATCATCAGCCAACTGTGCAGAACCAATGATGGTCATCAATACCATTGTTGCCGATCGATTGAAAAAATTTAAAATCGAGGTCGATGCACTGATTGAAAAAGGACTGAAAAAAGACGAAGCAATCTTTAATGTACTTAGAGATTACATCAAAACCTCAAGACATATACTTTTTGAAGGCAACGGATACAGCAAAGAATGGGAAGTCGAAGCCGCAAAAAGAGGATTGAACAATCTCAAAACCACACCCGACGCGCTCAAAGTCGAGCTCGAAAAGAAGAATATGGATCTGTTTATCAGAAATTCGGTTTTGAGCAAAGTTGAAATTGAATCCAGAAATGAACTGAAACTGAATAAATATTCGACACTCGTTGAAATTGAAGCAAAGGTTTTGGCTGATCTGGCGAGAAATCACATCATCCCGACTGCAATTCTGTATCAAAACGATCTGATTAAAAATGTAAAAGGACTGAAAAGCATTTTCCCTGACAAAGAATTCAAATCTTTGGCAAAAGAACAGATCGATCTGATACGGATGATCTCCGAAAAAATCAGCAGAATCAAAGTATCAGTCGATCAGTTGCTTTCAGAAATTGAAAAATCAGGCCGGAACAAATCCGAACAAAAAAGAGCAGAAGCTTTTGGGAACCGCGTCAAACCGTATTTCTCGATTATCCGCGCAGATGTTGACGAGCTCGAAATGCTGGTGGACGACGAAGTTTGGCCATTGACCAAATACCGAGAGTTCATGTTTATGGATTGATTCGATTGAATCTTTATTTCCAATCCTTTGTGCATTCCGTCATTCGGCTTAAATTTGCAGTCCAAAACAAAAACCATGGCAGCAAATGATTTGATTGACAAACTGAATGCGATCAGACAGCGGTTTGATGAGGTTTCCGACCTGATCATACAACCGGTTGTGATTGCAGATCAGGAACGGTATGCAAAGTTGACCAAGGAATATTCGGATCTGAAGGACATCGTTGAAAAACAGAAAGAATACCAAAGTTTGCTCAATGTGATCAGCGAGGCTGACGAAATTATTTCTGCCGGCGGCGATGCCGAAATGGTGGAGCTTGCAAAAATCGAAAAGGACGAAGCCATCCATAAAATTCCGGAAATTGAAGAGGAAGTCAAACTCATGCTGATTCCAAAAGATCCGGACGATGAAAAAAATGTGGTTGTCGAACTCAGAGCAGGTACCGGCGGTGATGAAGCTGCAATTTTTGTTGAGGACATCTACAGGATGTACAGCATGTTTTTTAAAAACAAAGGCTGGAAATATGAAGTCCTGAACGAAAGCGAAGGCTCGGTCAAAGGTTTCAAAGAATTGATTTTGAGTGTGCAGGGCAATGATGTTTTCGGCACCATGAAATTTGAAAGCGGCGTCCATCGTGTCCAGCGTGTGCCCGAAACCGAATCTCAGGGAAGGGTTCACACTTCTGCGATTACGGTTGCGGTTTTGCCCGAAGCAGAAGAGGTCGATGTTGAGATCAATCCGGCCGATTTGGAATACCAGACTGCGCGTTCGAGCGGTGCCGGAGGTCAGAATGTGAACAAAGTGGAAACCAAAGTTCAGCTGACCCACAAACCTTCTGGTATTGTGATCGTCTGTCAGGAAGCACGTTCGCAGCATGCCAACCGAGAAAGAGCGCTTCAGCTGCTCAGGACAAAACTCTACGAAATCGAATACGAGAAAAAACACGCCGAAAGATCTGCACACCGAAAATCTCTGGTCTCAACCGGTGACCGTTCCGCAAAAATCAGAACCTACAATTATCCGCAGGGAAGGGTGACCGACCACCGAATCAACAAATCGATTTACAATCTCGACAATTTCATGAACGGTGACATTCAGGAAATGATTGATGCGCTCAAACTTGCCGAGAATGCCGAAAAGCTGATGGGCGCCGATCAGATTTAAAACTTCAGAAATTTTCAAAATCAACTGAAACCTTTTCGAATTGGGATTCTTCTCCTTGGATGGTGATGTTTTAATTCGTAAATTTCAAATCTCAATACTAAAATCAATGAGATGAAAGAAGCGATGTTACATTTCATCTGGCGTTTTCAGCTGCTCAACAATCTGAATCTGAAAACCACCGACGGCAAAGATATCAGGATCATCAAACGCGGTCTTTGGAACAAAATTGACTCGGGCCCGGATTTTTTAATGGGTCAGATCGAAACAGACCATCGGATTTGGGCGGGCAGCATAGAAATACATGTCAAATCTTCTGACTGGGATCTTCACCGACATTCGGCCGATCCGGCTTATGAAAATGTGATTCTTCATGTGGTTTATGAGCACGACAGAAAAGTCGAAATGCTCAAAAAGAGAAATGTTCCCACTTTGGAACTGAGAGCCTATATATTCCCCGAAGTCATCAAAAATTATGATGAACTGCTTCAGCCGGGCATGAATTTTATTCCATGTGAAAAGAGCATTCATCTTGTTCGTCAGGAAAAAATCAAATTCTGGCTCGAAAGGCTTGTGATTGAAAGACTCGAAAGAAAAACAGATGAAATCGAAAAGGAATTTGGTGAAAATAAAAAAGACTGGGAAAGACTGCTGTTTAAAAAGATGGCTTATTCATTTGGTCTGAAGGTCAATTCAGATGTTTTTGAAATTTGGGCTGATTCATTTGATTATAAAGTGCTGAAAAAAATTCAAACCCGACCCGAACTGGTTCAGGCTTTATTTTTGGGTCAGGCAGGATTTCTTGACATCAATTCCAATGATGAATATGTGCTGAAACTTCAGGATGATTATTTGTTTTTGACCAATAAATACAAACTTTTTCCGGTTGACAATAAGATTTTCAAATTCTCAAGGATGCGTCCTTACAGCTTTCCGACCGTCAGACTGATGCAGCTTGCCACGCTGTATTCTTCTTATCAGAATCTGTTCGGATACCTGATGGGCAGCCGTTCTTTCAAAAAAATTGAAGCTGTATTTTATGATTTGGCATATCCCGATTTTTGGAAAAATCATTTCACCCTCGAAAAAGAATCATCAAGAATTTCGGTCAAATCAATTTCAGCAGATCTGATTGAGCGGCTGATTATCAATGTGGTGATTCCAATCAAATTTGTATATTCAAAATCGTTGGGCACGGATGCTTCAGAAGAACTGATTGAATGGCTGAGAGAACTTCCTGCCGAAAAGAATTCGGTCATAGCCGGTTATTCCAAATTGGGTCTGAAAGCAGAAAATGCATTTGAATCCCAATCCTTTCTCGAATTAAAAAAGCATTTCTGCAACCAGAAAAAATGTTTAAATTGCGCCATCGGAGTACAAATTTTAAAAGATGTTCGATAAAATCAGAAATTTTCTTGAATTCAACGGTTTCAATGTGATCTCAAGAATTGCAGACAAACTCGGTGTGCGCGCGTCCAGACTGAGACTGCTGTTTATCTATCTTTCATTTGTTACTTTGGGCGTCACCTTTGGTTTTTATCTGGTGATCGCATTCTTTCTTTGGGTCAAAGACGGCATCATCGTCCGACGAAAATCAGTTTTTGATTTGTAATTTTCTATAAGTCAAATATTTTCCCCGCCAGTTTTTAGCGGTTTTTCCCCTGTAGAAATCAGTCCTTTGCTGAATGGTTATTATTTTTCGGATGGCTAATTTAGCCTTCCCGTTGGGTTTATTATTTGGGCAAATGGACAGTTTCGCAAAATCAGGAATTCGTTATTCAAAATCACAGAGAGCAGGACTTTTTGTGTTTGTATTTGGATTGTTAATGTTTGAAATTTTCAGTCTCAAATTGAATTTTAATAAAACTGAAGAAGAGTTTGCAGTTGTTACAAAATCTGAAATTGTCAGAACACCCCTTCAAAGCGGACAGTTTGACAAGACGGCTCTTTCCGAATTCGATCCCAACGAACTCGACCAACAGGGTTGGATGAAATTGGGGTTTTCTGAAAAACAAAGCAACACCATTATCAAATACAAATATTCACTGGGCGGTTATTTTTCAGGCAGACAACAGCTCAGTGAATGTTTTGTAATCAGTGAAAAGAAATTTGCTGAAATAGAACCTTACATTGTGTTTGGTGATTTTGAAAAACACAAAAACCAAAATTCAAATTTCCAATCCTCAGATTCAAATCAAAAGATCAATTACAAAAAATTCAATCCGAATCAATATTCTCAAAAGGACTGGCAGAAAATAGGTTTCAGCGAAAAGCAGGCGGCCTCGATCATCAAATACAAAATGAGTCTGGGCGGAAATTTCAGCTCGGTTGATCAAATCAAATCCTGTTATATGATCAGCGAAAAGAAATTTCACGAAATGAAACCCTATATCGTTCTGGCCTCAGTGGCTTCAAAACCAAAGAAAAGCGTTCAGGACAATTCGAGCATCAAACTGATTGAAACCCAGGATACGCTTTCCGAATCGGGCACGATTTCAATCATTGAAGATTGACACGATTCAGTCAAATCAAAAATTAATCGTATCTTGGAATCCTGAATAATTGAAACTAAAATCATTTTTATGAAAAAACTGTTACTACCGATCCTGACAGGATTCATTATGTTGGGTTGTCAGACACAAACTGCGACAACAACCTCTTCACAGGAATTGAAATCAAATGAAAACATTGTCATCAAAATCATTCAGATCAATGATGTGTATGAGATCGATGCGGTGAACAACGGAAAAAGCGGCGGTCTGGCTCGGGTTGCCGGCATCCGGGATTCAATCGCAAATCAAAATCCGAATACCTGGTTTTTTCTTGCAGGCGATTTTGTAAATCCGTCGCTTCTGGGAACCATCAAGGTGGACGGCGAACGACTTCAGGGCAAACAGATGATTGAAGTGCTGAACCTTTCGGGTCTTGATTTGGTGACTTTCGGGAATCATGAATTTGACATCAAAGAGCCGGATCTTCAAAAAAGAATTGACGAATCAGAATTTACATGGATGTCCGCAAATGTCCGTCAGGTCACAAAGGACGGAAACAAACCTTTTTACAAACAAACTTTGACCGGAAGGGAATATTTTTCTGATTTTATGATTTATACTGCAGCAAATTCAAATGGCGATCGCGTGAATTTTGGTGTTTTTGGTGTGACCATACCATCCAATCCAAAGGATTTTGTCCATTATGACGATATTTATGATGAATCGGTAAGAGCTTATAATGAAGCATCCCAAAATTCTGATTTTGTGCTGGGACTGACCCATGTGTCAATTGAACAGGACAAAGAAATTGCAAGGAGAATCCCTGACATTCAGCTGATTATGGGCGGCCATGAACATAACAATATGCTTGTGAATGTCGGCAAATCTGTGATTGCAAAAGCAGATGCAAATGTGGTCAGTCTATATGTTCACACACTGACTTATAATCCGGCAACTAAAAATCTTATCATTGATTCGGAACTGGTTCCGGTTACCGATAAATATTCCTCAAAACCCGAAGTTCAGGCAGCGGTTGACAAATGGAACAAGATACTTGATCAGAATCTGAAAACCGTTTTGGATGATCCTTACGAAGTCGTCTATCATGCAGCCGTTCCTCTGGACGGAACAGACACCGCAAGCAGAAGCGAACAGACCAATCTGGGAACGATTCTCGGAAAATCGATGTCGCTTGCTTATGACAACCAACCCGACGGTGCATTTTCAAACGGTGGCGGAATCAGGATTGACGACCGTCTGTCGGGTGATATCACCGGAAAAGATGTATTCAGAATTCTTCCTTTCGGCGGAAGTGTTTTGCTGGTTGACATGACCGGAAAACTGTTGAGGAAAGTTCTTGATTTTGGTCTGAATGCAAGCGGAACCGGTGCTTATCTGCAGCGATACAATATTGACCAAAACCCAAGAGGCGAGTGGCAGGTGAAAGGACAGCCGTTGGACGATTCAAAGACATACAGTGTTGCGGTCAATGATTTTCTGATGCTGGGTCTGGACATTCCGTTTCTGACGAAGGACAATCCGGGTGTGTTGAAAATCTATACACCTAAAGAAGATGAAATTGCGGGTGATTTGAGAAAATGCATCATCAGTTATTTCAAATCCGGTGGAAATTAACTCAAATTCAAACAAAAAGCCCTGTTGATCGCAGGGCTTTCTTTATCAAATCAATTGAGATTAAAATATCATTTCAGGAATTTCTCCTTCGATGATTAGATCTGCTTCGGTTGCAGCTTTGATGTCATCGATTGAGATGCCGGGCGCTCTTTCGAGCAGTCTGAATTTTCCGTTTTCGAGATTGAGCATACAGAGATTGGTCACCACACGGGTCACACAGTTTACACCGGTCAGCGGCAGCGAACATTTTTTCAGAATTTTTGATTCACCGTGTTTGTTGGTATGCATCATAGCGACAATGATATTTTCGGCCGATGAAACCAAATCCATTGCACCACCCATACCTTTTACCAGTTTTCCCGGGATTTTCCAGCTGGCAATATCACCGTTCTGATCGACTTCCATTGCGCCGAGCACAGTCAGATCGACATGCTGTCCGCGAATCATTCCGAAACTCATTGCCGAATCAAAAAATGCTGCGCCGGGCAGGGTGGTAATCGTCTGCTTTCCGGCATTGATCAGGTCTGCGTCTTCTTCGCCTTCATACGGAAAAGGGCCCATTCCCAAGATTCCGTTTTCGCTCTGAAATTCGACTTCAAGCCCTTCGGGTACATAATTTGCGATCAGCGTCGGAATCCCGATACCGAGATTGACATAATATCCGTTTTGCAATTCTCTTGCTATTCTTTGTGCGATTTGTTCTTTTGTCAACATCTTAATTAATTTTTTGGTCTGACGGTTCTCTGCTCAATTCTCTTTTCATATTTTTCTCCCTGGAAAATCCTTTGAACAAAGATTCCCGGAATATGAATCTGATTCGGATCCAGTTCACCTGCCGGAACGAGTTCTTCAACTTCTGCCACTGTGATTTTTGCGGCACCTGCCATCGGCGCATTGAAGTTTCTTGCGGTTCCTTTAAAAATCAGGTTGCCCGCAGTGTCTCCCTTCCACGCCTTTACAAATGAGAAATCGGCTTTGAACGCCAATTCCAGTACATAATGTTTTCCGTCAAATTCTCTAATTTCCTTTCCTTCGGCTGCTTCAGTTCCATAACCTGCTTTTACAAATACAGCCGGAAATCCGTGCTGCGCCGCTCTGCATTTTTCGGCCAAAGTTCCCTGTGGCGTCAGTATAACTTCCATCTCACCGCTCAGCATCTGTCTTTCAAATTCAGCATTTTCTCCCACATAAGATGCAATCATGGTTTTGATCTGTTTTTGTTTGAGCAAAAGTCCGAGTCCAAAATCATCCACACCTGCGTTGTTTGAAATGCAGGTCAGGTTCTGCACATTTCTTCTGACCATCTCACTGATGATGTTTTCCGGAATTCCGCAAAGACCGAATCCGCCCACCATACAGGTCATACCGTCTTTCAGGTCGGCAATTGCAACCTGTACATTATCTACTGTCTTGGTAATCATTTAATTTTGTTTTGATAGCCGATAAAATTACAAAATAATTTTTGCGAAAGCCGTATATTTGGGGAAATATATGGACTCTGCAAACTTTTGGACCGACAAATGAAGACTGTATCGAATGAATTGCATTTGTGCTGTCAAAAAATTTTAATCAATTAAATAAAATCAAAAAAAATGAGTCTTTTTTCAAATCAGCTGGATAACTATCTTGACAAACATTATACTTCCGAATCGGACTTATTAAAAAATCTGGAATCTGAAACTTTTCAGAAAACCACCCAGCCTCAAATGCTTTCGGGCGGATATCAGGGCAGACTGCTGAGTCTGATTTCAAAAATCACAAAACCAAAAAACATTCTCGAAATCGGCATGTTCACCGGTTATTCAACGCTTTGTCTGGCGGCAGGTCTTGATTTGGACGGAAAAATCATCACCATCGACAGAAATGAAGAATTGCTGTATCTGGTCAAAAAATATTTTGAACGGTCGGATTATACAGATCAGATCGAAATCAAAATCGGAAATGCGTTGGAAGTGATGGATCAGCTGGATTTGTCTGAATTTGATCTTTTCTTTATCGACGCAGACAAAAGCAATTACATCAATTATTACGAAAAGATTGTAAAATCGGCAAAATCGGGAGCAGTTATCCTTGCCGACAATGTGCTCTGGTATGGAAAAGTTATGGAAGAAAGCCGCACCAATGACAAGGATACTGCCATATTGAAAGAATTTAACGAAACGGTTTCAAAAGACAATCGGGTAGAAATGTTGATACTTCCGATCAGAGATGGAATCAGTTTGATCAGAAAACTTTAACTTTGAGCGCATAAAAATTAATTTCATCGATTAATGGAATACGCAGTTTGTCAGCTTGGAGTCGCAGCCGTTAGGGCAGAGAGCTCCGACCGTTCCGAAATGGTGACTCAGATCTTATTTGGCGAAAAAGTCAAAATCATCGAAACAAAAGAAAACTGGATCAGGATCAAAGCCGATTATGACGGTTATGAAGGCTGGGCAGACAAAAAACAGTTTCTGGAGCTGTCCGAATCGGATTACGAAAATCTGAAGGAAGGTCCTTATACTTCTGATATATTCAATATGGTACTGTCGGATGAAGATCCGATCGTCCTTCCGTTGGGTGCTTCACTTTCGGGGATAAATGATTTCAAAATCCGTTTTGGCGCCAAAAGATTTTATTATGAAGGTCAGATCGAAGAGGGAAATATGACCAAAGAAGAACTGGCGAGTTTGTGCAAACTATATATGAATACGCCTTATCTGTGGGGCGGAAAATCAAATTTCGGAATCGACTGTTCGGGTTTGAGCCAGCAGGTTTACAAATATGCGGGTGTTCAGATTCCGAGAGATTCGGCACAACAGTCAGAACTGGGTGAGGCATTGAGTTTTGTGGAAGAAGCAGAACCGGGTGATCTGGCATTTTTTGATAATTCTGAAGGGAAAATCATACATGTCGGCATCATTATGGACGGAAACCGGATCATTCATGCGCACGGAAAAGTGAGGATTGACCCGTTGGATTCGACCGGAATTTTCAATACGGATTCGCAATTGTATTCTCACAAATTGAGAGTGATCAAAAAGATACTTTGATTTTAGGAATTTGAAATTGATTTTTAATTCGAAATCATACTTTTGAGTAATTTATTTATTAAAATTTAAATGATTAATAGTCAAATAACTGCAATGAATTGTATTCAAATTTTCACTCCTGATTTTTGAACTGAATTATTTTTTTTCGAAAAACCGTTTTTAGCTTTTTATACTCGTTATAAAATTCCTATTTTTGTACGCGTTTACAATAACAGGCAAAAGCAATTGATTTAGATGAAGTTATTTAATTTTTTCACCCAGGATGTGGCCATAGATTTAGGGACGGCCAACACACTGATTATCCATAACAACAAAGTTGTAATTGACAGTCCTTCAATCGTTGCGATTGACAGACGAACCAATAAGGTTATTGCTGTGGGAGAAAAAGCCAAGCATATGCAGGGCAAAACCCACGATGACATCAAAACGGTCAGACCGCTGAAAGACGGTGTGATCGCTGATTTTGAGGCTTCAGAATACATGATTCGTGAATTCATCAAACAGATTCCGGGTATCAGAGGAAAGTTTTTTTCACCTTCGCTCAGAATCGTGATTTGTATTCCGTCCGGAATCACAGAAGTAGAAAAAAGAGCGGTTAAGGATTCTGCGGCACACGTAAATGCAAAAGACGTCCGTCTGATCTACGAGCCGATGGCTGCTGCAGTGGGTGTGGGCATCGACGTTCAGCTGCCAAAAGGAAATATGATCATCGACATAGGCGGTGGTACTTCAGAAATTGCAGTGATTGCGCTCGGCGGAATCGTTTGCGACAAATCGGTGAAAATTGCAGGTGATGTGTTCACAAGCGACATTGCCTATTATCTGAGAAGCCATCACAATCTGTACATCGGTGAAAGAACTGCTGAAAATGTAAAAATCCAGGTGGGTGCCGCAATCGAAGAGCTTGAAAACGAACCCGAAGATATGGCAGTTCAGGGGAGAGACCTGATCACCGGAAAACCAAAAGAAATTACAGTAAATTACAAAGAAATCGCACGTGCACTCGACAAATCTATTTTGAGAATCGAAGATGCGGTGATGGAAACTTTGTCACAGACACCGCCCGAACTTGCTGCCGATATTTACAATACCGGAATTTACCTGGCAGGTGGCGGATCGATGCTGCGCGGACTGGATAAAAGAATTTCCAAAAAGACAGGATTGCCGGTGTTTATTGCAGACGATCCACTGAGAGCAGTAGTTCGCGGAACCGGTATTGCATTGAAGAATCTTGAGAAGTTTACTTTCTTAATGAAATAATTGAACCATGCAATTCATCCTCAAACCAATTATCAGGAATGGATTGTTTTTGTTTTATGTATTGCTTTCGCTGATCGCCTTTCTGTTTATCTTCAGAGAAAAGGTTTATCACAAAGCGATGCTGGACAAGACAAGCACCCGTTTTAGCGGCTTTGTGGACGGAAGGATCGCAAATTTCACCCAATACATCAATTTGAAGGATAACAATCGTGAGCTTCAGAGATCAAATTCAGAACTCAGAAAAGAACTCGAGAAACTGAAAGCAGAAAGGTCTGAAGCCGACACGCTGAGAGGACCGGTTTCAAATCTCGAATTCTTCCAAACCTACAGTTTCCTTCCGGTTGAGGTGATCAGCAATTCGGTGATGAAGGATCATAATTTCATCACCATCAACAAAGGAAGCCGTCAGGGAATCAGAAAAGGGATGGGCGTTATTTCTGCCAACGGTGTGGTAGGTTATGTGCTCAAGACTTCAGACAACTATTCAAGAGTGATGTCAACCCTTAACAAAGATGCAAGGGTGACTGTACAGCTCAAAGGTAACCGATATTTTGGCACCATGGTCTGGGACGGAAAAGATCCGAGATATGCACAGCTGCTTGAAATTCCGAAATACATTGAAGTCAGCAAAGGAGATACGATCGAGACAGACGGAAAATCGGGTGTGATTCCGGGCGGTCTAATGGTAGGAACCGTAATTGAACACGGAATCAACAACATTACGGGAGAATTGGACATAAAGATTAAACTCAAAGAAGATTTTGGCAGATTGAGATATGCTCAGGTGGTCTTCAATCTTCAGCGAAAGGAAATAATGGAAGTAGAAAAAACAGACAGTATCAATGCTAAACTTTAGGTTCTTATTCAATATCATACTGATTGCTTTTTTGGTCTTTATACAGGTCTTTCTGTTTGACAAACTGGTGTTCGAGCAGGTTGCGGTTCCTTATGTTTACATTTTGTTTGTTCTTCTTTATCCGACCGGAAAAAACAGATTTTTGTTTCTGACGCTTTGTTTTTTGCTCGGCTGGGGTGTAGATATATTTGAGAACACCGGCGGAATTCATGCATTTGCATGCATAACCGTCGGCGGATTGAGAAACGGAATCATCAGAATGGTTTCGGGAACAAAATATTTTGAGATCGATGAATTCAGATTTGGTGATTTCAGCGCAATGCAGTGGCTGGTTTACACCATCCCGATGGTTTTTATCCATCATTTTATTTTATTCTTTATTGAAAGTCTTTCATTCACAAACATTGACGAAGTTTTGTTAAGAACGCTTTATTGTTCGATTTTCACTCTGATTTTTGTATATTTCTACCTGATTTTATTTAGAAAGAGAGCAGAACGATGAAGAAGATTTTTGTGGTCAACACAGTGGTGCTGATGATTATCGGGTTGTTTGTCTGGCGTCTCTACTACCTTCAGCTTTCCACCGACAGATACAAATTGAATGCGATCAATACCTCGGTGAAACAGGAAGTGCTTTATCCGAACCGGGGTGATATACTCGATCGAGACGGACGGCTTTTGGTGAGTAATACCTATTCTTACGAGCTCGATGTGGTTCCTGCGATGATCAATGAAGAATTTGACACGATTTCATTTTGCAAAATGGCCGGAATTCAGGTTTCTGATTTCAAAAAACGGATGGATGAAATCAAACAGGAGAAATTCTTCAGAGCGCTTTCACCTTATCCGCTGGTCAGAAATGTTTCGAGAGAAAATTATGCAAGAATTCAGGAACAGCTTTACCTCTATCCTTCGATTTCGATTGTCAAAAGACCGGAACGAAAATATATGGTCAATTCTGCCGGCAACATACTCGGATACATCAATGAAGCAAATGAAGCCTATATCAAAACCGATTCAGATTATTACAGCCCGGGCGATCTGGTGGGAATCGCAGGCGTCGAAAAATCTTACGAAAAAGAATTAAGAGGCGTAAAAGGGGTTCGAAATTACATTGCCGACCGACTGATGAAACCCGTCGGACCGTACAAAAATGGTGAATTTGACAAACCTGCAAAAACCGGAAAGTCAATCAGTCTGACCATTGATTACGAGCTTCAAGAATTTGCCGAAAAACTGCTTCAGAACAAAAGAGGAGCCATCGTGGCAATCGATCCGAAGACCGGTGAAATCCTTGCGATGGCTTCCGCGCCGACAGTCGATCCGAATCGGTTTTTGAATTCATCCGATCGTACCGCATTGCTCAAAGATACGGTGACCATGGCCAATTTTGACCGTGCCACCCAGGGAACCTATCCGCCCGGTTCAATTTTCAAACTGGTCACAGGACTCGCAGCACAGCAGATGGGTGTCATCACCGATTCAACCACCTATGTCTGCAGACACGGTTTTCATTACGGAAAATTGAAAATTGCATGTCACTGCGGACAATATTATCGCCCGATCGCACTCAGACTGGCGATTGCAAAATCCTGCAACAACTATTTTTCTGAGGCTTATCGTGATATCGTAGCCAAATATCCCGGTGACTATGCAAGAGGAATGGACGAATGGAAAGCGATCATGAACAGCATGGGAATGGGCGTGTATCTCAACAATGATCTGGCGGTAGGAAGTTCGGGGCTGATTCCTTCTGCTGCATTTTATGACAGAAGATTCGGCGAAGGAAAATGGACGCCCTATCAGATGATTTTTAACGGAATGGGTCAGGGCGATATTTCACTGACTCCGCTCCAAATGGCAAATTTCCTGTCGATTATCGCCAATCACGGAAGTTATTTTACGCCTCATATCGTAAGAGAAATCGACGGTCAACCACAGAAAGATCCCAGATTTACCGAGATGAAAAAATCGCTGGTCGAATCCAGATATTTTGAACCGATCATCGACGGAATGAGAGATGCATTCATCAACGGAACCGCCCGACAATACAGGACAACCCTTTTCAGTCAGGCAGGAAAGACAGGGACAGCACAAAACCCGCACGGACAGGATCATTCTGTTTTTGCACTGATTGCACCGGTCGAAGATCCGAAGATCGTAGTGGCCGTGGTAGTCGAAAACGGATATTGGGGTGCAAGATGGGCTGCACCAATGGCAAGTCTGATCGCTGAAAGATATATCACCGATACCATCGAACGAAAGGCGCTGGAAACCCGTATGTTGACCGGAAGTCTGGAGTATGAATATGAGAAACAATGGATTACCTACCTGAAGCGAAAAGGATGGTATGTTGAACCCGAAGTAAAAGACAGTGTTGAATCAGAGTAGGACAAATAAGGGAATCGACTGGCCGCTGATTATCATGTGCCTGCTGCTCATTGTTTTTGGAATAATGAATGTGTACAGTGTTGATCCTGATAAAGGAATTAGACAGCTGGTTTTCTTTGGTATTGGACTGGCGGCTGTTATCGGATTGATTTCGGTTTCATCGACCTCGCCCAATTTCTTTGAAGTTTACAGTCCGTTCATTTATATTTTCTCACTGATTTTGCTGGTTGCTGTTCTGATATTCGGCAAGGAAATCAACGGCGCCAAGGCCTGGTTCAATTTTGGTCCGGTCAGTTTCCAGCCGGTTGAGGTCGCCAAGATAGCCACAGGTCTGTTTTTGGCAAATTACATCAGTTCGCCTTCCATCGAGATGGGTACACGAAAAACCGTACTGACTGCTTTTACAATTTTAGCCATACCGATACTGCTGATCATGCTTCAGCCCGATTTGGGTTCCGTTTTGGTTTTTAGCGCTTTCATCATCGCATTGTATCGCGAAGGTTTTTCGGCCTGGTTTGTATTTATTCCGGTTTTGGGCGGTTCGCTTTTTGTGTTTTCAATTACCCATCCGGCCTATTATCTGCTGGTCGGCATTGGTCTGGTTACGGTTCTGATCGCATTGTTTATCATTGGATTCACTTACAACCGTGATCTGCTGAAAACCGCAATGGGCATACAGTTGGGAATGGTCGGATATTTTCTGGCGATGATGGCAATGATGTTTTTCTTTCCCGAAATGGGAGCAGTAGAAGACGAAAATTCAAAACAATTTGTATTTCACGAACTGCTTGCTTTTGATGTTTATTTCTATTCGATGATCGGAATTGCGATTGCATTGATTTCAGCGCTGTCGGTTTCCTATTTCATATTAAAAGACAACAACGAATCGCCCTATAAAATGTTCACTCCCGAGTTTGGTTCAAACCGCTCACTCGAAACCGGGCTGTTGACTTTTATTGTATTTATAATTGTCGGTATGGTGTCGATTTCATCTACTGCGATCTATGCGAAACTGCCACAGCATCAGCAGGAAAGGGTGATGGTATTGTTTGAAGGTGAAAAGAAATACAGGGACACTTCCGGTTACAATCTGTTGTATTCAAAAACCGCAATCGGATCGGGTGATCTGATGGGGAAAGGCTATCTGCAGGGAACCGTGAAAATCGGAAAATTCGTACCCGAACAGTCCACCGACTATATATTTTGTACGGTTGGCGAAGAATGGGGATTTGTGGGCAGTTCGCTGCTGGTTATCTTTTACGGACTGTTCATCATGCGGATTTATTATTTGGCCGAACAGCAGCGCGAAAGGTTTTCCAGATTTTTTGGCTATTCGGTTGCAACCATCTTTTTGCTGCATTTCTTTATCAACATCGCAATGGTGATGGGATTGTTTCCGACGGTCGGAATTCCGTTGCCATTCTTCAGTTACGGCGGCAGCTCGCTGGTGTCGTTTATCGCTTTGGTTGCAATCTTTCTGATTTTGAATTATAAGGTCAGACAGCGGTTGATTTGATTCTGAAATTCAAAGATTGAAGGTTCTATTATTTTTCTTTTTTATTCGAAAAGGTCATTATCAGAAAGCTTGATTTCAAATTTTCATATTTGTATTTATCATCATAATAACGGCAGATGAGTACAATTATAATTTTTTATATTTGTACTTATGTCATATTTTCGTATAGATAAATACAAATATATGACAGCCAGAAAAGAACAGGAGAATTTGATGAAAGACTTTTTGACCCGAAATAAATCAACCTTTCTTGCGGTGACAGGCAGAAGAAGAGTTGGGAAAACCTATCTGATCGATGAAGTGTTTAAAAAATATTTCTGCCTGAGGATAACAGGAATTCAGAATGCAGATCTTCAGACACAGATCAATAATTTCACTCAAAAGACAGTCGAATATTCGGGTTTGCCCATTGTCACGCCGCCTTCAAACTAGCAGGAGGTATTTTTACTGTTGAAAACTTATTTAAAAACGCTGCCCAAAAACAGAAAACAGGAATTTATCAATAAGACAAAAACCAAAAAGACAGTATTCAACACACTGATCACCGCTTATGGAACAGTGAAAAATGAATATTATCTGGATGTTATCGACAACGAGCTGACGGTGAGTGATTTGATGAAGTGAGAATTTAAATCAAAATCATTTGTGTTATAAATATCCTGTTTATGCCTATTTTTTTAATTCATTCTCTAATAAACCTTTTGAAATGAAGCAATTTCTTGAAAACAGTAATATAGAAGAATTGGAAAATATTCAATTCTCAACTCATAAGAGCTTTTCATTATTTCAAAATCGTCAGATTTCTTTTCAAACCGATTAACCTTAATTTATTAAACTGATTTCAAAGGCTTCTTTCTAAACTAAAGGGATAAATCTTGAAAATCAATAAACTAAAACAAAACATAGGCTCTTTATAATTGTTCTCATCATTCAAAATGAAATATCCTCTTTAAGATGCACCGTTAATATTGATTTGACAAACAATGACGAGTATGAAATTTATGCCAAAAGAATCTGAATCTGATAATAGAAGGTTAAAAAGAAAAGAAAAAGAAGCTTTGTTTTCTGAAATTCAGATTTTAACCCTGAACATCTTAAAAATTTAAATCCATATATGCCAACGGTAATAGTTGACGAAATCGCTGGAATGGTTTTTATGATTAATGACAATGATTTGCTCGATACAGTTATTTCAAGATGAAATGCTGACATTCTTGCGATGCATAATTTTTAGATAAAGATAATTGGTTCCGCCAAATTTTAACAACCCCAATTCAATTTTTTTGATTAATTTTCTCTGATGTTAATTCGGAAATTTTTCAAATTGATTTTGCTGCTTTGTATTTCTGTCTGTGGACAGGAAACGCTGATCGATGGCGGAAAGAAAAAATTCAATCTGGATTTTAAGTATGCTTCGGGCTTTGTCATCATTCCGGTTTCGGTCAACGGTTCTCAGCCGCTGGATTTCCTGCTCGACACCGGTTCGCCATACACGATCATAACCAATCTGGATGCATTCAAATATTTGCAACTCAAAAAAGGTGAACAGATCAGCATCTGGGGTTTGGGCAAAGACCGCGAAAAACTCGAAGCCTATCGGTCAAAGGACAATTCGATCGGATTTGGAAAAGCGGTAATACGCCCCGCAGATGTGATTCTGCTGTATGAAGACATTGATTTGGGCAGTCGTTTTGGTATTCCGGTTTTTGGAATCGTCGGTTATGATGTGTTCAAAGATCTTGTGGTCAAAGTCAATTACAGCCGAAAAAGAATTACTTTTTACCGGCATGAAAATTTTTACAAAAAATTTAATTCATCGGGATTCAGCGAACTCGATATGGAAGTATCTGGCAATAAACCTTATCTGAAATTGAATTCAACCATCAATGATCAGCCTGCCCTGCTCAGACTGCTGATTGATTCGGCAGGAACAGATGCGCTTTGGCTGTTTGAAAAAGATGAACAGCAAATTTATCCCAAACCGCCATTTATCGAAGATTATCTTGGATTTGGTCTCAACGGTGAGATCTACGGCAAAAGGGCAAGGATCCAAAATCTTGAATTGGGCAGTTATCACATCAGAAAGCCGACGGTTTCTTTTCCAGACAGCCTGTCGGTTTCCTATGTGACCCGAACGGGCAGAAGCGGATCTGTCGGTGCTGAAATCCTGAGAAGATTTACAACGGTTTATGATTACAAAAATTCAAAACTGTTTGTGAAAAAGAATAAATATTTCAAAGATGAATTTTATTACAATCTTGCCGGTCTTGAGCTCTATCAGCCCTATCCCGAACTGCCTTATCTCGAAGTTTCTTATGTGAGGAAAGATTCACCAGCCGACCGCGCCGGTCTGGAAAAAGGAGATGCCGTCAGATTTATCAACGAAAAAAAAATCGGTCTGTTTGGCGATAATAATAAAAAAGGTGACCAGACCGCAGTGAAAACCGATAAAATTAATTTTGACATTAGAGAAAGAGAGGTGATTTCGCTGGTTGAAATCAATGAGACTTTCAGGAAACATCCCGGAACAAAAATCGTAATCGTCTATACACGAGGCGACAGTCAGCTTCAGAGAACTGCAGAATTCATACTCGAATCAGCATTTTAGAAACCTGAAATATTTCATTTCTGATAATTATTCTTTTTCTAACTTGCAGTCCATGGATAAAAAACAGTTAAAGTACGACAAAGCCTATCTGAAAATGGCTCGAGAATGGGGTCAGCTGTCTCATTGCAACCGAAAAAAAGTGGGTGCGCTCATCGTCAAAGACCGGATGATTATCTCTGACGGTTACAACGGAACGCCAGGCGGGTTTGAAAATCCATGCGAAGATGATGAAGGACTGACCAAATGGTATGTGCTTCATGCAGAGGCAAATGCAATCCTGAAAGTTGCTTCTTCCACCCAAAGCTGTCAGGGGGCAACCCTCTACCTGACCTTGTCGCCCTGTCGCGAATGCAGCAAACTGATTCATCAGGCAGGAATCATTCGGCTGGTTTATCTCAAAGATTACAAAGACGGCACGGGGATTGAGTTCCTCAAAAAAGCAAATGTCGAAATTGTACATATTTCCGAAGAAGAATTATAATTGATCATGCGCCTGTTTTTTAAAATTTTAAACATCGTTCTTATCGTCCTGATTCTGTTGCTTGTCGGTTTTATGCTTGGCAGGAAATACGACGTTGCACTGGACGAAGACGACAATCTGGTCGGTCTGAAATACAGCGCAAATGAACAAAAAATCAGAAGACTGGTTTCGCTGATCGACAGTCAGTATATGGAAAATGTGAACACCGACAGTCTGGTGGACAATGTGATCAATCAGGTGGTCGGACAGCTTGATCCGCACAGTACCTATCTGAGCAAATCGATGCTCGAACAGTCTGATCGTGAGATGAGCGGAAGTTTCAGGGGCTACGGAATTTATGTCAGAAAAATCAATGATACACTGACGATTACGGGTTTGGCTGCAAAAAGTCCGAATAGAGGAAAACTTTTCACAGGCGACCGGATTTTGAAAATCGACACGCTCAATATGATCGGTATGGACACCGAAAATCTGATAACGATTCTGAGAGATGAAAACCGTCGCGAGATGAAATTTAGATTAAAAAGAGACAATTATACAGTTGATGTGAATGCGTCAAAAGGAGATCTTCCGCTACCGAGTGTAAATGCGTATTTCAAAATCAATCCCGAACTCGGCTACATCAAACTGATTCGTTTTGCAGAAACTTCTGCGGATGAAGTCCATCATGCTTTGCAGGATCTCAAAAATCAGGGAATGAAAACCCTGATTCTCGATCTGAGAGGAAATCCGGGCGGGATCATGCGGGTCGCCGAAACTATTGCGGATGAATTCCTGAAAAAAGGAGAACTGATCGTTTATACTCAGGACAGAGACGAAAAGCGAAAATACATTTATGCAACTTCAAAAGGAATTTGGGAAGACCAAAAAGTGTATGTGCTGATCGATGAAGGCTCTGCGTCTGCCAGTGAAATCGTGGTGGGTGCGCTTCAGGAGTACGGCCGCGCCACCATCGTCGGACGACGGTCTTACGGAAAAGGCCTTGTTCAGCGCGAAATCAATCTGGGCGACGGAACCCGTGTACGGCTGACGGTTGCACATTATTATACACCTTCTGGCAGATCGATTCAAAGACCGTACAACAACGGGAAAAAAGAATATTCTGACGAACTTCTCAGACGAATTCACAACGGCGAACTGTATTATCAGGACAGCATCAAAGTGGACAAATCACTTGCATTCAAAACACCGTCGGGCAAAATTGTCTATGGCGGCGGCGGTATTGTGCCCGACGAATTTGTGGCGGTGGATACTTCTGATCTGAAAGCCTGGATTTTCCAAAATTTCTATTCGAATGACAATCTCGATTTCTTTTTCAAAAAAATTATGGAAAACCGATACAATCCGTATTGGTGGAATGAAAATCTGTTTTTGAATTATTACGACATCACACCGATTTATGAAGATTTCCTCAGCGTGCTGGGCGTGAAATCGGAAAGAGTGAATCAAGATGAGACGATCATGCTCAAAAATTACATCAGAGCCGGAATTGCAGAACAGCTTTTTGACATCAATTCGATGTACAAAGCCTGGTGGCCGGAAGACAATATGATCAGAAAAGTACTCGAACTAGAATATTCAGACTGATGGACTGGGATGAAGCCTTATCTGAATTCAAATCTTATCTGAAACTTGAAAAAAGTCTTTCGGACAATACTGTGAATTCGTATTTGAGCGATCTGTCAAAACTGATTAGATACACAAAAACACCACCGGTGCAAATCAGCAGGGAAGAGGTGGAATCCTTTGTTTATGATTATTCAAAAAAAGGATTTTCGGAACGCTCTCAGTCAAGACTGATTTCGTCTCTGAAAAGTTTTTTTAATTTTCTGAGGTGGGACGGTAGAAGAGAAGACAGTCCGGTCGAACTGCTCGAATCACCGCGATTGCAGATGAAACTGCCCGATACTTTGTCCGAAAATGAAATCAACATTCTGATCGGTGTCATTGATCTGAGTCTGCCTCAGGGCGAAAGAAACCGAGCAATACTCGAAACTCTGTACGGTTGCGGTCTGCGGGTTTCGGAACTGACCGAACTGAAATTGTCAGATCTGTTTTTTAAAGAAAATTTTATCAAAGTGACCGGCAAAGGAAACAAACAGCGGCTGGTTCCGATTTCTGATTACACCATCAAAATCATCAATTTTTACAAAAACGAGGTCAGGGTGCATTCCAAAATTCAAAAAGGATTTGAAGATTATCTGTTTCTGAACCGAAGAGGCAGAAAACTGACCCGTGTGATGATTTTTACCATCATAAGGAATTTGGCCGAAATTGCGGACATTAGAAAGCGGATCAGTCCGCATACCTTCAGACATTCGTTTGCCACCCATCTGCTGAAAAACGGTGCAGATCTCCGTTCCATCCAGCTGATGTTGGGCCACGAAAGCATCACCACTACCGAGATTTATACCCATCTCGACGACAATCAGCTCAGAGATACAGTTCTGAAATTTCATCCGAGAAACATCAAATGAATCAGTACCAGCCGCGTCTCAGATGGCTGATCAGGCTGGCGAAATTCAGATTCAAAGTAAAACGGATTTTTTGTCCGTACTTTCCTTTTGCCGGTTCAAAACCGTGAGTGGACTGAATCGGAAAATAGAATTCAAGAAAATCGGGAATAAATTTCAGCCGTATGCCGGTGTCATATATAAACCGGCTGCCGATACCGCCGTTTTTGTAAACCGCCGCATCTGCATAAACATCAATCATCCGCCAGACCGGCAATTCAAGATTCATCGACGTCACCCAACGGTTGACGGTTGATTCAAAATGAGATTTGAAACCTGCTTCAGACATGATAAACTGCTGGCTGAGAACACCCGTACTTTCTGAACGGCCAAGCAGATTCAGATTGAACGAATAATCCGAAACACGGCTCAGACCAAAATTGAAATAATCGGAATTTGAACGGTTATTCAGAAATATTCCGGCAAAAACTCTGACACCCAGCTGCTTCCTGGGTGCAAATCGCCAGCGGTAATGCGCTTCTGCAAAAATCTTTTGAAAAGCTTCGGTCGTCTGAAAGGTTGCCGAACTTCTGAATTCGTGGATATAATCGGGTTTTGAATAATACCAGGTCAGATTGAAAAGACCATATTTGTCCTCGTCCGTCTTTTTTATTCCGGCCGCCACTTCCTTGTCCAAATGGTCATAACTGATGATGAATCCCTGATTCAGATTGCTTCGGTAATCTTTTTTGAGCTCTGCAATTGAAAAAAGAGACAGTTTGAAATAGCTCAAATCTTTTGCATAGTGTTCGTACTGTCCGCCTGCGCCGATTCGAATCGACTGAAAAATTCCGGTTTGTGGCAGGAAAGTATTCTGAATCAGCCCGTTCCCGGTCAGTGTGTTCTGTCCGGTTGACCACTTTGGCGTGATCGACCATTTGAAAGGCCTTCTGATCAGCGACTGATTTTGGAATTTGGCACCGATCAGAAATTTGTCATAATTGTTCCATCTGAGCTGCGGATTGACAAAAACCTGTGAATATTTTGGGTTTTCAACATCGGGATACAGCCTGAATTGCAGTCTTTTCATGTTTTTGAACAAACCCCGTGTACGCATATAATTGTCGCGCTCCACAATTTCGGGAAACAGAAAATCGGGATTAAGTTCCAGCTGGTCATAATCACCGGCAGGAAAATCGGCTTCAAATTTATTGTTTGAATTCTGATGCCATTCGGTCCTGACCGGCTGTCCGTCCTTTTCACCCGTCAGCTGAAAAGGGCCTTTGAAACCGGTTTTGTTTTTAATTTTCACTTTGAGTCTTCCGTCCGATTCTTCTGCATTCAAAAGTTTGAAATTGATTCTGTCTTTTTTGTCGATGTAATCATCAAAGAACCATGACAAATCCTGATTGGAATGTTCGATCAGATAATTTCTAAAATCGAGCTGGCTGACCTGATGACCCCGATATTTCAGACTGAAATCCTTTACCATATTGAAAAAATCGCCATTGCCCAAAAATTTATCAATATAATAAAAGGTGAAACCGGTTTTGAAACCGCTGACCACGATCTGGTTCAGATTGCTGAGTTGGTCAAAAGGTGTGTTGATCGGCTGGTCAAATGACTGGATCGCAATGTACAAAAACAGCATTTTGTATCGATCGTTCAGTTTTAGTTTTGCAGCATCAAAAAAATTAAAAGGCCGCATGCCGAGCAGTCTGAAATTATCTGCCAGATGGCCGACCAGTTTCAGATCCGGAAAATAACGGTCGGTATATTTCATCATCAGATAATACTGAAGCCCGTTTTTCAGCCAGTGGTCTTTTATCCGGTCGGTGATAAATAGCCGGTCGGTGTATTCATAACTCAGCTGCTGAAAGAGTTTGAGCGCATTTCTTTCGGCGGGTGTAAACGGATTGAGCGTGCCGATCCGGATATCGACTTCATCCACTCCAAAGAAATTCTGTTCTTTATTGGTTTTGGATGAAACAAATAATTTATCGGTCGGCAGTTTTCCGAGGTGTTCTTCCAAAAACCCGATCTGTGAAGGAATCAGCGAATCGATGATCGGTGCATCTTCCTGATTGATCCGATAGCCGAAATCGATTTTCAGACCCGACTGAGGGTCAAAAAAGCTGTGTGCCTTGTCCGGATTTTTGGTCAGATAAAATCTGTAAAAATCAGATTTGCTGCCCGACCAGCTGCTGCCCGCTCCGTCAAGATCCGAATAGATGCTGTAGTTTTCGGGATATTCAAAATTGATCCGATAATCAGTCGGATAGCTGATCGGTTCTTCAAAATCTTTGTAATGCTGAAGCACCCAATTCCCGTTCTCATCTGTTACCGCAGGCTGAAGAAAGAAATATTTCAGCAGATAATCGCCGTCGCTGCTTCTTCCGTATTTTGTGACTTCGTCAAATGGAATTTTGATCTGATAAAATGCATCAAAAGAAATTGTATCACCTTTTTTCCAGGGTTTTTCGAGCTCGATCCGGATGAATTCTCTTTCTTCAAAATTAAATTTCAGGGTTTGATTTTTTGAATCCTGAAAAAACGGATTTTCGATGGCGCCTCTTTGCGACCGGTCTGAAAAATACAGAGAACCTTTTCTTGCTTCGAGTTTGATCCGGTTGAGTTCGGTCAGCCGGCCGGTGTATGCATTCACCCACGCATTGAGATAAAAATGGGTCAGTGTTTTTGGCGAGTGATTGATTAGTTTGAATTTTTGTGCCACATGCAATTTGTTTGCAACCGTGTCCAGCCTGACATTGATGATCAGGCTGTCTCCCTGCTGTCCGAGGCATAGTCCTGAAATCATTATCGGCAGGGCAATAAGAAAGCTGCGGTTGAACATAAACTTTTTGAAGTGACTGTAAAATTGTTTTAATATTTTTGGATATACAAACTTTTACGGTTGTTTCTGAATTGGGAATGAATTTTTGCAGAACGGTCGTTCAGCATCATCAAATTCAAAAACGTTTGAACTCAACACAGCTTGCACCGCCTTTGTATTTTCGGAATGATGCATCATAAATTTCGATGTTCCTGTATTTTTTGAGCAGTTTCATCATTTCTTCTTTCAGTTTCCCGCTGCCGTGACCGTGTATGAAAATCAGTTTTTTTCGTCTTTGGGAAATTGCGAGTTCCATTTCCTCCTTTACCGTGTCCAACTGGATTTGAAGCATTTCAAAATGGGTCAGATTTGAATACGAATCAGTCAGCTGACCGATGTGAAGATCGATTTCTTTTGAATCTGATACTTCTTTGGATTTTGCTGTTTCCGGTTGCATTTCGTCGGTTAACCGAATTACGGTTTCGACTTCAAAGCCTTTGTCGGGAATCAGTTCGGTAGAATTATAAGTTTCTTCAAAACCGAATTCGTTCAGTATGGTAATCCTGTTTTTATGAATTCTGATTACTTCACCTTTTTGGTCATCATCCAAAACCCTGACTTTGTCGCCTGTTTTAAACATCACTTAATCCGATAAAAAAACGGTCTGAAGACCGTTTCAAATTATTTTTCAAACCGATCTCAAACCGGTGTATTCAAATCAAAACTTTCAAGATACTGTGCAACTCTCTGCACAAACATTCCGCCCAAAGCGCCGTCCACGACTCTGTGGTCATAGGCGTGCGACAGATACATTTTGTGCCGGATTGCAATCACATCACCCTGAGGTGTCTCAATCACAGCCGGTTTTTTGATGATTGCGCCCACCGCCATGATTGCAACCTGAGGTTGCGGAATAATCGGCGTTCCCAGTGTGTTTCCAAAGCTTCCGATGTTTGTAATCGTATAAGTTCCGCCCTGAATCTCGGTTGGTTTCAGCTTGTTTTCCCTCGCGCGTTGTGCCAGATCGTTGACCTGTGCGGCAAGACCCGAGAGGCTGTACTGGTCTGCATTTTTAATCACCGGCACAATCAGATTACCGGTCGGAAGCGCTGCCGCCATACCGATGTTGATATTCTTTTTCCTAATGATCTGATCTCCGCTGACCGAAATATTGATCATCGGAAAATCCTTTATTGCCTTTGCAATCGCCTGTATGAAAATCGGCATAAATGTGATTTTCTCACCGTTCTTTTTCTGGAATTCGTGTTTGTGTTTGTTTCTCCAAAGTACGATATTGGTTACGTCTGCTTCTATAAAAGAGGTGACATGCGGAGCGATTCTTTTTGAATCGACCATATTTTGTGCAATGATCTTGCGCATCCTGTCCATCTCGATGATTTCGTCTCCGTCCGATGCTGAAACCGGTACAACCGCTTTTGAAGTTTCGGTTTTTGTCTCGGTCTGAACCGCAGCTGGCTGAGCAACTTTCCCTGATTTTTTGTCATCCACAAATTTCAGTATATCTTCTTTGGTCACTCTTCCTTCCATTCCCGAACCGCTGATCGAATTGAGTTCTGCGACCGAAATTCCTTCTGCTTTTGCAATTGATTTGACAAGCGGAGAATAGAATCTGTCCGAATCCGTCGAAACTGCAGCCGGACTTTCTTTGAACGGTTTTTCCAATTCTCTGACCACCTCGGGTTCGGCTGTTTCAACCGTTTGTGCGGGCGCTGCGACTTCTTCGGCCTGAGTAACCGCTCCTTCGACTTCGAGTATTGCGATCGGCTCTCCGATTTTTGCAATATTGTCGGTCTGGATCAGGATTTCCTTCAGTTTTCCTGCAACCGGCGACGGAACTTCAGAATCGACCTTGTCGGTTGCGATTTCAACCACCGCCTCATCCTCTTCTATGGTGTCTCCCGGCGCTTTCAGCCAGTTGATGATGGTCGCTTCCATCACTCCTTCACCCATCGAAGGCAAAATCAATTTATAGTCGGACATAATTTTCGAATTCTAATCGCAAATCTAACTATTTTATATGAATTCCAAAAGCCGACAAAACCACAAGCCGATAAGGAATTGTTCATATGATGAGTACACTGAATAATGCGAATTAATCCAAACAAAAAAATATTCCTTTTAAAACCTAAAAATTAAACATTTTCTGAACAATTGATTAACACTCGGATTGCAAGTTCCTTTTCTGCAACCAACTTTTTAAGTTCATTGTTTTCTCTCTTAAGCTGTGCTAATTCTTGTTCTATTGCAGTCTTAGCTCCTTTTGACAAACCCTCAACACCCAACTCTTCATAACGCTTCTTCCAGCCGTAAATCGTCGCTGTTGACACATTAAACTCTCTTGAAGCTCGTGTGATACCGTGCTCTTCAGTAAATAATAAAACTTATTCTTTCTCTTTTTGAGACCATTTCTTACGATGTAAACTCATAACACAAATTTAAAACTATTACTTAATTTTGTGTCCAGGTATTAACTACGCTATTGGGATAGAGTTATTATCGACAACATTAAAGAAAATTAAAATGGTAGGAGCTTTTTATAGATTAATAGCCATGATTACAATATGGGCAATAGAATATAAATGCAGTCTGAAAAAGGAAGATATTAAATTTCTTTGGAATTCTAAAAATATTAGAGAAAAGGAAACCGGATATATTATAAAATTTTATGGATTTCTGATTATTATAGCAATTATTTTTTCTTTACTCTTGATTATTTCCGGCAGAATTTCTTTTTAATGAAAATTAAAACTCATCATTTATCTTTACAATGCTGCAGGTGTAAAAATGAGAAAGAAAGTGACCAACGGTACGAACATAAAGACAACCGATTATCTGGAGGTAATGTTTCACATTGGGACATTTATCAGAAATCAAAACATAAAAAACTTATTTTCAGTAGGTTTTAGAAAATATTTCAGAAATTCAAAGCCAACCTGCGGGTTGGTTTTGTCAATTATAATTGCTTAAATCGCTTT
>JBAYPM010000008.1:0-84696 GCA_041677705.1 Weeksellaceae bacterium | reverse complement strand
CAAACAATTTTATCTCGGTGACAGCATTGTTTATTGCGATAATTCTTATGAAGCTGCAAATGATGCGGATGCACTGCTGCTGGTGACCGAATGGTCTGAATTCAGGATGCCCAACTGGCAGATGCTTGCAAAACTTTTGAAAAATAAAACTATATTTGATGGTCGAAATATCTATGACGGCGCCTATCTGAAAGAACTCGGATTTGAGTACTACGGCATAGGATTAAAGAATTAAATTAAAATTGGAACTGGATGAAAGTTGGTATTACCTTTAGCACTTTTGACCTTCTTCATGCCGGGCATATCAAAATGCTCGAAGAAGCGAAAAGAAACTGCGATTATCTGATTGTCGGACTCCAAATGGATCCGAGCATCGACAGACCCGAAAAAAACAAGCCCACCCAATCAATCGTTGAGCGGTATATACAGCTGAAAGGCTGCAAGTTTGTGGACGAAATCGTTCCTTATGTGACCGAACAGGATTTGGAAGATATACTGAGATCGTTCAAAATCGATGTTCGAATCTTGGGTGACGAATACAAAGACCGTGATTTCACAGGAAGAAAATACTGCGAAGAAAAAGGAATCGAACTGTATTTTAACCGCAGAGACCACAGATTTTCAAGTTCGGGTTTGAGAAAAACGGTTCACGAATTGGAAAATCTGAAAGTGATTCACAAAAAATAAATTCCGTTTTGGACAAAAAATCGATAATTATCACAGGAGGAGCCGGTTTTATCGGCTCTCATGTTGTCAGGGAATTTGTGAAAAATTATCCCGAATATTTGATCATTAATCTGGATTCGCTGACCTATGCCGGCAATCTTGAAAATCTGACAGACATTGAAAATTCTCCAAATTATCGATTTATAAAAGCTGACATCACAGATGAAAAGCGGATTGACGAAATCTTTGAAACCCATCGTCCGGATGGTGTAATCCATCTGGCGGCAGAATCTCATGTGGACCGTTCGATCAGCTCACCGCTTGAATTTGTCAAAACAAATGTATTGGGTACGGTCAATCTGCTGAATTCAGCAAGAAAAATTTGGGGGAATAATTTTGAAGGAAAAAGATTTCATCATGTTTCCACAGATGAAGTATATGGTTCGCTTGGCGAGACCGGAATTTTTACCGAGGAAACTTCTTATGATCCGCATTCGCCCTATTCTGCATCAAAGGCGAGCTCTGATCATTTTGTGAGAGCTTATGGCGATACTTACGGATTGCCTTATGTCATCACCAATTGTTCAAACAATTACGGACCCAATCATTTTCCCGAAAAACTGATTCCGCTCTGTATCAACAACATCATTCACAAAAGACAGCTTCCGGTTTACGGCGAAGGCCTGAACACCCGCGATTGGCTGTATGTCATCGATCATGCAAAGGCGATCGATCTGGTGTTTCACAAAGGGAAAAATGCCGAGAACTACAACATCGGCGGTTTCAACGAATGGAAGAACATCGATCTAATCAGGGAACTTTGCAGACAGATGGATCAAAAGTTGGGCAGAAAAAATGGGGAAAGTGAGGAACTGATCACCTTTGTAAAAGACCGTCCGGGACACGATCTGCGTTATGCGATTGATGCAACCAAAATCAACAGCGAACTGGGCTGGAAACCGAGTGTAACCTTTGAAGAAGGCCTTTCAAAAACCATCGACTGGTATCTTGAAAACCAGGATTGGCTGGAGAAAGTAACAAGCGGCGCATATTTGGATTATTATAAGGCTCATTATTCTAATTAATACGAATAGCACGAATTTTCACGAATTTCATAAATTGTTTGACCTTGAATTGAACAACTGTGGAAGAAAAAATATTTTTTAAAGAGGAAAGCTATAAAATAATTGGAATTTGTATGAATATTCATTCCACGATGGGTTACGGTTTTTTGGAGGCGGTATATTGCGAGATACTCGAGGATGAATTTAAGAAAAATGAAATCCCTTATGAACGTGAAGTGAGTTTGGAATTGTTCTATGAGGGTAAAAAACTAAAGAAAAATACAAAACCGATTTTATCTGTTTTGACAAAATCATGCTTGAAATTAAATCAGTTTCTTTTTTGAATGTACAATTTCGTCAGGCAAACATTAAATTACCTGAAAGCGACCGATAAAAAGCTCGACCTGCTAATAAGCTTTGGTGAAAAATCTTTAAAATATAAACGTATTGTCAATTTTGATGAATAGAAATTCGTGAAAATTCGATAAATTCGAACAAATAATAATAATGAAGGGAATCATACTCGCAGGCGGCTCAGGAACAAGACTCTATCCGTTGACCATTTCGGTCAGTAAACAGCTGATGCCGGTTTATGACAAGCCGATGATCTATTATCCGTTGTCAACCCTTATGCTTGCCGGAATCCGTGAAATACTGATCATCACCACACCTCAGGACAGTCAGGCGTTTGAGCGGCTTTTGGGCGACGGCAGTCAGATCGGCTGTCAGCTCAGTTATGCGGTTCAGCCGCGACCCGAGGGACTGGCGCAGGCTTTTGTCATCGGCCAGGAATTTATCGGTGATGATGCTGTGGCCTTAATTTTGGGCGACAATGTATTTTATGGCGCATTTCTTCCACCTCTGCTTCAGAGCAAGACCAATATCAAAGGCGGCTGTGTGTTTGCGTATCTGGTTTCTGATCCTGAAAGATACGGAGTGGTTGAATTTGATGAGAATGAGAAGGTAATTTCGATCGAGGAGAAGCCTCAAAATCCGAAATCTGATTATGCGGTTCCGGGTCTTTATTTTTATGACAACCGTGTGGTTGAATTTTCAAAAAATCTGAAACCGTCAGAAAGGGGAGAGCTTGAAATTACGGATATCAACAACAAATATCTCGAAATCGGTGAGCTTGAAGTCGGTGTGCTCGGCAGGGGAACCGCCTGGCTCGATACCGGAACTTTTGATTCGCTGCATCAGGCAACCGAGTTTGTCAGAATCATCGAAAAACGTCAGGGGGTGAAGGTCAGCTGTATTGAGGAAATCGCATTCAACCTCGGATACATCAATCGTAACCAATTGCTGAAATCAGCCGATAAATACGGAAAAAGTCAGTATGGTCAGTATCTCAAAAAGATTGCGAAATAATCATTTACATAAAATCATCGATCAGATCTTCCAATTCGTATTGGTTCATAAATCCCTGATGAAACATTAGTTTTTTTCCGTTTTTATAAAATCCGGTGGACGGGATTGCACCATTCCAATTCACATCAATTTCGGGCAGCAGTTCCATTGTTGATTTTTCATCGGCAAGCAGATACACATCGGTTGTGATGTTGTGTTTTTGGACAAAGTTTTTGACTTTTGTATTCAGTAAATTTTTGTAATCAAGCGAAATCAGTATCATTTTGAATTTCGGCTGATCTGCCATTTTATTGTTGACTTCCATAAATCCCGGAATCTCTTCAATGCAGGGTCTGCACCAGGTCGCCCAGAAATTCACCACATACAACACATCATCTTGCTGATTTACGATCGACTGAAATTCATAGAAATCAATCTTTTTCAATGCAGGTTCGGTTTGCTGACCAAAAAGAATTGAACCAAAAACTAAAATTGTCAGTATCGAAAAATTTTTCATAACTGCTGTTTTATCAAAAAGCATGCTGAATCCAAAAAACCGCTTATTTCCAGTATTTGTCGATCATATAGATCATCTGCGCCATCACGATTGCGCCCAGATGAAGTTCTCTTTTGTTGACTTTGTCAAAGGTGTCAGCCGCGCTGTGGTGGATGTCAAAATATCGCTGAGAATCCGGGACCAGACCGGCAACCGGAACGCCCATCGTGTATTTGAGCGGATTGATATCGACACCGCCGTAACCTTTGATCAGCAGATAAGCACCATAGGGTTCAAACAGCGGCAGCCAACTTTGTATTTGTTTGATTTTTGAATCATCCATATCGAGCGAAATTCCTCTTGGAGAAAAACCGCCTGCATCGCTTTCGAGCGCAAACAGATGGGTTTCATTTTTTGATTTTGCTTCTTCAGCATATTTCACACCGCCGCGTGCACCGTTTTCCTCATTTGCAAAACATACAAATCTGATGGTATGATTGGGTTGAATTCCTAATTTCTTAAAGGTTCTGAGGATTTCTATCGTCTGTACGATTCCTGCGCCGTCGTCATGTGCGCCTTCGCCCACATCCCAAGAATCGAGGTGACCGCCAACAGTGATGATTTTGTCGTCTTTGCCTTTGATTTCACCGACCACACTGTGATTGATTTTTTCGGGCTGCATACCGCAATCCGAATTTAATTTCAGGTAAAGTTTCTGATTTTTGATCAGACCGGCAAGCATATCTGCAGTTGTATTTCCGACTGCAACTGCAGGGATTTTTGCGAATTTCTCATCATAATTCATTGTTCCGGTATGCGGCACATCGTCCGGCCCGGTTGAAACCGAACGGATGATTGCGAACTTTCCGCCCTTTTCGGCCACTGCAGATGCAGTATGTGAACGATAAATGTAAGCCTCACCGTATCCTCTGAAAGTTTCTACATACTGCTGCGGAAAGTGATAATCAAAAAACACGATTTTTCCTTTTACAGTTTCAGCCGGAAGTTTGTTGAACTCATCAAAATTGGTAACTCTGATCACTTCGCCTTCCACATCTTTTTTACCGGTTCCTTCCGAATTTCCGAGCGACAGAAAGTTGATATCTTTCCATTCGCCATTTCCGGTTTTGTATTTCAAACTTTCCTTTCCTCTGTGCCATACGGGCACCAAAGTTTCCTGCAGCCAAACTTTGTCTGCACCCGCACCTTTGAGTTGCTGTTCTGCCCAGAGGGTGGCTTTTTCATATTCGGGCGAACCGCTCAGCCGGTGACCGATATTTTGGGTCAGATTATAAAGGAGGTCATAAGCCTGACCGTGCAACAGGATTTCGTCCGATATTTTTCTGAATTGAATTGAATCTTCTTTTGTTTGGCCAAAACAGATTCCGGCCAAAGCCAAAACTGAAAACAGTAAATTTTTCATTTGTGTGTTATTGAATAAGAAATTGAAGTCTTAAAGATAAAAAAACTTTCAAAGATGAAATAATGATTCTTTCCTGAAATTTTAGGATAGTTGGGAGTTGATATGGAATTATTCGACCATATTATAATTCCGGCTGTGCGAATTTTACATACAGGCACAAAAAAAAGTAACTCAACTATTCAATCGAAAGAAGAGTTACTTTAACCAACCTAAACCTATGAAAAGTTACATAAATAACTTGGTGTAAAAGTATAAAAGTGGATTCTAATAAAAAAACATTTTTGAATCTTTTTTCACATTTTTTTTGGATTATTTACCCCAAGAAGATGTAATGCATTGATAATCACATTAGAAGACCACTTACTTAAATGCAGTCTTTTGTTGATAACTTGTTGGTTTTGGGCATTCAGAATAGGGAAATTCTGGTAAAACGAGTTGAAAATCCTGACCAGTTCATATACATAATTTGCCAAAAGCGCGGGATTTAAACTTTCTGATGCTGTCAAAATGATGTTTTCAAAATCATAAAGATGTCTGATGATTTCAATTTCGATCTTTTCCAATTCCAAATTTTCAATATCAAATTCTTCAGGCTGTCTTTTTTCAAGTATCGACTGTATCCTTGCGTAAGTATATTGAATAAAAGGTCCGGTATTGCCCGCAAAATCAACACTTTCCTTTGGATTGAACAGAATTCCTTTCTTCGGATCCACCTTTAGTATAAAATATTTCAATGCACCCAGACCGATGATTTCATAGAGTTTGTTTTTTTCATCTTCAGAATAACCGTCGAGTTTTCCGAGTTCGGCCGAAATTTCTTTTGCGGTTTGAAACATTTCCTCCATCAGTTCATCCGCATCCACAACCGTTCCCTCTCTCGACTTCATCTTGCCGTCGGGCAGATTGACCATGCCGTATGAAAGATGTTCCAAAGAATCAGCCCATTCAAAACCGAGCTTTTTCAAAATCAGAAACAATACTTTGAAATGATAATCCTGTTCGTTGCCGACCACATAAATCAGCTTGTCTATGTTGAAGGTGTTGAATCTTTCAACCGCAGTTCCCAAATCCTGGGTCATATAAACCGAAGTGCCGTCAGAACGAAGCACTAATTTTTCGTCCAAGCCGTCGTCGGTCAGATCGATCCAAACCGAACCGTCATCTTTTTTATAGAACACACCCGAATCCAGACCTTTCTGAATCAGATCCTTTCCGAGCAGATAAGTATTGCTTTCGTACTGATAATGGTCAAAATCAACGCCCAGTCTTTTGTAAGTTTTTTCAAAACCTTCATACACCCAGCCGTTCATCATCGCCCAAAGCGATCTGACTTCTTGGTCGCCGTCTTCCCATTTCCTGAGCATTTCCTGTGCTTCCAAAAATAGCGGTGCATTTTTCTTTGCTTCATCTTCGGTCTGTCCGGCTGCAATCTGCTCTTTGATCTGTTCGCGATAATTTTTGTCAAATTCGACATAATATTTTCCGACCAGATGATCGCCTTTGATTCCTGAAGATTCAGGTGTTTCACCGTTTCCGAATTTCTGCCATGCAATCATAGATTTGCAGATGTGGATGCCCCGATCGTTGACGATCTGAATTTTTTGAACTTTATGGCCGGCTGCCTTAAAGATTTGAGCCATCGAATAACCCAAAAGATTATTTCTGATGTGTCCCAAATGAATCGGCTTGTTGGTGTTGGGCGAAGAATATTCGACCATGATCGATTTTGAATTCAGATTTTCAGCTGTATATCCAAAATCTTTGTTGTCTGCATTTTTGATCAGATCGACCAACCAGAATTCTGGTTTGAAATTCATATTCAGAAAACCTTTGACCACATTGAAATCCAAAATCAGATTTTTTGATTTCAGATCATTCCCGATTTCCTCACCGATTGTTTCAGGTTTCTTTTTCAGTTCTCTGATCAGCGGGAATACGACCAGCGTATATTCGCCTTCAAATTCTTTTTTTGTATTTTGAATCTCAAGATTTTCGGCCTGATACCCGTAGATATCCGAAATTGAATTTTTTAAGATTTCCGAAACTTTTGATTTGAGATTCATTTTAATTTTTTGATGGTTTTTATAATATTATTCTGCGCTTGTAAAGATGTTCTGCACATCATCGTCTTCTTCAATTTTTTCAAGCAGCACATCCAGTTCGGCCTGTTCCTGTTCGCTCAGTTTTTTTGTTGTCTGCGGAATTCTGTCAAATCCGGAACTGATGATTTCAATTTCGTTGTCTTCAAAATATTTCTGAAGCTGGCCATAACTTTCAAAAGGTGCGTCCACTTCCACATTTCCTTCATTTTCGGTAATGTCTTCCGCACCGTAATCGATGAGTTCCAGCTCTAATTCTTCCACATCTCTGCCGCCCGCATTGATGGTGAAAGTACAGATATGGTCAAACATAAATTCAACCGAACCCTGGGTGCCCAGACTACCGCCGCATTTGTTGAAATAACTTCTGATATTGGCAACCGTTCGGTTGTTGTTGTCGGTTGCAGTCTCGATCAGCACTGCGATTCCGTGCGGTCCGTAACCTTCAAATAGAACTTCCTTATAATTTGCAGTATCCTTGTCTGTTGCTCTTTTGATCGCTCTTTCAACATTTTCTTTGGGCATATTTGCCGCCTTGCAATTCAGAATGACCGCTCTCAATTTTGAGTTTGCTTCGGGTTCGGGACCGCCTTCTTTGACAGCGATCACGATTTCTTTACCCAATCTTGTGAAAGTTTTGGACATTGATGCCCATCTTTTCATTTTTCTTTCTTTTCTGAATTCAAAGGCTCTACCCATTTTGTCGAAATTTTTGAGTTGCAAAATTACATATTATTTTCTCATTGAAAAAGACCGGGAGATTGTAAATTTTCAGCTTTTTTGAATTGAATTTTGTTTAAATCAACTGCATCTGACTGACGGTTTAAGGATTCTGTTTCCCTATCTTTGCATTTGAATTGAAATGATATGAACACACAGCTGTCGGACTGCCAAACCATCATCAGTGAAGCATTGGAAGAATATTCTTTCAAAGATTTTGAACCCGCCGAACTTTACGGTTCATGCGATTATATACTGAGTCTGGGCGGAAAAAGACTCAGGCCGATTCTCTGTCTGATGGGTAATCTGCTGTTTGAAGGTGATGTCAACGAAGCAATCAAACCAGCACTCGCAATTGAGTTTTTTCATAATTTCACTTTGATGCACGACGACATCATGGACGAAGCACCGCTGAGAAGAGGAAAAAGTCCGGTTCATTTGAAATTTGATCTGAATACCGCCATCCTTTCGGGCGATGCGCTTCTGGTTCAGGCTTATCGGATGTTTGAAGATCTGCCCGCCGTTCATTTTAAAAATGTGATCCAGCTGTTTTCAAAAACGGCTGAAGAATTGTGCGAAGGCCAGCAATACGACAAAAATTTTGAAACCCAATCCGAAGTTTCTTATGACGAATACATCCGGATGATCGAATACAAAACTGCGGTTTTGGTCGGCTGCGCGCTTCAGATTGGTGCGATTACCGCAGATGCAGATGCTGACAGTCAGTACAAACTGTATGAATTCGGAAGGAATCTGGGCATCGCATTCCAGCTTCAGGATGATTATCTCGATGTGTTTGGTGAAGCCGATTTCGGGAAAACCCATGCCGGAGATATCATCGAAAATAAAAAAACGATTCTTTATGTTAAAGCAGTTGAGGCTGCCGACGGTCAAAATTTGGAAGAATTGAACAAATGGTATTCGACAAAATCAGATGATCTGCAAAAAATTGAAGCAGTAAAAAAAATATTCAAAGGCACAAAAGCAGATCTTGCGGTTCGATCGCTGATCGAAGAGTTCACCCAAAAAGCAATGCACTTTTTGGATAAGATCGATGTTCCGGATTCAAACAAAACTGGTTTGAGAGAATTGGCAAATGATTTAATGAAAAGAAAAATTTGATGAAATTCAGGACAGAGATTCAGTTGCAGCCGTCTGAAAGAAAGATTTCTCATTCCCAACAGATATTTGGGATCGGTTCCTGTTTTGTGTCCGAAATCGGTCAGAAACTGTCCGATCTGAAATTCAGCACTTTGACCAATCCTTTTGGGACTCTGTTTCATCCGCTTGCCATTGAAAATGCGCTGATGCGGGTTTTTTCGCTGACCAAATACAGCCGTGAGGAAATCTTCAAATACGGCGAACTTTTTTTCAGCTGGGATCATCATACTTCTTTTGACCGTCCGACCGAAAAAGAAACTTTGGAAATTATCAATGCCGAACTTGAAACTGCCAATAATTTTGGCCGAAATTCAAACTGTTTTCTGTTGACTTTTGGAACTTCATGGGTTTACCGATTGAACGAAAGCGGTTTGTTTATCTCAAATTGTCACAAAGTTCCGCAGCATGTTTTTGAGAAATCATTATTGACCGAAAAACAGCTGTGCGCATCGATTAAAAATTGTTTTGATCTGATTTTTGATGTCTGTCCGAATGCGCACATCATCACAACCGTCAGCCCGGTCAGACATACCAAAGACGGAATCATCGAAAATTCGCTGAGCAAGGCAAGACTGATTTCTGCCCTGCACGAAGTTTTGGGCAGATATGGAGCCGTTGATTATTTTCCGGCTTATGAACTGGTGAATGACGATTTGAGAGATTACAGATTTTATTCCGAAGATTTGGTTCATCCCAACCAAATGGCTGTGGATTATATCTGGCAGAAATTTTCAGAAATTTATTTTGACGAAAATACAAATTCAAGAATTGAACAGATCAATAAAATCAATTCTGCTTTGGCTCACCGGCCACTGAATCCAAAGACGATTGCCTACAAAGAATTTCTGTACAAAACCGGAAAAATGATTGAATCGGTCGAAAGTCAATTTCCAAAAAACTGTTTTGCGGAAGAAAAAATCAAACTTCAAAAATTAAACGAATTATGCTGATCGATACCCATACCCATCTTTATTCAGAAGAATTTGACGACGACAGAGCCGAAATGATTCAAAGAGCGGTCGATGCAGGTGTGAAAAGATTTTATATTCCCGCCATCGATTCGACCTATACCCAAAGGATGATGGATCTTGAAGAAAATTACAGGGACATCTATCTGATGATGGGTCTTCATCCGACCTCAGTCCAACCGGAAACTTATGAACAGGAGCTGAAATTGGTCAGAGAATGGCTGGACAAAAGAGATTTTTGGGCGGTCGGCGAAATCGGAATTGATCTGTATTGGGATCAGAGTTCACTTAAGGAACAACAGATTGCATTCAAAACCCAGATCGGCTGGGCAAAGGAAAAAGGTCTGCCGATTGTAATCCATTGCAGAAACAGTTTTAATGAAATCTTTGAAGTGCTTGAAACCGAAAAGGATGACAGGCTGTTTGGGATTTTCCATTGTTTCACCGGAACAAAAGGACAGGCAGAAAGAGCAATCGGATTCAATATGAAGCTCGGGATTGGCGGTGTGGTTACCTTTAAAAACGGTAAAATCGATCAGTTTCTGAATCAGATTCCGATTGAAAATATCGTTTTGGAAACCGATTCGCCTTATTTGTCACCGGTTCCTTATCGCGGAAAACGAAATGAATCTTCGTATGTCAGCCTAATTGTCAAAAAACTTGCTGAAATTTATCAGAAACCCGAAAATCAAATCATTGAAATCACCGGAAAGAATGCGCTTTCTGTCTTTGAAAAGGGCAAAATCGTTTAGGATCCCATACAGGCGTCAAATCCGAATGCGAAAATTGCCAGCCAGACCATACCTTTCAGAAAGAAAAACATAAAGCCCCAAAATCCAAACTTCTTTATGTAGGAAACCAGTTTGTTGTTGGTTTTCTTATTCAAATTTTCTTGGTTCATTTTTTTTGAATTGATAATTAATTTTCAATCCGCATCAAAGCGTTTCTTTCAGCCATTTGTAAAACTCGGTATGCCAGATGATTGAATTCTGAGGATTCAGCACCCAGTGATTTTCATCCGGAAAATAGAGCAGTCTGCTTTTGATTCCGTGCAGCTGAGCCGCCTGAAATGCTTCCAGTCCCTGCTCGATTGGAACCCGATAATCCTTTCCGCCCTGAATGATCATGATCGGCGTATCCCATTTGTTGACCAGATTGCTCGGATCAAATTCACTGTATGTTTTCACCGCAGCCGGATTGTCCTTTTCCCAATAGGCACCACCCGCATCCCAATTGGTAAACCAAAGTTCCTCGGTGGTTCCGTACATTGATTTCAGATCAAAAACACCGTCGTGCGCAATAAAACTTTTGAATCTTTTGTTGTGAATTCCTGCCAGATAAAATACAGAATAACCGCCGTAACTCGCGCCCACAGCGCCCAGTCTGTCTTTATCGACATAAGATTCTTTTGAAATATCATCAATGGCAGACAGATAATCCTTCATCACCTGACCGCCCCAATCCTTGCTGATTGCTTCGTTCCATTCCACACCGTGACCGGGCATTCCGCGACGGTTGGGCGCAATGACGATATAGCCGTTTGCAGCCATGAGCTGAAAATTCCATCTGAAAGAATAAAACTGTGAAAGTGCCGACTGCGGTCCGCCCTGACAATAGAGCAGAGTAGGGTACTTTTTGTTCGGATCAAAATCGGGCGGATAAATCACCCAGGCAACCATATCCTTGTTGTCAGTGGTTTTCACCACTCTTTTTTCAACATTGCTCAGCTTTATACTTTCGTAAATATCTTTGTTCACATTGGTCAGCTGCTTCATTTCGCCGTTTTTTAGATTGACGGAATACAGTTCAACTGCGTGGTTCATATCGGTTCTTGAAATGATCATGTTGCTTCCCGACTGTCCTACAAGTCCGGCCACATCAAACTGACCGTCAGTAATCTGTCTGATTTTTGGCATGGCTTTGTTTTTTGAATTCGGATCAAAATCAACTTCAAACAGCTGAACGGTTCCGCCGACCGCTGCATTGAAATAAATCTTTTTTCCGTCTTTGTCCCATTTGAAACCGCTCACAGTTCCGTCCCAGTGCGAAGTGATATTGGTTTTGATGCCGTTGTGCAAAACCACGATATCGTTTTTGTCGGCTTCATAACCGTCTCTCGCCATGCTCAGAAAGGCAAGCGCGCCGTTTTTTGAATAGGCCGGACTGGTATCGTAACCCGGCATTCCTTCAGTCAGATTGACTGTCACGCCGGTTTTCACATCATATTCATAAATATCTGTATTGGTGCTGAGTGCATATTCTTTTCCCTTCAGTTTTTTAGAAACATACAGGATTTTTGTGCCTTCATTGTTCCAGCAGAAATCTTCATCACCGCCAAAAGGCATTTGAGGCGAATAATAAGGTTCACCCTTCATAATGTCGATTCCGTCCACTTCATCAGTTCCGTTTACGGTCAGAAAAAGATGATTGTATTTTCCTTCGTTCCAGGTGTCCCAATGTCTGTAATCCAGATCATTATAAACATAAACATTTGATTCTTTCAGATTGGGATACAGATCTTTTCCGAGTATATTTTCGAGCTGCACCTGTTTGACTTCGATCTTTTTGGTTCTATCGGCTGAAATTGATTTATCGGTCAGAATTTTTGAAAAATCTTTGATTTCGACAGCTTCACCGCCGCCGACGGGCATCATATAGGTTTTTGTTTCCTTTTTGCCGGCTTCGACCTGATATTCGGTCACCGAATAAATCAAATTTTTCGCATCATCTGTCAGCCCTACGGGACTGATTCGTTTCAGTTTCCATAAAAGTTCGGGTGTCATCATATTCTGTGCAAAAGATTGGGTTACAAAAGCAAGCGCTGCAATCAGCAGTAATTTTGATTTCATAATTGACGAATTTTGTTCCAAAGATAAGAAAAGCCTTTTTCAGGCTGTATATTTCGGTCTGAATTGTTGATTATTTAAATGAATGGGTAAAATCTGAATTCAATAAAATTGAATTAATTTGCAATATGTATTCAAAAGAAGAAGCATCTCAAATCAGAAAAAAATTCTGGGTATCCTTTGGTCAGTATATGAAATTGCAGCCCACCGCGAGCGGTTTTCCTGTGAATTGGGTCAATTACAAATCAGGAATTAAAGGACTGAATTTCAAAACCGATGCAGCCAACCGAGATGCACTGATTCGGATCGAGATGAATTCGCCCGATACCAATATTCAGCATCTGATGTTTGAACAATTTGAAGAATACAAAACGCTGTTTGAATCTGTTGCGGGTGATGACTGGCTTTGGCTCAAAGATGTATTTGACGAACACGGACGTTCGGTTTGCCGGATTGAAAAATCAATTGAAAATGTCAGTGTCTTCAATGAATCAGACTGGTTTGAAATTATAAATTTTCTGAAAGAAAGACTGATTGGGCTGGATGAATTTTGGGAAGATGCACGTCATTCATTTGATATTTTTAAATAAAGTTTTTTAAATTTTTCAACTGCAGTATGACTGATTAGTTTGAAAATATAAATTTTGTCAGCTTTTTTGAATTGTTTACTTTTGAGACTGGGTTTCCAAAAAAAATTAAAATCAGTCAGATGCACAAATCTATATTCTCTTTTATAACTGTCCTGATATTGAGCAGTTTTGCTTATTCACAGGTGATTCCCGAAGAATTGATCAAACCGGTTTGTGACAATCAGTCAATTTCGACCGGTGCGCCCCAAAACTCGGGTGTTTACAATCTGACCATACCGTGCAATGTCGGACAGCCGCTGTCACCCTTTATGGATTTTTATTATTTGAAAATCCTGAGCGGGACCACTTTTGCATTTACGGTAACGCCGGCGGGTTCGGATGATTATGATTTTGGCGCATGGAAAAATCCGAATTGGGCAAATATTGGCGCAACCCCAACCGCAGATAAAAGAGGTTCTCAAAATGACCCGAATCAAAGTGGTATCTTTACACTCGGACTTTCTCTGACTGCAACCGATTTGTGTGAGGGAGGCGGCACATCCGGTTATCCGGAACCCGGAATGGTGCGTTATTTTAATGTTCAACCCGGCGACGAAATCCTGATTGCAATTGACAGATGGAGCGATACCACCCTTGGTTATACGATGGAATTTGGTGGTGATGCTGTTCTTGATTGTACCGTTTTGGGAAATTCTTATGGAAAATGCGATGTGGACGAAAACAACACCGAACAGTTTGTGGCAGCAGATTTCCTGCCCGATCTACAGCAGGATTATCCAAACAATAATTTTAAATTTTATTACACCCAGGCAGATGCCGAAGCAAACAACAGCAATCAGGTGGTTTTTCCGCTGACTGTTAATTACAATGGTGGTAATTCAACCGAAATTTTTGTCCGGGTTGAAACCACGGGCGGTTCTTTTGTGCGAATTCTGAAAATATTTCTTTTTGTAAATAAAGTTCCGCATCTGTTAACCAATACGGTTGATTTGCCGCTGATGTGCAACGATGGAAATGATCAGGCAATTTTTAATCTGACCCAGTCACAGGTTTTGTTTGTGAATAATCCAATCAATTACATTTTTAAATATTATACCACACTGGCTGCAGCCAATGCCGGCGGAAATGACAATATACCCAATCCGGATGCTTATCTGTCGGGAACCGCAACGGTTTATGTCAGAATTGAAACCGGCCCGATGGACGGAAATGAAGAAGGATGTTTCAGCATAGGTGAAATCAATCTTACAGTTTCTGAATTCAATGTGGCGGAAACAACTTTGACCTTTAACGATGTTTGTGATGATGACGGCAACGGTTTTGTAATTGTGAATCTGACCGAAAATATAACCGATATCGTCACCAATCCAAACGATTATCAGATTACTTATCATACAACTCAGTCAGATGCTGACACGGGGACCAACCCGATTGGAAATCCGGGTGCATACAGTTTACCGGCGCCGGGTTCGTTTACGATTTATGTAAGAATTAAATCGCTTCAGGATCAGTGTTACAGTGTGAGCAGACTGATTTACAATACGGTTGCAAAACCTTCATTGAATCAACTTGATGATGTTTTTGCCTGCGATGATCAGCAGGACGGAACTTTGGCCTATGATCTGACTCAGTTTGCGGCTCAGATTATTGCGAATCCGAACAATTACAATATCACATATTATCTGTCGCTTGCAGATGCTGAGAGCGGAAGTAATGCCATCCCGAATCCGGGTGATTATCAGATTCCGGTCAATACTGCTTTTCAGGTTTTCATCCGTGTGGAAGCAAGCGGATGTTTCAATATTGGAAGTGTTCAGATTACGATCAATTCAAATCCGTTATTGAATGAAGATTTGGAAATTGGCCCGCTTTGCGATGAGGACGGTGACGGAACCATCAATGTGAATCTGGAAGACAATATTTCTCATTTCACAGTAGAGCCTCAAAACTTTCAGATCAGCTGGCATTACAATCAGCAGGAAGCCGAAAATGGAACCAATCCAATTCCAAATCCGACTTCTTTCAATCTGGTTGCCGGAGTGACTACCGTAGTTTATATCCGTGTGAAATCAAACAATTCAGATTGTTATTCGATCCGCTCGATTACATACAATACCACTGCAAGACCGGTGCTGAATCAACCTGACGATATCATTCTTTGCGTCAACGAACAGGGAGATACTTACATTTATAATCTGATTCAGCTGAATGCGATTGTGATTGCAAATCCTGAGAACTATGAAATCAATTATTTTGAAAGTCTTTCTGATGCACAGGCCAATCAGAATCCGATTCCGAACCCGGATGCCTATCCGGTTCCGATGAATATTCCGGCTATGACTTCGGTATTTATTAGGGTGGCAACAGACGGCTGTCCGAATTTTGCGGAAATTAAATTTTGGATCAATTCAAATCCTTTGGTCAATGATTTGGGCGAGCTGGCATTTTGCACCAATCAGCAGACAGGCACCATTTCTTATAATTTGGCACAGCATCAGCCCGATTGGGTCGATGATCCGTCTGTTTATGATTTTGAATATTATCCGACCATAACCGATTTGGAAAACGGAACCAATCAGATCAATAATCCTGAAGATTTCGGCATCCAGGTAGGATCAACGGTTACGGTTTATATAAAGGTAATCAATCAGATGTCAGGCTGTTTTACAGTGACCGAGCTGACTCTTTTCCCGGGTTCAACTGCAGTGCTGAATGAAAATCTTGTGATTGATCTTTGCGATGAGAATTTTGACGGAATTTATGAATACAATCTGGATCTGCTCAATGCACAGCTTATTGCAGATCCGAACGGTCTGGAGTTTGAATATTATCTGAGTCAGAATGATGCAGAAAACGATCAGAATCCGATTCCTCAGGTTCAATGGTCAAATTATCAGTTCAACACACTTCCTGCAACGATCTGGATCGTGGCAACAACAGTTGACAGTTGCCGTTCGATTCCGGTATTTGTGACTTTTGAAGCAGGCGAGAAGGTGATACTTGATTCACCGGTGATCGGTCCGGTTGATTATTGTGAAGGAGATGAAATCGATCTCACCCAATTTGAAACCCAAATCACATCAGAAGCTGCTACATTCAGTTATCATCAAAATTTGAGCAGTGCACAAAACGGAACCAATCCAATTGCAAATACTACCGCTTATCATCCGCAGGGAGACAATTCGGTATATGTCAGAGTGGAAGTTAACGGCCGTTGTTCGGATATTGCTGAAATCAAATTCCACAAACTGCCCACGCCGGATATTCAACTGAACGAAACAAATTATGAACTATGTCCGGGCGATATCTTTACCGCCGAAGCTTCAAGCACTGATCCGAATCCGGTTTTTGTATGGTATCTGAACGATCAGGAAATCGGAAACGGACCGACACTTGACATTATTCAAAACGGAATTTATACCGTTGTGGTAACCGGTGCGGAAGGTTGCACGAATGAAATGAGCATAACCGTGGTAACACCGCCGGCGCCTGCAATCACAGGTCTTGAACTCGGTCAGAATTATGTGATTGTTTCTGCTTCGGCCGGTGGCGGAGGCGGAATACTCGAATATTCGATCGATCAGATTTTCTGGCAGAACAGTCCGAGATTCGACAATCTGATTCCGGGTGAAACCTATACCGTTTATGTAAGACAAAGCGGCTGTATGATTGACAGTTATAAATTCACTTTGCTGTATATCACCAACTTTATTTCGCCAAATGGTGATGGTGTCAACGATTCCTGGGAAGTGAGGGGAATCGATGTGACGCCCGGTGCGACGCTCAAATTGTTTGACCGTTACGGCAAAATATTTGTCGATACTACCTTTGGCGGAAACTATATCTGGACCGGTAAATATATGGGATTCAACGTGGCCTCGGGCGATTATTGGTATATAATTGATGTGCCAGGTGACGGAATTATCATCGACCGAAGATTTGTCGGACACGTCAGCGTCAGAAACCAGTAAAGACCGCTTTGAAAATATTCTTAAATTTACAACCGTCCAATAAGATGGTATGAATCGTTTTAATCTGCTCAGAAATCAGAATTTAAGCAAATGGATCGGCTTTATGATCGCATTGCTTATTTTTGGTGCTACCATCTGGTATTCCAATCAATTTGTGAATCAGCTGAAAAAAGAAGAGCAGATCAAGGTTGAGAATTATGCACAGGCGGTTCAGATCCTCGGTTCAGATGAAGTTTATGATTCAAAAGTTCAGGATTTTCTTTTCGGAATTACAAGTGCAAATAAAACGATGCCGGTTGTTCTTTTGGATGAAGAAGACGAAATCGTGTATGTCAACAACATCAGCAAAAAGATAGAATCAGATACTGTCAAACTCAACAAATTTGTTGAAAAAATGAAGAATCTGAGAGATCCGATTGTGATCGATCTGGGCGAATTCGGAAAACAGTATGTGTATTACGAAAATTCACAGCTGCTCAAAAGACTTCGGTATTATCCGATGATCCTCGTTTTGATCATTATTCTTTTTGTATCATTCAGCTACTGGTATTTCCGAATTCTCAAAAACACCGAACAGAGCTATCTTTGGGCGGGAATGGCAAAGGAAACTGCTCATCAGATCGGAACGCCGCTGTCTTCGCTTTTGGGCTGGATCGAGATACTGAAACTCGAAGATGAAAGCCGCGAATCGGTAACCGAAATGGAGAAGGATATCCACCGGCTGAGTCAGATCACTGAAAGATTTTCAAAAATCGGTTCGCTGCCCGAACTCAGTGTTTCAAATGTGGTTGAAGTAACCGAAAATACGGTCAGATATCTGAGAGACAGAATTTCGAGAAAGGTGGATTTGAGATTCAATTCCGAAAAACAGGAAATCAGAATTCCGCTCAATGCAGCATTGTACAGCTGGGTGATAGAAAATCTGGTCAAAAATGCGGTGGATGCAATGCAGAATGTGGGCGCGATCAATGTTTTTGTCAGTGAATCAAACGGAAATGTGATTGTCAGTGTTGAAGATACCGGTCCCGGAATTCCCAAAAAGCTGCACAAAACAATCTTCGATCCGGGATATACAACCAAACAACGCGGTTGGGGACTCGGGTTGTCACTTGCCAAAAGAATCATTGAAAATTATCACAAAGGGAAAATCTATGTGGCACGTTCCGAAAAAGGTGCAGGTACAGAAATCAGAATTGTACTCAAAAAGAAAAAGGGCAGAAGATAGTTGATTTTATTAAAATCCGAGGATTACCTTTGCAATCATAAAATAAATAAACACACCCAAAATATCGTTTGAAGTAGTGATAAACGGACCGGTTGAAACCGCCGGATCAATTCCTCTTTTGTCCAAAAATATGGGTATGAAAGTTCCAATCAGAGCCGCATTGACAATCACAGTAACCAACGCAATCATAATGGTGATTGAAATCAAATATGAGGTTCCAAAAAAGAAATGACTGATAATCAGCACTATGATTGAGATTCCGACTCCGTTGAGCAGTCCCAACAGAAATTCTTTGAATAATCTTTTTAGAATTCTTCCCTGTATGCTGCCGTTTGCCAATCCCTGAACCACGATGGCAGATGACTGGATTCCGACATTTCCTGCGGTTGACTGTATCAGCGGAATAAACAGAATCAGCGCAGTATATTTTGCGAGTGCTTCTTCAAAACCATGAATGATGCTCGCCGCACCCAACCCGCCAAACATACCGATCAGCAGCCAGGGCAGCCTCGCTTTGGTCAGCGTAAGTATATTGTCGCTCGCATCAACGTTTCGTGTGATACCCGCAGCCAACTGATAATTTTCGTCGGCTTCTTCTCTCAACACATCGATGATGTCATCCACCGTGATCACACCCTGAAGCCGTTTGAGTTCATCAATCACAGGAATTTCCATCAGGTCATATTTTGAAATCATATTGGCAACTTCCACATCTTTCTGGGTGACGGTCACATAATGAACTTTGTTGTTGTAAACTTCTTCCAGCTTGGTATTTGACGAAGTGGTCAGCAGTTTTTTCAAACTCAGAATTCCAAGCAGCACATTGTCGTCGTCCACTACATAAATCGAATAGACTTCGTGCATATCTTCAGCCTGTCTTCTCATTTCCCTGATGGCGCGCAGCACAGTCCAGTTTTTGTTGACTTCCACAAATTCTTTTCGCATCAGACCGCCGGCAGTATCTTCGTCATAACGAAGCAGATCGACGATGTCCTGTGCATGTTCCTTGTCTTCGATTTGAGAAATGACCTGACCCTGTTTGTTTTCAGAAAGCTCGCTGATTACGTCCACCGCATCGTCGGTGTCCATCTGTGTGATCAATACATCAGCGATTTCTTTTGCAGAAAGCTGACCGAGCAGTTTTTTACGGTCATCTTCTTCGAGTTCAAGCAGGACAGCAGCCGAAATTTCAGCATCCAAAAGTGAAATCAGATAAGATTGGTCCTCCAGTTCCAGTCTTGGGAAAATCTCGGCAATATCCGCCGGATGCAGTTCCGAAAGAAGTTCAAGCGTCTTCTTTGGATTTTGATCCCGGATATAGTCAGACAGTTCTGTCAGGAATTCTTTGTTGATGATTTCTTCCATTCGGCCAGTTTTGAAGTGAATTCAATAAATTGATCTACTCTGAGCTGTTCGGCCCGCAAGTTAAGCAAATTATCATCAAAATTTGTTTTGGGACCGATTAAACTTTTGAGCGCATTCCTCAATGTTTTGCGTCTTTGATTGAATCCTGTTTTTACAACTTGAAAAAACAATTCTTCATCGGTTTCCAGTTTTTGGGTGTGCCGCAGAAGCCTGATTACACCCGACTTCACCTTTGGCGGAGGATTGAATACATTTTCTGAAACCGTAAACAGATATTCAGCCTTGTAATATGCCTGTGTCAGTACCGACAATATCCCGTAAATCTTCGAACCTTCTTTTGCACAGATTCTTTCTGCAACTTCTTTTTGAAACATGCCCGACATTTCGGGTATGAATTTTCGGTCTTCAATGATTTTGAAAACGATTTGAGAAGAAATATTGTAAGGGAAATTTCCGAGTATGCAGACCGGTTTGCTGTCAAATGTTTTTTCAATATCCATTTTCAGAAAATCCTGTTCAAAGATTCTGAGTTCCGGATATTTTTCTTTGAGATATTCAACTGATTCCGAATCAATTTCGACCACCGAAATATCCTTTTTTTCATTCATCAGATATTTGGTCAGCACACCCATTCCGGGACCGATTTCAAGTACGGTGTCATAACCGGACCAGCTGAGCGTTTCAGTAATTTTGAGAGCTGTATTCTCGTCTTTCAGAAAATGCTGGCCTAAATATTTTTTGGGTCTTACGCTCATTTTGCGAAGATTGGATTCATGAAGCGAATGGACGGCCGGTGAACCGAATCAGCCTGAATATTCGCCCATTGCAAGGAATTTTTGCTGTCTTTGTTTTTTTAACTTTTCGGGGCTCAGCTTTTTCAGTTCATGATAAGATTTCAGAATCTGTGCCTTTAAATTCTCGGATGCACTTTCGGGATCGTAATGCGCACCTCCAAGCGGCTCTTTGATGATTCCGTCAATGATTTTCAGTTCGAGCATATCGTTGGGTGTCATTTTCATTTTTTCAGCCACCTGCTCTTTGTAATCCCATGAGCGCCAAAGAATGGCTGAACAGTTTTCGGGCGAAATCACAGAATACCAAGTGTTTTCCATCATAAAAACATGATTGCCCACACCGATTCCCAAAGCACCACCGCTGGCTCCTTCACCGATTACGATACAGATGACCGGAACTTCAAGTTTCATCATCTCAATGATATTTTTTGCAATCGCTTCTCCCTGACCGCGCTCTTCGGCTTCCAGGCCGGGATAGGCACCGGGAGTGTCAATTAATGTCACGATCGGCATTTTGAATTTCTCTGCCAGTTTCATCAGCCGCAAAGCCTTTCTGTATCCTTCAGGATTTGACATTCCAAATCGCCTGTACTGTCTTTCCTTTGTGTTTTTTCCCTTCTGCTGACCGATCACCATAAACGGGATATTGTCAATTTTCAGCATTCCGCCCACCATCGCTTTGTCATCGCCAAAATTTCTGTCGCCGTGAAGCTCCAAAAAAGAATTGCCGGCCATATCATATATATAATCCAATGAATAGGGACGGGAAGGATGACGCGATAACTGAACTTTCTGCCAGGGTGTGAGATTTGAATAAATTCTGTTTTTTGCTTCTTCGATTGCCAGCTCGATCTGTTTGCACGCCTTCTTCACATCTACTCCGTTTCCTTCACCGATCAGCTGACAACTTTTCAGCTGTTCCTGAAGTTCTTTGATCGGCTGTTCAAATTCTAAATATTCCATAACCGTGTGTCAATTAAAAGAACAAATATAATAAGACTATGTTAAACCGAATCAAATTGTGTATAAAAGAACTGCCGGATTTTACACTGTAATTTGGATTCTTAGCTCAAATCCCAATGATTTATAATGAATTGAATCAATTTTTGAATTGATCATTTCGATTGAAACTTAAACTTCAAAATTCTTATCTTTGCAGTCCAAAAAAGAATTTTCAGGAATGTTTCAGAGTTTACAGGAAAAATTGGACAAAGCGTTGCATACGCTGAAAGGAAAAGGTCAGATTACAGAAATCAATGTGGCGGAAACCATCAAGGAAATCCGCCGCGCCCTGGTCGATGCCGACGTGAGTTATAAGGTGGCAAAAGATTTTACCTCCACTGTAAAAGACAAAGCAATCGGTCAGAATGTAATCACATCTCTGAATCCTAACCAGTTGATGGTTAAGATTGTGCATGACGAATTGGCCAAACTGATGGGTGGCGAAAGCGCTGAATTAAATTTATCAGAAAATCCAACAATTATTCTGATTGCGGGTCTTCAGGGTTCGGGTAAAACCACTTTCTCCGGAAAACTTGCAAATTATCTGAAAAAGAAAAAAGGAAAAAATCCGATATTGGTTGCGGGCGACGTGTACCGTCCGGCTGCAATCGATCAGCTGAAGGTGCTGGGCGAACAGATCGGTGTTCCGGTTTATGCGGAAGAGGAAAATAAAAATCCGGTTCAGATTGCACAAAACGCAATTCAGAAAGCAAAAGAAGGAAAACACAATGTGATCATCATTGACACTGCGGGCCGTCTGGCAATCGACGAAGCGATGATGAACGAAATCCGCCAGGTGCATCAGACCGTGAAGCCGACTGAAACCCTGTTTGTGGTCGATTCAATGACCGGTCAGGATGCGGTGAATACTGCAAAGGCATTTAACGAAGTGCTGAATTATGACGGTGTGATTCTGACCAAACTCGACGGTGATACCCGCGGCGGTGCTGCGCTGACCATCAAAACCGTGGTTGACAAACCGATTAAGTTTATATCGACCGGTGAAAAAATGGAGGCGCTCGATATTTTCTATCCCGAAAGGATGGCTGACCGTATCCTCGGAATGGGTGACGTGGTTTCGCTCGTTGAAAGAGCACAGGAACAATTTGACGAGGAAGAGGCGAGAAGACTCCATAAAAAAATTGCAAAAAACCAATTTGATTTTGACGATTTCCTGAAACAGATTCAGCAGATCAAAAAAATGGGAAATATGAAGGATCTGCTTGGAATGGTGCCGGGTATGGGCAAAGCGATTAAAAATATAGACATCGACGACGATGCTTTCAAAGGTGTTGAAGCCATCATCAAATCGATGACACCAGCTGAGAGGAAAAATCCGCAGCTGATCGACAAAAGCAGAAAAAACAGAATTGCTAAAGGTTCGGGAACTTCGATTCAGGAAGTTAACCAACTGTTGAAACAATTCTCAGAAATGGGCAAGATGATGAAATTTATGCAGTCTTCGGGCGGAAGACAAATGATGCAGTCAATGGCGAAAAACCAGCCCGGAATGAACTGATTCGTCAGAATCGGGTCAGAATCCCAAAATGAATTTTTGAATTTCTGAAATCAAATCCGGTATTTGACTGTTTACCGACTGCATAACTCATATTGAAAATTCCCAATTGGGTCAGAAATGAGAATCCGACACCTGTACCAAACAGATTCTGACTCAAATTAGAAGCCTTGTTTTCGACAAACCCATAGTCTCCGAAAACTGAAATATAAAAACCGTCATTCGGCAGAAACCGATATTCCAGACTCGTAATCCCATAAGCAGAAGCGGTTATGCTTTCTTCGTTGAAACCGCGCAGACTGTTGAAACCGCCGATTCGGTACAATTCATTGGTCGAATAATGATCATCGTTTCCAAACAGACCGTAACCCTGAACTCTGGCTTTGATGTAATGATGTGGATGCAGTCTGAAAAGTCGGAAAATATCCAGACCGATTTCGTACTGACGGCTTTTGTCATCGAGATATTCATTGATTTCGGGATCGTATTCTGTAATTTTCCGATTGAGCGTTTTTCCGATCAGAAATACTTTTGATTTTCCTTCAAAAAGCCGGTTTTGGATCGGCTGAACGAATTCATAACTCAAACCGTAACCGCTTTTGCTGTAATCATCATAAAGCTGCGCCATTTCGGGATAATCGTCCAATACAAAATTTGAACTTTCATAACTCAGATTCAAACCGAGATTTGAATTCATTGTGATTTGATAAAACAGCCGTTCTTCCAGTTTTGTGTTCACAAAAGTGCTGTCTCTTTTGAACATATTCAGACTGGTCTGTGTACCGATTGCAGATCTGAAAAGATAAGGAATCCGCACATTCAGATCGAGCGTGCTGCTTTTGTCGGCGGTTGCAATCCAGTTCAGCCGGATTTGTTCCATCGCATTGAAATTGTTGTTCAGTTCGATTTTTACATTTCCGTTCAGCTGAAAATCTCCTTTTTCGTCATTCCCAAATCCAATGATTCCGTCAAAAACATTTGATTTTACTTTGCTGACATACAAATAGATATAAGTTGAATCAGGATTGAACAGCGTTTGTGCCGGTCTGACTTCTTCAATGAACGGACTGTAACTCATTCTCTCCGAAATTTTATATAGCTCGGATTCATTGTATGTTGCACCTGCCTTCAAACCCAAAGCATGTCTGATGTATCCTTTTGAAAGTTTTTCATAACCCGAAACCCTGACGCCATCTACCGTCCTGCGGTCAAACAGCTGAGGTTCCAGTCTGAGTCGTGCTTCACCCTCTTTGTATCCCATCGGAATGATTTTGAGCTCAATAAACGGATATCCTTTTTCTGCATATTTCTGATTGACTTTTTGAATCAGCGAATCCAGATTCTGAACCGGAAACCAGTCGGTTTTCTGATTGAAAAGCGTATCATTTTTAACCCACAGCTGTTTGTAGATTTTTCCTTTGTTGAGCCACACATCATTATTTCTGACCGAATCAACAGAAAGTGTGTAATAACCGATGTTTTTCAGCGAATCAAGCGCAAAATAAAGGGTTGAATCATTTTTAATCTTTTTCTGAAAATCGGGTTCGTATTTTTTGAGCTCGGGTTTGTAATTGAAAAAATTCAGCAAAGAATCGGTTTTCTGCTGTCCGCTGACAACAGTTATCAGAAAAAATACACCAAAAAAGATTCTAAACCTCACTCTTTTTGAAACGATGAATAATTGATTTATTGTGTGTAAGAATAGGAAGATTTCCTTGAATTTCAAGATTAATTTGAATAAATTCAACCGATTGACTTCGGACAAATTAATGCTTTGTTTTTCGGATCGATAAATTCAAATCATCCAAATCCATACAGACAAAAGTACGCGAATTATTAAAAACAGGAAACCATCTGCTGAATCAGATCATTCTGCATTCTTTTTCCATAAATCCGCAGATGATCTCGGGCGGCTGATTCCATCTTTCAACCGTCTGATCTGTCAGCACCGAAAGTTTTGAGCTGAAACCACCGATTTCTCCGGTTGACAGACCAAAAATCACTTTTGAAATTTTTGTCTGACGGATGATGAAACTGCACATGATACAGGGTTCGTGTGTAGTATAAAGCACACAGCCGGACAGATCTCTGTGGCCAAGTTGCTGACAGGAGTCGCGGATGGCTTCAATTTCAGAATGAAAACTGATGTCGTTTCTTGCCTGAACTGATTCAACACCTTCACCAATAATTTGTCCGTTTCTGACAATGACCGACCCTACGGGGCTTTCTCCTCTTTGTTTTGAAATTCCTGCAAGTTCGATGCAACGGTTCATAAAGAATTCATTCCCAAAATTTAAATTCTCCATTTTTTCAATTTTTTTTGAATTTAGAAAAAAACCTGCAACCGGCAAGTGGTAGCATTAATAAATGATTAAGAATTTATTAGTGATTAAGTTCAATCATTTAAGATTTAAGATTCTCCTTTTTCAAAACACCAAGCATTTTCTCGCTGATTTCAAGCATCCATCTTAGCTGACCCAGCACCAGATGCGCTTCTTCGAGTGTCTGTTCTGATAATTGATAACGCTCATCTGCAAACACATCTTTAAGTTCCTTACCGTAAGTCAGCCGAATGATTTCATCTGCGCTGAGTTCAAAAACCGGAGTTTTATTTTTGCGGTTCAGTAGATCATCGGCAGTCAGCAGGTTTTGAAGAATCAGTGATATGATCGAATTGAAATTTTCTGAAGCCGGCGTGGTCGGATTGTTGACCGTATATGTTCCCAAAGATGCTGCGGCGACCAGAAAGCTGTGACTGAGCAAAACCAGTTCAAAGATTTCATCCTGATTTTTGTGTTTGTGTTCGGGTTCTTGTGTCATCCGTTGAAAAGCTGCATTCAGTTCTGAAATCGACAGAAATGCGTGTTTTCTCGATAATCTGTATTCCGGACTGAGCTCGCCCACATGATTGTAATAGACAGCAATTTGTTCCAGATAATTTTTTTGTGCAATCAATGTGTCCGAAAATATATTTTTGATCGATTTGGATTCCCATGCTGGCCATAGCCAAATATTTCCTGCGACTGCCAGTGTTGCGCCAATAGCTGTATCGACCAGTCTATAACGAATAACGCTCAAAACGTCGGGCGTCAGCAATGCATATACAAATACGACGCTCAGCGTGATGTACATTGCGGCGGTGCTGTAATTTCGCTGAAGCATCGCAAAAGCAAGTGTCAGACTGACAGCTGCCAATATGCCGTAAACCACAGGGCTTTGAATCGAAAACAGTATGATTAGTGCAATTCCGGCACCCAGAAGCGTACCGATCGTTCTTTGTTTTGACCTGGTTTTGGTCAGACCGTAATTTGGCCGCATGATTACAATCACGGTCATCAGCACCCAATAATAATTGTGCGGATCTGCGATCAGACCGACGATGCTGCCGATGATCATGACCACAGTAATTCTCAGTGAATGTCTGAAAATCGATGATTTGAAATTCAGATTCTCAATCAGAACTTCCCAATCATAAGTGGCACTGCTCACAAATCGGCCAAGTTCTTTTTTTCGCAATTCTCTTAATTCGTGACTACCCGCACGGTTCAAAAACTGTCTGATGTTTTTGATTTTTTCGGATTGCTGTTTCAGATATTTGATATAATTCTTTAGTGTAAGTATCTGATTGTCAAACTTGTCATTGAGAATTTTTTCAAATTCACGAATGTGATTTTCAATTTCATCAATCAGCCGGTCTCTGTCCTGATCGGAAGGAATATTTTTTGGTTTTGATAAATTTTTTGAAATCGTAGTCAGCTGAAGACTCATCCGGTTGAGCAGTTCCTGAAAATCTCTTTGTGCACCCGGAATGTTTTTAAACAAATGATCTGCATAATCATAATCCACCGGATTGCTGACGGCAAGTTCAAGAATCTCAATCAGTTGGATAAAAATTAATTGTCTGCTCGATATATAATTTGATTTCCAGAAATGTCTCTTTTCGGCAAACAACAGTTCACGAAGCACTTCATGAGATTCGGTCAGACGGTTCTGAAGCTGAATCAGTTTGCTCAGATATTTTACCCGATCACAATCTGGGTCGATTAATTTTTTTCGGATATTCAGATATTTTGCTGTCAGCCGGATGGTTTCCGACAGACTTTCTTCAATCATACTCTTTGGAAAAATCAAATGATAAATTAATCCAAAAAAAAGGTACCACAATCCACCGATTCCGATCATCAGTGCGGCCGTCCAAACCGGCAGTTTTTCTGCAAAATTTGACAATGCAATCACCAGTGACAGCAATCCTGAAAAACCGACCAGCGTGGCGCGAAAACCCCAAACGGCCAAATATGAAATCAGAAAAGTCAAAATACCGATCATCGGCAGCAGCAGCCAGACCGAACCTTTCAGATAACCGACTGTAAGAAATACAACAGCTGCAATCACAGTTGACAAAAAAATGCCCTGAGATTTCAGTTTGAAACTTCCTCTGGTATCACTGGGAGAAGCCAGCAAAACGCCTGTGGTAACTGGAATAAAGTATTGGAGCAGATCAAACCAAATTCCGACCAAAATTGGAATCGTCATTGCTGCACCGCTCAAAATTGCTCTTGAAAAATCGGTGCTGCCGATGAGCTCTCTGGTGAGTGCAAACTGAAGTATAAGATATGATTTGATTCGATTCAAAGCCTGTTTTTGACAGTTGCAAAGATAGGCTTATGCGGGATTATAAATCAATATTCAAAAAACAAATCAATGGGGCTGAGGTTTGTTCAAAGAGGTGATATTTTTTGTAATGTATTGATGTATAATGTAAAATTTTGAAATGAGGATTGCATCAGCATGCGATATTTTCTTATTTGAGATTGATCAGTTTCAAATAATCATCGATCACATCATTTGGAACCGCTACTGAAAGCACATATTGTTTGATTTTCCAACCTTCGTCGGTGAGCACAACAACACCCGAACCTCTGCAGACACCCATCCAGGTATCAAGGGTTTCATCAAACCAGCCAAGTTTCTGATCATCATACAGATATATGTTTCTTTCTTTGGTTTTAAAATCCCAGGCTGAATCTCTATTGAAAATTTCCTTTGCCCAAATCTGCATTTCGTCTCTTGTCCAGTCTTCGGTTTCGTCGGTGCCGAGATAATGCGCGTCTGCAGTCATTGATCCAAAAAACAGTTCAGCATCGGCTGTTGCTGCAGCTTTGTGCCAGTTGTTCATCAGTGTACTGATCTGATCTATTGCGGTTTGCTGTCCAAATCCAATCAAACCGAACAACAGAAACAGGGAAGAGGTGAGGATTGATTTTTTCATTTGATAAATTTTATTTAAATAATAAAAGGCAGGCATTGACCATTCAGTTCAGACACCGGCCTTTGATTGATATTGAGTGAATTCAGTTTTACAGTTTGATGATCATTTTGGTCAGATTTTGTTTTTCGCTTCTGATTTGAACGATATAGGTTCCTTTTGACAGTTTAACCGGGATTTCGGTTTGTCCGTTCAGATTGACATTTGATTTGCTAAAAACGGTTCTTCCCGAAAGGTCTGTAATTTGAATGCTGCTGTTCTTTATTTCTTTGTCAGACCAAATTTTCAGCATATTTCTAACCGGATTTTCGATTTTGATGGCTGAGATTTCAACATCAGATGTTCCCATTTCCGGAATCAGGATTTCGGTCAGTGCAAAAAGTACATTTCCTTCATCCAGAAAGACATGCGGTTGATTTTCATCGGGTATGTAATAATTGACAAAAGGTGTGTTGAGTCCTGATTCAACCGGATCGTACAGATTTTGTGTACTTGTAATCGCCATTGAGCTGATGGCCGGAATGAATGAAAAATACTCAATTTGCAAATTATCCAAAAATTCCTGAATCATATCGTTTTCGGGTGCGCTTTCAGCAATCGAAGTCATATCATATCTTCCGCCCGGCGAAGCATCCAAACCTGCCGTATATGAAGGCGATTGCGAATTTGCCAACGATTCATAAATTGTAACCCACACAAAAACCCACAGCTGTCCTTTGAAATTGCTGACTTCAAGTGTCTGACCCGCGTTGGGTGTGAAGTGAAGCTGAATAATTGCCCTTTGTGTGGAACTGAGATCAAATGTATGATCGATCACGGTCATTCCGGGTGTGCCGTTCGATGTTCCGTCGCCGGCACCGTTGATGATCGCCACATTTCTGGTGTTTTCGGGAAAGCCGATTGCATCGAGTTCATTTTGGAAAACATCTCTGAATCCGGGACTTCCGTCGGGAAGCAGTTTACTGCCGTCAAATTCATAATCGCTGTCTGCCAGCAGATGACTTTCAAAATGGTCGATCAGCATTTCACGTGCAGCAGGGCTTCTCAGCATGCCGTCCACAACCACCTGAATCGATTCGTCACCGACCGGACCGTAGGCCATATAATTGAACAGATGCTGCACACCGATCGGAACATTTGCACCCAGATGAGGCGAATCAAATGACAGATAAAGTCTTGCGTCGTGATTCATTCCGTTCATTTCCATATATCTGAGCGCATATCTTGAAATCAGTCCGCCCATGCTCGGCCCGATGATTACATTTTGCCTGATGCCTTCTTTTTGTGCATTGATCTGATTGATCAGCTCGACCAGTATCATTGCATTTCTTTGGATATAATCCGCACCCCCGTCAACCACAGTCGATGTTCCGGGGCGTGTATAAACCGGAAAATTAAGCAAAATCACGTCATAACCTTCTGCGCGAATCAGATCTGCCAGATTTTCACCTGTTCCCCCAAAATCAAGCATGTGGTACATTGCATCGATATTTCTGTTGTCGCCCGGATCAAAACCGTCGATCAGAATAACAGGTCGGTCGAGGATGCCGTCAACCGTGTCCAAAAAGATTTCGTATTCACCGATTCCCTGGTGGGCTTCAGTCTCGTCATATCCCTGAAATCCAATGGTCGAAGCGATGGTATGGATTTCTTCGGGCGCAAAATTCGATCCGATTCCTGAACCTGTGGCGAGTTTTTTATTTCTGATTTGAATTTCAAATGACTGGATTACAGCTTCGTCATTGTCAAATGTGATTCTGTATTTGATGTTTTGAATTCCGTTTTGGCCAAAATAAATCCGGAAAGGAATATCAGTCTGAATTTGTTTCCACTGATGATCAAAAACTTCGATTTTTGAAATATTACGGTTCGAAAGATTAAAAATCAGATCATTTTTCAGGACAAAAACCGGATGATCGGTTTCGGCTCTTCCCAACAAAGAACCCATCAGACTGATTTCGTGTTTTTCAAAAACTTCTGAAGGATTTGAATTGAGCACAAAATTTCCGTTGGCATTCTGACTGATTTTTCCGGTTTCAAAAGAAGATTTTTCAATGTTTTCAAAATCTGCAATCAACAGTGATAAAGGTACCCGGTTTTGACTGAAACCCAGATTTCCCTGTTCTTTTAGCCATTTTGAATCTGGTAGTCTCTGCTGAAAATCAGATCGGCTGATTTCGCTGAAAATCTGTCGATAATAGGTCGCCGAAATATTTTCGGTGGTCGGCTGGGTTGCTTTTGAAATCGGCACCACCCGATTGTAAAGTATCTGTGTCTCTGTTTGATTTTGAAGCAGATCAAATGATTTTTCCTGTGCAAATCCGATGGTTGAGATTTGAAGGAACGAAAGTAGTAGAAATTTGAGTCTCATTACATTGAAATTTATGATGAGTGAAATTACATATTTTTTTTCAATCCGAACCGGCTGTTCGAATTATAAACACAAAAAAACAGGATCTTTTCAAATCCTGTTAGATTTTTTGATTTAAAATTTTGATTATACCTGAATCACACCAGGATTGTAAGGCTTCTCAATCGGCGAATGGTTCGCTGCTTCAATTCCCATTGAAATCCATTTTCGGGTATCTTTCGGATCGATCACCGCATCTGTCCAAAGCCTTGCCGCAGCATAATAAGGGCTGGTCTGACGGTCATATCTTTCTTCGATTTTTGCCAGCAGTTCTTTTTTTGCTTTTTCATCAATGACTTCTCCTTTTTTCTTCAGCGATGCCTCTTCGATCTGAAGCAGCACTTTTGCCGCCTGTTCGCCGCCCATCACCGCAAGTCGGGCAGAAGGCCATGCAAAAATCAGTCTCGGATCATATGCTTTTCCGCACATTGCATAATTTCCGGCACCATACGAATTCCCGATGACGACTGTAAATTTCGGAACCACAGAATTGGACACCGCATTCACCATTTTTGCACCGTCTTTGATGATGCCGCCATGTTCCGATTTAGAGCCGACCATAAAACCGGTCACATCCTGAAGAAAGACCAGCGGAATTTTCTTCTGATTGCAATTGGCTATAAAGCGAGTCGCCTTATCGGCTGAATCAGAATAGATTACACCGCCAAACTGCATCCCGTCTTTTTTAGATTTTACAACTTTTCTCTGATTGGCAACGATTCCGACCGCCCAGCCGTCTATTCGTGCATAACAGCAGATAATCGTTTTTCCGTAACCTTCTTTGTATTCTTCATATTCAGAATGGTCAACCAGTCTTTTGATGATGTCGTACATATCGTACTGCTCAGCTCTGCTGAACGGAAGGATTCCATAGAGTTCATCTTCATCTTCGGCCGGAGCAGCAGGAGTGGAGCGGTTGTATCCGGCTTTGTCAAAATCACCGATTTTATCGACGATCGATCTGATTTTGTCAAGCGCATCCTGATCATTCTTTGCTTTGTAATCGGTTACACCCGAAATTTCGCAATGCGTGGTTGCGCCTCCAAGTATTTCATTGTCAATATCTTCACCAATAGCAGCTTTCACCAGATAACTCCCGGCAAGAAAGATCGAACCGGTTTTATCGACGATCAGTGCTTCGTCGCTCATAATCGGCAGATAGGCGCCACCTGCCACACAGCTGCCCATCACGGCTGCAATCTGTGTAATCCCCATTGAGCTCATCACCGCATTGTTTCTGAAGATTCGTCCGAAATGTTCTTTGTCTGGAAAAATTTCAGCCTGCATCGGCAGATAAACACCCGCACTGTCAACCAGATAGATGATTGGCAGTCGGTTTTCAATTGCAATTTCCTGAGCTCTCAGATTTTTCTTTCCGCTGATCGGAAACCAGGCACCAGCTTTAACAGTCGCATCATTTGCAACCACAATGCATAGTTTTCCCGAGACATACCCGATAACAACCACCACACCGCCGGCCGGACATCCGCCTTCGTCTTCATACATTTCATAGCCTGCAAATGCGCCGATTTCGACAGATGGACGATCATTGTCAATCAGATATTCAATCCGTTCGCGTGCAGTCATTTTTCCGCCAGCTTTGTGTTTGTCGATTTTTTTCTTTCCGCCGCCCAGATAAATCTGAGCCAGTTTTTTTTTCAGATCCGAAACCTGAAGTTTGTTTTTATCCTCTCTTTGATTAAACTGTAGGTCCATTATTTTTTGATGGTATTAAATAGGTATTCAAAATTAAAAATTAAGATTCGTTTTTGATGAAACTTTTGCAGTGTTCGATCAGTTTTGGGAAAAACAGATTGAAATCATTGTTGAGTCGGTCTTCGAATTCAATCAATTCATTGACCGCTTCATCGATATTGTTATCAAATTTGCTTCTGTTTCTGATTCCGTTCAGTGTTTCGCGAATTCCGTCGTAATTGCTGTAATTGTGAAACCAGTCGTATTCGAGCAGATGCTTGACAATGTACTGAAGTTTGGCCGAAAATTCTTCAAATTTCTGATGAAAAAGCAGATAGCAATTGCTGACAAATTCGTCGTAATCCTCATCCGTATAAGTTTTCCAGTTTTTGATCAGAAAATAATCATACAACACATCCACGATGACCGGTGCAAATTTCCCATATTTGGCGTGAAACAGACGTGTACTGTTTTTTACGATTTCATTTGAATCGGTAAAACTGTCGATGGAACGGTGGAGGAGTATTCCTTTTTGAATTCCCGCCGGATAGTCCAAATAATCTTTTACTCTTACGATTTCGCCATACAGATTGCCAATCTGCAGATCCGGTTTGTGAAACGATAAAAATTGATGTGCCAGAAAATTCATAGTCAGTGGCAATTTAGGATTTATTTCCAAATTTTTTCAGAATCAATTCGGTTTTTGACCGAAAAATTATTCTCTTTTGAAAAAATCCTCAAAACTGCCGTCTTGGTAGAAAATAATCACTCTTTTGATTTCGGAATGATCAGGATTTGATTTTTGACCTTTATATATAGGTGAATCTTCATTTTTTGAAATTTCAGGTTTTTCATATTTCGAGTCATCAAAAAGAGTAGGCTGGGGGACTGCCGGTTTTTCATGAAAACTTTCTTTTTGAATTTCAATTTCGGAATTTTCCTCAGTTTCCTGCTCTTCTTTTTTGATTCCAAAAATCAGCCAATCGGTGTCGATTTCCGGAAATTCATTTTTGATTTTGATCAGAAAATCCAAACTCGGATTATTTCGTCCCGAGGTGATGTGTGAAATCGAAGATCGCTGCACACCGATTTTGTCTGCAAATTCTGAGGGTGTGAGACCCGATTTTTCGATAATTTCTATGATTCTTTCCTTTGGTTCCATTTTACAAATATAAACAGTTAATTTACATTTCACAACTGTAAAAAATCATAGATTTCTGACAGAATTACCTGAACTAAACTGTAATTAAAACATCAATCAAACACATTTATAAATCTCATTTACAATTTAATACATAATTTAAATAAATAATAGCTATTAAAAAGTCGTTTGAGTGACCAATTGTCATATTCATCTATTCACAATTGTAAATTACAAATGTAAAGTGAAAAATTGATTTGATTTCAGACCATATTTTTAAAAATTCAACACAGTGATTGTGAACAAAAATTTGATACGCTTAAATCGCTTTAAAATCGATTTTAAAAAATTGTATCTTCGTTTTATGAATTTGACCCAACTGTTTGAAAGAATTTATCAGGAAATCAGAGTTGATGATTTTGAATCCAGATTTTTGCCTTTTTCCAAATTGAAATTTTATTTGGATTTGAATTATCCCGAAAAAAAATTGATCGGTAAATCATTTTTGGACAATGAAATCTATCTGATAAAAATCGGAAACGGAAATAAAAAAGTTTTTTGCTGGTCACAAATGCACGGAAATGAATCGACCGGAACGCGTGCAATGTTGGATGTGTTTGAATTTTTAAAATCAGAAAACGAACTGAATCAAAAAATCAAAGAGTCGGTCAGCCTGTATTATGTTCCGATGCTGAATCCGGACGGTTCCAACCGTTACAGCCGCCGAAATGTCAGCGGAATTGATCTGAATCGTGATTATATCAAAGAATCCTCGACCGAAATCAGAGCGCTGAAAAGAACGGTCAATGAAATCAAACCCGATTTTCTGTTCAATCTTCATGATCAGCGCAGTATTTTCAATGTCAGCGGAAGTTCAAAGCCGGCAACGCTTTCTTTTCTCGCGCCCTCACCAGATGTGCGGCGTTCTGTGACAGAAGTTAGAAAAAAATCAATGGATGTGATCGGATGTATATACAATCAACTTGAAACCGTTATGCCCGGCCATATTGCAAGGTTTTCGGATGAATTCTATCCGACATCGACAGGTGATAATTTTATGAAAGCCGGTTTTTCAAATCTGCTTATTGAAGCCGGTCATTTTCCGAATGATTATCAGCGAAACGAAGTCAGAAGATTCAATGCGCTGGCTATATTGCTTGCGCTTGAGAAAATTTCGGATTCAAAAAAAGATGATTCGGAGTTGTATCAAAAAATTCCCGATAATGACAATAAATCGCTGGATATTGTGCTTAGAAATGTTTCGGTCAAATCAAAAAGTGCAGAATCACTGATCGATATCGGAATTTATTTTGAAGAAAAATTGAATTTGAAAAATCAGGAGATTGAATTTCATTCAAGAATTGAAGAAATCGGCGATTTGTCTGCTTATTTTGGCCATCTTGATTTGGATATGGAAGGCAGAACCTGGATCGGAAAAGATACGATGTATCCCAAAATCGGAAAACCGGCTGATTTTTCGGTCGGAAGCATTCATTTTGAAAACGGAGTATTTAAAGGTTAATCGAATATTCATATCTTTGCAAATCAAAACCCAACGATGAAAAACAGCTTATTCCTAATCGTTTTTACAATACTGATAACGGCTTGCGAAGGGCCATATATATTTAACAGAGTGGTGAAAAAATCAAATGGTGAAAAAGAGCTGCTTGGCGGCGTGAACAGAGAGGCTTTTAAAAAAGCGCCTTTTTCTGAGTGGTTTGATGCCGAATATGATGCGTACAATGCAGATCAGGGAATTTTAAAAGAAATCAAATCAAAGGTCAAAAGATATCGGATCGAAGCCTTTGTCGGCAGCTGGTGCGAAGACACTCATCGCGAATATCCGAGATTCATTAAAATTCTGGACGAAGTGAAATTTCCGAATCAGCGGCTACTCACCTTTGCAGTCAACGAAAATCTGAAAAGTTTTTATGGTGAAGAAGCAGGGAAAGACATTACCCATGTACCCACCTTTATTTTTTATAAGGGTGGAGTTGAAGTCGGAAGGATAGTTGAAACGCCGGTTTCGGGCAGTTTGGAGGAAGATATACTGATGATAGTGAATGAAACACCGCTGACGCCAAACTATACTGAAGATTGAAAAAATTACTGTACATATTTTACGGTCTGCTAATCGGAGTGATGGGAACCTACATTGTCATGAAGAAATTTCAAAACCGTTCTACTTCTGAAAGCAGCCATTCGATTGCTTATGAAATCAAAAGATTGAACAAACTGATTGTTGCCGAACAGAATTTTTCGGATGTTATTTCGCACAAAAGCAGTTGGCATATTCCCGGACTGGAAAGTTATTTCAGTTTTGATAAAAAAGTGCTGCTAATGGTCGATGCAAAAGTGCAGGCAACCTATGATCTGAACCGTATGGATGTTGAAATTGATTCTGTCAACAGAACCATATCAATCAACAAGATACCCGAATTGGAAATCAAAACTTATCCGGATTTTAAATTTTACGATATGGATCAGAGCCGGTTCAATACCTTTAAAGAAGATGAATTGAATGAAATCAAAGACAGAGCGGTTAAAAAAATTGAAGATTCAATCGATAAAAAGCAGCTGGAAAACGATGCACATGATCAACTGATTCAGAATCTGGGTGAAATCTATTTGCTTGCAAAGGCCTACAACTGGAAAATTATTGATAAAACTCCTTATTCAAAAGAATTGTCAAATAAATTTCATTAAAGTTTTCAAATATTTTAAATTTCATTCAATTAATTGAATCAAAGTGTTCAATCTTTGGTTATGGGTAACGGTTCGACCGCCTTCGGAGTCGGATTTTCTTAACCCTATAAATTTCAATACACTTTTGACTTCTTCAGAACCACTAAAGTCAGAGATTATATCAAAACAAATTAAGAAAGAAATTATATCGGAAGTTTTCTTGAAACCAGCCAGGAAACCGTTCCGCCGATCAGCAGGACGGTTGCGGTAACCGTCAGATAATTCAGTACAGTAAATTCAAACGGAAATGCAACAAACGGATTTGCCATGACCAAATGAAAACTGTTTTGCAACCAGCCAATGATGCTGCCCTGAATCAGACCGATGACCACTGAAAATAAAGTAATCAGCACGCCGGTCTGAAAAAATATCTGTTTGATGTCTTTCAGCGGCATGCCAAATCCCCAGATGGTTTTGATTTGTTCTTTTTTGTCGATGATGATGATGATGATCGCACCTGCCAGATTGAATGATGCAATGATGATAACCAGTGTGAATATCAGATAGATAATCAGGTTTTCAACATTCATTACCTTTAGGAAGGTGGCATCCAGATCCTGACGTGTTTCGACCCGAATCTGATTTCCGAATTCTTTTTGTAGTCTGGTTTTTGCAGTTGCGGGCGTTGCACCGGCTTTGAGCCTGACTTCGATGGCATAAGCCGAATCGGGTGGCAGATTGAGCAGGATTTGGGTCAGTTCGATGGGTGCAAACACATATTTGTCAAACTGATCATTGATGATAAAAACACCGATGGGCGATGCCACTGCAGTATTAAAAGCTTCCTCTTCGGTTTTGATCAGGCCGGTGCCGGGTTTGGGCATCCGAAGCCGGGCGGTATGCTGGTGGTCGATATACATCTGAAGGCGTCTGGCCACACCGTCTGAAGCTAAAATTTCATACGGATTTTTAAAATCAAAATAATTGCCGTAAACCACTGCGGTATCGACTTTTACAACATATCTGTAATTTGGGTCTATGCCTTTGATGTATGCAATATCCTGTTTGTCGTCAAATTCGATTGAAACTTTTTCCTCTATTACTTTCGAATAGGTCAACACCTGAGAATCATTATCAAGAATCTTTGTGATGTTCTCAATATCTTTGAGTTCCTTTCCTTTGATCGGCGAAACCCTGAGATCTGGATTCACGTTTGTGAACAGTCTGATGTTCATTTTTTCAAGCCCTGAAAAAACAGACAGTATGATAAACAGCGCACAGCTTGCGATGGTGATTGCAAAAACGGCAATTGATGTGATGATATTGACTCCGGTAATCTTTCGTCTCGAAAACAAAAATGAAAGCAGACCGATAATCAGGGACAGCAGACCGGTTGAGAGCAATATCAGTGATACAAAACTGCCGATATTGGTTTTGGTCAAAGCGGTAAATTGAATGATGAGCGCCGGAATCGCACACATAACGGCAATCAGCAGTCCGACCGGAAGTTTTTTTCCGGGTTTCAATTTTTTCAGTACTCTGTTAAAAAACAGATAGACGATCAGGATTTGGAAAAGTATATAGCAAAAACAGATCGAATAAATCATAAGTCTTTCGCCCATTCCGATGGTCAAATCGCCATAGAGTGAAGATTTGAGCAGCGCTGTAAAGGTATTGGTCATATAAATCAGCGTACCGGTCAGCAGCGCAACTATGCTTATCAGCGCGATACTAATCAGCAGGGTATAGGTGTTGTACCTTTTTGCTATATAGAGCGATACCTTGTTCATTTACAGCTTCGGATTGTTGCCTTCTCCTCTGAGTGCTTTTTCAATCTTCTCGATATCGTCGAGCGAAGTGTCGAGATAGAACAGCAGTTCGGGTGTGGTGCGCATATCTTTGGCAGCTGTCTTTGCAATCTGCGAACGGAAATAAGGCGCCTTTTCTTTGATTTTTTCAATGATTGTCAATTTGTCATTGGTCGGAAAAACGCTTATATAAACTTTTGACACGGACAGATCGGATGACACCCACACCGAGGTCACTGTGATCAGTATGCCCGGAAAATGTTCGCCGGCTTCTTTTCTGAAAATCTCTGACAGTTCCTGCTGAAAGATATTGGCCACTTTTTTTTGTCGGTTTGTTTCCAAAACAGCTTTTATTTATTCTGCGAAATTAAGGTTTTTTTCATTAAGGCATGATTTGAAAGTGACTCAATATTATTTTCGGACAGAGGCGTCGGTCTAAAAATAGTTTGTACAATTAAACGGATTGTCGTAAAATTGCAGTCCCTAAAAATAATAGAGAAAAACCGGTTTTTTCGGGTTGATCTCACGGTCCTATAGCTCAGTTGGTTAGAGCACCTGACTCATAATCAGGTGGTCCCTGGTTCGAGCCCAGGTGGGACCACAAATTCAAAAGCACTTTGCAGCAATGCGGGTGCTTTTTGTTTTAATGAATTTGAATGGGCACTGTACGTAGGGCAGATGCTGCAAAAGCGAATAAAATAAACTGTCAAATCCGGTCTCTTTTTGAATATCCGAAACTATATCCAGCTGAGTTTTAGAACAAAGGCTGATGGCTCTTGGTTGTACTTTGGTCATTTGAACAATGTATATAGAATTTACACATGTTATAATTTAATAGGTGAATAATTGAAATTTATGAAATCTGAATCATATAATTTTCAGAAATCGCAGTTCGTAATTATTTTTGATTAAAAAAAATTGAAAATAATGATTTGCGTCAGTTTTGACTAAAGTTGATTTTCAGCAAGTTATGAATTGTTAAAAAATTCAGATAAATTAAACATTGACTTACAACAGGTCGCAAACCAATTAAAATTTTAAACAATTGCAAAGAATTAAAAAATTTTCAATAGGTTTGTTTAAATTAATTTAAAATCAATTGATATGAAGAAAATTTTTCTATCTGCTGTCATCTGTTTCAGTTCGCTGGGACTCATGGCTCAAAACTCTTTTGTCAGTGATGGTACAACGAATTCAAACAATTCACCCGTAACCATCCAGGATCTTTTGAACCGAATAGACAATATCGGTAATTCACTTGGAAGTGTTAGTGACTACTTCACTCCTTCAGAGCAAAGAATGTTGAATCATCATTTCAATCATGATCCTCAGTTTGCGCCTGTAATGCTTACTCACGCACCAACTCAGAACATTGCTGCCGGTGCTGGTATTGCATGTGCCAATTCAGTTCGTTTTACAGACAACAATCTGTATCAATCGTTTGATTTGCCCGGAGAATTTGGTATAACCAATGGTCTGGAAATCAACGCTGTTGAATTTGCATTTGATGATGTGGTTACGCCAACAGGATTCCCTGTAACCGTTAATCTGTATCAGGTTGACAATGCAAGTGATTTCCCGGGTGTTTGGGCTTCTATGACACTGGTTGGAACTGCAGTTTACGACGCATCCAATTCAGATGCCTTCACAATTGTCAATGTACCTATTTCAGCTGAAATTGCAGCCGGAAAATCATTGGTAATGGAGCTGGTGCTGATTGATGACGGAACTGAATCAAACTATACCAGAATAGGTGTAACTCAGGATACCTTTACAGGTGAAAGCTACATTATGGCGCCTGAATGCGGTGCAAACACACCGACTGCCTTTTCTGCATTGGGTCTGGGCGACAGAACCTTTATCTTCAACATCATAGGAGACGATGATCCTGACGGAGGTTCCGGTATCTCTATCATCTATGGTATTGACAACGCTGCGGAAAGTTTCCTGAGCTTCAATCCTGCTGATCCTTCAGATTTCACTGATATCGGATCTTCACCGATTGGTGCAAGCGGAAACTTTGAAAACGCAGGTTCAATCGATCCGAACGATCAGGCAAGTGCTTATGTATTGTCAAACGACAATAAGTTCTATAAAGTTGATGTGGCTACCGGAACTTACACACAATTGGGAACAATTGCACCTTCAGGAGCCGGATCCAGTACTTGGACAGGAGCTGAATTCAATCCGGTTGACGGAGAGCTTTATGCAATCGCATCTGACCTTTCTAATACTTATCTGTTCAAAATTGACATTGCCGGTTTGACTGCAGAAAACATCGGGCTGACAGGAAATCCGGGATCAATCTCACTGATGATCAACGGAAGCGGACAAGGATTTACTCATGACCTGGTAGATGATGCATTGTACGGAATCGACCTTTCGACCGGTGCAGCAACCCTTATCGGATCTATTCCATTTGATGCAAACTACGGTCAGGGAGGTACCTGGGTTGAAGGTGATGATGATGCAGTTTATCTGTCAGCATTCAACAACGGAGCATTCCAGGCTGAATGGTGGAGAATCGACACTTTTGACGGTTCAGGAACAATGATCGGGCCATTCCTCAGAGGTACAGACCTGATGCAGATTGGCTGGTCTTCAGCACCAAACAATCCTACTCTTGGCGTATCTGACCAGACTGTTTCAGGATTCAATTTCTATCCGAACCCTGTTAGAGACGTGATTTCACTGAGATCTGAGAAAAATATTCAGTCTGTGGTATTCTACAATATCATCGGACAGAAAATTGAAGGTGCGAAAACTGATTCCAATTCAATGGATATCAATCTTTCAAAACTTCAGCCGGGTCTTTACATCATGAGTGTAACCATCGATGGCAAAGTAACAAATCACAAAATTCTTAAAAAATAAGCTTTTTTAAGACTTTAGATACGAGAGACCGTCATTTGTGGCGGTCTCTTTTTTTTGTGCCGATTCAAAGATGTTTTTTTAGATTTGTATGCACTGTAAAAAATCAGATGATGGATGAATTCCGCAAAAGAATAAATGAAAACATTGGACGGGTACCCGATTTCCCTTCGCCCGGCATTCAGTTCAAAGACATTTCAACTCTGTTTCAAAATCCTGAGCTGGTCGATGAAATGGTCGATGTCTTTGCAGCTTTCAGCAGAGGAAGGGTGGATGCGGTCTGTGCAATCGAAAGTCGCGGTTTTTTGTTCGGACTGCTGATTGCACAAAAACTGAAACTTCCGTTTGTATTAATCAGAAAAAAAGGAAAACTTCCCCCACCCACGGTTTCAGAATCCTATGAACTCGAATACGGAAATGCAGTCATCGAAATCCAGCCAAAATTTGTCAGCCGGGGAATGCGTTTTCTGATTCACGACGATGTGCTGGCAACCGGCGGAACAGCAGAAGCAACCGCCAGACTGATCAAAAAATGCGGTGGAATACCCAGCCAGTTTAGTTTTATCGCCGAACTTTTATCGCTGGGCGGAAAACAAAAACTGCTTTCTTACAGTTATGAAATTCAGTGTCTGATTGATTACGACTGATTATTCAATCACAAATTTGTAGATATCGTAATCGCCCAAAATCGGTGAAGCACCCAAAAATTCAATGCTGTCAATCTGATAACCGATACAGACTCCGGTAATGGACGATGATTTGACCTGAAAACCAAATTCGATCAGCGGCGATTCAAAAGTGTAATTTTTGATTCCGTTGTACCAGCCAATCCCGCTGACTGTAATCCGATTGTCATTTCTCAGAATAAAACCGACATTTTGAGTTTGATCAGTTCCAATAATTTCTTTGATTTTGATTTCGCTGATTTTGAGTTCGCCGTTCTCAATCAGATTGTTTCCGTTCGAATCCGTAAATTCAAAAGTGAGTTCAGCCGGAGGTGTAAAACAATCGATGTGATCATCATCTTTGCAACCGATTGCAATCAGTGAGAATCCAATAAGAAAAAGAATCAGAAACGGAATTTTATTTTTCATTTCAAGAGATTTGCGCCAAAGTTAAAATTATAAATCAAAAAGGAATTGCAGCAAACCAAAAATTTAATTTGGACCGGCCTGGTAGCAAATGATTCCAAATAGTCAGATTATGGTTGAATTCCTCTCGAAGTTCCTCTTTTAATCGGACGACCAAACCAACCCGCAAAGTCGGGTTGAACGATTAATTTCCATTTAATGCTATAATTTATCATCTAATGAAAAATAAAAATTAAAATTTCTCCAGTCTTGTAACTTTTTGATGAATTAACTGACAAATGAAATAGTTTAACAAGAGTTTCAGACAAATGATAAAGATTCGGGATTTGAACAAATCGTATACAATGGGGGCCAACAAACTTCATGTGCTCAAGGGAATCAACCTAAATGTGGATGAAGGTGAATTTGTTGCGATCATGGGCGCTTCGGGTTCGGGCAAATCCACCTTGCTCAACATTATCGGGATGCTCGATACCCACGATACAGGTCTGTATGAACTCGCCGGTGTGAAAATTGAAAAATTGACCGAAAAAAAAGCAGCCAACTACAGAAATAAATTTCTTGGTTTTATTTTTCAGTCCTACAATCTGATCAATTTTAAGAATGTGGCTGAAAATGTGGCGCTGCCGCTGTATTATCAGAGCATCAGCCGGAAAAGCCGTTCACAGATCGCAATGCATTATCTGGAAAGGGTAGGGCTGACCGATTGGGCACACCACATGCCAAACGAACTTTCGGGCGGACAGAAACAAAGGGTGGCGATCGCCAGAGCGCTTGCCGCAAAACCAAAACTGCTTCTTGCAGACGAACCGACCGGTGCGCTTGATTCAAAAACTTCGGCCGAGGTAATGAAACTGATACAGGAAATCAATGACGAAGGAAAAACAATACTGATGGTCACCCACGAAAACGATATTGCCCAAATGTGCAAAAGAATCGTAAGACTGAAGGACGGAATGATAACCGAAGATATAAAGATTGAACAACGAAGAGTTTGAGAATTAATTGATTGAGAAATGTTTGATATAGACCGTTGGGCAGAGATATGGGCTTCAATCCGGAGCAACAAACTGAGGACAATACTTTCGGGATTTACCATCTCGCTTGCACTCTTTGTCTTTATTGTGCTTTTTGGAATGGGTAACGGCCTTCAAAACGGTTTTCAGAAAGAATTCTTTCAGGCGGGTGCGATGAACATCAACATCTTCGGAACAAGGACTTCGGAATCATTTGGCGGATATCAGAAAGGAAGACAAATTCAGCTGAAAAATTCGGATTTGAATTATGTCGTTGAAAATTATTCTGACAAAATCAAATACATCAGCGGTGAGTTTGACCAGTCGCTGATGGTGAAATACGGCAGTGAATCAGGAAGTTATGCAGTGAGCGGCGTGAGCGGAGATTATCTCGGAATGACCAATATCAAACTCGAAAAGGGAAGATTTCTGAACAGTGACGATTTGAAAGATCAGAAAAAGACAGCCGTTATCGGCCGGATGGTGGTCCAGGACCTGATGAAGGGGCGTGAAGCAGTCGGTCAATTTATCAATATCGGTTCCGGCATGTATGAAATCAGCGGCGTTTTTTCGAGCAATTCAAATGACGATCGTGTAGAAAGACAAATATATGTTCCCATCACCACATTGCAAACGATCTACGGAACCGACGAACTGCCGAGCATCACCATTGCACCAAAAGACGGAATGTCAACCGCTGACCTCGGTCAGTTTGCAGAAGATTTGAGAAGTGATCTGAAATCAAGACACACCGTAAGCCAAACCGATGAAGGCGGAATCAGGGTCTGGGATTCGTCAGAACAGATGAGCAACACCAACGCATTTTTTTTTGTACTGACCATCATCGTATTTGTCATCGGTGGCGGAAGCCTGATTGCAGGTGTAGTGAGCATAGGCAACATCATGGTTTTCAGCGTGAAAGAAAGAACAAAAGAAATAGGAATCAGAAAAGCACTGGGTGCAACACCTTACAATATCATCACGCTCGTGATGCAGGAAGCGGTCATGATTACACTGCTGTTTGGTGTGATCGGGATCGTTGCCGCAACTTTGCTGGTTGAAAATATCAACCACGGATTGGATGATTATTTTATTTATGATCCGGGCGTGAGCACCGGTTCGCTGGTTATGGCCTGTGTGATTCTGTTTTTTGCAGGATTTCTTGCAGGATTTCTTCCGGCGAGATATGCCGCAAAAATTAAACCGATAGACGCATTGAGAGACGAAGCATGAAACCGATTATATTCAATACAGACGCTTGGGCTGAAGTGTATGCGGCCATTCGAAAAAACAAGCTGAGGACAATGCTGACAATGATCGGTGTTGCCTGGGGAATGTTTTTGTTTGTTGCATTGCTCGGTGCATCGAGAGGTGTTCAGAACGGTTTTGATAAATTGTTTGGCAATGCGGCGACCAACAGCCTTTTTGTCTGGATGAATCAGACGGCGGTTCCATTTGAAGGATATCAAAGGGGAAGAATGCTCGAACTCAAAATTGAAGATTTGGAGGCGCTGAGACAGAATTTTCCCGAAATCAGAAAAATCGCACCCAGAAGCATGCAGCCCAATGTGGTGATTCAGTATGCGGGCAAACCCAATAATTTTTCGGTGGTTGGAGATTATCCGGAACAGAACGAGATGTTTCCAAAACCGATCATCAAAGGCAGGTTCATCAATCAGGATGATATCAAATACAAACGAAAAGTATGTGTGATCGGAAAAGACAATCAGACCGAAGTCTTTGGACCGAATGTGGATCCGATCGGCAAGATGATCCAACTTGGAGACGGTATGTACACCGTGATTGGTGTTTACGGTCAAAGCGCTATTTCATTTGGCAGGTCAACCGATATACAGATTCCGTTTACCACTTTTCAGCAGGTTTACAACCGTCAGGGAGTGGTCGGATTTGCAATCATCAATGCTTATGACAATGTGGACATTGTGAAATTTGAACAGCGGGTCAAAGATTTTCTGAAAAAACGAAAAACGGTTTCACCCGATGATTCACAGGCGATCGGCGGATTCAATCTGGGTGAAAATCTGAACAAGATGTTTTCATTTATGAAAGGACTTCAGCTGCTTGCAATCATCGTTGGCGCTCTGACCCTGTTTTCGGGTGTGATTGCGATTGCGAGCATACTGTTGATCACGGTCTCTGAACGGACAAAAGAATTTGGAATCAGAAGAGCATTGGGTGCGATTCCGTCACAGATTCGTTCACAGATTTTGCTTGAATCGATTGTACTGACCACCATAGCCGGTCTTTCCGGAATTGTAAGTGCAACATTTGTGCTGTATGTTATCAACACCTTTGTGTTGTCGGGCAAAGAAGATAGTTTTCCTTTTATTAATGCATCGGTTGATGTAACAACTTTGGGTGTGTCACTACTAATTATGGTAATTATGGCAATGGTCGCCGGACTGATACCGGCACAGCGCGCAATTGCGATCAAACCGATAGATGCGTTGAGAGATGAATAAAAAATTTAATTAGAAAATGAAAAAAGGTTTAAAAATTCTGCTGATCATCGGCTTTATACTGGCGGTTGTACTTGCCATCGGTTATATGTACAAAACCAGCACCAAGGAACTTGACAAATATGAAACCGCAGACGTGGTCAAACGAGATATTGTAACCAAGGCAGTAGCCACCGGTTCTGTGAAACCGAGAGAACTGATCGAGATCAAACCGAATATTTCTGGCGTGATTTCACAGATCCATGTCAAAGAAGGAGATGTGGTGAATTCGGGCGATCTGATTGCAACGCTGAAGGTGATTCCAAGTGTAAGCAGTCTGAATGCGGCTCAGCAGCAGATCAATTCGGCCAGAATCACACTCAGCAACGAAGAAATCCAATTCAACCGAACCAAATCTCTTTTTGATCAGGGAGTTGTTCCAAAACAGGATTTTGACAATGCACTGACGAGTTATCGGATGGCTCAGCAAAACCTGAAAGAAGCAGAGAGCAATTACAGAATTGCACAAACAGGTGTTGCACCCGGTCTTGAAAATTATGCAACCACACAAATTCGTGCGACCATTTCGGGTATGATTCTTACCATTCCGGTCGAAATCGGGAATATGGTTCAGGAAATCAACAACTTCAGTACCGGTACCACCATTGCGACCATGGCAGACGTGAAACAGATGATTTTTGAAGGAAAAGCAGATGAGGCGGACGTTGGAAAATTAAAAGAGGGAATGCCGATTTCGGTAACCATAGGCGCTCTGCCCGATGAGAAATTTGAAGGTGTGCTCAGTTTTATTTCACCTTCCGGTGAGGATAACAACGGCATTGTCCAGTTTGAAATCAAGGCGGACGTCAAACTCAAAGAAGATATTTTTCTGAGGGCAAATTACAGTGCAAATGCAGAAGTGATCCTGTCAGAAGCAAAAGATGCATTGTCGATTGAAACCGCACATATCAGATATGACGACAAAGGCGAACCTTTTGTTGAAATTTTAAAACCCGGAACAGAAAAATACGATCAGCCGGTTTATCTGAAAAAAATGTTGAAACTCGGAATTTCGGACGGAGTTTATACCCAGGTGACCGCCGGTCTGAAAGAAGGAGACAAGGTCAAAATCTTTAATACCGATCTTGAGAAAGGCTCTGCCGCACCCCACAAAAGATAATAAAGAAAATGTATAATATATAGTTTCAGGATTTAAGTTAGATGTGAAAAAGGTTGGCTGCTGGGGGCTTCGACAAGCTCAGCCTGACGGGTGTTGGATGTGGGATGGTTATGAATGACAAGCTCAGCCTGACGGGTGTTTATGAAATCAGTCAGTCACTAATTACTGTTTTTCAGGTTTTAATTCGTACAGTTCGCTTCGGTTCCAATCTATTACCTTTGGTTTCAACTTATTGCCGTCGGTTTCAACCGACGGATGAAAAGACTTGCACTCCGAAATGGGCTTTAGCCCCATTGAATTAGTTTTTGTAATTCATATTACATTCAATTGAGTTTCTGACTGTCAATTTTTGTTACAGTTTTTGGACTGCTTTGACCCAATAACAGCGCAAAGTATTTTTCTGCAATCCACTGATAGTCAGCTGAAGCAGCCGGCAATATTTTTTCTTTTTATCTGTGCAAATCTGTGTCATCAGTGAGAGATTTTACATCATCACCCTGAACCTGCTGATGATTCGCCCACTCGCTCCTTCGTCCTTTCTTTTCAGGTTTTAGGTTTCCGGGTTATCATCCGCCACAGCCCGGCATCCATCTTCCATCTCCGCATCCAACATCCCACATCCCATCCCACATCCCACACCCCATCCATTCACCGATTATTTTTTACGGCTTCACAATAGTTTAACAATTATTTTTATCTTTGTTAGATTCATTACAGGTTGGTTTTAATTTAAAAAAAATTCTTATGCATTTACCAAAAATTGACAGAGAAATAAAGCAGATTCGGAAAATGATTCCGCTGCTGTTTTTGATTTCGGGTTTCGGTTTTTCTCAGAATCTGAATTCAAATAAAGGACATGACGTAGATTATCTGGTGTTTGATGCTTCTAAATCTTTGCCGGGCAATGAAATCATTGATCATCTGTTTTTTTTGAAAACGAACAGTACAGACGTCGTTTTGCCTGCCAGCGTAATCCAAATGCTCGATGGTGTACAGGAAGACCCACAGCTGCACTCAAAGTTGAATTTCATGAGAGAATCAATATTGAAGGTATTGTATAATGAACGAATTAGCCCGGAAGATAAAAGTTTTATGTGTAACCATTACCTAAATGAATTTTATGTAAACGATTACAGATACCTGCCGATTATTCCAATGCTCCGAACCTATGCAGAAACCGGAACCTTATAGTTCAATATGATTAACACATTTCAAAATATTACCAAATGAAAAGATTCTACTTTCTCATATTTGCATTGTTCATTTCCTCAATAGTATATTCACAAGGTGATTTTATTAATGTTGGAAATATCACCCGAACCGGCAATTTTGCTGCTTGTGGTAATAATCCGATTATTACCGCACAACTAATAACCTCTGAAGGCAGTGAAGTGATAGACGGTGATTTAAAAATTACTGATCCATGCGGTTTTACAACGCTCAGAGTTTTAATGACAAACCTGAGGTATAATCAGCCGGGTTTCAACTGGCCACACGGCTTCTTTTTTCCCGAGGGTGAATATATTTCAGTGACCAATGTGAATCTACCTGCTGGCTGGATCTCCCAAAATTCATGTACCGGAGCCTCATGTTCGGCCCAGGAGACAGGTGGTGTCGGCTTTTATTTTGATGGAAGCAACGGGAGTTCTTGTACAGAATGTTTCCCTTCCACTAATGACGGAAATCCAAGTAATAATTACGGTCAATCCAGTATGGATTGTAACACAAATTTCTCGATTGGATTTGATATGACATTTTGCAACAGCCGTGTCGAAACCGAAACCACATTCTTCACGCTGAAAGGAACCTCAGACGGAAATACAGGCTGTTGGTCAATACCAGACACCCAGACCAATACAGTCAATTTCTCAATCAACACCATCGCTTCCGAAATTCCGCTGTTTGAGTCAGGTCCCTCAAATCCAGAAGTGATTACAGAATGTCTGAACGGAGGTGCGCAATTCAATTACATTGCAGTACTTGAAGCAGAATGCGGATCGGGTGATGATGTTACCTGGTGGAGCTCAGCTTCGGGAGGTACACTGCTCGGAACCGGCTCACCGTTTTATTGGGACCCGCCCGGACAGGCCTGTCCGCAGGGAGCCATCATTTATGCATCCTGTTGCCCGGATGGTGAAGGCTGCGAACGAAAACCGGTCATTGTAGGCCCCTGTCTGCCGCCAAGCGATGTGCCGACTTTTGCACCGATTCCGCCACAGTGTCCGGGTATGGACAGTCCGCTGCCGCCACAGTCAATCGAAGGGGTGACAGGAACCTGGACACCCGAGTTTGATCCGTTCAATACTGCTACTTATACCTTTACACCCGATCCGGGACAGTGTGCCACAGTAGCTGTTCAGGTGGAAGTTGTAATCCTTCCGATGATCGATCTGACTTTTCAGCCGATCGATCCGATCTGTCAGTTCGACACACCGCCGCCTTTGCCCAATCCGACCCCAAATGTAGGCGGAAGCTGGTCGCCGGCCGTCATAGATACGAGTACGCCGGGTGTTTTTGAATACACCTATACACCCGACAATACCTGCTCGGAAATATTTACAATGGAAGTTACGATTCTTGAAAAAATAATTCCGCTGTTTGACATACAGCCACATTATTGCGAGGGTACAGAAATCATAGTTCTTCCAACCACCTCTGACAACGGTTATCCCGGAACCTGGGTGCCTGCTCAGGTGGATACTTCGATAGTAGGGTCCCAAACTTATGTGTTTACTCCTTCGGGTGATGGTTGTGTCGAAACATTTCCGATAGTGATTGAAGTGGAAGCATACATCATTCCGACTTTTGCAGATGTACCCGAATTGTGTCAGTATTCAACACCGCCCGCTCTGCCTCAGCCAAACGAAGGGATCACCGGAAACTGGCAGCCGGCAGTGATCGATACCTCAACGCCCGGAACTTTTGATTATACCTTTACACCCGATATGGAATGTTCAGAACCGGTGACCATACAGGTGGTGATCAGCCCTGAAATCGTTGCTGAATTCAGTCTTCAGAATTCATATTGTCAGTTCGAAACACCTGAACAACTGCCAACAACCGCCGGCAACGGAATTACAGGCGTGTGGTTTCCTGCTGTGATCGATACCGATACGCCGGGTGTTTTCAATTATACATTTGTACCCGATACCGGACAATGTTCAAACGATTTTGTGCTGACCATTGAGATTTATGAGAAACCGGTATTGAATTCGGTGGTTCCGCAATTGCTTTGCGATGATGATTTTGACGGAATTTATCATTCAAATTTGAACAGTCTGAACCCGCTGCTTGGAGGAGGTACAGGAGTTGCCTATACTTATTATGCTTCAATGGCGGATTACAACAATGATATTCCGATTCCGACCGGACAGTTGAATGATTATCAATTCACAGTGCTTCCGGCCACCATCTATGCGGCAGGAACCAGCGGACAAGGCTGTAAATCAAATGTGGTTCCGATAACCTTTGATAAAGGTGAAACGGTTCAGCACAACAGCGGCCCTTTTGGTCCGATAGAATTCTGTCACGGCGATTCAATCGATCTGACACAGTACGAAGCACAGATCAGCGGTGTGACCGGTGTTGAATTCGGATATTACAACAATCTGAACAATGCACAAACTGACTCCAATATGATTGTGAATCCTGATGATTTCAATCCGGCTGAAAACCAGAATTCTGTATTTGTCAGAATTGAAGCCGGTGATTTTTGTCCTGCAATCGTTGAAATTACACTACTGAGACATCCGCTGCCATTGATTGAAATTCCGGAACCACTGGTCAGACTTTGTCCGGATGACGAATATGAGGTAACAGCGACCAGTGATGATCCGGACGCGATCTTCCAATGGACGCTCAACAACGGAAATACGGTTGACGGACCGACCATAGTGATTTCAGAAATCGGAACCTACACCGTAATTGCACACAGCCTGTTTGGCTGTGCCAGCGATGTGAGAACACTCACTGTCACACTGCCTGCAATCCCTGTAATTACACAAATAGAAATCAGCGGAAACAATCTGATCATCGGAGCGACCAACAACGGTGAAGGTCCGATTGAATATTCGCTTGACGGAATTTTCTGGCAGTCGAGCAATCAGTTTCCGAATTTGATTCCTGGTGAGGTCTATACGGTTTGGGTGAGGTCATCGGGCTGTATGACCGCAAAAACCGAGGTTGCAATACTGGCGGTTCCAAACTTTATTTCGCCCAACGGTGACGGAATCAACGATACCTGGATGATCAGAGGAATTCAGGCATACAAAGGTGCAACCATCAAAATATTTGACCGTTACGGAAAAGTATTTGTGGACAGAAAACTTGAAGCCGGTTATGAATGGGACGGAAAATATATGGGCAGGGTTGTTCCTTCGGACGATTACTGGTACATCATACAGATTCCGGCAACCGAACTGACGCCTGCACAGAAATTTGTGGGACATATTTCGGTTAGGAACCAATAATGATTATAAAAAAATGAATGGTTCAAAAGGATTTGTCGGCATTGGCAAATCCTTTTGACTTTAAGACAGAAACAAATATTTTTGACCGGATCTGATAAGTTCAGAAAAGCTTTTTTTAAAGATTCAAAACAAAATATTTTGATTGGTTTCGAAAAATCTTTGTAGATTCGAAACCGGAATAATTTTGAAATGATTTTTAAACGTTATTCAGGCCAATAAATACAGTCATCGCCGGCAGTTCACCGAAAATTGGATGTGTTTTAAAATATATTGGCAATATTGACGTTTAGACAAAGAGAAAGAAATTTATGAGAAGAAATTTATTTACTGTAATCCTTGTATTCGTATCCGTACAATTATTTTCTCAGGAAGGGATGCCGTTTTACAATCATTATCTGGTAAGTGATCCGTATCTGATCAACCCTTCATACGCAGGCCAGGATCCCGAAATATTGAGTCTGACAGCAACACACAGAAATCAATGGTCAAATCTGCCCGAAAGCCCGAACACTCAGACATTGAGTGTTCATGCCACCGTGGTGGACCGACTGGCATTTGGTGTTTATCTTTTCAACGACCAAAACGGTCTGTCAAGTCTGAGAGGGATCAACGCTTCGGCTGCTTACCACATTCCGATCAATCCGAGAAGAGATTACAGAGACGATGAACAGGAAGATTTGTTCTCTTTTGGTTTGTCATATAATTTCTTTCAGCAAAAACTCGACAAAGACAGAATCATCGTCAACGATCCGAGTGATCCGCTGCTCGATGATCCGACTTACAATCTGAATTATTTCAACCTCGGTGCTTCATTCAGATATTTTGGTGCATTCGGCGGTGTCGCGGTAAACAATATTCCACTGGTTGACAATGAGGCAGTTGCAAATGGAGTAGAGCCGATTCCGACCTGGTACAACTTTTTGGTCGGTTATCAGATTTTTGTTTCAGACAAAATCCATATCGATCCCTCGGTGGTAATGAATCTCGGTTCAAATTCAGCCCGAAAATTTGATTTGAATCTGATGACCCATTTCTCATTTGGAGATTTCCAGCAGGGTGTCGATCTGGGCGTATCTTATCGTCAGGACATCGACAAAAACGGTTCACAGGGTCTAAGCATTTCGCCGGTGATGAAACTCAAGATCGGTGAATTGAGACTGGGTATGTCGTATGACATCGGTCTTTCAGACATTGCAAAAGAAGCCGGAAACGGTATTCTTTTCAGTCTTGGCTATAACTTCGGAAATCCGTTCGATCCTGATTTCAGATAAAAGTATGTAATTTTTTGACTAATTTTACAAAACCTCAATCAGAGGCAAAACAATATTGATTTACAATGAAAAAAATTCTTATACTGGCCGGAGCGGCCCTAATTATCGGCTGTAATTCAGAACCGCAGCCGGAAGAAACAACAGAAGTTCAAACAGAAAAAACAACAGAAATGGAAAACAACAATCAACAGGGTACAGCCATCACATTTAAGGGAAACACCATTCACACTGTCGGAAGCCTTCCCGCAGTCAATACGCAGGCAGAAGATTTTACGCTGGTTGCAAATGATTTGTCAGAAAAATCATTGAGTGATTTCAAAGGAAAAAACGTAATCCTCAATATCTTTCCAAGCCTTGACACCGGCACCTGTGCGGCCTCGGTCAGAGCTTTTAATCAAAAAGCAGCATCACTTGACAATACGGTTGTTCTCGGGATTTCAAAAGACCTTCCTTTTGCATCGGGCAGATTCTGTACTGCCGAGGGAATTGACAATGTGATTACACTTTCTGATTTCAGATCAGATTTTGGACATCAGTACGGAGTTGAACAGGCTGACGGACCGTTGAAAGGACTGTTGAGCCGTGCGGTGATCGTGATCAACCCGGACGGAAAAATCATTTATGCGGAACAGGTGGCAGAGCTGACAGAAGAACCGAATTATGAGGCGGCGTTGGCTTCTCTCAATTAAAAAATAATTTTACATGAAATATGACCCGACAGTTGATGAGATTGTCGGGTTTTTTATTTTGATTGAAATTTTGATGGTCAAATGTTTTGTCACAGATTTTGGATTGCTTCTCACCAAAATCAGCGCCAAAACATAAATTTAATTTTCATTTTGTTCCACGGGTTGCACTTCGCTTCGCTGCGTTTACCCGTGGCTATTGACAGTTCGACCCGCTGCCGCAGGTCGTTCCCACATATTGCAATAATGATTTATCTGATGGATAACTCGTTTATATTGCACAGAACCACGAAGTGGTTCAACCCTTATTAGCCCCTGATGAAGTCAGGGGTGAATTATACACCGCCTCCAAGTCAACCCGCGGTAGCGGGTTGAACCATAAGATAAAATACAAGAGTTTTCTTTTTATAATTCACTATAACCTTATTCCATTAGTAACCTATTTGTATCCAAGAAATCTAAACCTTATTCCATTATTAATTTCCGGAAAATTCAGAATAATGCCTGTTTAAAATACTCTGATTGAATTTACTAAAGCATAATTTTCAATAATATTTTAATCTGCAATGCTTTCTATAAAAGAAAACCCGGCAATTTTGAAATTGTCGGGTGTTTTTTGATTAAGATCCAATTACTGTTTTCTGTTGTATCCCTGAATGGTTTTCACAATAAAGATCAACAGATGGATTGCAGCAAATACCAGCGAGAAATAAAACAATCCCTCATCACTCATTTGTCCGGTCACCGGATCTCTGTATGCAGTCTGATGATGTCCGAATGCAATTGCAAGCAGAGCAAGCGAAGAAATAATTCCCAAAATCCCGACCGTTTTATCTGCCATAAATTTAACGCCATCCAGATGAGAGGTCAGTTTGCTGTGTTTGATGCTGTAAAACAGATAGACATCCAAACCGATGATCAGCCAGAGAACAAGTCGCATCCAGGTGTCCAAAGGAAGGAAGACCATCATAAACAGACAGGTCGCAACACCCAATATCGGTACAAGCGGCACCAGTGGGGTTCTGAATCCTCTTGGCGCATCGGGCATAGCCTTTCTCATGATCAGCACACCGATACAAACCAGTATAAATGCGAACAGTGTACCGATACTCGTCATTTCGCCCACTACACGTCCCGGAATAAAGGCGGCGAAAATACTGACAAATACCAAAAAGAACAGATTTGATTTGTAAGGCGTATGGAATTTGTGATGAACTGCAGAGAACATTTTTGGAATCAGACCGTCCTTGCTCATCGAATAGAACACACGGCTCTGACCCATCAGCAGAACCAAAATTACAGATGAATAACCCAAAAGAATAGCAATGATGATGGAAGTATTCAGCCACGGATAAGCCGGAATTACGATACCGCTGCTTCCGATTTCACCCATATTTTTTACTGCAATCGCAACCGGAGCCAGACTCGATTCACTGTTTGCAGTATATTCTGTGTATTTTACAACGCCGGTCATCACATACGCAAAAGCAATATAAAGGACGGTGCAGACCAGCAGCGAACCCAAAATCCCGATCGGCATTGCCTTTTTCGGATTTTTTGTTTCCTGTGCTGCCGTACTCACCGCATCAAAACCGATGTAAGCAAAGAATACGATGGCAGCTGCCCTGACGATTCCCGATATTCCGTATTCACCAAATTTACCGGTATTTTCGGGTACAAAAGGAGTCAGGTTTTCAGGTCGTATGTATTGAAAGCCGACTGCAATAAAAATCAGTACGATCGAAACTTTCAGTATAACGATGATAGCATTGACAAATGATGATTCCCTCATTCCGCGAATCAAAACCATCGACATCAGCAGTACGATAATAACCGCCGGCAGATTGATAATCCCGCCGTCAAAAGGGGTAACGAGGAATTCGTGCGGAATTTCAAATCCGAAATCCTTTGCCAGTTCACCCAGATAACCCGACCAGCTCGATGCAACAGTGGCCGCGCCGACCGCATATTCGAGAATCAGATCCCAACCGATGATCCAGGCGACAAATTCACCCATGGTTGCATAAGAATAGGTATATGCGCTGCCCGCAACCGGTATCATCGATGCAAATTCTGCATAACAAAGACCGGCAAAGGCACAGCCCAACGCAGCGATGATAAATGAAATAACGATTGAAGGGCCTGCGAAATCAGCGGCTGCAATTCCTGTGATTGAAAACAGACCTGCACCGATGATAACTCCGATTCCCAGTGCGACAAGACCAAATGGTCCGAGCGTTTTTTCCAATGCATTTTCGCCGGTTTCATCTGCTTCCCGCAAAAGTTGGGACAAAGGTTTTCTGATAAATAAGCTCATGTGTGTGTATAGGTTTTTAATTCCACGATGAACAAATGTAACAAAATCTTGTTTTAATTTGGCCGATTTTGAAATTTAGATTGCAAATCCGTCGGTTTGATTTTAAGACTTTCATTGAAAATAAACAAAAACAGGTTCTTGCTGAATTGAAAACTGAACAGCGGATAAATTCCGGAAAAATCGATTTTTGGATACTGATTTAAAATTAATTCAACTGACAGACAGTTGATTAGAATTCGGCTCTGTGGCTGTTAACTCAATTTTATGAATTCCGATTTTCTCAAAAATGAGTTTTTATAACTATCTTGCCCCAAATTTTAAAACCGGATGAAGAAATTAACTATCATACTGTTGACAGCAACTCTTTTTGCAGGCTGTAAGAAGGATGAAAACAAGATTGCAGAATCAGAAAATGGCAAAACCCAAACGGCTGAAGTTGAAAATGGAGAAGAAGACGGACAGTTGGCAGCGGCAGATGAGACCGCATTTTCGGACACTGATTCGGCACTCAAAAAAAATGAAGACGAAAGCTATACATTCAGATATAATTTAAAAAATGGAGAAACCTATCCGTTCAAACTCGTGGTCAATTCGAACCAGAGTCTGACTTCGAACGGAAAAACCATAAAAGTTCATTCTTCCAGAACAGTGATTTTTGATTATCGGGTAGAAAAAGTTCAAAACAATCAATTCACCATCAATGCGACTTTCAAAAAATTTGCAGAAAGCTCTGATTCGCCGATGGGACAATTGTCATACGATACCGATAAAGCAAAACCTGCCGATAAAGAGGTTTCGATCAGCTGGTCAATCTACAAAGCGATTACAGGTCAGAATTTCAATATGGTAATGAACAATAAGGGAAAAGTCATTTCGGTCACCGGTTTGGATAAAATCATTGCAAATGTGATGACAAAGATCAAAGGTGATTTCAATGCAGAAGAACAAAAACAGATCAAAGAACTTTTGGATTATTCACTGAGCAAAGAATCGATCACTTCACAATTTGAAGAATCGCTGAATATCTTTCCGGACAAAAGCATGAAAGTAGGAGAGAAGTGGGAAGACACCCAGAACATCAGCGAAGGTCCGATAAAAGGTCAGAACAGAGTCACCCGAACTTTTAAAGAAATCAAGGATGGTAAAGCGATCATTGTGGTGGATGGTGTTCAGGAGGTGAGCGGAACCAATGTAGAACCCAATTCAGGTATTACCGCAGCGATGAAAAACAAGGCGACCACCAACGGTCAGGTCGATTTGGATTATGAAACCGGATGGATCAAAAGCGGAAAAATCACCAAGACCGAGAGTGTGAATACGACTTATTCGAAAGGTGAACAGAAAGAAACAGAAACCGGTACTCAAACCATCGTAACAACAGTCAATTAAGATGTCTTTTTTAAAATTTTTATTCTATGTGGTTGCGGCATATCTGGTAGTCAGGTTTATCAACAGACTGTTGAGCCCGAAGGCACCGCCACGTGGAAATACAGAGAATACGACCCAAAAGCGGTCAACTCACCAGGATCAGCCGAAATTCAATATAGAGGCGGATACGGTTGATTATGAGATTATTGAAGAAGATAATGAAAAGGATGAAAAATAAAAACCTGATTTTCAGCATTGTATCGATTGCGGTGATGGCGCTGATTGCCATCATCTACTGCTCACCTGTGCTTTCGGGCGATTCCATCCTTCAGCCCGATATCGTGAATTATCGCGGAAGCGCTCAGGAAATGAAGACTTTTGAGGCTCAGACCGGTGAAAACATCTACTGGTCAGATGCAATGTTTGGCGGTATGCCGACCTATCAGACCGGTGCAACCTATGATTTTGATATGATCAAATCGATCGATCATTTTTTCAGATTTCTTCCGCGTCCGGCCGATTACATCTTTTTGCTTTTTGCAGGATTTTTTATACTTGGTATGGTCGTTTTCAAAAACTGGAAATATGCGCTTGCCGGCTCGATTTTCTTTGCAATGGGCGCCTATTATTTTATCATCATCGGTGCGGGACACAATGCCAAGGTGCATGCGATCGCTTATTTTGCACCGCTTGCAGCCGGAATACTTTTGCTGTATCAGAAAAAATATATTTTGGGTTTTGTGCTGACCGCACTTTTTATGGGGCTTGAGCTTTCGGCCAATCATCCGCAGATGACCTATTATTTCTTTTTGGTGATGCTGGTTTATTTTTTTGTGGAATTGTTCAATGCATTCAAAATCAAAGAAATCAAGTCATTTGCAGTTTCAACCGGACTGCTGATTGCTGCCTGTGTGATCGGTCTGGGGCTGAATTCGGGCAGGATGCTTTCGACTTATGAATATTCAAAGGAAACCACCCGCGGACAGTCGGATATGACTTTGCTGCAGGAAAATACAAAAGGGTTGAACCACGATTATATCACAGGATGGAGTTACGGAAAACTCGAAACTTTCAATCTGTTTATTCCCGATTTTATGGGTGGATCCAGTCAGCCGGATGAAAATAATCTGAAAAATTATATCGCCGAATTTCAAAAACAACAGCATGTAATCAATCTCGACAATGAATTTGATGCACAACTGTTTGATTATCTTGCTTCGTCGCCGGTATCGACCTATTGGGGTGATCAGCCGGGCACTTCGGGACCTGCCTATCAGGGCGCAGTGGTCATATTTCTGTTTTTTATCGGCCTGTTTCTGGTTCGAAACAAATGGTCGCGGTACAAATGGTGGCTTTTGGGTGCGACGGTGCTCAGCATCATCCTGGCATGGGGAAAGAATTTTGAATTCCTGACCAATCTGATGATTGATTATTTTCCGTTCTATGACAAATTTAGGGCGGTTTCATCCATGCTGGTGATGGCAGAATTCACGATGCCGCTGCTTGCCGCACTGACGCTTTATGTGTTTGTGAAAGACAGCGAACTGACCGATGAATTCAAAAAGAAAATATTGATTTATGCCGGCGGCGGTGTGATCGGACTGCTTGTGATTTTCTATCTGTTTGGCGGAAGTGTTTTTGGGTTTATGACCGAATACGATATTCAGTCAAAACAGCAGCTGATGGATGTCGTCAAAGAATACAATGAAGGTGCTTACGGCACCTGGGATTCGGTAATGAACAGTCTGAACAATGCATTGAAACAGGACAGGATTGCAATGTTCAAAGCTGACACTTTGAGAACGCTGATTTTTGTTTTGCTCACCTTGGGACTGATGTTTTTGTATCTGACCAATAAATTAAAAAGCAGTATTTCACTGGTGCTTGGAATCACAGTATTGGCATTTGCTGATGGTTGGCAGGTTGACAAAAAATATCTGAACGACGATAATTTTGTAGATAAAATGTTTGTTGACAATCCTTTTCCGACCCAGTATTCTCCCAAATTGCTGAACGGCGCAAAAGAGAATTTCAGACTGGCCGGAATTGCACAAAAAGTTTCTTTTAACAGAACACTTGACAGCTTAAAAACTGCAGATCCATCAAATTACAGAGTATTTGACAATGTTTTCAGCACCTTCAATGATGCGACAACTTCTTATTTTGCACATTCGATCGGCGGTTATCACGGCGCCAAGCTCAGAAATTATCAGGACATCATAGATCTGTATTTTTCGGGGTCGCCAAGCGCTGAAAAACTTGGGATTTCTCAGGCAAATCGTGAAGATATACTCAATCTGCTCAACGCCAAATATCTGATTCACGGCAATCCGAACAGTCCACTGGTGCAACTCAACCGAAATGCATACGGACCGGTCTGGCTGGCAAAAGATGTCAAATGGGCAAATGATTCTAATGAAGAGATCCTTGCGCTGAAAGATACAGATTTGAGCATTACGGCTGTGCTGAATTCAAAATACAAAGGACAGGCTGAAACCTCAGCTGCGGCAGATAATTCAAATATCAGTCTGACCGAATACAGGCCCGACCGATTGACTTATTCGGCTGAAATCAGTTCGCCGAAACTGGCTGTTTTTTCAGAAATTTATTATCCGCACGGCTGGACAATAAAAGTGGACGGGAAGGAGAGGCCGCTGCTGAAAGCAAATTATTTTCTGAGAGCGGTTCAATTGCATAAAGGAGACAAACAACTGGTGATGGAATTCAAACCCCAGATCATTCAGACCGGAAAGACAATGACGCTTGCGTTCAATGTGCTGTTTGTTCTGATTGTTTTGGGTGGAGGTTATTTGTTGTGGAAAAACCGTTCTGCTGAAGAAAAAGAGGAGGAGGGAACAGCGGTTTAAAATTTGAAATTTTGACAAAGAATTCAAAACCCGAAAACTGAAAAAATAATATTCGAAAAAGTTTTTTGTTTTTCAAAACAATAATTATCTTTGCACACCGAAAATGAAATGAAATGAAAAAAGATATTCATCCTGAAAATTACAGACTGGTTGTCTTCAAAGACATGAGTAATGAAGAATACTTCATCTGCCGTTCAGCAGCTGAGACCAGAGACACAATCACGGTTGAAGGTGTGGAATATCCGCTGGTTAAGATGGAGATTTCAAGCACTTCGCATCCGTTTTATACCGGTAAGATGAAACTTGTGGATACCGCAGGACGTGTGGACAAGTTCAAGAGAAAATACGGTAATTTGAAAAAGTAAGATTTTATAATTTGTTCATAATTTTAAGTCCCGATTTTTCGGGACTTTTTTTATATGTCAATTTGAACCGGTTCGTCATCGAGTTAAAACAAAAAGCCTGAATACGTACTGAATTCAGGCTTTGAATCTTTTGATTAATTTTGATTATTCGCCCTGATAGTGACCATACATTTCTTTGTACAGTTCTTTGTATTTTGTCATCACCACCCTTCTTTTGAGTTTCAGTGTCGGGGTAAGCTGTCCGCCTTCAATACTCCATTCGTCAGGTGTCAGTCTGAACAGTTTTATGGTTTCCCAATGTCCGAGCGATTTGTTGTGCTGATCGACTTCACTCTGAATCAATTCGTTTACATTTTTGTCTTTGACCAATTCTTCTCTTGAGGCCGGCAGACTGATTCCTTTTTCTTTTGCCCAGGCTTCCACATTTTCAAAACTCGGCTGAATGAATGCACACGGCATTTTCTCGCCTTCACCGATCACCATAACCTGTTCGATGTATCTTGACTGTTTGAAGTCGCTTTCTATGATTTGAGGCGCAATGTATTTTCCGCCCGAAGTTTTAAAGATTTCTTTTTTACGGTCTGTAATTTTCAGCAGCCCGTTGACAAAAGTCCCGATGTCACCGGTTTTGAAATAACCGTCATCTGTCATCACCTCTTTTGTTTTGTCCGGATGATTGTAATAACCGAGCATCACATTTGGTCCTTTGATCAGAATTTCGCCGTCTTCCGCAATCTTTACTTCCACACCGTCAATTGGTTTGCCTACAGTTCCGATCCCAAAACCGGTTTTTGACATTTCGTTTACTGTACAAACCGGTGAAGTTTCTGTCAGTCCGTAACCTTCCAAAATCGGGATTCCGGCACCCCAGAACACACGGTTCAGTCTGGGCGATAGTGATGCACTACCCGAAACCATACAGGTCAGATTTCCGCCCACACCTTCTCTCCATTTTTTAAATACAATGGCACTTGCAATCTTGTGTTTAATGGTCCAACCCAAACTTTTACTGCCGTAAGGTTCATAATTTTCAACCAGCTTGAGCGCCCACATAAACATCTTGGTTTTTAAACCGCCTGCAGAAGCGCCTTTGTCATAAATTTTTGCATAAACTTTTTCGGCAAGTCTCGGTACAACTGTCATCACATGCGGATGAACCTCTTTGAGATTGTCACCTATGGTTTCAAGATTTTCTGCATAATAAATTCCAATGCCGTTGTAGGTATAAAGATAAATCAGCATTCTTTCAAAAATATGACAGATCGGAAGAAAACTCAATGCTTTTGGTTTGTCTGACGGAAATTTCGGAACCCTCGGATTGCTCGCAATCACATTGGAAACGATGTTGTGGTGACTGAGCATCACACCTTTGGGTTTTCCTGTGGTTCCCGAAGTATAAATCAAAGTCACCAGATCGTCGGCTTTCACCTGCTCTTTGATCGATTCAACTTCATGCTGAGTACCTTTGTCGGCACCCAGATCCAGAATTTCAGTCCAATTGGGAGCGCCCTGTACTTCGTCAAATGTATAGATTGAAACCAATGAAGGAATATTATTTTTTACTGCATGGATCCTATCAAAAAGATTTTTGTCTGAAACGAATGCAAATTTTACTTCAGAATCGTTAAAGATATAGACATAATCTTCTGCCGAAATCGATGGATAAACCGGGACACTGATTACCCCGATCTGCTGCAGACCAATGTCGAGCAGATTCCATTCGGTACGGTTGGTGGTCGATGCGATGGCTATTTTGTCGCCTGGCTTTACACCCAGTTTCAGAAAGCCGCGGCTGATTGCATTTGACTTGTTGATGTATTCCTGGGTCGAAGTTTTTTCCCAAACTCCGTTTTTCTTGGTTACCAGACTGTCCTCTCTTGGAGAATTCTGCATCTGATAGTCAAGAAAATCAAATAATCTTTCCAATTTCATAATGGTAATGTTAAACCTCAGCAAGTTATTAATAAAATTGAATTATTCAAACACTATTTCAGACAGGCTCTTAAATCGAATCATTTTGACCGGACTGATTAGAGCGGCCCCATAGCGTAGCTGATATTGATGCTGAATTTTCCGTCATTGAGTTTTTCGACCTGATCCAGATAGATAAAACTTCTGATATCGTCTCCGCCAAAATCGATTTCGGCATTGAATTTTAGTTTTGATTTGTTTTTGGCAATAAAACGGGCCAGCTTTTTGTTTCCGGATTCAATATTAAGAGGCGAATCAAGACCGGGCAAAATTTCGTTCATCAGCATCAGCACAGCATCGTACCAGTAGCTGTAGTTATTGGGATTAGCCTGAAATCGGTTGGTTTCAAAATGAAATGACAGCACAAAAAACTCACAGCCTGAATTTTCAATGGTCAGCCGACCGCCGTTTCCGAACGATGCGGTTTCAATGCCCTTTCTTTCCTTTTTCAGAAATTCAAATTGTGCATCCTGAAAATATTCCTTTAAAAGCACAGGTTCGGGCAGGCTTCTCACACATTCCATATCTTCATAATCATCAGCTGCATCCGTTTCTTCCTGACCAAAAGAAATGGCAGTCAAAAACAAAAATGCAATCAAAGAAATACGGGTTTTCATGATTAGAGTTTAAATTTATTCAGACATTATTATCCGTCAAACCAGGAACATAAAACATAGTAATTAGTGATGAGTATTTTTAGTAATTAGTTGGTTGCCGAACTTGGAACATGGAACTTGAAACCCAATCATTCAACACCCATTCACCTAACATCCAACAGTTATTCATATCCCTCCATCTCCCGATCAAAAAAGTCAAACGCCTTTCCGACCAAATCAGCGATCTCGGCTTCCAGATCGACTCCTTCTTCCTCTTCAATCACATCAAACCATTCGACTTCCTCGGTTTCCACATCGAGCAGGAAACGCGGGAATTCTGTGTGAAGAATAAAAATCTTTTCCGGAAATTCGGAGTTGTCTGCAATCAGAAATTCAGGTGTTTCCATAAATCAGTCTTTTTGTTTGTTTATGATAGCGTAAAAATAACATAATTGCTGAAATTGTCAAACCGCAAAACAAACCAATCCACATTCCGACTGCCTGCATCCTGAAATGAATCGCAAGCAGCACCCCAAGCGGCAATGCAATCAGCCAGTAGGAAATGAAAGTGATGATGGAGGGAATCAGCACATCCTGCATTCCTCTCAAGGCACCTAATGTCACCTGCTGGATTCCGTCCGAAAGCTGAAAAAACGCAGCGATGACCAACAACTGTGCCGCCAGCTGTATCACTTCACGATTATCGAGATACAGAAAGGGCAATTGAAATCTGAAAATCACCATCAGAATTCCGCAAATCAGCATAAAACCGATGGCCATGATGATGGTTGAAAGACCCGCCGATCTCAAAGTCAGATAATCTTTCAGTCCAAGCTGATAACCCACACGGACAGTAGCTGCAACGCTCAGACCCATGCACATCATAAAGGTGGCAGATGCCAGACTGATTGCAATCTGATGTGCTGCCAGATTGGTTTTTGCAGACTGAATATCGAGCGGGCTGTCACTCAGTGCATAACCGCAGACAAATGCCGCACCCGCAAAAGCACTGACTTCAAAAAACGAACTCAATGCAGTCGGAATACCGAGCTTCAAAAGCTGTCTGATGATGTTTGATTTTAATTTTCCAAATCTCACATAGCGCATATACTGTTTTGTCTTTTTAAAATTAAACAGCACAAACAGCATCACCAGCATCATACTGACCCTGGCTGCAAATGTTCCCCAGCCGGCGCCGCTGACCTCCATTCTCGGCATTCCGAGATAACCGAAGATCAGACCGTAATTCATCACCACATTCACAATATTCCCGATGATGGTTGCAATCGTCACCGGAATGGTGAGCGATAGGCCTTCCGAAAATTGTCTGAAAGTCTGAAAAATCATGATCGGAACCATCGACCAGGCCATGATCGAAAGAAAAGGTATGCTCATATCGATCACATCAGCCGGCTGACCCATCCGATAGATCAGAGGCCCCGACAGTTCGAGCATAGCGAGCAGTATAATTGCAAGAATTAAATTCAGTGCCAGTCCGTGGGTAAAGATTTCACCTGCTTCGGTTCTGTTTTTTCTTGCATCTGCAGCCGCAATCAACGGGGAGATCGCAAAACTGAATCCAAATGCGACCACCAGTGCAGTTATAAAAACCGCATTTCCAATCGAGACTGCACCAAGTGCTGTGGTTCCAAGATTTTCATCAATCACATAATCGAATCTTCCGCCCAGACCGCCCACCATGAAGTTATCGACCAGATTCACAGTGATCTGTCCTGCCTGGGTGATCATCACAGGTACTGCAAGTTTCAGGTTTCGTCTCAGATGATCCCGATAAGTCACTTTGAAATTGATTTTAAAGTCTGCAAAAGTAGGAATAAAAAAATCCTCCATTGAATGAAGGATTTAAATTTAATCAATATTAAAATTTTCTTTTTCTTACTGATTGACTGTGGTTGCTTTTGGATTGTCCTTCACCACACCTTTGATTCTGAATATCTTTCTGGCTTCTGTAATCGCATTTGAGTTGATGGTTACCGTTTTGTTAAATGCGCCCGGTCTTGTTGTGGTGGTGTACTGAACCGTCAGTGGTGCTGATTTTCCGGGTGCGATTGGATCTTTTGGCCATGTAGGCACCGTACAGCCGCAGCTGGCTTTTGCGTCTGAAATGATCAGAGGCTTGTCGCCGGTATTTTTAATCTGTACAGTCGTGACAGCTTTCCCTCCATATTCAATTGTTCCCAAATCTACATTGGATTCACTGATTTCAATTTCCTGAGCTGACATCAGCGCAATTCCGCCTAACAAAAAAGCGCCTGTAAGTATTAATTTCTTCATTTGATTGTGTTTTTATTAAACAAATTTAAAAATTTAAATTTAATATAGTAATTTCAAAGCTTAAATTTGCAAACTGTATTAACAAAAACAATACCAAGATAATGGAGATAGCCACCAAGTACAATCCCGGAAATGTAGAACAGAAATGGTACGATTACTGGCAGCAAAACGAATATTTTTATTCAAAGCCCGATCATCGGAAACCCTATACAATTGTGATTCCACCGCCAAATGTTACAGGTGTCCTTCATATGGGTCATATGCTGAACAATACCATTCAGGATGTGCTGATCAGACGCGCCAGAATGAAAGGATTCAATGCCTGCTGGGTGCCCGGTACAGACCATGCTTCAATTGCAACCGAAGCAAAAGTGGTGGCGAAACTGAAAGAGGAAGGAATTTCAAAATTTGAAATCGGAAGACAGAAATTTCTTGAACATGCCTGGGAATGGACACACAAACACGGAGGCGTGATTCTGGAACAGCTTAAAACACTGGGCTGTTCATGCGACTGGAACCGAACCAAATTTACGATGGACGACGATCTGTCCGAATCGGTGACCAAGGTGTTTGTGGATTTGTATAACAAAGGTCTGATTTATCGCGGTTATCGGATGATCAACTGGGATCCTGAAGCAAAAACAAATATTTCTGACGAAGAAGTGGTGTACAAAGAAATGCAGGGAAAACTGTTTTTTCTGAGATACTACATAGAAGGTACAAATGATTTTATAATAGTAGCGACCACCCGTCCCGAAACGATTTTTGGTGATACCGCAGTCTGCATCAATCCGAATGATGAGAGATATACTCATTTGAAAGGAAAAAGAGTGATCGTTCCGATTGCGGATCGCTCTATTCCTGTGATTGAAGATGATTATGTGGATATTGAATTTGGGACGGGCTGTCTGAAAATTACGCCTGCACACGATCCGAATGACTACGAAATCGGATTGAGACATGGTCTGGAAATGATCAACTCGATCAGTGAGGATGCGACTTTGAACGATTTCGGTCTGCACTATTCGGGTATGGACAGATTCAAAGTCAGAAAACTGATTGAAAAAGAATTGAAAGAAAAAGGTTTGCTTGAAAAAGTTGAAAATTATAACAACAAAGTCGGCACTTCTGAAAGAACAGGCGCTGTGATCGAGCCCAGACCTTCGGTTCAATGGTTTCTGAAAATGAAAGATCTGTCAAAACCCGCGATTGACAATGTGATGAACGACAACATCCGTTTTCATCCTTCAAAATTCAAAAATACATACAGACATTGGATGGAGAATGTTCATGACTGGAATATTTCTCGTCAGCTATGGTGGGGGCACAGGATTCCGGCTTATTATTATGGTGAAGGTTCTGAAGATTTTGTGGTGGCACTCAACAAAAAGGATGCACTCAGAATCATTGAAGACGAAAGACATCTGCATCTGACCGAAGATGATTTGAGACAGGACGAAGATGCGCTCGATACCTGGTTTTCATCCTGGCTTTGGCCGATTTCGGTTTTTGACGGAATCAATGATCCAAACAATGATGAAATCAATTATTATTATCCGACCAACGATCTGGTGACCGGACCCGACATTATTTTTTTCTGGGTGGCGAGAATGATCATTGCAGGCTATGAATACAGAAATGAGTTTCCGTTCAAAAATGTGTATTTCACCGGAATCGTACGTGATAAACAGGGCAGAAAAATGTCAAAATCTTTGGGGAATTCACCCGATCCGATCGAACTGATGAAAGAATACGGAGCGGATGCGGTTCGTGTGGGCATGCTGCTCACTGCGCCTGCCGGAAACGATCTGCCGTTTGATACCGATTTGTGTCTTCAGGGAAGGAATTTTGCAAACAAGATATGGAATGCTTTCCGTCTGATAAAAGGCTGGGAGGTAACCGACGAGGTCGATACACCGGCTGAAAATGAATTTGCGCTGAAATGGTTTGACGTGAAATTCAATTCGGTTTTGACCGAAATCGAAGATCATTATCAGAAATACAGAATTTCTGATGTGCTGATGTCGGTTTACAAACTGATTTGGGATGATTTCTGTTCCTGGTATCTGGAAGCAATCAAACCCGAATATGGAAAACCGATCGACAAACGAACCTATGATGAGACCATCTCAAAACTCGAAAATTGTCTAAAAATCCTTCATCCTTTTATGCCCTTTCTGACCGAAGAAATCTGGCAGTCAATCGGTCCGCGCGGAAAACAGGATGCGTTGATTGTTTCGGCTTATCCCGAACCTGATGTATTTGACAATGAAATTCTTTCAACATTTGATTTTTCGGCCGAAATCGTTTCGGGTGTTCGTGCAATCAGAAATGAAAAAGGAATTTCCCCAAAAGAAAAACTGGAACTTTTTGCATCGACTGAAATTCAAAAAAGTTTTGACAATGCTTTGGTTCAGAAGCTTTCAAATACCGAACTTCGGTTTTCTGAAGAATTTCCCGAAAAAGGATTCAGCTTCAGGGTTGGGACTTCAGAATTCTTTATTCCTGCGACAGAGAATATAGATTTGGAGGCTGAACGCGAAAAATTGGAAAAAGAAAAAGAATATCTGAAAGGATTTCTGAGATCAGTCCAAAACAAACTTTCCAATGAAAAATTTGTAAGCGGTGCACCCGAGGCGGTTGTCAATGCAGAAAGAAAAAAGGAATCAGATGCTTTGGAAAAGATCGCATTGATCGATGAACAGTTGAAAGGACTTTGATTCTTCAATGAGTCGAGATTTATGGGTTTACTTACTTTGGATCGTCAGTTTCGATTTGAACGGGATGGAATCTTCCGTTTTGCTGAAATTGAAAATCAGAGATTGAATTAAAATCAGTGAAATGAAATCATAAATTCAGAAAGTCAGAAAATCAGAATTCTTCGGAATGAAAAATATTTCAGCCTTATTTCAAACAGATTGAAGCTCCTGCAAAAACAATTATTTTGGAGGAGGGTGAAATTTCAGAAACCCTGTATTATGATGAAAATGGATGTCTGAGTACCTGGGGCAATGATGACGGAAAGGAAATTACTACCCAATTCTTTTTTGAAAATGACAGCGTTGGTTCGTTTGAAAGTTTCAGAACCGGACGACCGAGTCTGTAATGTATTGAAAGTCCGGAAAGCTGTGTTTTACAAACAATATCACAAAAAGGATTGTCAAAAAGCATCGAAAGATTCAGCTGAATTGGAAAAAGAATTGGAAGAACATCTTTTCAGACTGCTTTTTCAGGCTCAACAACTCTTTTATTCCTATCTGAAAAACTCGCCTCAGAAACGTTATCAGGATTTAATCCAAAACAGTCTCAAATTTTAAAACGTGTTTCCCAGCATTAAATCGCATCTTATTTGGGAATCACATCGGTTTCACTGAGTCGAATTCGAAACAGAAAGTGATTTATTAACAATTGTTATCGTCAGCAGAACATATTTCAATCTAATTTTGCAAGGTAATTCAAACAGTGAACAGATGAAACAGTTGTTGTATTTAATCATCCATACGAAGGCAGTTCCTGCAATGCAATTTTGGAATCAGTCATCAAAGATCTGGATAAGGCCGAACACGAAGTGGATTTGATTCATCTTGACAGAGACGAATTCAATCCGAGGATGAATGCTGAGGATTTGAAAGCATTTGTTGCTCACCGGCAGACCGATCCGCAGTTGATTGATTTTTCCGGACGGTTAAAAACCGCAGATCATTTGATTTTTATTTTTCCGATCCTGTGGGACATTATGCCGGCTTCAACCAAAGGATTAATCGATCGGGCATTGTCGCCGGGTCTTGTTTATAACCATCATCCGAGAGGTTTTGGGCTGATTCCTTTATTGAATAATCTGAAAAGTATCACACTGATTACAACGATGAACAAACCAAGGATTATCTACACTTTGCTGATTGGGAATCTGATTCGTAAAGTAATGGTCAAAAGTATTTTTAAAACGATTGGTTATAAAAATGTGAAGTGGATCTGTTATACATCGGTCAAAGGGGTGAAATACGAAAAACGGCAGAAATGGTTAAAAAATATTGAAACGAAATTTTCTAATTTCTAAAATTAAATATGTCAAAAATCAGTTTGGTCAGTTTAAAAAACTGTTATACTTTTGCGCCTAACAAAATTGTCAAACAATAATGTTAAATAAAATTGTTAAACTACAATGGCAAATCAAAAAGATGATATTGAAACCGAAGAGCTGATTAAAAGGACGGCCAAGAAGCTGTTTTTTGAAGAAGGGAAATTCAATGCGACCACTCAGGAGATTGCTGATTCGGCAGGTGTCAATCGGACGCTGATCAATTATTATTTCAGATCGAGAGACAATCTTTTCAATCTGGTTTTTGAAGATGCGATCAAAAGCGAAGAAGAGCTGAGAGAAACCATTCTGGATTCCGAAATGCCTTTTAAACAAAAGATTGAAGCATACATAGAAGCATCGATCAGTCAGGCGATCGAATATCCGTATCTCGAAACCTATATTGTTTCAAAAATTAATGAAGGCGTTTTTTATAAGGAAGAAAGAGATTGGGACTGTTTTTTTGATAAATTTTTTAATGAACTCAAAAATGAAATTAAAAAAGGAAACATTGAAGAAATCGAACCAATCCAGTTTGTGCTGAATATCGCCTCACTGATTTCATTTCCGATGGCAGTCCGGCCGTTGTTTCAGACCAGCATGAAGATTTCGGATGAAGAATTTGACCGGATCATCAGTGAAAGAAAAGAAATTATCATGAAAATGGTGTTTAAAAATTAAATTATGAAAAAGAATTTTCAAATCATAATGATACTGTTGCTGTCTTTTTCAGTCAAAGCACAGGAAATTACCCGTATTTCACTGAAAGATGCGGTGGATTATGCATTGCAAAACAAAGCGGATGCAAAAAAAGCACAGCTCCAGATCGAGAACAGTGAATATCAGATCGAAGAGGCGAGAGCAGGTGCACTTCCGAGCATCAATGCACACGGCGGACTGACCTATAACCCGATTCTTCAGGAAACCGCCATTCCGACCAGCGGTTTTCCTGGCGGAGATGAGTTGTCCGATCCGTTTATAATCCTTGCAATGGGACAAAAATGGAACTCGGTAGTGGGTGTGACGCTCAACCAGAATCTTTTTGACCAGACTGTTTTCACAGGATTAAAGGCTGCAAAAACCACACGTGAATTTTTTCGAATCAATGCACAACTGACCGAAGAACAGATTATTGAAAGAGTAGCAACCGCTTATTACAATGTTTTTGTACAGAAAGAACAGTTGACCACCATAGAGGAAAGTATTGAAAATGTGATCCGTACAAGAGATGTGATCAAAAGTCTGTTTGAAAACGGATTGGCAAAAGAAATTGATCTTGATCGTGTAAATGTTCAGCTTTCAAATCTGAATTCGACACGTCAGCAACTGATCAACGGAGTATCACTGTCAGAATATGCGCTCAAATTCTATATGGGAATGCCGATTGCACAGCAGATTGAATTGTATGAAAATGAATTTATGGTCGAACAATTGTTGCTTGACAACAGTGCAGACATCGAAGATCGCACTGAATTTAAGGTGTTGAAAAAAAAGCAGGAACTGCTTCAGCTTCAGAAAGAAGCAAACAAGGCTGCGTTCTATCCAAAACTGAGTTTGACCGCTTCCTATAATTATATGGGGCAGGGTGACCGTTTTCCGATTGGAGCGAATCTCAGCAAAGGCGTTTACTGGTCAGATTTTTCATCTGTCGGTCTGAATCTGTCGGTTCCTATTTTTAACGGTTTTGCAATCAAAGCAAGGGTCAGTCAGGCCGATATTCAACTGAGAGAACTTGAACAGGATCTGGCAGATACAAGGCTTGCACTCGATTTGGAATACAACAATGCAAAATCAAGAATCGAAAATTCATATACCGATATTGAAAATCAGCAGCAAAACGTGAATCTTGCCCAAAAAGTGGTTGACAATACCGAAAACAATTACAAACTCGGACTTGCCAATCTGACTGAATTGATCGAATCACAAAATGCGCTGGTCAGTGCAAAAAACAATTATTCAAATGCAGTTTTGGAATTCAAACTTGCCGAAATTCAGCTGCTGAAATCAAAAGGAGAATTAAACACTTTAAAATAATTACCCGAAATAATGAAAACAATCAAAAAAATCGGAATCGCAATCGCAGCCATCAGCCTGATCGTTTTGGCAGGATTTAAACTTGCGTCCAATAAAAAGAAATCTGAGGAAGAAACCCGAATCGTTGCACAGTCCAACGACAGTATATCGGTCAACGTTTCAAAGGTCGAATACAGGGACATCAACACATCTTATGTTGCAAACGGAACTTTTGAACCTTTTCAGGAATTGAATTTTCCGTCCGAAGTATCGGGCAAGGTCATCCGTGTACTGGTCGATGAAGGCAGTTATGTCAAAACCGGTCAGACACTTGCTGTAATCAGGGCAGACCAGCAGTCGATCGATCTTTCCGCGGCAGAAGCTGCTTATCAGAATGCACTGACCGATAATCAGAGATATGAAAATGCACTCAAGACCGGCGGCGTTACCCAGCAGCAGGTGGATATGTCCAGGCTCCAACTGAAAAATGCAAAAGCACAGCTTGACCATGCCCGAATCAAAGTCGGGGATACGCAGGTCAGGGCGACCATCAACGGTGTAGTCAATCAGCGTATGATCGAACCGGGTTCCTATGTTTCGCCTGGAACTGCAATGTTCGAAATCGTAAATGTGTCGAGTCTGAAACTGAGAGTGGAGGTAGATGAAAATCATGTGGTTAATTATAAAGTGGGTGATAACATCAAAGTAAAAGCTAGTGTATATCCGGACAAAGAATTCGTCGGAAAAATCAGTTTTATTGCGCCAAAGGCAAGTTCATCCCTGAATTTCCCGGTGGACATTCGTGTGTCAAACGGTGCCGGAAACGAATTGAAGGCGGGAATGTACGGAACCGCAGTGTTTTCATCGGGTGATGATGAAACCCAAAACAAACCGGTGCTGACACTGAGCCGTGATGCATTTGTTGGCGGTTTGAGCAGCGGTGAAGTCTTTGTGGTCAATGACGGAAAAGCGCATCTGAAAAAAATCGTAAGCGGCAGAAATTTCGGCGACTGGGTTGAAGTCCTCGACGGACTCAAAGACGGAGATACCATTGTGACCTCAGGACAGATCAATCTGGATGACGGGGCTGTAGTTAAAATAATTAAATGAGACATTAGACGTTAGATGTTAGACATTAGACGTTAGACAATAGACCAATAGATATTAGACACTAGATTGATAGACAATAGGCAAAAGAACAGTTAATTACAAAGAGATGGAATTGAAAACAATACACAAAAGGCTGATGATAAATTTGCAGTCTCTTATCTCAAAGTCTCACGTCTCACTTTTTTATCATAATTCTCAAATAAAAATTAAATGAACTTACCCGAAATATCCATTAAAAGACCAACTCTGGTTGCCGTACTTTTTATCATTCTGACCCTGGGCGGTCTGTTTTCATACACCCAATTGGGTTATGAACTGATCCCGAAATTCGAAGTGAATGTAGTGACGATTTCAACCGTTTATCCGGGTGCATCGCCATCTGAAATTGAAAACACGGTGACCAAGAAAGTTGAGGATGCGGTGTCGTCGCTCGAAAACATCAAGAAAATCGAATCAAAGTCTTATGAAAGTTTTTCGATGGTGATGGTACAGCTCAATCCGGGGACCGATACCGATTTGGCGCTCAACGATGCACAGCGCAAGGTGAATGCCATCCTCAAAGACCTGCCCGATGATGCTGATCCGCCCTCACTGGTCAAATTCTCACTCGACGACCTGCCGGTGGTGACCATCGCAGCCACTGCCGACATGAAGGATACAGAATTTTTCGATCTGCTCGACAATAAAATACAGCCGGTACTTTCAAGGGTTCCGGGTGTGGCGCAGGTCAATCTGATCGGCGGACGTGAAAGAGAAATCCAGGTCAATCTGAATCAGGACAAACTCGAAGGCTACGGACTGTCGATTCTTCAGGTCAATCAATTTATTCAGCAGTCAAACCTCGACTTTCCGACCGGAAGTCTGAAAACCAGAGAAAATTCTACACTGATCCGTCTGTCGGGTAAATATCAGACGATTAACGAATTAAGAAATCTGGTAATCAGTAACAAAAACGGAATTCAAATCCGGCTTTCTGATGTGGCCGATGTGCGCGACAGCCAGAAAGATGCTGAAAAAATTGCAAGACTCAACCAAAATGATGCGATACTGATTCAGGTGATGAAACAGTCAGACGCAAACGCAGTGGCTGTGAGTGAAGGAGTTGCCGAATCGGTTAAAAAGATTGAAACCGATTACAAAAAACAGGGACTCCAGCTCAAAATTGCAAATGACACTTCTGAATTTACACTGGCAGCAGCCGAGCATGTGATGTTCGACCTGTTTTTGGCTATTTTTCTGGTGGCTATGGTGATGCTCCTTTTCCTTCACAGCTTGAGAGACGCCTTTATTGTGATGGTATCGATTCCGGCTTCTCTGATTGCAACCTTTATCGGAATTTACTTTATGGGTTACACCCTCAACCTGATGAGTCTTGTGGCGTTGTCGCTGGTGGTGGGAATCTTGGTCGATGATGCGATCGTGGTAATTGAAAACATACACCGTCATTTGGAGATGGGAAAAAACAAATTCAGGGCGGCTTTTGACGGTGCATCAGAAATCGGTTTTACAGTATTTGGCATTACATTGGTCATCATAGTGGTTTTCCTGCCAATTTCGATGAGCAACGACCTGGTCTCAAACATCATCAAAGAATTCTGCGTCACTGTGATGATTGCAACCGGATTCTCTTTGCTGGCCTCATTTACAATCGTTCCCTGGCTGGCATCCCGATTTGGAAAACTTCACAAATTGACCGGTAAAAATGTTTCCGAAAGATTTATACTCGGGTTTGAAAAACAGCTTGACCGTTTCACCCATTGGATTTCAAATCTGCTGAAATGGAGTCTGAAAAACAAATATACCAAACTGACCACGCTCGGAATTGCTGTTCTGCTGTTCTTTGGCTCATTTACACTGGTCGGTGCCGGATTCATCGGTTTTGAATTCTTTCCGAAACTTGACAAAAACGAATTTCTTGTTCAGATAGAATTGCCAAAAGACGCATCGCTCGAACAAACCAATTTCACAATTCAGAAAGCTGAAAAATATCTGAGGGAAAAACCCGAAGTCATCGATCTGATCACAACGGTTGGCCAGACCAGTTCGGGATTCGGCGCCAGCCAGACTACTTCCTATCAGGGTGAGATCGATGTAATTCTGATCGACAAGAGCAAACGTGATGACAATACTTTTATCTATGCCGCAAAGATGAGACGCGAACTCGAATCGATACTGGTCAACTCTAAGGTGAGCACCATGGCGGTCGGTTTGATGGGCGCGGACCGTGCGCCGCTTCAGCTCGATATTCTCGGGCCGGATCTGGAAAGTGCGATGAAATTTGCAGAAGAAGCTGAAGAGCTGCTGAAAAAGATTCCGGGTTCATCAGAAATCAAACTGTCGGTCGAAGACGGAAATCCTGAAATCGACGTCAAAGTTGATCGGGACAAAATGTCGGCGCTCGGACTCGATCTTGCAACCGTGGGTATGACCATGCAGACGGCATACAGCGGAAATACCGATACAAAATTCAGACAGGGTCAAAACGAGTACGATATCAATATCAGATATGACCAGTCGGATCGTTCGACTGCCGAAAATGTAAAAAATCTGATCTTCATCAACAGCAGAGGAGAAAAAATCAAACTGTCTCAATTTGCTGAAGTCGGACAGGCTTCAGGGCCGAGCGTACTCGAACGAAGAGACAAATCCCCTTCTGTCAGCGTGCTTTCTCAAGTAGTCGGCCGTCCGGTCGGATCGGTTGCAGCAGAGTGGGAAGAGCAATTTTCAAAACTCGAAAGACCGGCGGGCGTCAACTATCTGTGGGGCGGCGATATGGAAATGCAGGGTGACGGATTCAGCACTCTCGGGATCGCTTTGCTTGCAGCCATCATACTGGTCTATCTGGTGATGGTGGCGCTTTACAACTCTTATGTATATCCGTTTGTGATCCTGTTTTCAATTCCGTTGGCGCTGATCGGGGTCTTGATTATATTGGCACTGACCAACAATTCAATCAACATTTTCACCATTTTGGGTATGATTATGCTGATCGGTCTGGTGGCGAAAAACGCAATATTGCTGGTCGATTTTGCAAACCACAGCAAGGAAAGGGGAGAGACCACCTTCAATGCATTGATTCAGGCGAACCATGCCCGGCTCAGGCCGATTTTGATGACCACCATTGCAATGGTATTTGGTATGTTTCCGATTGCGACTGCGACGGGTGCCGGCGCCGAGATGAACAATGGTCTTGCGCTGGTCATCATCGGCGGATTGCTGTCTTCACTGTTTTTGACGCTGATCATCGTTCCGGTCGTCTATTCAATTTTTGACAGTCTGATCGCCCGTATGGGTAAATCCGAAAAAGTAGATTATGAATCCGAAATGAGAGCGGATTATAAACCGATTCATCACGATAAAATTTAAATTTCCAAAACCCTTATAGAACTTGCAGTTTCTGTCGGTTCGAAACAAAAGCTCCGAAGAAATTTGGGGCTTTTTGTTTTTGGGTAAAAATTTTTTTACTTCATCCGATTAACCAATGATTGGTTATAACTGAAATTCTAAATGAAAGTAACAGGGTAAATTTTTTTAATGGATGAAAGCATAGGAGAACAGCCCGGAAAATATTTTTTTCTTTCGGTTTTTGAGAACTTTATTTCATACACTATCCATGCATTATCCATGCATTATCCATACATCATCTATGGAGTATCTCAGTATCAAAGCTATTTGTTTTCAGGCTAAATTACTGACAAACAAATGAATATACAAGGAATTGGAAATGACATTTATGTCCTTTTTGTACGTAAGCCGAAATCTGTGACCAAATCGGAAATTTGTGTCGTTTTGGCGGTTTGCAGACATTTGGGACAAATTCATTGAAGTAATCCAAGCCATAACCCAGATTTAAAAGAGAAAGATTCTTTCTGTATAATTCATCTCCTATGCTCAATTTGTCTATGAAATGGAAAGTTTGTTTATAAGAGAAGACTGCAAAAACTGAAATAAAAAAAATGCCCCGAAGATAGTCGAGGCGCTAAATGTTTTCACAACGGAATAATCCTTATTGTGAATTGCTTTCAAAATTTGTAGGACAAATGTAAATAAAATTTTTAAATTGACCCAACTAATAGAAAAAACAGTTTATAACGACGTATTTTGACGTTATTATTAATTAGCTTACGCGAATGTTTTAAAACTCAGAATTATGAAAAAAAATATACTCGGTCTTGACCTTGGCACAACCTCAATCGGATTTGCTCACATTATTGAGGGAAATACTCCGGAACAATCATCAATTGTTCAAATCGGGGTTCGTGTGAATCCCTTAACAACTGACGAACAAACTAATTTTGAAAAAGGCAAACCCGTTTCTGTAAATGCCGACAGAACCTTAAAACGTGGAGCAAGAAGAAATCTTGACCGCTATCAGGATAGAAGGAAGAACCTAATTGATGCTTTACTGAAAGCCGATGTTAATACAAAAGATACTATTCTTGCTGAAAATGGAAAAAACACAACTCACGAAACCTGGTGTTTGCGAGCAAAATCGGTTGCTGAAAAAATAGAAAAAGAGGAATTGGCTCGTGTGTTTTTAGCGATTAATAAAAAACGAGGCTATAAAAGCAGTCGTAAAGCCAAGAATGAAGATGAGGGACAGGTAATTGACGGAATGGCGATTGCAAAAAGATTGTATGAAGAAAATCTCACGCCCGGACAGTTAGCCTATCAATTATTAAAAGAAGGTAAAAAATACATCCCTGATTTTTACCGTTCGGATTTGCAAGCTGAATTCGATAAGGTTTGGATTTTTCAAAAGCAGTTTTATCCTGAAATATTGACCGATGACTTTTACAAAGAATTACAGGGAAAAGGACAACGGGCTACTTCCGCTTCATTTTGGGGTAAATACCAATTCAACACCGCTGAAAATAAAGGCAATCGGGAAGAAAAAAAATTACAAGCCTACAAATGGAGAAGTGAAGCAATTTCCAAACAATTGGAAAAAGAAGAAGTAGCTTACGTCATTACAGAGATTAATAACAACCTAAATAATTCAAGCGGTTATCTCGGAGCTATTTCGGACAGAAGTAAAGAATTGTTTTTCAATCATCTCACTGTTGGACAATATCTTTATAACCAATTAAAAAACAATCCGCATACACGATTGAAAAATCAGGTTTTCTATCGGCAGGATTATTTGGATGAATTTGAAAAAATATGGGAAGTTCAATCCAAACATCATTCGAAACTGACGGACGAACTAAAAGCTGAAATAAGAGATATTATCATTTTCTACCAACGAAAACTAAAATCTCAAAAAGGCTTGGTAAGCTTTTGTGAATTTGAAAGTCAGGAAAAAATCATCAACGGAAACAAAAAAAGAATTGGTTTGAAAGTCGCTCCAAAATCTTCGCCTTTGTTTCAGGAATTTAAGATTTGGCAGGTATTGAACAATGTTTTGGTTCGTAAAAAGGGAAGCAAAAAACGGGCAGTTAAGCAATCAGACCAAGCCACATTATTCGATGAAGAAAAGGAAATATTTGTTTTTGATTTAGAAACCAAGCAAAGGTTATTCGATGAATTAAACATTAAAGGAAATTTAAAAGCCAATAAAATTATTGAGTTTTTAGGGTATAAATCTGCCGAATGGGAAATCAATTATTCGGAATTGGAAGGAAACCGAACCAACAAAGCCTTGTATGATGCGTATTTGAAAATATTGGAATTAGAAGGTTACGATGAAGACTTATTAAAACTTCAGGGAAAAGACGATATTAACGTTTCGGAACTGAAAGCATCCGCTTCTGAAATCAAGGATATGGTAAAACGTATTTTTGAAGTGCTGAATATCAATACCGAAATCTTAGAATTTAATGCAGAATTGGACGGAAAAGCCTTTGAACAACAAGCCTCTTATCAATTATGGCATTTGTTATATTCTTATGAAGGCGATGATTCCAAAAGCGGAAACGAAAAACTGTATGAATTATTGGAGAAAAAATTCGGTTTCAAAAAAGAACACGCCCAAATTCTGGCAAACGTAGCATTGTCTGATGATTACGGAAGCCTGAGCACCAAAGCAATGCGAAAAATTTATCCGCATATCAAGGAACTGCATTACGATAAGGCTTGTGAATTGGCTGGATACAGACATTCCGCTTCTTCATTGACCAAGGAAGAAATTGTAAATCGTCCGTTAAAAGACAAACTGGAATTACTGAAAAAGAACAGCTTACGTAATCCTGTTGTAGAGAAAATCTTAAATCAATTGGTCAATGTAATCAATACGATTATTGAAACCAACAGTAAAAAAGATGAAAACGGGAAAATTACCGAATATTTCAAATTTGACGAAATCCGTATTGAACTGGCTCGTGAATTAAAGAAAAATGCGAAAGAAAGAGCCGAAATGACTACCAATATCAATGCGTCAAAAATTGCTCACGAAAAGATTTTTAAATTACTGCAAACGGAATTTGGCATTAAAAATCCGACCCGAAATGATATCATTCGTTACCGTTTGTATGAGGAATTAAAAAATAACGGTTACAAAGATTTATATACCAATACTTATATTCCGAGAGAGATTTTGTTCAGTAAACAAGTGGACATTGAGCATATTATCCCTCAATCGAAAATGTTTGATGACAGCTTTTCCAATAAAACGGTTGTTTACAGACAAACCAATTTAGACAAAGGAAATCAAACGGCTTACGATTATATCGAAAGTAAATTCGGGGATGATAAAGCGGAGGAATACAAAGCACGAATAGAAGCCTTATACCAATTGGGAATCAAAAGCAAAGAAGACGGAATTTCCAAGGCAAAATATCAAAAGCTCCTTAAAAAAGAGTCCGAAATAGGAGATGGATTTATTGACAGAGATTTGCGTGACAGTCAATACATCGCCAAAAAAGCGAGAAACCTTTTATACGAAATTTGTCGGGTTGTAACCCCAACCACAGGAAGTGTTACAGACAGGTTAAGAGAAGATTGGAACCTGATAAACATTATGCAGGAATTGAATTTTGAGAAGTTCAAAGCTTTAGGATTGACAGAAATGGTGGAGAAAAAAGACGGAACTTTCAAAGAACGGATTGTTGATTGGAGCAAACGAAACGACCACCGTCATCACGCGATGGATGCGCTGACTGTTGCATTTACCAAGCACAGCCATATCCAATATCTCAATTATTTAAATGCCCGAAAAAATGAAAACCACAAATTGCACAGCAATATTATCGGGATAGAAACGGCAGAAACCGAAATCAGAATTGATGATGACGGAAACAAAAAAAGAGTATTCAAATTACCTGTTCCGAATTTCAGGGAACAAGCCAAAGAACATTTGGAAAATGTATTGGTTTCTCACAAAGCCAAAAACAAGGTCGTAACCAAAAACAAGAATAAAACCAAATCCAAAAACGGAGAAAAAGTAAAAATAGAACTCACTCCAAGAGGCCAATTGCATAAAGAAACCATTTACGGAAAATATCAATATTACGTAAACAAAGAAGAAAAAGTCGGGACAAAATTCGATGAAGAAACTATCAATAAAGTAAGCAATCCGCTATATAAAAAGCTACTGTTACAACGCTTATCCGAAAACGGAAATGACCCGAAAAAAGCCTTTGCAGGAAAAAACGCATTGAGCAAAACCCCGATTTATCTCAATGAAGAGAAAACGGAAACATTGCCCGAAACAGTAAAACTGACTTGGTTGGAAGAAGATTATTCGATTAGAAAAGACGTAACACCCGAAAATTTCAAAGACGAAAAATCCATTGAAAAAGTATTGGATAAAAAGGTAAAAGACATTTTGAAAGAAAGATTGAAAACTTTTGGGAGTGATGCCAAAAAAGCCTTTTCGGATTTGGATAAAAACCCGATTTGGCTCAATGAAGCAAAAGGAATTACAATCAAAAGAGTTACCATTTCAGGAGTGAAGAATGCCCAGTTCTTACATCACAAAAAAGACCATTTAGGAAATTATATTTTAGACAAAAACGGAGATAAGATTCCTGTTGATTTTGTCAGTACTGGGAATAATCATCACGTTGCTATCTATAGAGATGAAAAAGGAAATTTACAGGAAAGAGTGGTTTCACTTTTTGATGCAGTACAATTAGTCAATGCAGGTGAGCCTGTAATAGACAAACAATATAACCAAGGCTTGAGTTGGAAATTCCTATTTACAATGAAACAAAATGAATATTTTGTATTCCCGAATGAAAAAACAGGATTTAATCCAAAAGAAATTGATTTGTTGGACTCTAAAAGCAAAAAACTAATTAGTCCGAACTTGTTTAGGGTGCAAACGTTATCTATTGTTGAATACGGTAATAGCACTGTTAGAGATTTTAAATTTAGACATCATTTAGAAACTAAACTGGAGGATAAAAGGGAGTTACAAGGTGTAACTTTTCAACAATTAAAAAGTTTACCTCCTTTAGAAAATATAGTAAAAGTCCGTATCAATCATTTGGGAGATATTGTTAGTGTGGGAGAATATTAATAATGAAAATTGTAAAATGAACCGTTCCGATTTTTAAAATCAAAAGGGTTGGGTGTATAATAATGGGTGCAGTCAAAAACTCCGTTTATCGTATAATCCTGCAGATTCATATTGAGGAATAAACGTAATTAATAAAAAACAAATATGGCGCACAAATTAAAAATAACCTTGAATTATACAGACCCGAAGATACACCGAACAGTTATCGTTCCGGAAAATTTTAACTTCGATGAATTGCATTTTGTAATTCAATGTGTTATGAATTGGAACGACTCACATTTGTATCAATTCAATATTGGAGCTCCATACAACAGCGATTCAATTCGTTTATCGGATGATGAAGAAGATGACCTTTTTGGGTTTGAACGACACAAAAAATACAATGCTGAAAAAATATTTCTATCTGATTTTTTTAATGGAAAACTAAAGAAAATGAATTATATCTACGATTTTGGCGATGACTGGATGCATACCATAACCGTTTTAAAGAAACCTGACGAAGAGGTACTTTATCCAAAGTGTGTTAAAGGTGAAAATGCAGCACCGATAGATGATATTGGCGGAATTTGGGGGTTTTATGACTTAATTGAAGCCTCAGAAAAGAAACGAAAAAATGCCGAAGAAAAAGAAATGCTTGAATGGGCCGGAATCACGAAAGGAAAAACCTATGATGACATTTATGGATTTGATATTGACCGAGTAAACCGGCGATTAATTGTCGCTTTTCGATAATTTTTAAAAACGTTTCCAAGCTTTCCCAAAGTTCCAAATTTTGGAAAAGTTTTTTCAGATGTTAGAATTTTAAAACTCAATACTGTGTTAAAACGAACCGTTTACATCGGAAATCCTTCCTATTTGAAGCTAAAAGACAACCAATTGCAGGTGATTGATCCCGAAACCCGAGAAGTCAAAGGATCGGCACCGGTAGAGGATCTGGCATTTTTGGTATTGGACAATTATCAGATTACTTTGAGCCATCAACTGATTGTTGCCCTGCAGGGTAACAATGTCGCCATTATCAGCTGCGATGCACAGCATCTTCCTTTTGGCCTGATGCTGCCGATGAGCGGTCATGTGGAACATTCCGAAAGATTGAAAGTTCAGATGAATGTATCAGAGCCGCTCAGAAAACAGTTGTGGAAACAAACAGTGGAAGCCAAAATCAGCCAGCAGATGTTGCTTTTGAAAAAATTGGGAAAAGAATATGAACCGATGACCGAATATCTGAATGCGGTAAAATCGGGGGACAGTACCAATATGGAAGGGATTGCAGCTCAATTTTACTGGAAACGGATGTATGAAAATTTCAGCCGCGAAAGGGAAGGAGAGGCGCCCAATAATTTTTTGAATTACGGTTATTCGATCATCAGAAGCATAGTGGCAAGAGCGCTGGTCAGTTCGGGTCTTCATCCGACCATCGGCCTTTTTCACCGCAACAAATACAATCCGTATTGTCTGGCAGATGACATTATGGAGCCCTACAGACCTTATGCGGACGAATTGGTTTACAGAATGATGAATCTTCCGACCCGACCGACCGAGCTGACAACCTCGGTAAAAGCAGAATTGCTGAAACTGGCTTCCTGCGATGTGATGATGATGCAAAAACTCAGGCCGCTGATGGTGGCGGTCAGCAGCACTACATCATCGCTGTACAAATGCTATTCCGGCGAACAGCGAGTGATCAGATATCCGCTGTTATGCTGAGTCAAAATCGTTTTAACGCATACCGTATCATGTGGGTACTTGTATTTTTTGATTTGCCTACCAATACCAAAGCCGAAAGAGCCAAGGCGAGCAAATTTAGAAAACTGCTTTTGGATGATGGTTTTCAAATGTTCCAGTTTTCAATTTATCTTCGTCACTGTCCGAGCCGTGAAAATGCCGAAGTCCATGTCAACCGGACCAAACAGCGTTTGCCGAAATACGGTAAAATAGGAATTCTTACCATAACCGACAAACAATTTGGCCAGATGGAATTATTTTTTGGTCAGAAACAGACCGATCTTCCGGTTGGTCCCCAGCAATTGGAATTGTTTTAACAGAATCGGAGAAATTCATAAAAAAATCAGATGCTAATTAATAAAACATCTGATTTTTTGATTCTGTTCGTTCCGTTTGATCCCTCTGTTACAAAGGGATTCAATTGAGGTTGGAACGAATCCCTGTAAAATTACAAATTTTTGAAAGCAATTCACAACAGTCGAATCATGCATAATGGCAGGAACCAGGTTGGAACGAATCCCTGTAAAATTACAAATTTTTGAAAGCAATTCACAACGGACTGGGATCAGTACAACAAATTCATCAAGTTGGAACGAATCCCTGTAAAATTACAAATTTTTGAAAGCAATTCACAACAATATCAAAGCCAAAAATAATTTTTGTCTGGTTGGAACGAATCCCTGTAAAATTACAAATTTTTGAAAGCAATTCACAACGGTAAAGTGGCTGTGAATGGAGACATTGCTGTTGGAACGAATCCCTGTAAAATTACAAATTTTTGAAAGCAATTCACAACACAATTATGAAAAACTTAACCTATATTATTGTTGGAACGAATCCCTGTAAAATTACAAATTTTTGAAAGCAATTCACAACGAGACAGAAGCAAACGCCTATCAAAACGAGGTTGGAACGAATCCCTGTAAAATTACAAATTTTTGAAAGCAATTCACAACGCTTGCTTTGTGTTATCGTGGTCTATCTCGGTTGGAACGAATCCCTGTAAAATTACAAATTTTTGAAAGCAATTCACAACCGTCTACTGATGGAAAACCATCGTTAATGGGTTGGAACGAATCCCTGTAAAATTACAAATTTTTGAAAGCAATTCACAACGAAGGCTATTTTTGAACAAATTTCGGGTTTGTTGGAACGAATCCCTGTAAAATTACAAATTTTTGAAAGCAATTCACAACTTTTATGAGGTTTATGAGTTGCAAAAAATTGTTGGAACGAATCCCTGTAAAATTACAAATTTTTGAAAGCAATTCACAACATCGAAATTTCTTGCAATCATATAAACACCGTTGGAACGAATCCCTGTAAAATTACAAATTTTTGAAAGCAATTCACAACAAAGAGACTAAGAGAATCGGAGGGCGTATCGTTGGAACGAATCCCTGTAAAATTACAAATTTTTGAAAGCAATTCACAACAATATTGAAAAACATATTTATTGAGCTATAGTTGGAACGAATCCCTGTAAAATTACAAATTTTTGAAAGCAATTCACAACAATCGTTAGGTTAAATATCTTGCAGTGTTTGTTGGAACGAATCCCTGTAAAATTACAAATTTTTGAAAGCAATTCACAACACTGCATTTGGATTAAAATAAGTTTTCGGGGTTGGAACGAATCCCTGTAAAATTACAAATTTTTGAAAGCAATTCACAACAATCCGATAAATTGGCAAACTGTCCAGGTAGTTGGAACGAATCCCTGTAAAATTACAAATTTTTGAAAGCAATTCACAACATAGCTACTTGAATGATATGAAAGAAAAAGGTTGGAACGAATCCCTGTAAAATTACAAATTTTTGAAAGCAATTCACAACAACGCGGTTGGATGTTTGAATATTTGTTGTGTTGGAACGAATCCCTGTAAAATTACAAATTTTTGAAAGCAATTCACAACACAACGACAAAGCAAATCACAAACGCACTGGTTGGAACGAATCCCTGTAAAATTACAAATTTTTGAAAGCAATTCACAACGGTACAGCAGATTGCCTACACAGACCGGGCGTTGGAACGAATCCCTGTAAAATTACAAATTTTTGAAAGCAATTCACAACGGTTTGTGCTTCCTATAAATGTTCCGTTCAGTTGGAACGAATCCCTGTAAAATTACAAATTTTTGAAAGCAATTCACAACTGATCAACAACAAACAAGGTGTTTATTTGTGTTGGAACGAATCCCTGTAAAATTACAAATTTTTGAAAGCAAT
>JBAYPM010000007.1:0-93131 GCA_041677705.1 Weeksellaceae bacterium | reverse complement strand
GTCCAGTCCGCTATTGACAGAGTAGTTACGTCCGCTATTGACAGAGTAGTTACGTCCGCTATTGACAGAGTAGTCCAGTCCGCTATTGACAGAGTAGTCCAGTCCGCTATTGACAGAGGAGTCGTTTTTATTCTTTTCAATATTTTTTTCGGCTTGTTTCCTCAAAAAGGATACTTTCTTCTGAGTGTATTCAACTCCGACTTTTACAAATTCAAGAAAACTCAATTTTGTTTTGATTTTAATGTTAGACACAGCTACTTTGCTGTCTGAATCATCAAATGAAAATGATCCCTGGCCTTCAACAAGTGAAAAATCTTTATCCATCCCTTTGTAATGATTAAAAACGTCAAAAGGTTCAGTGCAAAAATGAAAACCTGATCGACAAGCTTCGACGGGTCCATAATGTTTGTATTCTTTGTTTTCTTCGTATTGAAAGTTACGGCACTTTAATCCTTTATCAAATCCTTTAAATCCTTTGATCAATAGGAATTCCACTGGTAGAATTACGTTTAATGGAGTTTCTTTGCTTTTAAAGATATTGGCAATTTCATCTTCCTTAAAACCGGCTATACCACACCCTATTTTAGTTACATAAAAATAAATATCAGCGTTATCGTCAGCAAAATGATACAATTTGTCAACACTTTCTGATATCGCTTCCAATGACAGCTTTTTCATCTTTTTGTCAAGTGTTGGAATTGCGTAAGATTGTCCCTGCATTCCTTCTGACTGTCCGTCGATTGCACCAAATTTCTCTTTTGCGGTTTTGGCTGCACCACCTGCGTGGTTTCCGTTCATGTTGGAGCCAAATACAAATACTTCATTTGGCTTTAGTTCTTCAATGTTTTGTGGGGTTACTTTCACGATGTTAATTTTTTAAGTTAAAAAAAAAGAGAGGAAGGACATGCCTCTCATACCAAGCTAAATATAATTTTGAGCGTCTCTGGGTGTCCTTTTTAGGTTTGGTTAAAGTAGATCCCGGTGCAGGGCTCGAACCTGCGACCCTTGTGCCGAACGAATGGCATGGCTCTAACCTTCTGAGCTAACCGGGAACCGTCCTACGTACCCTGATTTTAAGGAGCGTTTGGCGATATAATTAGTGCTTTGCCGAGCCTTAGTTTATTTCGTTTGTGCAGTCTTCACACAGACCGCCGAACGTATTTAATTCTTCTTTTGATGCCGGTTGCAAACACTCAGGGCATTCACTCATGTCGGCAATCGACTCTTTGATTGCGTAAAACAGCAGTATGCATGTCCAGTAATCGCAGAAGAGAGCTCCGAAACTTTGTTCTCCGGTCTTCCATGTATCGAATCTCAAAGGTTTGCATCTGGGAAATTCAGCGTTGAATTGAGAAACAGCGTCTTTCAATTCATTAAAGGTTTTCTGAATGTCACCGGTAATGGTGTGATTCAGCGTCTCCAGGTGATCCTGGATCCTTGCGTTCAGTTTGTTTTTCGGTTTGTTGTGTTCCGGTAAATGAATAAAATATCTCATGGTTATTCCTTTTTTAAATTTGCAGTGATGATTGGCCAGTATGTATTTCCATCCTGCTCTGTCTTTTCTCCGATTTTGAAACTGTAATTCTCATCTTCGTCCAATTCTAAACTTTTGATCAGCTGTCCGCGGATAGAAGCCGAATAAATTCCGTTATTCTTGCTCAGTTCGAGAGCTGCTCCTTCACGTTTTGTAAAATACCAGTCTGAAGGTCTGTTTTCGTCAAACAGGAAGTCTATGCGGTCACCTGGTTTTAATCCCGCATCTTCCAAAGTTCTTGCTGAGAAAAAAAAAGCACCGGTTTTATTTACGTTGACAGTCCGTTTTCTCCGACCGCCGACTACACTTGGTTTTACTGTTTTAAATTTTATCATAATTCTTGATTTTAAAAGTTGTTATTTCATCATGTAATATTTGAAAGCCAATTGATTGATCTCTTTTTCAGCTTCAATCCATTTTGGGTCTCCTTTTTTTATTTTCACAATAAATACATGGTGAGGTTTTGATTTGCTCACACCGAATATCATTGCTCTTTCAGTCTTTGTGAGACTGCAGTAGAGCCACATTTGCCGCCAGTATCCAAACTGCCCGCAGGCTGCTTCAAATGATTTCTGAGAAGTGCAGGCTGTGCTTTTCAGATCCGCTACCATACCCGGAATGAAGTAGTCCAGTTTTCCGCGCATTGAAAGCTGAAATCCGTCAAACTGAAAGTCTTTTTCATAAACCTCTTTTTGAAAATCAGGTTTGTTGAGCAGGAAAATCTTATAAAACTGATCCGCTTCAAGACTTCTTTTCATTGATTTGGCGCTTTCAAATTCTTCTTTTGTGAAGCTGTAATCCGTATCGATTATACGCAGCTGAAGAAGGTCTATTTTTTGCGGTTCTGTCACAACCGCATCAAACAGCGTCCCGAGTCTGTATGCCTCCTCCGGATTTCCGCCGAAGTCGGGCAATATGCCCAGCTCCTGACCCAATGCCGTCAAAGCAGAATTGCTGCAGTATGGATGATCGAAATAGCTCATTTGGATTGACAGGATCTTAATCTGGATTCGTAATATCTTTTTACCGCCAAATAATTGCCTATGGTCATGTCAGTTGCTTTTTCGTGAAGCTGACGAAGCTGTTCCTGAAGGAATATGATTTTTGAATTCATGTTTTCTCTGATTTAGAATTTATTTTTTTACACTTGCCCGGGTTCGCACATCTTCAGCTGTTGGAACGCCGTCTATCACCTCGCCTTTATTCAGCGCAGCATTTGCCGCTGTCCGCATAAATGAGAGTTTTTTATTCATTTCATCAACCGTCAGAAGCGGAAGCGAATTCGAAACCCACCACTGAATGATCAGCAGCATTTGTTTATGCGTCTGAACATCGTATTTCAGTTTCACCTGTGTTCCGGAACTCAATTGAGTGGCCGGACCAATAGCTGCATTTTCAAATGCTACATCCATTTTGGCCGCATTCTTTTCAGCTTCATCCTGAGCTTTACGCTCATCTGCTTCACGCTGTGCCTGTGCTTTTAATTCGGCTTCTTCCTGTGCGATCCGCTGTTCGACTTTCAGTCTTTCGGCTTCATCGTTTTGAATTCGGATCAGTTCCTGTTTTCGTCCCGGCACAGAATCCGAAAGAATTGAAATCTCATCCTGAATCGCCTTGGATGCAATCCGGTCTGCCTCTGCCAAAAATTCGCTCTTCACATTGGAGTGAATAACATTCATTTCATCTGTTTCCAACAGGGGATGTGCTGCCGGCTGAAAAAGAAAATTTCCATCAAAGTTTCTTTTGCAGAATGTTTCCAGTTCTGTTTTTGCCTGATCAATGTTCTTCAAGGTAAAAGAATAAAATTTCTTTCTCATTTGATCCCTGGTTGAGCTGATGATCGTATTCAGTCTTGCATTCAATTCCTGTTTGATGTAATGCTCATACTCAATCATTGCATTTTGCTTGGCCATCCTGGTTTCCTGAGCTTTCTTTTCTTCTTCTCTTCGTCTGTGCTTTTCGCCGTTCCAGGCATTAGCCCACTCCGTCAATTGTCTGGCCGGCTCCTCAATGATCTTTTCGAACTCAATGAAGGAGCTTTTCAATTCATCGAATCGGCGCGTGTACTGCATTCTTCTGTCTTTGTTCAGCTTTATGCTTGCATTCGCTTTCACTCTCAGCGCGTTGATTCTGGTCTCGATTTCATCGCCGGTGATCACATCCAGGTCTTTCAGGTTGGCGGGGAGATTGGTCAGCTCTCCCTGCATTGCCTGTTTTGCTCTCTCTGACAGCTCTGAATTGAGTTTGTAAACATTACTCAGTTCTGCCACATTTAAGTTTAAAGTTTGAATCTCATTCATCTGATGCGTTTTTAAAATGGAAGATCACCTGTTGGTCTTGGGGCCTGTCCCCATGCTTGCGCCGGTTGTCCCTGCGGTACCTGCTGACTGCCCCACGCCGGTTGGGTCACCGGTTGGGTTGACGGTTGTGCTGCTGCCGGCTGTGCTGTCTGCTGAGTTGCTCCCCACGCCGGTTGAGGCTGCGCCTGCTGCGCCGGTTGTGCCGGAGGGTTATTCCATGCCTGAGGCTGGTTGTTTGGCTGCTGCAGCAGTTCAATTTTCCATGCATTCAGATTGGTGATGCATTTTCTTTCTCCGGACGGTGAATCCCACATTGCTCCGCGTACATTGAAATGAACGGTCACATGCTGTCCCGGACGGAAACTGTCAAGCAATTGGCAGTTGTTGTTTACAAGCTGAAATTCAGCGTAATTTGTGTAAACCTGTCCGTTTGCATTTTCGCTGATTTCCACAACGAAGGTTCTTACTGAAAATGTTTCAGATTTCTGTTGAATGGGTGAAGCTGATATCAGCTTACCGATAATAGTGTTGCTCATTATAATTGATTTTAAAATGTGTCTGACTGATTGATTTGTACGGCCGGCTGAGGGTTTTGAACAGCCGGTTCAGGGTGTTGAACGGGTACCGGTGCTGGTTCCCATTCCATATTGTTTTGAATCACCTCATTATTTTCGGCGGCCAGTTGCATCATCAGGTCTGTGTTTCTGACTTTTTTCAATGCGTGTTTGACCACCTTGGTCTGAAGGAAAGTTTTGTTGTTGTACATACCCGGATTAGGGCTTTTCTGACGGTTTTCATCGAGCTGATTGCGATCGATCCAGCTGAGCTCTCTTTGTCCGTTTGGATATACGATATAAACATATCCAAGAAGCAGCTGATCAAATGAAAGCATCGGGCGTCCGTCAAACAATATGGTGTGATCTGCTACCTGTCTTCCATCGGGTGTGTTCAGGATAGCGAACTGTTCACCGGTCTGCACAATGACGGCTTCGCTCAAATGATCGATCGCACCGGCTTTTTGGGCCAGGTAGATCATACCGTCAACCGTTACCTGATATCCGACTGCAGTACCCGTGCCTCTCAGTCGGGACAGATAGACATGTCCGGCAATCTGACTGAATGACAGGCCCGCCTGCATCACTTCCAGAAAGATGTTTACTCCCTGATCGAGTGAAAGTGTCGGCGTTCCTTTTTTTTGCGCATCTTTGTTGTTCCAGTATTCCTGAAGTCGTGTCAGATAGTTTTCAAGCTCCGAGTTGATGATTCGTCTTGCCTGATTGACCTCTACTTTATGTGTCTTTGCAGCGATATCCGTGTAGGTCTCTATCTTGCTGTTAATTTTCTCATAGATTTCGTTTAACGGAAATCCCTGCGGGGTTGGGGTTTGTGTTTGCATTTTACTTTGTGTTTATTTCAAATAAATTTCTCAATTCTGCTTTTTTGTAATAGCGCTTGCCCTCGATGGCATAGCATTTCAACCGGCCTGATTTTTCAAGAGTGTGAAGCTTGGACGCTGACAGATGTACGTTTCTGACTTCTGCCTTTGGAATGAATTCATCAAAGGGATTCTCTTCGCCCCCGGAAGATTTCCGCTCTTCCATTTTTCTGACTTCCGAAAACAGTGAGTCCAGCTTTGCCGATAGATCGCCTATTTCCACACTTAATTTTTCAAACGGATTGTCCATCACTCTTCCAGATTTTTGTAATACTCACTCTCCTGGAGTGCCTTTAGAAAATCTCTTATCTTTTCGGCTACGGTCAGCTCCATATAACCGAATTCAAGGATCCTGTTGACCGTCTTGCGGCCTACGTTCACTGTGTTTTTAATGTTGGTGTATCCTGAATCAGGATCAATCTTTGTGACATAGCGTCTGAGCAGATTCTCTTCCTCTTCTTTCAGTCTTACTCTGCTTCGCGGTCCCAAAACCAACTCTACTTCCTTTTTCATTTAACTTTTACTTTTTGACAGGTTTAAAATATTCTCTGATTACAACACCGAACAGTTTTACGGTATGCAGCTCATACCCCTCTCCGGTTCTTTCGTTGAAGATGAAGTCCTCAACTGTTTCATGTCTGTAGAAGACCGATTTGAATTTTGAAAATGTGTTCCCGTGTTTCATTCCTCTTTTAATTACCTTTGCATTCTTGCGTATATCCTTTGTATGCGTTTTATAATAATTAGATAGGGCAAATATATAGAGTATTTCTCTATTTAAGCAAATGCAATTAGAGATATTTTCTATTAAAATTATAACTCATTAAAAATGAATGTAAAAGAAAGATTAAAAAGTTTTGCGGATAGCGTTGGATTGACCGTATCAGCATTGGAAAAGGAATTAAATGTATCTAATGGTTACATTAATAGTATCTCGAAAAGCATTGGATTAGACAAACTGGAATTATTAATAGAGAAATTCCCCAATCTTAATGTAGAATGGCTATTAACCGGCAAAGGGAGTATGGTTCGTAGATCAAATGAAGATGAGGCCTTACGTCTCAGAATAACAGAATTGGAAGAACTAAATGATTTGCTGCGCTTTAAGATTTCTGTTTTGGAGGAAGCGGCGGAAAGAGTCAAAAAAGAAAAAAAGATTGATTAGCGTATTGATTAATAGAAATTAATTGATTTAAAAGAATATGAGATGTGATCAGGATGGAATAAAAAACTACGCTGACTGTCAGATATATTAAATTTCCGGATACTTCCCATTCATTTTAGCGCGAAGCTGCGAAGTTGAATAACCAAATGTTTTTTGAAAGTGAGGGTAATCTTTCAATGATTTCCAGTCGCCGCCCCATTCCCAACCGTGCGATTTGAAGAATTGAGCGACTTTTCGCCAAAGTTCATTAACCTCCCAATTTGCCGTTTCAAATGTGCCGTTTCCGTCTCTATCTTCGAGAATGACGATATCGAAAGCCAGTCCGAAATTGTGATAAGACTGCCCTCCTTTTGCGTTTGTAACCTTTGCGCCGGGTTTGGTTCTGCCTTGCGCGAACAGTTCATCCTGCTCTGCAAAGGTTCTCAAAACGTGCGTAAATCTCAGCCGTTTGTATTTTGGAACGATTTTGTTGTTACATTCCATGTATAAATATTTCAATTCCTCTCGCAACTTCGGATGTGCAGTTTCGATCCGTTCAATCGTAACCTGATCATAGAACAGCATGCCGGGCGTTACCGTTTTATTTACCCTTGGATCTGTTTTCATCGGTCTTTTCTTTATAATTTTTCACCGCCATGTTGATAAAGTTATTCACCTGTTCCTCTGTGTACAGATCATACTTTAATCTTATGTATTCCTTAATTTCCGCTCTGAAGAGCCACATGGCCACGAGCGCCAAAACGAACCCGAGACACAATGTGAGTATCGGGTTGTATTCCAAGATTCTTGTTAAAGTTTCCATTATTTAAATTTTATTTCTTTTTTCATTCTCTTTCTTGTCGAGCGACTCCAAAAAGTCTTTATTTTGTTTGAGCAGCTGATACAATTCTTTGGCACTTCCTTCTACATTCTCTCTAAACTTGTCTTCTGCCTTTTCTCTGACTGATTTATATTCCGTGTACGTCAAAACGATTCCGCCGAACACAGACGCGAGCGGGAGTGCTCTATAATCGAAATAGTACCAGAAGGGATTTAGGACATCTAAAAACAGCATGAAAACCATAAACGTAAGGTATTGCACTGTTTTTTTTGTTGTTTGTCGGAGACCGTAACTGTGCGTATAAACGCCCTGCTCTTTGCTTTTTTTTATACCAAAATGCAAGTCTATCCCTATACTCAGAATCACAATGACCCAACAAACAGACACAATTGCGAGTTGCATTTTTAATGCCGCCCAATCTAATTCTACTATTTCTGTCAACATTACCTCAAAATTTCTTCTGTTATTTCCTCCATCATTTTTGGCAGCAGCAGATGCAGCAGGAAATTCACCACCAGATACACCAGTGAAAACGGCAATACGGTTGCCCATACATCACCCCAATCAAACAGGTTTGTTTTCTTTTTGTCGTACAGCTCTTTGCCGACACCGACAAAAAAAGCGACCAAAAGCGGCAAAAGAACATAGTAAAACATCCACTGGGTGTCTCCGTTGAAATGTAGGTTCTCACCCCAATTATTCCAGTTACCGAGCAGAATAAAAACCATTGCGGAAAGAAAGTCCCCGACAAAGCCGTGCTTAACCCGGTCATATCTCACAGAAACATAATCTCCCTGTGTTTTGTTCCAATTTGATTCGTTGTAAAGCAGAATCCATAATTTAATTAGTCTTTTCATTTTAATCATCCCAATTTTTGTTAGACAATGCGGTTGCACAATTAGAAGTCCAACCGGTGCCACCGTGTGTAAGTGTTTTAGATGGCAATGCAGTTAAGTCAGCCAAACTGTCGATCAGAGTCAGATGTACGGCTTCTGTAACGAGATAACAAGTTGTCGTGTCCAAATCAACAGCGAATCCGTGCAATTCCAAATCAGATATATATTCGCATCCAAACAGCATATCATTCGCAGTTGTTACGGATGAGCATTCAGACAACGTCAGCTTTGGAATTAAACCGGATTCAGTCAAAAACCAATTCAAGTTTGTTAGAACGGAACTTGTAATGAATTCCATTTCGTACTCATAAGCCGACATATTGCGGAACATTCCCTGACCGTTTTGGAGACTGCTCAGATTATCAAAAAGAAACTTATGATTATATGCAAACATTTGCGTACACATGCCGGAACCGTTTGCCAATGAACTCAAATCGTCAATCAATATCGCTTCGTTGTAGGAATGCATCTGCTCGAATGCATTTGCCGCGGAAACCACCTGACTCCAATCCGTCCATGATTCAAGATTCTTGATGTGTACAAGTGACTTGCATTCGCGAAGTATGCTGTTTACATCTGTCGAATCTACAAGCGTAGCAATGTCATTTATATCGGTGAGATTCTCACACCCCCAAAGTGTTTTAAGTTTCGCAAATCCAAACTGCTGAATTTTCACAAGTTTTTCGGCATCAACATCATCATCGTAATAGTTAATCAGATACTCCGCTGTTGGTGCGTTTGGTTTGATTTTAACCGTGTAAACTCCGGCTGCGGCATAAGTCAAATCAAAATTAGAATCAGATAAGCCGTCAATCGTTACCTGATTTCCGTCTCCTTTGTCAACGATATACTGCGCCTGATCGTCGTTTGTCATCATTCCTTTTGAAATATGAAAAGAAGTGCTGACACCGGTGTCGATTTCAATGATGAATTCGTTTGATTCCGGATCAGGACTATCTTCGGGTGGAAAATTGACGAAAGGCATTATATTACTTTTTTGATTTTGACAAAAACATTCACACCCAACCCCGGATTTGTGCTGCCAATTTGAATAGCCTTGAAATCGATAACTGTCAATGCCGGAAGCGTGAGGTTACGGATATCGTGATTTGTATTTGATTTTTGTTGGCCAATAGGAATTTCCAAATATTTATTTGTCCCTCCGTATTCCATACCATCTTTATAAACGCTTAATTTAATTGATGATCCGGTTGGAGCGTCAATAGCCTGCGCCCAAATCTCTACGATTTTGCAGGCATAAGGCGCTTGAAAGAAATTTTCTGAAAACTCATTTTCTGTTAATGATTTTGTTCGACCTGATAGATTTATGATGTATTCCTGCGACAGAGAGACCTTCCCTTCTCGATTCGCAATCTCACCGTCTATACTTGTCACTATTACTCCGCCCTCTGTACCGAGTTTGTGGGGTGCGTAAACAGTTTCATTCTCAGGATCAACCGGCTCTATTCTGTAATCCTTCGAGTATCCATTTCTTGTGTCAGCAAAAACTATATTCGTTGCGGTGATATATAGACTTTGTTTGTAATTATCGCCGTTTCCATCTCCGATCTCGTTATAACACATTTCAAATTGACTCGGCCTTTCCATACGAGTTATGTAGGTTGGATTTCCAAATGAAAAACTATTAATATCCAACCACATAGCCTTATCAATAGCAGTTGCGAAAATTTTAAAATCTTCGGTCGCAGTATTGATTTTATTCCCAAGCAATGCATTTGATAAAATAAACTGCAGAAGCTCATTCAACGTATGCGAATCAGGACCCTCTTCTTCATCGTAATCATCGTTGAATCCTTCGTATTCGTCATCGACCCAAATACTTGCTTCGCTCAAATACAAATCGCCATTATCGAATGTCTTATTACCGTTAATCGTTCTCAGGAAAACGCCTTTTGAAACCCATCCCCAAGAACCTAAGAAACTTTGTTCCCAATTGTAATATTCAATATTGCCGTTTGTGAACTTAAATCTCCAACCGATGTCGAACGACACCTTATAGGTCATTACAAGAGCATTTGCGGCTTCAAAAGAAATTGATATACCACCCATTCCGCCGGAACTTTGGCCAGCCGCCCAATCGGCAGTAACTTCATTAACGCTGTTGGTAGTCATGTATGGTGTTTCGATACCGGCTGCAAAATCAATCCAATCCAAAACCAAAAAGAAAGCATTCCTCACATTCTCAGGCAAGATGCTCTTTGTCAGATTGTCTTTTATCTGCAGTATAATTCCGTTTTCTATGTCCCGTCTGTCCATGGTTTAATATTTTATGTATGCCGTGAAAGCAATGTTTTTAGGTCTCGATTCCCCGCTTCCGGATTCTCCGGTTATTTGATTGTTGTCAACTACTGCCGGCCCGTCAATTGCCGGTAAGATCACGGGAGTTCCTTCGCCGATAACACTGCTCGGGAAATTCCTTTTTTTGTTATACATTTTATGAGTGTGATTTTTATTCGAATCACTTTCAGCAGAACCTTCCTGGTATCCCATTCTACCAGTATCCATAGATCTTCCGTTGTCAAGCGATCTGATAAACTGAGCTCTTAAATCAGGCATTCTGAAGGTTGTTGTTCCGTTTCCGGATGAAAACATTCCCGTGTATTCACCCCCGGTCATCAACCAGGAGGCATCTGAAACGTAGATACCCGAGCTGCCGCTTAACGCGCCGCCTAATTTCACCCATTCCCACAGTCGCGGATAATCAGCCCGGTTCACGAGCTGCCCCTTTGCTTCAAGTGCGTATGCAGGTCTCCTAGCTTTATGCAGGATCTCTCCGACCTCATCCAGATTAGCGCGGATATCAAGCACATAGAACGTATTTTCTTTTTTTACAACCCTGATCATCTCTCCGATGTATAGATAAATACCCCCATTGGAATCGACCACCTTGTAATCAACTGCGTTTAAATCTTTTATAACAGCCCCTTCGGAAGGTTTGATTTTGACGGCATTTGTCCCCTGTTGAAATCCGGTTTCACTGTTAATAGTTATGGAAATACAGGCGCCGTCAGGAAATGTAATCGGATTTAAAAGGACAGACGCTCCCTTGTTTTTTGGGATTATACTTACATGCTTGTTTTTAATGAAACTGTAGTCCAGCGCGATTGAATCTGTCAAATTGATGGTGAGAACATCATCCAGACGCCCCAACCGGTCATATAAATATCTTGTCCTGTTTGCGAGCTGCCTACCCTGAATATTTGAAACTCCGCCGGTATCAGGATCACCGCCTCGGACAACATCAGATTCTTCAATCAGATATATTCCTTCCTCCCACTGATTACTTTCGTTGATATCTGCCATGATGATTAATTAATTGTTATTGTCCAAATTCCTGTTATTATCACAGATGAATCTTTCGCGATCAATGCTCTTGTCTTTCGAGAAAAGAGCGAATTTTCAGAAGTAATCAATCCCAATTCGTAAATGTTCAAGCCGTTCGCTTCTGTTTCTCCAAGTGAGAATGAAAATTGCACTTTATTGGGCGCCGGATATGCTACCGAATCAATCGCCTTTGTAAAAGGATTAGTGATCGCTGTGTCTTCAAGGTTCGGAGGTGTGTCATTGTCTCCAAAAGCAACCTTTGTCACAGCTGCACCGATAGGATCTCCGCCGATCAGTTTTGCGACATTTTCACGGCCGAGATTTACTACCAGGTTCTTATCCGTTTCTGTTTGCAGTATCTGTCCGGTATTCACATCAATCACATTGATCTGAACAGATCCGGCAGCTGTTAATTTTTCATAAGTCATAATTTCTTTAATTAATTGTCAATTCAAGTACGTCTGTATCACTGCTGTGATTTTTTTCACCATTGTAATTATACTCACCGTTGTACCGAAAATCTCCACCCGTAAAAACAGTGTCGCTATCAACCGTTCGAGGAGCTTCATAACTGTCATCCGTAATGATCAGTACGTCATCTATCAGTATTTTAAATTCAAAACCCTTTAAATGGGATCTTACATTTTTATAAGCCTTGACCATTTCCAGCGCTTCTGCTATCTGATCACTGTCAATCGGCATATCACCAACATTTAATTGTATCGTGAACCCAGCCCAGTGAGTTATATGTTCTTGTATAGTGGCGTTCGGATAACCCACTGTTCTGAGCGCTTCACGAATCGCCCACACAGTACCTTTGTACCGGTGCAACTCAATACCCTTTTTTATTAAACTTCTTTTCTTCTCATCAGTATCTGCAAGCTTCCATCCGTTATACCCCAACAAATCAAACTGATCGGCAAGCCAATAAAGAGCGCTCCTGTCAATCGTATTAATGATATACACAAGAAGCGCATCAAGCTGAATCTCATTCATTCTTTTTTCCATCAGCAGATCAAAGGCGATGACATGAGGCTGTTGAATGCTATGTGGAATAATGCTATTCATCCTTATAACCGGTTACAGATACATCTATGGTTCCACAAATTGCGACAGAGTCTTCACCTATGACGGTTGTTGTTGGGTGCACAATTGTCACACTATAGACCCCCTGCACCTTCATACATTCAGAAATTATTTTATCCTGAACAACATCGAGTCCAATTTGATTCTTTCGACTTTCGGCATAGGCGGTCAGATTATTTTTTACCAAACTGATAATTCCATCTGGAGAAGATCCGGTTACAAGCGTCAACTCAACTTCTATATTATAGTTAATCGGGGTTGGAGCAATCACAAACACTGTGTCTGTAAGCGGTCTTATTTTGTCGGAATTACACATTGCATCCACTTCGTCCAATACCGCCTGATTTGGAATTTCACCATTTTTCAGCAAAGGATATATGTTTACCTGTCCGGGCACAGGCGATGTGACACTGACATCTATGATTGCCGGATTGGCCGATCTCGCAAAATAATTGTAAGCACCTTTGCTGCCGGCATTGCTGAATGATTGCGGTGCAAGCTTGATTCTTTCTCTAAGCTCATCATCCGTTTCTTTGTCTGCTCCGCCGACACTTGTTTCGGTATTGAACGCCTGATACAAATATGGCTGAGGATCTAAAATCGCAATAATCTCACCCGGCTGATATCCATTCCCTACAGCGCCTGGAGACAGGCAGGTAAAAGATGCGTTTTGTGTAACAGCATCTTCCTCAATCAGCGTATCTTCATCGAGTGCAAATACAGCCAATCCGTCATCCGACTGAATTCTCATACCTTTCGGCATGTTGAGCACCTCATGAGGCGTCTCAAAATCCATCTGAAAGACAGCTGAGGCTTTTGAGTCAATCAATCGCCTTACTCCAACCAGCATTCCCAGATGATCAAGAAAAGGTGCCCTGCTGAATTCAACCAAATTCATCGTGGCTGATTCCTGGATCTGAGATCGAATCAGATATTCTCGATAAGCAAAAGCATTAATCAACAGCTGTTCAACCTGGCCGGGGTACAAAATACGCCCTGTCATATTTTCGAAGTCCTGTTTTAACTCAGCTTTTATCGCCTCCGGATCTATATTTAAAAAGGTAGGTTTGTCCATACTATATATCAAATCCAATGTTGAAACCATCACTGAATGCGCCGGTTCCGTCAGATGTTAAAATTTCTAAATTATAATCGGTCAAATCAACAGACCCTTTTAATGTCAACTTACCCGGTTCGACTGACCATTGTCCGTAATCACCGTAGTTATTATTGGAAAATTGAAGAATATCTTCTGCAGTGATCACATCACTCCCATTTTGAGGCTCAATCAGATTGCCGTTATAACTGAACAGAATTATGTAGAATTCTCCCGGATTAAGAATCGGTATTACAGCAGAAAGAATATTATCACTGCTTTCAATTTGGAAAGTGTTTACATGATAATCGGGATTATCGGCAAACAGCATCACTTTTGACTGATGCGGAATGTGAAACCATTTACCATACAGATACCAATTTGAATTCACCCATATCATTGCATCCTGAATACTGGCGAATCCTGCTGCCGGAGGTTCAATGGGGGTTGGAACCCCGTTTGCTTCAAGAAAGAAATAATATCTAAAAGCATCAGGGGTATATATAGCCGACAAAATATTGCCTGAACTTCCCTGTTCTTCCCTGTATGAATTTATATCAATCGAGAATTCATCTATTCTGTCATTAACAGAATAAGTGATAAAGAAGAAAACATTGCTGCCTTTTATTTCGTGTGTTATTTTTCGGACCCGGATTCTTTTTTCGTATCTCCGGAGAGCGGCGAGTATTTCTTTTTTCATGTGCGGTATGGCCATATTTACAGGAAAATCCAGCCAATCTGAAATACCGCAACCAAAATGAGGACGCAAAGGGTCTTCTCCTTTTCTGGTGAAGAGAATGATTTTGATGCATTGCCTAATGTCATCAAGACCAACCTTCAGAAGACCAACATCCTCTAAACTGATCTGCCAATCTTTTGTAAGTAAACCGACGCCGCTCATATCACAAAACTAAGTTTTTAAGCAGCGTTTAAACTTGCGTTTTCTTTGCGACTAAGGTGTAGGCGCAGATGTCGGATTTCCAGGCGAAGAACTAATGTGTTTGTGTTTAGTCAGTTCGATCACTCCCGATTTTATTTCTCCGACCGCAGTTACAGCACCATCAATGTTAATGTTTCCTGTCACCAAAACCTCGGGGGCGTCAAGTTTCACCATTGAAGACACAATAGTAATATTCCCCGGGGTTTCGATTTTTATATTTCCCGAACTTCTATCGATATCAAGTTTTATGGTTGCGTTGCCAATATTGACTATTATTTTGTTCTTGTTAGCGCCGGCCGGCGGTTTGTCTTCAGTTGAATATATTGCACCGATTACAACGCCAAACTCACACTGATCATCCATCAGGCAACAAACATGCTCATTAATGGCGAATGGAAATGAATATTTATCTTCTTTAGTTGCGGCACATGAAACAGGGAGGGGATTGCTTACAATGTCATCTTCAGTGAATCTCACCCTAACAGTACCGACATCCATATTCACTTCAGTGATGTATCCAAATTTGATCATAATTTATATATTTCTGCATCAGCCGTCCATCCGCCGTCGTTCGTTAAAGTGTGATTCGCCTGATTGATCATGTAATCACCAGACAGTTTTCCCATCTGAGTGATTTTAATTTTATTCCCGGCGCAGATATATGGGCTTCCTTTGACTGTGATACTACCGGTCTTTTGCTTTTTGTTCGCTTTGTGAAGCGCAGCTCTTGAAATTGCTTTTGCCTGCGCTGAACTTTGAACGGATTTTTTCAACTCTAAAGTGTCATCAGAATCGGAATTACCGTTTCCTTCCGTATGAGTTACAGTCTTTCCTGTCTCCGGATCATGAAATTTGATTCTTGCAGATTTAAATGTCTTCGTATTCTTATCCCGAAAGCTGAAATTAATCAAATCCTTTCTTTCCAATGTGATTACAGTATTTCCTTTCTCCAGATCCGTTGCTTTTATAAAAATTAAAGTAGATCCTCTAACATTGAAAATATAACCATACTCGGAGCTCAGTGATTTCAGAAAGTCCAAATCTGTCTTTGCATTTTGAACCCGTCTTTTGATTTTGATGTTCTCAATCTGCCCCTGCACTGTAAGCCCCATACTCTCAGCAACAGTATGAACGATTTGAGCCAGGGTTTTGTTTTCATGTACGTGATTTTTCGCAGATCGTTTTTTTCCTGTTTTAAAGCCGGCGGCAATACCTCTTATTCTTATCGCATCAGGCGGCCCCATAAGCTCCATTTCGTCAATCTCAAAAACACCGCATTTAAAAACAATGCCTGATGTATCTCCAATTTCAACTGTTAAAGTTGAATTTTTATCAGGATACCAGTTATTCTGCCATTTTAAATCGGCGTCTTCAACATCAATATCAATTGTATCAATATCTTCAAGACTGTCGGAATAAGTAACAGCATACAAAACCCGGCTGACATCTTCGGAGATGTCTTTACTGTTATAAAGAACTTTTATAAAAGGTGAGACTACCTGCATTGAACAAATATACAAATGAGATCACCGGTGCATCTTGCCAATTATTTGCAGTAATGAAAAATATGTTTGTACATTTTTTGTACAATCAGACCGACTGAATAACACTAATTAACTGACTATCAATTAAGTGTTATTTTATTTTGCAGAGAGGAAGGGATTCGAACCCTCGATACGGTTACCCGTATACTACCTTTCCAGGGTAGCTCCTTCAACCACTCGGACACCTCTCTGTTTGAAGATTGCAAATTTAACCGAAATTTTGGGATTTCATCCTTTTTTGAAAATCGGTTTTTATACTTTGGTCAGCTCACCTCTCAAACTGGTTTCATAAGCTTTTCTGAATTCTTCGCCGCTTAAACCCTGTCCCAGCAAATGGATCGTTTTTGCAACCGACGCCTCAGTAGTCAGGTCAAATCCGTTGACCGCATTAATCTCACTGAATATTCCGCTGGTCTCATATCTGCCAATCTCAACCATTCCGCCTGCACACTGGGTGTTGACGACAAAAATCAATCCTTCGTCTGCCCTTTTTTTGAGCAGTTCGTCGAGCCAGTCATACATAAATATATTACCCGAACCAAATGCTTCAATGATCATCACCTGTATTTGAGGCGTGTTCAACTGATTCTCAATGAAAATACGACTCATGCCCGGAAAGATTTTCATCAGTCCCATGTGAACATCCAAATCGGTATTGATCGAAAATTCAACCGACGATTCCTCTTTCCACAACAAATCTTTTCTGAGATCAAGACGTATGCCCGATTCGCCCAGATCAGGATAATTGGGTGATGCAAATGCGTCAAAGTTTTCAGCATTGATTTTTGTGGTACGGTTGGCGCGAAGCAGTCGGTATTCAAAATACACACAGACTTCATGAATCAGCGGCACACCATTTTCACAAAGCGATGCAAAATGGATTGAAGTAATCAAATTTTCTTTTGCATCGGTTCTCAGATCACCGACCGGCAATTGAGATCCGGTGAAGATGACCGGTTTCTGAAGTCCGTTGAGCATAAAACTGAGAGCAGAAGCTGAATAAGCCATGGTATCGGTTCCGTGAAGAATTACAAAACCGTCATACTCGCTGTAATTTACTTTGATGATTTGCGCCATTCTGATCCAGTGTTCGGGACCCATATTGGAAGAATCGATGGGTTCGCTGAAACTGGTGTATTCGATATCGCTGTCGATCAGTTTGAGTTCGGGTATATGGCCGAGCAGATTGTCAAAATCAAGCGGTTTGAGCGATTGGGCTTCATAATCTCTTGCCATTCCGATGGTTCCGCCGGTATAAATCAATAAAATTCTGGTCTTCATTTTCAAATAAAACTTCAACGCAAGTTAAAGATTTCATTCAAAGTCTGCAATAGCAATTCGGAGGTTATGGTTTGAGAAATCGGTTATAAACTTTGGTTTTGCTTGAATTTTATGGAACAATAATTGATACCTTTGGGCCGGAAAAACTGATCATTAAAAAATGGAGGTTTGTGTATGATATTTAAAACATCATAAATCCAATGCGTTGAATAAATTTCTCGGACTAAATCAGTACAAAAATTTTATCCGCAATTGAGTCAAAAATCTTGGAAATAAATCCTGTTTTCAGGCTTGAAAGTTGAAATTTTAACAAAAAAACAAATAAAGTAAAAATTAATACGTTATATAGTTAAACCCAAAAAATAAAGTTCATATGAGATTAACCGTCTTATCAGCAGCGATCATGGCTGCAACATTTATCACAAGCTGCGTTTCGCAGAAGAAGTATGACGAACTGCAGGATCAGTTCAACAGTGTATATTCTCAAAATCAGGGATGTCAGACCGAATTGGCAGCGTCCAAGTCAAGAGTGGCGAGCCTTGAAGAAAGAATTGCATCTGAGCAGCAGAATCTTGCCAACCTTCAAAATGCGCTTAGCGAATGTCTGGCAGGCAGCAAGCAGGGAGGTGTGAATATTGAGAAGTTGGTTAATGAAATCAATGCGTCCAACAAATACATCAAACACCTGACTGAAATCAACCGTAAAAATGATTCACTGAACATGGTTTTGACCAACAATCTGACCCGCTCACTGAGCAGAGAAGAAATGAGAGATGTTGACGTTCAGGTGTTGAAAGGAGTTGTATATATCTCACTTTCAGACAATATGCTTTATAAATCAGGAAGCTACGAGATCAGCCCGGCAGCAAATTCAACCCTGTCCAAAGTTGCTAAGATCATCAAAGATTACAGAGATTACGATGTGCTGATCGAAGGAAACACAGACAATGTGCCAATCAGCAAACCAAACATCAGAAACAACTGGGATTTGAGTACGCTGAGAGCTTCTTCAGTGGTTCAGGCGCTTCAAAACGAACACGGCGTGGATCCGAAAAGACTTACTGCCGGCGGACGTGGAGAATACAACCCGATTGCAAGCAATGCATCTGAGGAAGGACGCGCGAGAAACAGAAGAACACAGATCATCATCACTCCCAAACTGGATGAGTTTATGGAGTTGATCGGTCAGGCTCCTGAAACAGGAAGCGATAAATAATCAGTGGGATTCCAAAAGAAAAATGGCGGGCTTTTTATGAAGGTCCGCTTTTTTTTGTGCCCATTCGCGGATGGTCGCCGTCTTTATATATTCATCGGCAAGTGTAATGTTTGCAGCTACACAGAGAAGTGTGGACGGCTGACAGAATTTAATCAGATCGTCAATCAGCTGGTTGTTCCGATAGGGAGTTTCCATAAAAATCTGGGTACACTGATTTTTTCTGCTTTCAATTTCAAGTTTCTGAATCGACTGTTTTCTATGGTTTTTGTCGATCGGCAGATATCCGTGAAAACTGAACTGCTGACCGTTCATACCCGATGCCATCAGCGCCAGAAGTATGGACGAAGGACCGACCAGCGGAATCACCGGGATATTCTTTTTATGCGCCAATTTTACAAGTCCTGCACCCGGATCGGCAACTGCAGGAAGTCCGGCTTCGGACAAAATTCCGATCGGTTCCGACCCCTCCAGAAGTTTTGACAATTCAGAAAGTTCTTTGTCGTCGGTGTGTTTGTTCAAAATGTGGATTTGAAATCCCGATTGGTTTTTTTCGGGCAAAACAGTTTTGATGAATTTTCGGGCTGATTTTTCATTTTCAACCACAAAAATATTGATCTCCGAAATCAATTCCAGATTAAATCCCGGAATACTTCTTTTGAAATCACCATCGCCGAGAAGCGTAGGAATCAGATACAGGCGGCAGCTCATGCGAGTTCGTATTGTTCGATCACTTCATCAATTGCTGCACTGAGCAGTTGAAAAACATTTTCAAAATCGGCTGCATCACCCCAATAAGGATCAGGCACATCGGCATCGCCAAGCATCATTTTGATTTTTGATTTCCGGTTCGGATCTGATGTTAAATTTTGAAGATTCCGAAAGTTGGATTCATCCATTGCAAAAATCAAATCAAATTCATCGAAATCAGAAAGACTGACCTGACGCGCTCTGAGCTTAGAAATATCGACTCCGTGATTTTTGGCAACCGTTATCGCACGGCGGTCGGGATGTTCACCCGCATGCCAGTCGCCTGTTCCGGCAGAGTCAATCAATATATGGTCGCCGAGTTTTGAACGCATGATTCCTTCTGCCAAAGGTGAACGGCAGATATTACCCAAACAAACCATTAAAATTTTATGATTCATAATCAATTTTATCCCATGCTGATCTTACGATTCAGATCTTCAACATAGCCTCTGAAAACACGGTCGGTTTCTGACAGATTGGCCACCGTCTTGCAGGCATGCAGTACGGTCGCGTGATCTCTGCTACCGATCTGTGAACCGATGCTCGAAAGCGAAGCTTTTGTATATTTTTTTGCAAAATACATCGCCAGCTGTCTTGCCTGAACCACATCCCGCTTTCTGGTTTTTGACTGAACCTGATCGATCGGGATTTTGAAATAATCGCAAACCAGTCGCTGTATATAATCGATTGAAATTTCTTTTCTTGAATTTCCGATAAAGTTTGCAAGCGTTTTTTTGGTCAGTTCAATGGTGATTTCTTTTTTGTTGAGCGTTGCCTGTGCGATTATTGAATTCAGACTGCCCTCGAGTTCACGAATATTGGGCTTGATATTTTTTGCTATGTATTCAACGATTTCTTCGGGCATTTCAATTCCGTCCTTTTCAATCTTGTGTTTCAAAATTGCAAGACGTGTGTCAAAATCGGGCACCTGAAGATCCGCAGACAGACCCCATTTGAATCTTGAAATCAGTCGCTGTTCCATATCCTGAATGTCAACCGGCGGTTTGTCAGAAGTCAGCACGATCTGATTTCCTTTCTGATGCAGATGGTTAAAAATATGGAAAAATGCTTCCTGTGTTCCTTTTTTACCCGACAGGAAATGGACGTCGTCCATGATCAGTATGTCGATCATCTGATAAAAATGAATGAAGTCATTTCGGTTGTTGCTGGTCACCGCATCGATAAACTGTTGTATAAATTTCTCGGTGGAAACATACAAAACGGTTTTATCCGGATGGTTCTCTTTTGCTTCCAGCCCGATTGCGTGCGCCAGATGGGTTTTCCCCAATCCGACTCCACCATATATATACAACGGATTGAATGAGGTTCCGCCCGGTCTTTTTGCGACAGCTTTTCCGGCCGAACGAGCCAATCGATTGGATTCTCCTTCTATAAAATTATTGAAATTGAGATTGACAATCAGCTGAGAATCAATCTTGATTTTTTGAAGCCCGGGAATGATGAACGGATTTTTCACCTTTTTACTGTCGATTGGCATCGGTGCATCCACTTCCTGAAGCTGAACTTTTTCACGATTTGAACTTGGGATTTTGACAGTATAGGGATCCTTGCCTGAATATTTCTGATCCATCACTATACTGTAAACCAGCTTCGCACCCTTGCCGAGTTCTTTTTCCAATCCAACTTTCAGCAGCTTGATGTAATGCTCTTCAAGCCATTCGTAAAAAAATTTACTCGGAACCTGTATGGTCAAAACTTTCTCCTGTAATTTAACAGGCTGTATTGGCAAAAACCAAGTTTTGAATGCTTGTTCCTGAATATTATCTTTAATAAATTCGAGACAATTACTCCAAACGATTTCTGCAGATTTTCCCATAGTAAAATTAAGTCCTCTTTTATAGATTGATTAAATATAAGCGGATTGTTTGATCCAAGTTTTAGACCACTAATATAACCCCTTTTTTATCCACAAGCAAAAGTGGTCATAATTTTTTAATAAAAAAAGTTAGTGCACTATTGACTTTTTGAAAATATCTTTGTAACAACTTAAGCGATACTTTAACATGATGACAAGAACTGTTTCAATCCGTGTCAGATACGGCGAGACCGACCAAATGGGTATAGTTTATCATGCCAATTATGCGGTTTACTGCGAGGTGGCAAGAGTGGAATTTTTCAGACAGATCGGACTCCCATATAGTGCTTTGGAAGACAGTGGCATCATGCTGCCGGTGACAGAACTGAATCTGAAGTTTTTCAGACCTGCTGTCTATGATGAGTTATTGAGAATCGAAACTTCAATGGTCGAAATTCCGACCGGCGCCAGAATTAAATTTATTTATAAAATCTATAATCCAAAAGACGAACTGCTCACAGAAGCATATTCCGAACTTGCATTTATCGACAAGACCACAAGGCGCCCAGTCAGATGCCCAAACGAGTTGACCAAAAAACTAAATCAGCTGAAAAATCAGTGAAAATTCAGGACTCATCCAATTTTCTGAATTTTTACTTTGTACAATGGTTCAAAACCTGCCAGAAAATTATCAATCTCCTGTTTTTTCACTCTGACCAATAGCCGGCAGATGTCAGTAAATTCCGTCTCCAACACTTCTGCGCCAAAACGGTCAACATTTCTCATCACAGCACCCTGATCTTCGTACGAAAATTCAAAACCGACTTTTTCGGTCAAATATTTTTCAGTGATTTCAGCTTCATCGAGCGCCAGCTGTGCCGACTGTTTGTATGCTTTGACCAACCCCGAAACACCAAGTTTGGTTCCACCGTAATAACGCACAGATGCAACCAAAACAAATGTGATGTTTTTTGACAAAATCTGATTGTAAATCGGCAGACCGGCACTGCCCGAAGGTTCACCGTCATCATTGGCGCGATGATCTTCACCTTCTAAACCCAGACGATAGGCATAACAGATATGGGTAGCGTCGGGATGAAGCGACCAAAGTTCAGCCAGTTTCTTTTTCACATCTTCTTCATCCAAAACCGGATAGGCGTACGAAATAAAACGACTTCCTTTTTCTTTGAAAGAAATTTCTTCAATTTTTTTGGCCAATGTCAGATAAGAATAGATCATTTCCTGAAAATTTTAAGCCGGTCGCTGCCGATTAGTTTTTGACCAATCAATTTCCCATCGACCCAAGGTGCTTTGATTCCGCTTGCCCAACTTTCGGCTGTACTGAAAACTCTTGCTTCATCCCACAAATCATTGTTGATAAATCCGTCGAGCGTCTTCCTTCCGCCTTCGATGATAACCGATTGCAAACCTGATTTGTACAATTCATTCAAAATCGATTCTTCCAAATTTTCATCAAATTTCAGCTGAACAACATCCGGCCTGCTGCTGTTTTCCTTTTCCGAAAAAATTATCGTCTTCTGACTTCCGTCAAACAGATGAAGTTTCTGGTCAAGACTCAAATCTCTGTCAATCACCACACGAACCGGCTGATTGCCAGACCATAACCTCAGATTCAGTTGCGGATTATCGACTTTCGCTGTTTTGTATCCGACAAGCACCGACTGTTCCTGACTTCGCCACAGATGGACCAGTTGTTTTGAATACGGATTGGTAATCCATTTTTGGATAGGGTTTTCAGCTGCCATAAATCCGTCAGCTGTTTGCGCCCATTTCAATACAATATAAGGTCGTTTGTTCTGATGATAACAAAAAAATCTTTTGTTGAGTTCTGCACATTCATTTTCCAAAACACCGACTTTCACTTCAATTCCGGCATCTCTGATTCTTTTGATTCCCTGACCGTTAACTTTTGAATTCGGATCTGAAATTCCGACGATCACCTTTTTGAAACCGTAACGAACGATCATATCTGAACAGGGCGGTGTTTTTCCGAAATGAGAACAGGGTTCAAGCGAAACATAGATTTCGCAGTCTTTCAGGATTTCTTTGTCTCTGATTTTATTGACCGCATTGACTTCTGCATGCGCTTCACCTGCTTTTTGGTGCCAACCATCCGAAATGATCTGACCATTTCTGACGATGACACAGCCGACCACAGGATTGGGATAAGTCATTCCCAAACCATTTGAGGCAAGCTCGATGCAGCGTTTCATCATCAGTTGGTCAAAATCCATTTTTCAAAAAATTCATTCATTATTTTTTTAAACAAAACACCCCACGGATTTGGCCGCAGGGTGTAAAACTGTATTTTAATTGCTGTTAATTTTCAGCAGTTTCCTCTCCTGCTTCGGGCTTCTGATCCTCAGGATTCTGATTCCCCTCTTCTGTTTTTCCCGGCTCTTCTTCAAAATCAATTCGATGAAGCGTTCTCAGTTTGAATTCGGCTTCGGTCAGTCGGCCTCTTTTTTCTTCAATCTGTTTGTGAAAATTTTTGAGCAGCGGGCTGTTTTCGTCTGTAAAGAAACCGATGTTGGTTTCAAGCTGATTGATTTCTTTTTCGAGTTCTTCGATGAATTTTTTTGTCTTTCTGATTTCATCATCCAGCATCTGTTCATTCTGACCCGATTTGATTCGGTCAATCAGCGCAGACATTTTGAATTCATTGATTTCGTCTTCATTCAGACCCATCGAGCTGACCAAATGGTTTATGGCTTTGCTGAATTCTGAATTGACTGACATTCTCGCTGCCGGCACCTTGCCGATGCTGCTCCATCTGATGTTGAATTCATTGATTTTGTTCAAATCTGCATTTCTGTCTCCAGAAATTTTGTAATCACGCAATTCTGAGAGCAATTCTTCTTTTTTGGTCAGATTCTGTTCAAACTCCTGACTCACTTGTCCGGTTCTTGCCTTGTAATTGTCAAAGAATCTGTTGCACGCTTCCTTAAATTCTTTCCAAATCTTGTCAGACTGTTTTCTTGGAACATGACCGATTTTTTTCCAGTCGGATTGAATTTTTTTGATGACCTGAACCGATTTGTCCCAATCTGTGCTTTCAGCATGTTCGGTTGCAATTCTCAGCAATTCTTCTTTTTTGGCAAGATTCTGCTGCTGTTCGATTTTCAGATATTTGTAAAACTCATTTTTTTTGTGATTGAATTCGCGAGTGGCCGATTTGAATTCGTCCCACATCTTTTGGTTGAATTCTCTCGGAACTCTTCCGATGGCGATAAATTCTTCTCTTAATTTGTTCAGTTTCTTGATACAGTTCTGCCAATCACTGTGCGATTTTCTTTCAGACTCATTGTAGAGTTTCTTTATCTGATTGAGTACTTCCTCTTTCTTTTTGAGATTTTCCTCCAGTTCTTCTTTGATTTTTTCGCCCAGTTCAATTTTTCTTTCATGAATCTTGAGCGTAAGCTCTTTGAATCTCTGCCAGGTCAGTTCCCTCATTTCTTCAGCCACCGGCACCGCCTCTTCTTTCCAGAGTTTGTGCAGATACTGCAATTCGTTCAATGCTTTCTGTACATTTTCTTCTTCAACCAATTGTTCAGCCCGTTTGATGATAGAAGCTCTGACTTCAAGGTTGTGAGAATAGTCCATTTCTCTCAATTCCTTGTTCAAATCCAGATATCTGTAAAAATTATCGAGATGATGAAAATAGGTTTTGAATACATTTCCAGCCTGTGATTTTGGGACCATCCCTGCATTATGCCAACGGGTTTTCAGTTTTCTGAATTTTGTAAAAATATTCGAATTGTCGTCGTTCGGATCCTGATAAAGTGATTTCAGCTCTTCGATGATTTGAAGTCTTTCGGTCAGATTTTCCTGCTGTGCTTTTTCCTGTTCTTTAAAATAAAGATCGAGCTGATTTCTGTAATCACCATAAATTCGATTGAATTCTTTTTTTGCCGGATTGTCATACTGGAAGTCAAGCGCATCACCGCCATCTTTTATGAAAGCTTCCTTTTTGGCTTCTTCATCTTCATCAATCAGTTTTTTGACCACCTCACGAATTTGGTTGAAATGCTCTTTCAGTGCTCTCGCCGGATGATTACTCAACAGCTCTTTCGCCTCTCCGATCAAGACCGGCAGCGGCAGTTCGTCATAGTTTTTAAATGGAATCCGCTGTTCCTGCTCATCTTCTTCAGCTCCCGCCTCTTCCTCAGCATCCTCGTGTTTGTAGTCTTCGGTTTTTTCTGAAGTGATTTCAGACGGCTCTGATTCTGATGAAATTTCTTCAGGCTTCGAGCTTTCGTCTTCAGATTTTTCTGTTTTGAAATTCAAAGTTTCTTCAATCGGCTCTTCAGAATTTTGATTTTCAGAAAGATTTTGATCTGTTTCTGATGGAACTTCATCAGTTTTTGGGCTTTCCTCTTCTGTTGGTGAAGTTTCTGCTTCCGGATTTACGGTTTCTTCAACCGGCTGTTCTTCAGGATTTTGATTTTCAGAAAGGTTCTGATCTGCTTCTTTTTGATTTTCTTCAGGGGTTAAATTCAATTCATTTTCTCCATCTGCACCATTGGGCAGGTTATCCAAATCAGTTGTCATAATGCTGTTACTTTAAGAGAGCAAAGCTAACAAAACCTGCGCTATTTACAAAAGCGCAGACCAAATTTCCCATGATTTTTCGGCCTGAAGCTGAAGCATTTCATATCCGTTTTTAATTTTTGATCCTCTGTCTTCTCCCGATTTCAAAAATTCGGTCTTTTCGGGATTATAAACCAAGTCAAACAGATAATGGTCCGAAGTCAGAAACTGATAAGGAATTTGGGGCTTTGAATCCAAATTCGGGAAAGCTCCCAAAGGGGTGCAGTTGATGATCAGTCTGTGGTTCTTTATTTCAGTTTCATTCAGATCAGAATAATTGTTTCCTCCTTTTCTTGAAACGGTCTTGAAACTGATATCCATTTGATTCAAAACAAATTTCACAGCTTTTGCCGCACCGCCGTCACCCAAAATCAATGCATTCAAATCAAAATCATCCAAAAAAGTTTTGAGCGAATTTTCAAATCCGAATGCATCTGTATTGTATCCGGTTTTGATGCCGTTATCAATTCCGATACAGTTGACAGCGCCGATTGTCTTTGACTCTGAACTCAATTCATCTAAAAAGGGAATGATCTTTTCTTTGTAGGGAATGGTCACATTCAAACCTTTCAATTCCCGAATTTCAAATAATTTTTTGACATCAGAAATTTCATCCAAATCAAAGATTGAATAATTGCAATCCTCAATTTTTTCAGTTTTGAATTTTTGTTCGAAATAATTTTCTGAAAACGAATAGGAAATATTCCTGCCGATCAGACCAAAGCGATTCATATCCTTTGATTTTTGGAAAATCTTGCTTTTAGCAGTCGGATGATCAGCGGCATATTGGCGGCAACAATGATCCCGATGATAAAATACTCAAGGTTTTTCTGGACAAATTCGTAGGTGCCCAGATAATAACCAAGCATAGAAACAATGCCAACCCATAGAAAGGCGCCAATCAGACTGTACAGCAAAAATGTTTTGTAATCCACTTTGGTGGTTCCGCAGATAAACGGAATAATCGTTCTGACCACAGGCATAAACCGTGCAATGATGATTGCTTTTTTTCCGTGCTGTGCAAAGAATTGGGTTGCTTTGTTGATATGCGAAGGTTTGATATAAAATTTACCTGGGTGTTGAAGCAGCCAGTTGCCGAATTTGCGTCCGACATAATAATTGACATTGTCGCCTAAGATCGCTGCAACCATCAACAGCGGGATGATGTAATGGATATGCAGATGATTCTGCTGATCGTTTGCGGCAATCATTCCGATGGCAAAAATCAGTGCGTCACCCGGCAGAAAAGGCATCAGAAAAGATGCGATGATGAGTCCGGTTTCGGCAAAGATGATGAGGAAAAGTGCAGCATAAATCCAATAACCGTAGGCAGCAATAAAGTCCATCAGCACCTGATCGGGCCGACTGACGAATTTTGCCAAAAAATCAAATATATCCTGCATTTCAATGGTTTAGTCAGAAAATTAGGCACGTGTGATGTCTGCTCCGATTGCTCTGAGCCGGGTGTCAATATTTTCGTAACCTCTGTCAATTTGTTCAATATTATGGATTACACTTTTGCCTTTTGCAGACAGCGCTGCGATCAACAGTGCAATTCCGGCGCGAATATCGGGCGAACTCATGGTCGTTCCTCTCAGCAGAATTTCCTGATTCAGACCTATGACGGTTGCACGATGCGGATCACACAGAATGATCTGTGCACCCATATCGATCAGTTTGTCCACAAAGAAAAGTCTGCTTTCAAACATTTTCTGATGAATCAGCACACTTCCTTTTGCCTGGGTTGCAACCACCAGCACGATGCTGAGCAGGTCGGGTGTGAATCCCGGCCAGGGCGAATCTGAGACTGTAAGTATCGATCCGTCCATGAATTTTTGAATCTTATAATTTTCGTGTGCCGGAATATAAATGTCATCATTCTCACGCTCCACAGTGATTCCAAGTTTTCTGAATACATCCGGAATCAGTCCGAGATTTTCCCAAGACACATTTTTGATTCGAAGCTCTGATTTTGTCATTGCCGCCAATCCGATCCAGCTTCCGATTTCAATCATATCGGGCAAAATTGTATGTTCAGTTCCGGACAGATATTCAACACCTTCGATGGTGAGAAGATTTGACCCGATGCCCTGAATTTTTGCACCCATTCTGACCAGCATCTTGCAAAGTTGTTGCAGATATGGTTCGCAGGCAGCATTGTAAATCGTGGTTTTTCCTTTCGACAGGACAGCTGCCATCACCAAATTTGCGGTTCCGGTCACAGAAGCTTCCTCCAAAAGCATATAAGTTCCTTTCAGGCCATTTTTTTCATCGGTTTCAACTCCATAAAAATCCTCACCTTCATTGAAACGGTATTTGGCACCGAGTTTCATAAAACCAATGAAATGTGTGTCCAGTCTTCGTCTGCCGATTTTGTCGCCACCCGGTTTGGGCATATAAGCTTTTCCGTATTTTGCCAAAAGCGGTCCCATCAGCATGATCGAGCCACGAAGCGATGCACCGTCCTTTTTGAATTCTTTTGACTGCAGATAATCCATTCGGATGTCGTCAGCCTGGAAAGTGTAATCTCCGTTTGAGTTTTTTTGAATTTTAACACCCAGATCACCCAAGATTTCGATCAGTCGGTTGACATCTCGGATATTCGGAATATTTTTGATTCTGACGGGTTCGTTTGTCAACAGAATTGCACACAGAATCTGAAGCACTTCATTTTTTGCACCCTGAGGTGTGATTTCACCGCTCAGACGATTGCCGCCTTTGATTTGAAAAATTGACATTCTTATCTGCTGTATTTTTTGCTCTTACCTCCTTTTCCCTTTCTGTTTTTGCCTGAAGAACTGTGGCTTGAATAATATTTTTCTCCTGAAGAAAGAATTTCATTCGAAGTTCTCAAATCAATTTTTCCGCCCGACATTTCATTCAAATGATCAAAAATTACGCTGTCTTCAACTGTATCTTTGTTCCAAAGCAGATAGCATTTTTTCATGTGATTGGCAATCACCATGATCAGTCCTTCCTGTTTTTCACCCTCCCAACTGATGGCCACATCAATCATTCTTCTGATGTTTTTGCCGTAATATTTGTATTTGTATTCTTCCTGCGGATACGGAACTCTTTGTGGACGACTGTACACCTCGGTTTTTTCTGGGACCGGAAAAGGCGAATCCACATCGAGACTGAAATTCGACATAATGAAAAGTTGATCCCAGAGTTTGTGCTGAAAATCATCAACATCTCTCAAATGCGGATTGAGTACACCCATCACTTCGATTATGATTCCTGCAAATTCATTCCGTTTTTCTCTGTCTTCAATCGACATACAATAATCAACCATCTCCTGCATGTGACGGCCATATTCCGGTATGATCAGTGGTTTTCTTTCGGTGTTGTATTCCATATTCTAATTTGAATGTTGACAAAAATACGATTTAACAATCATATTATTTTATCGAATGTATTTTTTATTCAATTTCGAGCTGATGTTCAGCCGATATTTTCAAGTTTTTCCTTCAAAGTTGAAAGAAACTGAGACGCAAGTGCGCCATCGATTACACGATGGTCATATGAGATAGAAAGCATCATCATTTTGCAGACAGCCAGTTCTTCTTTTCCGTTGTTTACAACCACTCCGGCAGCCGATCTGATCTGACCAAGCGCCAAAACCGCAACCTGCGGCCGACTGATGATCGGTGTTCCCATCAGACTGCCAAAAATTCCGGTATTACTCACCGTAAAAGTAGTATCCTGAATGTCTGAAGATTTTAATTTTCCGGCCTTTGCATTGTTGCCGATCAAATTGACGTTTTCAACGATTTCCTTCAAACTCATTCCGTTGATCTTCTTCACATTTGGAACAATCAGATTTCCGTCGGGAAGTGCAGTTGCAAAACCTAGATTGATGTCATTTTTTAAAATCAACTCGTCTTCATTCATCCACGAATTGAATTTTGGAAATTCTTTCAAAGTATCGACCACCGCCTTCATAATGAAGTGGGTATAGGTAACTTTGACTTGATTTTCTTTTTTAAATTCATCTTTGATCTGTTCTCTGTGATGAACCAGATTGTCCGCATTGACTTCAATAAAGGTGGTCACATGCGGGATGAATTGATAAGAAGCCTGAAGCATTTCAGCCGCCACCTGTCTGATTCTTGGCAAAGCTTCAACTTTGTCCTCAGCCTGAATGTTCAGAATTAATTTCTGACTGACTTTCTGCTGAATCGAAGCAGTTTTGTCTTTGTTCAAAAACTTGAGTATATCGATTTTTCTGATTCTTCCATTTTCACCGGTCGGCTGAATCCGGTTCAGATCTTCGACTTCAAGACCTTTCTCGGCAGCGATTTTTCTGACAACCGGCGACAGAAAAGATTTACCCGAAAGACTTTTGGCTGAAAACAGTTCAACTTCAGCTTTTTTCTCAATCGTTCCTATTTTGACTTCTTCCTTGATTTCGGTTTGAACGACGGTATCGTCAGAAACTTCAAAAATCGCAATCGGATGACCGACCTTAACTTCTTCACCTTCTTCGACCAGTATTTTTTTCAGGATTCCTTCATATTCGGACGGAAGCTCGCTGTCCACCTTGTCAGTGCCGATGGTCACAAATGACTCGTCTTTTTCAACATGGTCACCCGGTTTTTTAATCCAGTCGGTGATAACAGCTTCCATCACACTTTCCCCCATTTTTGGAAGAAGGATTTGAATTTCTTTTGACATAGGAATCAAAAAATTTCAATCATTAAATTATTTAAAAGCATTGATACCGGTAATGTCGTTTCCGGTGATCAGCAGATGCACATCGTGGGTTCCTTCGTAGGTAATCACAGATTCGAGATTTGCCGCATGGCGCATCATCGGATAGTCGCCGACGATTCCCATGCCGCCCAGAATCTGACGCGATTCGCGTGCAATATCGATTGCAATTCTCACATTGTTTCGTTTTGCCATCGAAATCTGAGCACCGGTTGCTTTGCCTTCATTTTTCAAAGTTCCGAGTCTCCAGACCAGCAATTGAGCTTTTGTAATTTCGGTTACAAATTCAGCCAGTTTTTTCTGCTGCAACTGAAACGAAGCAATCGGTTTTCCAAACTGATTTCTTTCCAGTGCATATTTCAATGCGGTTTCGTAACAGTCGATTGCCGCACCGACTACACCCCATGCAATTCCGTAACGCGCAGAATCCAGACAGCTCAACGGGCCTCTCAGACTGTGTACACCAGGCAACAGATTTTCTTTTGGAATTTCAACATTTTCAAAAACAAGTTCACCTGTTTTTGATGCGCGAAGCGACCATTTGTTGTGGGTTTCGGGTGTCGTAAATCCTTTCATTCCCCTTTCTGCAATCACACCTCTGAGCTTTCCTTCTTCGTCTCTCGCCCAAACCACTGCGATATCTGCAATCGGCGAATTTGTGATCCACATTTTTGCGCCGTTCAGCACATAATGTGAACCTTTGTCAACGATTCTGGTTTCCATTCCGGCCGGATTTGAACCGTGGTTGGGTTCTGTCAGTCCGAAACAGCCGATCATTTCTCCGGTTGCAAGTTTGGGAAGATATTTTCTTTTTTGTTCTTCAGACCCAAAGGTATAAATCGGAAACATCACCAGAGAAGACTGAACCGAAGCGGACGAACGAACTGCAGAGTCACCTGCTTCAAGTTCCTGCATGATCAGTCCGTATGAAATCTGATCAAGACCTGCACCACCATATTCTTCCGGAATGTATGGTCCGAGCGCTCCGATTGCACCGAGTTTCGGCATCAGGTCGGGAATATCTGTATGGCTCTGGGCCATCTCGTCAATCACAGGTTTGATGTCCTGATTCACAAAATCACGTACGGTCTGACGGATCAGTTTGTGTTCTTCTGACAGTAAGTCATCTATTTGGTAATAATCTGTAGCCATAATTTTAATTTGGTATGCAAAAGTAAGAAATCAAAAGGATTCAAAGGCAAGAATTGAGATACAATTCGGGTGATTCGGGCAGCTTGTTATTTTCTATTGGTTTTTAATCCTTTTCAGGGCTGTTTCAAGCTTTATTTTGTATTTTTGTTTGATGACAAGAGCCGAATTCATAGAAAAAAAACAGACATCTTTTCTGGTATATCAAAGACGATAAAATCGCAGACATCAGCAATGATGTGCTGGTTGAATTTATTTTTAATTACGGAAGCTGGGAAGATCTCAAAGAATTGATTGAAATCATCGGCTATTCCGAATTAAAAAAAGTTTATGATCATACAACCGGAAGGAAGATTGGAAATTACTTTCCGGCTGCATATAATTATTTGGAACTAATCGTTAAGAAATATGCATCCTGAAATATTAAGTAAAGAACAAAAATGCTGTTGCCTGTTATCGCCCTATTTAAGAAGGAATATTATCTCGTTGGCGAGACCGCAATTGCGCTTCATCTTGGTCATCGGCAATCTGTCGATTTTGACTTGTTCAAGAAAAATAAACTACGAAAAAACGATATTTTCACAAAACTCAGAAGCGTTTCAAGAGAAATTATTAACGGTTATGAAGATTCTGATCAATTGAATTTAATGGTCGATGGTGTGAAATTTACATTCTTTCAATTTCCTTATGAAATTCCAATCCATTCCGAATTGGAAGGAATTATAAAAATGCCGAATTTACTTACGCTTTCCGCCATGAAGGCATTTGCACTCGTAAGAAGAGCCAAATGGAAAGATTACGTTGATTTATATTTTATTTTGAAGTTTCATTTTTCAATCAAAGAAATTTCAAATGAGGCAAAAGTTCTTTTCAAAGATCAATTTTCTGAAAAAATGTTTAAAATGCAGCTGGGTTATTTTGATGGAATCAACTATGATGAAGAGGTTAACTTTTTATTTGACAATCCGTCAAATGAGCAGGAAGTCAAGAATTTTTTAACAGAAATTAGCTTGTCGGAACTTTAATCTCCAATCAAAACACCGCTCACATTCCAGACAGAGAAACTGTTTCCTTCGGGTTTGCCCTGTGGTATGACAACTTTGACTTTGTGTTTGCCTGCTTTCAATTCGCCCAGATCGATCAGATAAGGATTGGTCACTGTACCCGGACACCAGTTGGAACGACTGTAATCCGATGATGAAAGGCCGTTATGGAAATTACCCGAAACCGGATTGTACAGCCTGTAAGAACCGCAATCCTCACGCCACGGAATCAGATCGAAAACCACTTTGCCGTCGATCAGAACCGTGTTTTTCTTTTGAACAAATTCATCACCGTTTTCCCAGCCGCCGTGACCGGTGGTAATAAATCTGAGCTGAGCATTTTTGAGGTTTTCGGACAATTCAAATTCAACTTCAAGTCCGTTTTCCGAATCAAACAAAGTACTGTATTCCTGACCTGCCATTTCCATGATATTGAGCGTATTGAACAGCGGAAACAGTTTCTTCAGCGGTTTGTCAGAATTTTCATCTTTGTGAATGGTCACATTCATCGAAATCAAATGGCCTCCTTTGTCGTAGTTGCCGATAAATGCGCCGATATAAACTTCCTGACCGGAAAGCAGCGTTGCGTAATCCGATATATCCTGCCGATAATAAACAGAATCCTGCCAGTTTTTGTTTTTCAATGTCACACGATCATTGAAATGACTGACGCCAAAAGGTGTGAAAAAACGCATCAATTCGACCGGCGGATTATAATCTGAAGTTGCTGCAATGCCCTGATATTTTTTTCCGTTCCCGTTTTTATAAACCGGAAGTTTGTCGGAGCCATTGTTCAGACCATCAAGAAAAGACCGTTTTTTATCGGTCGGAATCATGAAAACGCTGCCCGTGCGGTCATAAGCATCACCATTTGACTGTTCGGTCAAATCGACGAAAATTTGGGACGAAGAATTGAGTTTTGGAAATTTCACCTTTTTCAAAACGACGGTTCCGTTTGCAAATCTCTGTACATCCGGCTTGGCTTCAAATTCATCAGAAAAATGAATCTGCTGATTTTTAAAAATTTCAATGGTTGTAAAACGCGCATTCCAGATTTTGAACTGATAATCGATTTTCTCAAGAATTTCGGGTTTTGAATCAATGACAAACTGAACCAAATCCTTTTTCGATTTTTTCATCTCAACCGCTTCGATCACATAATTTCCGTTTCTGACAATCTCAAGCACCAATCCGAGATCGGCACCAAGTATGGTCGGAGAAGCTTTTAATTTTTTTTCGTCCGCATACCAGATTTCAATTGTATTTGAATTGATTACAGTTTTTGCTTTTTTGCAGGTGTATCCCATTATCTTTTTGGTTTCATCCAAATATTCAAATTCCTGTTCGGCAATCGATTTCAAATCCTGCATAGCAACCGTTTCTCCCTGGTTTAAAAATGCAAGCAGTTTATATGATTTTTCAGAAGCGTTCACAAAACTGACTTCAAACGGAAACTCTGATTTTCGGTTCAGCACATCTTTTGAACCAATCAGAAAATTTGTTCCGTCTGTCAACACTCTAATTGGATTTTGATTTTCCAACTTTTGGCCGTTGTATGAAGTTTCATAAGTGATTTCGGTTAATTTATTCGAAATAAATTGAATCTGTGCATTACACAAAAAAGGCAAAAAAACGAATGTATAAATAAGGTGTTTGAAATTCATAACTTAAAATCAATAATCACAAACTTACAATTATATGCTGCATGACAGATTGAATAATTTAAAATTTAATGCGATCTCGAATTATAATTTCAGCTTCGCCGTATAAATATTAAAAATTTGTCGTAATAAATTGCAGATAACACGTGTGAAATTAATAACTTTGTCGTATAAATTGAAAAGGAAAATCATGGACGCTAAAATCACTTTGTCATTTGACGCAGAAGTCATCAGCAAAGCCAAGGAATTTGCCGCTCAAAACGGCATCAGTCTTTCAAGGCTGACTGAATTTATATTTGCCCAAATGACTTCCAAAAATTACAAAACCATAGACGAGCTGCCTGTTGCAGACTGGGTCAATTCGGTTGCAGACGAGCGACCCGAGTACGGAATCCCCAAATCGCGCAAAAAACTGAAGTCGGAATTTTACAAATCCAAAAAGTGAAAATTTTTGTCGATGCCAATATTCTGGTCACCGTTCTGAACAGTGAATATCCGTTGTTCCCGTCGGCAGCGAGGATTTTGAGTTTGATTCAAACCAAAAAATTCAGGATTTACACTTCTCCGATCTGTCTGGCGATTGCATTTTATTTTGCAGAAAAGAAAAGCGGAACCCAAAGAGCAAAAGAAAAAATTAGAATTCTTTCTCAGCATCTTGAAATTACAAATGCCAATAAAAAGGCGGTCAGGCTGACTTCAGAAAATCAGAAAATCAATGATTTTGAGGACGGCTTGGAATATTATTCCGCAATCGAATCGGGTTGTGAAATGATCGTTACCGAAGACACCGCCGATTTTTATTTTTCCGAAATTCAGGTTTTGAATTGCGATTCGTTTATTTCCTATCTGGGCAATCGTTAGAATTTATCTATTTTTACAATCTAAATCATCACCAAATGAATGCTGCTGTTTTTGAGTTAATCGGATATTCTGCGTCGATATTTATCGTTCTTTCTTTTGTCATCAATCAGCTCAGAATCATTCGGATGATCAATATGCTGGGCTGTATCTGTTTTGTGATTTACGGAATTTATTTCAAAGCCTGGCCAGTGGTGATTCCAAATGCGATGGTGGTATTTATCCAGCTGTATTATCTGTTGTACAAAGACAAACAAAACGCAAATGGCTGAACTTAGAATCATTTCATCGGTCATCAATAATTATCAGGGCGATCAGCGGGTTCAGAAACAGATCCGGTCGTTCAGAAAGTTTGGGTTTGAGACTGAGGTAATTGCAACCGATTTGAGAGGAAATCCAAAACTCGATTTTGATTATCCAGTTCAGATCATCCGGCTTTCAAATCAGGACGGGATGCTGATGTATCTCGAATTCAACCGAAAACTTTTTGGCCGATTGATGAAGTCGGTCAAAAAAGGTGACATACTGCTTGCAAATGATTTGGATTCGCTTTTGCCGAATTATCTAATCAGCAAAATCAAAAAAGTACCGGTAGTATTTGACAGCCACGAAATCTTTTCGGAACTGCCGTCACTGACCGGTCGAAAATTCAAAAAGAAAAGCTGGAAAATGCTTGAATCATCGCTGGTTCCAAGGATGAAACATTTTTATACAGTGAGTGAAGGTTATGCCGACTGGTTTGAAAAAGAATACGGAAATCGGCCCGAGATCATCATGAATGTTCCCGAAATTCAAACCGAAAACAACAATCGGTTACAGATTGAATTACCCCAAACAAAAGAAAACCAAAAGATACTGATCTATCAGGGTGCAATCAACATCAGCCGCGGAATCGACAAAATGATACTCGCGATGGAGAAGATTGAAAGCGCACAACTTTGGATTATTGGAAACGGACCCAAAAAAGAAGAGTATCAAAAACTGACTTCTGAAAAAGGTTTGGATTCAAAAGTCATTTTTATCAGTGCTGTTCCGCCCGATCAGCTCAAACTGATTACGCCAAAGGCAGATCTCGGCTTCAGTTTGGAAGAAGATTTGGGGATCAGTTACAGATATGCGCTGCCCAATAAGATTTTTGACTATATGCATGCCGGTGTTCCGGTTTTGGGCACAGATTTGCCGGATATCAAAAGGACGATAGAAAATTACAAAATCGGGCGGACGGTTTCAGATCATACACCCGAACAAATTGCAAAGACGGCAAATGAGATGCTTGCCGAAGGAAAAGAAATTTATTCGGAAAATCTGAGAAAAGCAACACCGGTCTTCAATTGGTCAAATGAAGAAAAGAAACTTGAGAAGATTTTTTCTGAATTTATAACTCAGATCAGGCCTGAAAAAGAGATTCTGTCTCGGTGAACTGCACCTTGCCATCCTCACATTTCAGTGTGGCGCATGGGAATTTCCTGATCATGTCATAATCATGGGTTGCCATCAGCACTGCCACATTCTTTTCTCTTGACAGATCATGAATCAGACTCATAATTTCGATTGAAGTTTCGGGATCCAGATTTCCGGTCGGTTCATCAGCCAAAATCAGTTTGGGATCGTTGAGCAGTGCGCGTGCGATTGAAATTCTCTGCTGTTCACCACCAGACAGACGGAACGGCATCATTTTCTTTTTTGAAATCATGCCCACGCTTTCGAGTACTTCGTCGATACGGTCGTTGATCAGATTTTTGTCGTTCCAACCGGTTGCCCTCAGTACAAATGCAAGATTTTTTTCAACATTCCGGTCTAACAGCAGCTGAAAATCCTGAAAGACAATTCCGAGATGTCTTCTCAGTTCGGGGATTTTGCCGGTTTTCATTCCGTTCAGTTCCACTCCGACCACTTTTCCAAAACCTTCGGTCAGTGGAAGCGCACCATACAATACCTTGAGCAGACTGCTTTTCCCGCTTCCGGTTTTACCAATCAGATAAGCAAATTCTCCTTCTTTCAATTCAAAATCAACATTGCTCAATACCAGATAATTTCGCTGGTAAATGAAAGCTCTCTCCAATTTGATAACGCTGTCTGACATATTTCTGTTTTTACGAAAGCAAATATATAAAAAAGCCCGAAAGAAACTTTCGGGCCTGGTCTTTTTAATATAATATTAGCGATTATCGTTTAGCTCTGACTTCGCTAACCGTCAATTGCTTTCTGCCCTTTTTTCTTCTGGCTGCCAACACCTTACGTCCGTTTACTGTGGACATTCTTTCAAGGAAGCCATGTTTGTTTCTTCTTCTTCTGTTGCTGGGTTGAAATGTTCTTTTCATCTCGTATTATTTTCTGCTTTTCACAAATCGAGTGCAAATATAGTCCTATTTTCCAAAAACCAAAAAGCATTTGAATAAATTTTATGTTTTTATTTTTTTAGTCAATTCCGACAGCATCCTACACCACGCACACAGACGGTTTTTGATTCCGAAAAATTTTAAAATTCTTCAGTCATTCAATCAAACTCGCAGTTCTGTTTACATTTATTTGAAAGCTATCAATTAATTTTTTAAATTTACGGTAAGGAAAAATTAATTCTCTCTGATCGATGAAATTCAAAAATACAGGTGTAATTGCCGTGCTTGTACTATTGCTGATATTTGGCTTTGTCCTGTTTGGCAAAAGTGATCAGAATCAAAAAAAAGAAAGTCTCCCGCCTGAAGTTTATAAAACTGAAAATCCGATAAAGCAACCCGCTGATATTGCTGTGCTTACAGATGAGGAAACCGTTGTTGATTTCGTCAGACAATACACAGGACTGCCGGATTATTACATCACAAAAGATCAGGCACGCAAGCTCGGCTGGATACCCGAAACCGGAAATCTTTGTGAAGTTTTGCCCGGAAAGGCGATTGGCGGTGACAGATTTGGAAATCGAGAAAACAAACTTCCAAAAAGCAAATCAAGAAAATATTTTGAAGCCGACCTTAACTACAACTGCGGAAGAAGAGGAGCCGACAGACTGATTTACAGCAGCGACGGACTGATTTTTATTACAAAAGATCATTACAAAACTTTTCAAAAAAGATAACGAAATGGAGAATGAAATTACTTTTGATTTCGATTATATCAGCGATTATGCTGAATTTTATTCAATGCTGAAAAGAAAATTCGATCTACCGGAATGGTTTGGCAACAATTTGGATGCACTTTATGATTTTATTTCCGGCGATCTGAAACTCCCGTGTCATTTGAAACTGATCAATCTGAATCTGGAACAGATTGAGGATTTCGAAGATTTGTTTGAAATTCTCGAAGATGCTGAAAACGAAATCAATGGCTTCAGCTTTTCATACTATATGGAACAGTTTGAAGATTTTGAAGAAGATGAATATTCGGATTGAATTTCTCAAATTATCCGATAAAAAAGCGCCATTTTCAGGCGCTTCATTTTTGATTTGACTTATTTGCTGAAGTTTGCAGGAATCACCAGCAGCGGAATCTGAGTGTGGAAACTCATCTGTTTGGTCAGACTCGGATTGAAGAGACTTTTCCAAAATCCTTCCTGATAAGTGATCATCGTCAGCAGATCAACCTGATTTTTTGAAATGTATTCCTCAAGGGTTTCCTCAAAACTGTCTCCGATCAGATGAACCGAACTCAATGTATCGTCACGGTATTCATTTTTCAAAAATTCCGCATAATTCTGAAGTTCCTGCTGATGTTTTACATAAATTTCTGCGGTCTGATCGTTTCCGGTAAAAACTGCGGTTTTAAAGTTTGAAGAAAACAGGAAAGTGAGCTCGAACAAATAATCCAGTATCTCATCATTTCTTTCAAACTGTCTGGTCGCCAACAATATATTTTCAGGTTTCTTCCATTTGTAATCGGACGGAATCGCCATCACCGGGATTTTGGTTTTTCCGATCACATCAGAAGTGTGGCTGCCCCAAAGTTTGGTTTTCAGACCGGTTGCGCCCAAGGTTCCCATAATGACCAAATCAACTTTTCCTTCTTCCGAAACTTCATTGATTGCATCTGAAAGCGGTTTGACAGAAATTGCAGTTTGAATTTCAACCTCATATTTTTTCATAAAACCAATCCTCAAATCATTCAGTTTAATTTTCGTCTCGCTAATTAAATCATTTGTAAACTCACGGTTCACACCCATCAGATCGGTATAGTTTCCTTCGGCAACTTCAAAAGAATTCAGCAAGGTAATTTTTGCCTTCAGCAGTTCAGCAGCATGAATTGCAAAATCAATTGCAACTTCAGAAGTTTTTGAAAAATCGGTCGGGACAAGTATATGTTTCATAACAGTTAATTTTGAGTTTGATTTTTGTGCCTGTAACAAATATAGCAAATTTGAACAAAAAAGACAATGAGTAACAGCCGGTCACAGATCAGACCTTTCTCTGCTTTATTTTATAATTTTGTCAAACCCAATCCGGCAGGGAGTTACAGAAATATTCAATTTCACCGAACACTTCTGAATTGACCAAAATCATATCATACAAACCGAATTGGAATTCGATTTTCAAAATGAAGTTAAAGTTCAATCAAATTCAGTTTTGGTTTTTGTTGAAATTTCGTTTTGCAGTTTGTAACTTGTGAAGTCAAAATTCAAACTGAAAAAATCGTCATGGGAAAAGAAATTGAAAGGAAATTTATGGTTGACAAACAGAAATGGTCACAATACAACAAACCTGTTGGGCAGCATTACCGACAGGCCTATCTGGTGAATGAAATCGAAAAAACGGTCCGGGTCAGACTTACACCCGATACGGCTTTTCTGACCATCAAAAGCTCAACCGATTATATCAGCCGTGCAGAATATGAATATGAAATCCCTGTTTCGGATGCAATAGAAATTCTGGATCGGTTCTGCAAAAATGAAATTTCAAAAAACAGATACAAACCCATTATCGGCGGAAAAAGATGGGATGTGGATGAATTTCTGGGAGACAATGAAGGACTGATACTGGCTGAAATCGAACTTGAATTTGAAAGTCAGGAATTTGAAAAACCGGACTGGATCGGTGAAGAAGTTTCGGGTGACGAACACTATTACAATGCTTATCTGATCGATCACCCGTACAAAACCTGGAAAAACGACTGAGATGAATTCGGATTATCAAAAAATTTCAAATTTTATAGAAATTATAAAAAATCAAACCAAAAATCTGAATTTTGAAAAGGCGTTTGAAAAAGCTGACATCCGCCGGAACGATTTTGAAAAACTGTTAAAAAGCTGGTCGGGTCTTTCACTTTCACAATTTCTTAATGCAATCAGCCCAAAACACAACTTCAGTCTTTTGAATCATGATTCTCAAATTTCGCTTTTTGACGAAAAAACTGAAAATTACGGAAAAAACAGCTTCTGAATTCACCCAAATCATACCGATGACCGATGACGAATACGGTAACAAAGCCTCAAATCAGAAAATCTATTATGAATTTTATGACAGCCCTTTTGACGAAATAATCGTTGCATCAACTTCAAAAGGTGTCTGCTATATGGCATTTGACAAAAATCATGAAGAAGCTTTCAGCAACATGAAAAGCAGATTTTACAACTCAGAATTTGTTCAAAAGAAAACTGAATTTCAAACCGCAGCGATGTCAATTTTTGATCTGAAAAATTCAAAACCGATCAAACTTCATATGAAAGGAACCGAATTTCAGCTGGCAGTTTGGATTCAATTACTCAAAATCCCGATCGGCAAACTGGTCAGTTACCACATGATTGCGGACGATCTGAAAATGCCGACTGCTTCACGCGCCATCGGAACTGCAATCGGCCGAAATCCGATCGCATACATCGTTCCCTGTCACCGGGTGATTCAGTCGGGAGGAAATTTTGGCGGATATATGTGGGGAAACACTCGAAAAATGGCAATCACCGCTTGGGAATCCGGGTTCAAATACAGAACATAATTGCTTAAAACTATTTTTGATTGATCGACTGTTCTGAAGAAATAATTGTTAATTTTATGTACTTTTGATTTCGAAAAAGTCAATTGTTTTGCCGCCTCTCAATCATATCATCAAAAATATACAATCCGAAACCGCCCGACTTTCGCCTGCTTATTTTGCATTGCCGATGGCCACCGGAATCGTTTCTGTCGCAGCAAAAATGTCCGGTTTCCAAAGATTTGCAGGATTTCTTTTTGATTTCAATCTGATTGCATTTTGGGGTTTGGCGCTGTTGTTTTTGCTGAGGATTATTTTTTATTATCCTGAATTCAGAAAGGATTTTGTCACCGGATCAATCAGTCCGGGATTCCTGACAATCGTTGCCGGAATCAATGTGGTCGGCTATCAGTTTTTGCTTTTTGAAGACAATTTCGCAGCTGCTTCGGCGCTGTTTATCACAGGTGTACTGTTTTGGTGTGTTTTGATTTATTCACTTTTTACAATCATCATCATCAAACGACAGAAAGACCCGCTGAACCGCGGAATCAACGGAATCTGGCTGCTGATTGTGGTTGCTACCGAATCGGTCAGTGTGCTCGGAACCGAACTTGCGGGCTATATTTCGATTCCGATACAAATCACACTATTTATATCTCTAACCGTGTTTCTGGTCGGCTGTATGCTGTACATCATTCTGATCACACTTATTTTTTACCGGCTTGCATTTTTCAGGGTGAGGGCAGCAGATCTGGCGCCTGCATATTGGATCAATATGGGTGCGGTTGCAATCATTACACTTGCAGGAACCGCTTTGATCAGGAATGCAGGCGAATGGGAATTTCTTGAATCAATTACAGGTTTTCTCAATGGTTTCACCTTGTTGTTTTGGACCACCGGAAGTTGGTGGATTCCGTTGCTGATTACGCTCGGCATCTGGAGATTTATATTTCATAAAACAAAAATCGTTTACAAATCCTCAGCCTGGGGTATGGTCTTTCCGCTCGGCATGTACACTGTCTGCACCTATCGGCTGGCGGAAGCAACCGGAATCGGGTTTTTGAATTCGATACCCGAAATTTTTGTGTACATCGCGATCTTTGCCTGGTGCGTGACCGCTTTGGGCTTGCTGCTTTATTGGACTGGGCTGTTTAAAAATAAGGCTTCAGTTTCTGAAGTTCAAGTTCCCGAAAATCAGTGACCACAATATCTGCAAGCGAATAATCCTGCAATTTGGTTTTTCCGCCGTTGTATCCGGCACAAAAAATTCCAGCACGATGTGCAGCTGTAATCCCGTTGGTCGAATCTTCAATCACCATACATTGTTCTGCAGATTCGCCCGAAAGTTTCGCAGCCTTTAAAAAGATTTCTGGGTTTGGTTTTGATTCTTTCAGATCGGTTCCGCTGATCACATCATTGAAAAATGGTTTCAGGTCAAATCGTTCAAAAACCATATCGATGGTGGTATGCGAAGCCGAAGTTGCCAAAACCATTTTGATATTGTTTCCGTAATAATGCGCGATTAGCTCACTGACGCCCGGAACCATATCAAATTCAGAATCATTGTAAAAATATTTCTTAAACAAAGTCCGTTTGACTTCTTCCAGTTTTTCAACCGGATCTTTCAAACCAAATCTGTCGATCACCGTATTGCAGACTTTCCTGGTGGACGCGCCGGCAAAGGTCGAGTAGAGCTCTTCGTCAACATCGGCACCAAAACTTTCAAACATTTTGAAATAAGCTTTTTTGTGAATCGGCTCTGTATCGACGATCACACCATCCATGTCAAAAAGAACTGCTTTGAGCGGCATATTGATTTTTTTTGCGAATGTAAGAATTTATAATTCGATTTATTTTGGCCTCGAATCCGTATATTTATTATATGTAAATTGTTTTGAGTCAAAGGATTGACGGATGGTTAATCAGCCTTTTTGGCAATATAATCACTCTCGTCTCCCACTCTGTCAATCGCTTTCACAGCAATCAGTTTGAGTTTTTTGTCCTCTTTGGTTTTTGGGAATTTCTTGAAATTGACATCCGAATCCAGAATTTCTGTCACCCAATCATCACCGTACTGCAGAAAGACTACCCAATGTTTGACTTCGTTCATTTTGCGAAATGACCAGTCGGCTCTGACCGAATCACTTTCTTTTGTCAGTTTGAGATTTGGTCTGCCCGAAACAATCGGTTTCAGCCAGCTTGATTGCGGAATCAGCGCTTTCTCTCGATAAGGACCGTTTCTGAGTGAATTGAGCATGTTCTGATTCAATCCTGCCATACTCCAATGCACCACGCCGGCATCTTCGGGAATCAGTCGTCGGGTGACTTCAATTTGGCGAAGGATTTCAGCCGGTCGGTCGCTCACCTTGATTTCGACCGTATTCAATCCGGGCCAAAGATGTCTTTTGTATGTATTTTCAGATTCCCACCAGTTGAGCAGACTTACAAAACTCTGTCTGGGCGCATCGATTGGCCAGTACAGTTGAGGTGTGAAATAATCGACCCATCCTTTGTTCAGCCAGAGTTTGGCATCCGCATATAGTTCGTCGTACTGTGACAATCCGACTACACCGTTCGGATAACCCGATTTCCAGATTCCAAACGGGCTGATTCCAAATTTCACCCAATTTTTTTCGGTTTTGATTTCAATATAAATCCGCTGTATAAAATTGTTTACGTTTTCTCTTCTCCAATCTGCTTTTGAAAGCATACCCCCCGAATTTTTATAAGCATTGTAGGAATCTTTGTCCGGAAAATCAGCACCGTTGTTGTAAGATGCATAAGGATAAAAATAATCGTCAAAATGAATCCCGTCCACATCGTATCGTTTGACAATGTCCATCACTACTGCGCTCACATGATCCTGGGTTTCTTTTTGGGCCGGATCAAACCAGTACATTCCGTTGCTCAGCCTGACGATCTGTTTTGGCATTTTATTCACCATCGAATACGAATTTACTCTTCCGCCGTTGGTGTGATGCGCCCGATAAGGATTGAGCCAGGCGTGCAGTTCAAGACCTCTTTTGTGCGCTTCCTCGATCCAGAATTGAAGCGGATCGTAATAGGGTTTTGGCGCAGTTCCGGTTTCGCCGGTCAGAAAGATCGACCAGGGTTCAAACGGACTGTCATAAAGCGCATCTGCCGAAGGTCTGATTTGAAGGATGACCGCATTGAAATTATTTTCTTTTAAAACATCAAGCAACTGGATGGCTTCAGCTTTTTGCTGTTCCACAGGCAGGCCGCGTTTTGAAGGCCAGTTGATATTTGCAACCGATGCAATCCAGGCGCCTCTGAATTCTCTTTTTACTTCGGGCAGTTCGACTCTGACTTCGGGTTCGGCTTCAGGCTCGGTTTTTACAATCGGTTTTTCGACTGCCTTAGGCTCAACCTTTTTTACCGGAACACCCGCCTGAACCTTTCCAACCTGATCCCGGATTTTGTCACGGGTTTGGGTCCTTTGCTGAACCTTAACGGTATTCGGCTTTTTTTTGACATGCTTTTTTGAAGATTTCGGACTCGTCGCACAGGAAGCGAACAATCCGAAAATCAGAACAAACACAAGAAATCTCAACTGTTTCAATCTCATAAATAAAAATAATTCGGCTTGGATACTAACGAAATTCGCAGCCCAAAAGTATATCTAATTTTTTGATAAGCCTACAAAAATCAATCTTTAATGATAACTGAAAATTTCCGGTCATTTGAACAATATGTTTCTGGTTTTTCGATGTCAAATCATTCAAATTAATTTGAATAATTTAAAAAATTGAAACTCTTAAAATAATCCGATTGTTTTTATAATTTTACATCAATGAAATTGTTTTTTGAAAATATCAGCCAGTCCGAAAGCATTTCGGTGAAACAGCCGCTCGAAGCAGCATACGAACAGGCATTGGATGTGTTTGAACAGCTGCCCGAAGACGACGGCAGTTCTTTTGGACTGATTACCGATCGTGATGTGATCATTCAGATTTCAAAATTTAACCGTTTTATGTGGCTGGTCGAAATTCCCGAACCTGAAAAAAACGGCAGCTGGCAGGCGGTTTGCAACCGGAATCAGGTCAAAAGGGCGCTAAAAGAGCTGTTTGACGAAAGAGATCCTTTTCTGGTCTGCGATTTCAAATTCGAATCTTTTCATTGATCTGATTTTTATCAGGGGTTAATTTTTTTGCTAATTTTGCAACAGTTTTTTCATGATGTATAAATCCGTAATCAGACCGCTGCTGTTTCAATTCGATCCCGAAAAAGTACATCATTTCACCTTCGGACTGCTGAAATTTGTTCATAAAATCCCTTTTGTTTCTGTAATTTTAAAAAAATCATTTACAATCGAAGATCCCCGACTGGAAACAGAAGTTTTTGGTTTGAAATTTAAAAATCCGGTCGGTTTGGCTGCCGGATTTGACAAAGACGCAAAACTGTTCAATGAATTGTCCTCTTTTGGATTCGGATTTATTGAAATCGGAACGCTTTCTCCAAAACCGCAGCCCGGAAATCCAAGGAAACGACTGTTCCGACTGATTGAAGACGGCGGAATCATCAACCGGATGGGATTTAACAACGAAGGTGTCAAAGCTGCGGCCGGCAGATTGAGAAAAAATAAATCGGTGCTGATCGGCGGAAACATCGGAAAAAACAAACTGACGCCCAACGAAAATGCGATCAGCGATTACGAAATCTGTTTTGACGAATTGTTTGATTTTGTCGATTATTTCACGGTCAATGTCAGCAGTCCCAATACGCCGAATCTGAGGGAACTGCAGGACAAAGAACCTTTGAAAAATTTACTGCAGTCATTGCAGAATAAAAATTCAGCCAAAAAAAGTCAAAAACCGATTCTGTTAAAAATCGCACCCGATCTGAATGATGAACAGTTGCTCGACATCATCGAAATCGTGAAGGAAACAAGAATTGCGGGTGTGATTGCGACCAATACCACGCTGAATCGTGAAAATCTGAAATCAAAAAATAAATCCGAAACCGGCGGACTGAGCGGAAAACCATTAAAAGACCGATCAACAGAAGTGATTCATTTTCTGTCCGAAAAAAGCGAAAAAGCTTTTCCGATCATCGGTGTGGGCGGTATCCATTCGGCTGAAGATGCGATTGAAAAGCTCAATGCGGGCGCTTCACTGATTCAGATTTATACCGGTTTTATCTATGAAGGTCCGGGCTTTGTCAAAAAAATCAATCAAAAATTACTTGAAAATAAAAACCGATAAGCTGTCCGGTTTTGTCGCTTCATCAGGCTGTTATCATAAAATAAGGCAATTGCCTTATTGATTCATTTTGGTTGTACGATTAATTTTGTCCCATTGAATTCAGTCATTTCACCTGAAATCAAAAACTAATTTAATCTAAAACAAAAAATTTAACAAAATGAGACACTTTTTATTTTCAACGCTGATCATGTTATTCAGCATTTCGGTAAGCGCACAGTCTGATCAGATTTTTCTTCACAACGGTCAGGAAATTTCAGGAAAAGTTCTGAAAGTGGCTGAGCACACGGTAACTTTCACCTATGACGGTGAGGATGCCGAACAGACACTTGGCAAATATGCGGTTCAGAAAGTAATTTACGGCAAAAGCGGCCGCGAGCAGTCTGTTTCGGATCGAATTGATATTTCGGGCAAAGACGGATGGCAGAATGTAATCATCATCGAAAGTCTTGAGGAAGTAGCCGGTCTGAAAAGAGTTGGAGAAATCAAAGGCAAAACCGGATTTATCAATTACAGAACCGGTGCGGGCAGCGACAGAAAGGCACAGGAAAAACTTCAAAAAGAAGCTGCGGCAGCCAACTGCCCATTTGTTTTGCTGACCATGGACAAAGACATTGACAGAAAAGGCGCCAGCGGTGGCGGTTTCGGTCAGAACCAGTCGATCAAAAAAGGGGTGGGATATTCTTATTAAAATTCCAGTCAGACTTTCTTATAATACGGAATCCGACAGCTGTTTCGAGTTTGAAGCGGCTGTCGGTTTTTTAATTCTTAGTTTCTTTCAAAATCGAAGTAACCGATGCCTGCGCCTTGGGCAATATTGTGATATCCGCCAACTGAACATGTTCGGGCTGCATCAGTGCAAAATGAATCGTTTCGGCTATATCTTCGGCGGACAGCGGTGTATAGCCCGAATATGCATTATCTGATTTTTTTTTGTCGCCTTTGAATCTGACCATCGAAAATTCGGTTTCAACCATTCCGGGTGCGACATTGGTCACCTTGATTCCCAACGGCAGTAAATCAAGTCTCATTCCTTTGCTCAAAGCTTCAACCGCCCATTTTGAAGCACAATAAGTCGTTCCGTTGGCATAAACATCTTTTCCGGCAGTTGAGGAAATGTTTACAATATGACCGCTTTTTTGTGGAATCATCATCGGTAAAACGGCTTTGGTAACATAAATCAAACCTTTTGCATTTCCGTCCATCATCTTTTCCAAATCTTCCAGATCCGCATCCTGAAAAGGTGCCAGACCATGTGCATTTCCGGCATTGTTAATCAGCACATCGATTTTTCTGAAATTTCCGGGAATTGAATTGATTTTTTCAAAAACAGCCTTTTTGTCGCGAACATCAAAATTCAGGGTAATTATTTCAGTAAATTCTGAAAGTTCGTTTTTTAATTCATCCAATCTTTGCTGTCTTCTTCCGCAAAGAATTAATCTGAAATCTTTTGAAATCCTTCTGGCAGCTGCCTGTCCGATACCAGAAGTTGCGCCTGTGATAAGAGCGGTTTTCATTATTTGAGTGTTTGAACTGTAAAATTAAATCAATTTGATCAGATTGAAGATCCAAAAAACCAATAAACATCGTACTATTTTCACAATTCCCATTTGATGGTCTGCAGATAAAATTTAATCAGCTCATCGTATTCTTCTTTAAAACTCACTCTTTTATGATTTTCCGGCTGATTGATGATGTATTTGCAAACCTTGTCCACATCTGATTTAGAAACTGAAAATGCAGCGGCTGATTTCTGCCACATAAAATTTGAACTGCAAAGATGATTGTCCAAAATAAATTTCAAAGAACCATCTGCTATACGGGTGATTAATTCCTGATCTGAGATTGCAGGAATACGGGAAATCAGAAAATGAACATGAGCAGGATTGGCATAAATGGAATACAGTTTACTTTCGGTGTTGGCGACTATTCCTGTAATGTACTTTTCTATACGAATCCGGCTGCTTTCTTGGATGAATGGGAAACGCTGTCGGGTGATGAGAATGTAGTGAATGTAAAGATTGTGATATTCTATTTTCATGACAAAAGGGTTTTAGAGATTAATAAAATTTAAGAATTACTAAGGCAATAAGGGTTTATCTGCCATTGATTTACTATTGGATTAAATTTCAGGTTTTTTAAATACCGAAGAAATCAAACCGTTGTAAAATAAGGTCTGAATAAGGTTTTATTACAAGGTTCAAAAATTTTATTGCAACAAACCTTATTCTTTTAATCATATTCAAAAGAGATAATTCACTTTGCTTAAAGCGCTTTTCTTTTATTGGAATCAAAAAGACCTTATTTTAAACACAAGTCAAATTTCTTCAATTAAAAAACTTATTCCCTTAGTAACCAAACTCTTCACAGTAAATTGACCTTAAATAGCTTATTACATTCAGAGTACTCGTTTGCTAAATTTCATTACTTTTGAAATTCAAATCCACACCATGAACAAATTCCTTTTGGCACTGTTATTTCTGATTTTTCAGTTTTCGGTTGCACAAAATTATTTTCAATATGTCAATCCGATGATTGGCACGGGAGGACACGGACATACCTATCCGGGTGCAACGCTGCCTTTCGGGATGGTTCAGTTGTCGCCCGATACGCGCATTGACGGCAGTTGGGACGGTTGCAGCGGATACCATTATTCGGATGATTTTATTTATGGTTTTTCGCATACTCATTTGAGCGGAACCGGCGTTTCTGATTATGGTGACATCATGCTGTTGCCGACGATGGGTGTCGAAAGTTTTGAACCAAAGGAATATGGCTCTTTGTTCAGCCATTCCAAAGAAACGGCAACCACGGGATATTATTCGGTTTATTTAGATAAATACAATATTGATGTGGAATTAACAACTTCCACAAGAGTTGGTTTTCATAAATACAAATTCAATCAGGATGGAAAAGCAAATATTATTCTGGATTTAAAACATCGGGATGAATTGCTGGATGGTGAAATCAAAATTATTGACAACAAAACGCTGTTGGTATACAGAAGGAGTAAAGCCTGGGCAGAAAATCAACAAATCTGGTCAAAAATTGAGTTTAATCAGCCGGTGAATTTCAAAGTTTTTAAAGAAAATAATAAAACCGATATCGGTGCGTATATTTCAAAAAATGTAAAATCGGGTGATGAATTATTGGTCAAAGTTTCTCTTTCATTTACCGGTTTTGAAGGAGCAGAATTAAATTCATCTGAAATTCCACACTGGGATTTTGCAAAAGTTAAAAAAGAAGCTGAAAACACCTGGAATAAAGAATTGTCAAAAATCGAAGCCAAATCAAATGACAAAGACAAACTTACGATTTTCTATACCGCATTGTACCACACCATGATTCAGCCGAATATCGCTCAGGATTTGGACGGGAAATACATGGGCAGAGATTTTAAGGTTCATGAATCCAAAGGTTTTGATTATTACACTGTTTTTTCGCTTTGGGATACTTTCCGGGCGGCTCATCCGCTTTATACTTTAATCGACCAAAAAAGAACGGTGGATTTTATCAATACCTTTCTTACACAATACGAACAGGGCGGCCGATTGCCGGTTTGGGAACTCGCTTCCAACGAAACCGACTGTATGATCGGCTATCATTCGGTTTCGGTAATTGCAGATGCGATGATGAGAGGAATTCAGGGGTTTGATTACGAAAAAGCATTTGAAGCCGCCAAGCACAGTGCCATGCTTGACCATCTCGGGTTAGATGCTTACAAAAGAAACGGATTTATTGCCATTGATGATGAACACGAAAGCGTTTCCAAAACTTTGGAATATGCGTATGACGACTGGTGTATCGCACAAATGGCACTGATTCTGGATAAAAAAGAAGATTACGAATATTTTATGCAGCGTTCTCAAAACTGGAAAAACTTATTTGACCCTGAAACCCATCTGATGCGCCCAAAAATCAATGGAGGCTGGCTGACACCTTTTGACGGAAGAGAAGTCAATAACAATTACACCGAAGGAAATTCATGGCAATATTCATTTTTTGTTCCACACGATGTTCAGAGTCTGATTGAATTTCATGGCGGAAAAAAGAATTTTGAAAACAAATTGGATGAAATGTTCTCTCTACCATCTGAAACAACCGGTCGTCATCAGGTGGATATCACCGGTCTGATCGGGCAATATGCACACGGAAATGAACCGAGTCATCATGTGGCATATTTGTACAATTATATCGGGAAACCCGAAAAGACGACTGCGCTGGTTCATCGGATTTTGAATGAATTTTATACCAACTCACCCGAGGGTCTGATCGGAAACGAAGACTGCGGGCAAATGAGCGCGTGGTATATTTTGAGCTCAATGGGAATTTATTCGGTGACACCGGGAAATGCAGAATGGAATCAAACAACATTTCCATATTTTAAGAATGTGAAAATCAATTTTGAAAATGGAACTTCAATGGAATTAAATGAATTTTCAAATAAATCAAGATTGGGTATAGAAAACAAACCTTATAATATGATTGAACCTAAAAGAGTGCAACCTATAATCCCCGTTCCTTATTTTGAATATGAAAACCGTTCTTTTGACAATCAAATGATGTTGGAAATCAAACCATTAAATCCTTATGATGAAATTTATTTTTATACAGTAGAATATGAAACAGAAGACAGTTTTGGCGTGTCAGAACTTGTGAAATACACCGAACCGATTTTAATAAATAAAACTACTGACATCGTTGCCTACATTAAAAACGGAAACAAAAAAAGTCATCAGATTTCCGCACAGTTTTATAAACGACCACACGATTATTCAATCACTGTAAACTCTAAAGTTCATCCGCTTTATACCGCCGGAGGAGCTGAGTCTTTGTTAGACGGAATCAAAGGCACCGAAAACTGGAAAAAAGGAGATTGGCAGGGATATCAGGGAACCGATTTTGAAGCAATTATTGATTTGAAAAAACCAACAACAGTTAGTTCGGTCAGCGCCGGATTCCTTCAGGATGCAAGACCTTGGATACTGTTTCCGAAAAAGGTTGAGGTGTATGTTTCAAGAGACGGTAAGGAATACAAATTGTTCGGCACAACAAAACTGAATGTGGATGCGACTGATGAGAAAGTTCAAATCAAAAATGTAAGGCTGCAGTCTGAATTTACAAACATCAGATATGTAAAACTGATTGCCCAAAACTACGGTCCGCTGCCCCAGTCGCATGTCAGTGCGGGTGAGCCGGCCTACATCTTTGTGGACGAGATCACGATTGAATAACTTTGGGAGGAATTGAGAAAATTCATTTTAGAATTCTTAATTTAGCAGTCAAATTTTCGGATGACAGCATCCGTTGAAAAATCAATACGAAATGAAATTTGAAATAGCAGTTATCGGAAGCGGGCCCGGCGGATATGTAGCAGCGATTCGCGCAGCACAATTGGGTAAAAAAGTAGCCATCATCGAAAGAGCCGAATTGGGCGGAATCTGTCTGAACTGGGGCTGTATCCCGACCAAGGCTTTGCTCAAAAGCGCACATGTGTTTGAATATCTGAATCATGCCGAAGATTTTGGATTCAACAAACTCGAAAATATCGGTTTTGAATTTGGCAACATCGTCAATAGAAGCCGAGGTGTTGCGGACAGGATGAGCAAAGGCGTTCAGTTTCTGATGAAAAAAAATAAAATTGAAGTCATTCAGGGAGAAGCCAAAATTCTTCCTGGCAAAAAAATAGCTGTGAAAGCAGGAGACGGAACTTCGACCGAAGTTTCTGCAGACCACATCATCATCGCAACCGGCGGCCGTTCGAGAGAATTGCCGAGTATGCCTCAGGACGGAAAGAAAATCATTGGTTATCGCGAAGCTTTGGTATTGCCCAAACAACCCAACAAGATGATTGTGGTGGGCAGCGGCGCCATCGGTGTGGAATTCGCAAGTTTTTATCACACCATCGGAACCGAAGTGACCATCGTCGAATTTATGCCGAGAATCGTTCCGGTTGAGGATGAAGACATTTCAAAACAGCTTGAAAAATCGCTGAAGAAAAGCGGAATCAAAATCATGACAAGCTCAGAAGTAACTTCCGTTGATACTTCGGGCAGCGGTGTGAAAGCAAAAGTAAAAACACAGAAAGGCGAAGAAACACTGGAAGCCGACATACTGCTTTCGGCTGTCGGTGTGGTTCCGAATACCGAAAATATCGGTTTGGAAGAAGTCGGCATTGCAACCGAGAGAGGGAAAATCACGATCAACGATTTCTGTCAGACCAATGTTGCCGGCTATTATGCAATCGGTGATGTGGTGCACGGACAGGATCTGGCGCATCTCGCATCTGCACAGGCGATACTTTGTGTTGAGAAAATTGCGGGTATGAATGCTGAACCGATCGATTTTGGAAATGTTCCCGGCTGTACCTACTGCTCACCCGAGATTGCATCTGTCGGTCTGACCGAAGCAAAAGCAAAAGAAGCAGGTTACGAAATCAAAGTCGGTAAATTTCCGTTTTCAGCCAACGGTCGTGCGGTTGCAAACGGCGCGCCCGACGGTTTTGTCAAAGTAATTTTTGATGCAAAATACGGCGAATGGCTCGGCTGCCACATGATTGGAGAAGGTGTAACCGAAATGATTGCAGAAGTGGTCGTAGCCAGAAAATTGGAAACCACGGCAACCGAAATTATGAAATCTGTTCATCCGCACCCGACCATGTCAGAAGCGATTATGGAAGCGGTTGAAGATGCTTACGGACATTCGATTCATATTTGATGTGGGGTGTTGGATGCGGGGTGTCGGATGTATTCTGCATAGCAATACATTGAAAATAATTTAAAATTAAGCCGCCCGAAATACAGGGCGGCTATTTTATTGAAGTCTGATCTTGAAAAAATTACTCGAAATTTATCCGAAAACAGAATCTATTCATTTGGGTTTTTTGCATATTTCGGGTCGATCTCACCGGTCAGTGCATCAAAAAATACTGCTATGTTTTCTACCTGTTCTTCGGTCAGTTCTCTGTTCAGCTGCAGTTTGCCCATGATCCTGATCGCATCTTTGAGGTCTCTCACACTGCCGTCATGAAAATAAGGATAGGTCTTTGTGATATTTCTGAGACCCGGCACTTTGAACACACCTACATCTGACTCATCCTGACTGACATCCGCCTTTCCTTCGTCCACTCTTTTACTCTTTGTTTCGATCCAGTAATCCTGATAAACACCAAATTTCTGAAACGAATTTCCACCAAGCGCAACACCGCTGTGGCAGGCAATACAGCCGTTGTCAATGAAATCCTCAAGACCTTTGAGTTCTCTGTCGGTCAGTATTCCGTCGTCGCCGGCAATGTACAGGTCAAAACGGGTCGGCGTAACCAGCACCCTTTCAAATGCACCGATTGCGTCGGTCAGATTTTCCCAGCTGATCGGAACATTGTGACCCGGATAAGCCTTTGCAAAAAGCTTTTGGTATTTTTCACTTTCCCTCAGTCTTTCCAAAGCAGCTTCCTCGCTCGGCATCCCCATTTCGACCGGATTCAATATTGGTCCCCCCGCCTGTTCTTCGACCGAATTTGCCCGTCCGTCCCAAAATTGTGCAATATGCAAAGCCGCATTAAAAGTGGTCGGCGAATTTCTCGCACCCAGTGTTCCGGCTGCGTCACCGGGTGAGACCGCCAGATTGTCAACTCCGAAAGTACTGAGATTGTGACAGGTATTGCAGCTTTGGGTCTGATTTTTTGAAAGAATCGGATCAAAATACAATGACTGACCCAAAATAATCTTATCCTCGGTAATCGGGTTGTCCGGGTTGTTTACCAAATCCGGAAGCTCGCCAAACAATGCTTTTGCCTTTGTCTGAAGTTCGGTTAGTACGATCTCGGTCGCATCCCTTTCGTCTTCAACTTTTCCGCTGCACGACAACAGCAGAAAAATGCCAGTTAATACAATTGTTTTTTTCATAATTCAGTGATTTGAGTTTATTATTAATTTTAACAGTGTCATGGTTTTTCAGTTTTTGTTCAATTCAAAAATTAATTTCGAATCGAAAATGAAAAGGCGGACGCAAATCCGCCTTAAATCCCCCTAATCAGAATCTTGTCTTCAGCACAATCTTTCCGAGCGATTTGATCTCGTCCTGATTGGTGAAAATCACCCTCCCGTTTTTTGAAACCACCTCTTTTGCAATCACGCTGTTGATGTCGTCAATTGCGCCTTGGGCAGTTTCATCATCAATCAGTTCAATGGTATTGTCTCCGTTCATTTTCACAGGCTGCAGATAATTGTTATGAACGATCAGCAACTCCCCTCTGCCCTCTTTGGCTGCTTGATAAATCTCCCTCAGATCGGTCAGCACTTTGCCCTGACTAACCGCCAGCTGCATTTCTTCAATAGCTTTGGTTCTTTCGCTTTTTTGATTGGCCTGAATCACCTCCCATGCTGATTTTGAAATCGTATGAACCGAATCATCGTTGTAATTTACTGCTGAATAGCCGATGTAAACTGAAGGCACATCAGCAACTTTTTTCAATTTTTTGTAATTTTCTTCGGTTGCAACCACCAGAACTTTCAAACCGTTCTCGCGATGAACTTTAACCACCGCTTTGTCGATTCGGTTAAAATATTCAAGCAGCATACTGTCCATTTTTCCGCTGTCGCTTTGTGCCACCTTTGAAGTCAAATCAAACGGATTATCAGTTGACGGAAAAACGTCATTTTCAATTTCACTGTTGATTTTGTCATTATTTGCCAGATACAGTCTTGACCCTGATTTTGAAAGCAGAAGAATCATATAATCAGTCACTCTTTCGTTCATGATAATCAGCGGTTTTACTGCAAATCCGTCAGAAATATGTACCTTGTTCTGATCCACCGGCCAAGGCGATCTCACCACTTCCTTTGTCGAATTCGACAGGAAAATGTGAAGACTGTCCAAACTGTGTCTGAAATCATAGGTTTCCATTATTTCATCCATCTTGGCAAAAATACCGTTTACCTCTCTTTTACCAAACTCATCGGTCAGCCTTTCGCCTGCCTCCTTAAACAGGTTTTTGAGTCTGATTTCATCTTTTTCACAATCCGGAAATGTTCTGTGGGTTTTCAGTGAAACGGTTACACAGGGATTGCTCTGTTCTGTTGCGAGTTTTTCAAAAAGTTCGTTTGTCATAATGTTGCGTTTTTAACTGTTTAATTTTTAATCATTTGCAATTTACAACTTAAAACCCGCTTAAAAAATGAGTGTCGTTATCATCATTTATGATACAACTCATATAATTTTTTCAAATGAAATGTGGGCTTGGTTTTTTTCAAAGATGAATTCCGTATTAACCTTTATCTTTGCAATCCATTTGACAAGAAATGAAATACTGCAAAAATATTCTGGAAGCAATCGGCAATACTCCGCTTGTAAAAATCAACAGGCTGACAGCCGAAATTCCGGCTTTGGTACTGGCAAAAGTTGAATTCTTCAATCCCGGCAATTCGGTCAAAGACCGTATGGCGGTCAAAATGATCGAAGATGCAGAAGCCGACGGAAGGCTCAAACCGGGCGGAACCATCATTGAAGGGACATCGGGAAATACCGGAATGGGGCTGGCTTTGGGAGCAATCATAAAAGGATACAAACTCATCTGTGTGATTTCTGACAAACAGTCAAAAGAAAAAATGGATATACTTCGTGCAGTAGGTGCAGAGGTGGTGGTTTGTCCGACCGATGTGGAACCGGACGATCCGAGATCCTATTATTCGGTTTCAAAAAGACTCGCCGAAGAAACACCCAATTCGTGGTATGTGAACCAGTACGACAATCTTTCAAATACGGCTGCACATTATGAACAGACCGCGCCCGAAATCTGGGATCAGACCGACGGAAAAATCACTCATTTTGTGGTTGGTGTCGGCACCGGCGGAACGATTTCGGGTATTGGGAAATTTCTGAAAGAAAAAAATCCGAACATCAAAATTTGGGGTGTTGACACCTATGGCTCTGTATTTAAAAAATACCATGAAACCGGAATTTTTGATGAGAATGAAATCTATTCTTATGTGACCGAAGGAATCGGCGAAGACATACTGCCAAAAAATGTTGATTTTTCAATTATCGACGGATTTACAAAAGTGACAGACAAAGATGCAGCGGTTTATACCCGCCGACTGGCAAAGGAAGAAGGGATTTTTGCAGGAAATTCGGCAGGTTCTGCCATCAAAGGGTTGCTACAGCTCAAAGAACATTTTGGCCCTGACGATGTGGTGGTGGTTTTGTTTCACGATCACGGCAGCCGGTATGTCGGAAAGATGTTCAATGACGACTGGATGAGGGAAATGGGCTATTTGCATGATGAGGCAAATACAGCGGGAGATTTGATCAAAAGAAAAATTGATCAACCTTTGGTAACTGCAAAAACAGAAGAACTGGTACTACATGCAGTGCAGCGTTTGATAAAATATAATCTGGATTATCTTCCGGTTACCAATTCCAACGGATTTGCGGGTTCTGTCAGTCAGAAAAAACTGACCGATTTATTTTTTAAAGACAACAGCTTGGCTGACTGCCCGATACACAAAGTCATGGAACGACCGTTACAAATTATTAAACCGGAAACTCCAATCAAAGAGTTATCCAAATACATTGGTGATTCCGGAGCAGTACTTGTTGAATTTCCAAATCAGGAATACAGAATGCTGACTGTCAGAGACATAATCAGGCAAGTTTAGACCGCCTATCCATAGAAATCACAGCTTTTTTACCAAAAACCCTTTCAATTATTTTGTAATGATTCGGTTTCTGCTCAGATTCTCATTCTTCGGTTCTCACAAAAGTTATGCTTACAATATCTCCGGTCAGCAGTATCAGTTTCTGACCTTCATTGATGACCGAATATCCGTTGATAGTTTTTAAAACACCTGTAAATGCGGACTCATCAAAATTCTCACAATACATACGTGTCGATCTGAATTTTTCGGTATCAAAACTGATACGATCGCCGGTCGCGGTATATTCGCCCGCAATATTGTTACAGCCGTTGTTGCCTGCCACTTTCTCACCGTCAACAAAAGTCAGATAAGGCATCTGAATGCCAAAAAGCTTGTCAAAGCTTTTTCCTGCAACCGGCGACATATAGTCAAGCGTCCATTTTCCGATTAATTCGTTTTTCATCGTTTGTTCGGTTTGTTCTGTTTCTGCAGCGGTTTTGTTTTTGTCAATGGTTTTGGCCGTCTGACACGAAAAAAATAAAAAACCGGCAAGAAAGGGAAGATAAATTTTCATGATTATAATTTTTAAAATTTTCAGTCTGCAAATTCGGTTCCAATAATTCGGATTGTTAATATATTTTTTGTTTAATTCTTCCTATTCAGCCGAAAAGGATTATTTTTGTTTCTTGATTTAAGAAAAAGAAATACAGCATGAAATTTATCGTATCCAGCGGCAGTTTGCTCAAAAATGTAAACCTTATTAATGGCGTAATCAATACCAACAATACCATTCCGATTTTGGACAATTTCCTGTTTGAGGTCAGTGAAAACAATCTGAAAATCACAGGATCAGATTTGGAAACCACTGTTACCACCACATTGGAAGTCGAATCTGCAGATGCTGCAAAAGTTGCGGTTCCGTCGAGAATGCTGTCAGATATGCTGAAAACTTTTCCGGAACAGCCGCTGACTTTTATCCAAAAAGAAGACGGATTGATGGAAATCGTTTCAGAACAGGGAAATTATCAGCTCGCACTCGAATCGGCTGACGAATATCCGAACGCACCCGAAGTGGATGAAGCAAGTTCTGTTTCAATTCAGGCGGGAATTCTGGCAGAAGCGATTTCAAACACACTTTTTGCAACCGGCAACGACGAACTTCGTCCGGTGATGACCGGTGTGTTCTTTCAGGCAGGAAAAGACAATTTTAAATTTGTTGCAACCGATGCACACCGTCTGGTCAAATATACAAGAACAGATCTGCATGCTGAGGAACCGGCAGATTACATCATGCCAAAAAAACCGTTGAATCTGCTGAAAAATATATTGTCGGGAAGCAATGACGATGTAAAAATCGAATACAACAAAATCAACACCCGATTTACTTTCCAGAACATCGTTCTGACCTGTCGTCTGATCGACGGAAAATATCCGAGTTATGATGCAGTCATTCCGAAAGAAAATCCGAATGTGCTGACCATCAACCGAAATATGTTCCTGACTTCGCTGAGAAGGGTTTCAATCTTCTCAAACAAAGCGACCAATCAGGTAAGACTGAAACTGGCAGGCAGTCTGCTGACCATCAATGCCGAAGATTTGGATTTTTCAAGCAAAGCGGAAGAAAAATTGCCGTGTGATTACAACGGCGGCGATATGCAGATCGGTTTCAATTCAAAATTCCTGATCGAAGTGCTGAACAATCTGAATTCGGACGACATCACACTTGAAATGTCTGAACCGAGCCGCGCCGGAATCATCAAACCGGTTGACGGTCTGGTAGAAGGAGAGGAAATTCTGATGCTGGTCATGCCGGTCATGCTGAACGCTTAATAACTGAATTTACAGAAAACCGAATCCTTAATGGTTTTCAATAAAACAATTGGTTTTCACTGATTATGAAAATATCATATAATTGGCTTTCAACCCATATCAAAACGGAACTCGACATTCAAAAATTAGCTGAGATTCTGACTTCTACGGGTTTGGAAGTGGAAGGAACTGAAAAAACAGGAACCGAAAAAGCAAGTCTCGACGGCGTAATCGTCGGAAAAGTGATTTCACTTGAAAAACATCCGAATGCAGACAAACTCAGAGTTGCAACGGTTGATGTCGGAAATGGAGAACCGCTTCAGATCGTTTGCGGTGCACCCAATGTGGCTGAAGAACAAAAAGTTGCGGTCGCAACCATAGGAACCGTTTTGAGCGGGCCCGACGGAAAAGAATTTACGATTAAAAAATCAAAACTCAGAGGTGTTGAGTCATTTGGAATGATCTGCTCTGAAGCCGAATTGGGCGTAAGCGACAACCACGACGGAATCTGGGTGCTTGAACCTTCCTACAAAATCGGTACTGCTCTTAAGGATTTTATTGAAATTTCAGATTCGTCAGATACGATGATCGAAATCGGGCTGACACCCAACCGTACCGATGCGATGAGCCATTACGGAGTTGCAAGAGATCTGAACGCTGCACTGATGGCGATGAAAATCAATCATGAATTTCATAAATTTTCAGAAGAAGAATTTGATTCGTTAAATATTTCAGGAAATTGTCCGGTTGAGGTTGAAATTAAAAATCCCGAACTGTCGCCGAGATATTCGGGTCTGTATTTTGAAAATCTAACCATTAAAGAATCACCCGAATGGCTGCAGGAAAGACTGAAAACCATAGGTCTGAATCCGATCAACAATGTGGTGGACATCACCAATTACATACTTCACGATCTCGGTCAGCCGCTGCATGCATTTGATTTTGACAAAGTTCATGGAGGAAAATTGATTGTTCAAACTTTGAAGAATGGAACAAAATTCACAACCCTTGACGGAGTTGAAAGAGAACTGAACGGAACAGAATTGATGATCTGCGACGAAAACGGCGGAATGTGTATGGCGGGAATTTACGGAGGATTGGATTCGGGCGTTTCTGAAAATACAAAACGAATATTTTTGGAAAGCGCTTATTTTGATCCGGTTTCTGTCAGAAAATCATCAAAATATCACGGTCTGAATACAGATTCTTCATTCCGATTTGAAAGAGGATGCGATCCGAATATGACGATCAATGCGCTGAAAAAAGCGGCAATGCTGCTGATTGAATATGCAGATGCAGAAATCAAAGGCGGAATTTTTGATTCTTATCCGACACCGATTCAGAATTTTCAGACGGTTTTGAGATATCACAAAGTCGATCAGCTTTTGGGCGAAAGACTTCATCGCGAACAGATCAAAGAAATTTTGAGATCGCTGGATATTGAAATCGTATCCGAATCCAATGATGCGCTTGAACTTTCTGTACCGCCATTCAGAGCAGACGTGCAGAGAGAAGCGGACGTGATCGAGGAAATTCTCAGAATTTACGGTTACAACAAAATCAAAACTCCCGAAAAAATTTCATTTTCGATTGTAAAAAATCAGGAAAGGAACAGTCAGCTGATTGAAAATACGGTGGCTCAGACTTTGATTTCGATCGGATTTCACGAAGCGATGAATAATTCGGTCGGAAAGGCTGAAAATCTTTCTGTTTTTTCACAAAATGAAGAGATTTCAGTTAAACTGCTCAATCCGCTCAGCTCAGATCTGGCGGTGATGAGACAATCGCTGTTGCCCGGTCTGCTTGAGAATGCTGAATTCAATATCAATCACAAAACAGCCGATATCAAGCTTTTTGAATTCGGAAAAATTTATTCAAAAGAATACGGAAAATACAAAGAAAATTATCGTTTGGGCATATTGATTTCGGGCGATAAAAATATTGACAACTGGGCAAATCCGGCCGAAAAAACAAATTTCTATACTTTGAAAGGAATTGTGTTTGGTCTGTTTGAAAGACTCGGCATTAGCAAACCTGATGAATTGCCGGCTGCAATTTCGAATTATTCTGATTCGCTGAAAATTGAAATCAACGGAAAAGAATTGGGCGTGATCGGAAAAATCGACAAAAAGATTTTGAAGAAAACAGATATCGGTCAGGATGTATTTTTTGCGGAACTCGACTGGAACGGAATTACAGAACTGGCTGAAAAATCGACTATCAAATTTGTCGAAATTTCAAAATTCCCGGCTGTAAAAAGAGATTTGGCGCTGCTGATCGACAAAAAGATTTCGTACAAAGATCTGTATGATTCGGCTGAGAAATTAAAAATCAAATCATTGAAATCAATTCGTCTTTTTGATGTGTTTGAAGGCGGAAAACTGCCCGAAGGAAAGAAATCCTATGCGCTGACCTTTGTGCTTCGAAACAATGAGAAGACGATGAGTGATTCTGAAATTGATGAAATTATGAATAAATTAATTCGTAATTTTGAACATAACTTTCAAGCTGAATTGAGAAACTGATTGCACAAAAAAACAAATGATTATGAGAACTGTCTTCATCCTACTGATTTCCGGCCTAATCCTGACCTCATGCGATTCACTCAAATCGACCAAAGATTTTGGGATTGTAAAAAAAGCAATTCTTTCAAACACCTGGCTGCTTCAGGATGAAAACGGAGCCGTAGTCAGTTACAACGGTGAAAATGTTTCGATGCAATTTGATCAGGAAGGCATTTCGTATCGTGCAAGCGGTTTTGCAGGCTGCAACCGTTATTTCTCAACCGTTAATCTTCAGCCCGATCAGATCAGTTTCAGTGCGCCGGGTGCAACCCTGATGGCATGTCCGGAAATGGAAGGCGAAGAAGCTTTTCTTTCATTGATTCCGATGGTGAACAATTATGAGATTTCGGGCAACGAACTGAAATTGTACAAAGACAAAATCCTGCTGCTCAGATTTAAATCAAAATAATTTAACGGAAAGAATCGTCTTCAGACCGGAATAAATTATTCTCTTCCTATTTCAGCTGTCTATAAAATCCTTAAATAATGGTCTAAGATTATATCAAGTTTGTATGGACTTATTTTCAAATCTTCTATCTCGATTTTAATTTTCTCATCCCCATAATTCAGCAATAAACGATTTTTCCCTTTCAGAAGGAAACTGTACGATTCCACCTGATTCAGATAATAAACCTTGTCCTTCACCAAAATCTTCTCTTTGTCAATTGTCATAATTGGTGTAGAAATTATTGATTTGTCATAAAACTTTTTTGCCTTTATAAAGAAAATAACTGCGATTAAAAGGAAAGCATAACCAAAAGGATGAATACTGCCCAGGTACAGCGAAGACAAAACTAAAATTACCGCGAATACAAAGTGGATGAAAGCACTCGATTTAAGACCTGTTTTGTCAAAATAGATTTCTACTTTTTCAGGAATTTCATTGGAATTTATTCTTTCGTCAGGAGTTTTAAATTTTTTTATTATTTCGTCTTCCCATTGTTTCCCCAAAAGAATATTTTGAAGTTTTTCGCCATAAGAGTCTTTTGAGGGAATTAATTTATACAGGATTGCTTTATTTTTTAAACGATGGACATTTCTCACATTTAGGAATGCATTTTTTTTCCAAAATAAAGATGAAGAGAACCAAAAAAGATATAAAAGAAAAAATGATACAATCATTTTAACTATGGTCTGAGTTTCGTAAAACTTGGCAATAAATAAGAGAAAAAGGAATATCAACAGAAATAAGCCCAAGCCCAAACCGACTATTAGATTTCCTTTTTTAATCCACCTTTGGATATCTTTGTCATCTTCGGGCAACTTGTTCATTTTTGAGCAATGATTTTCAAATGGAATGCATTACATTCTAATTGTATTCACGTTCACCAAAAATCGAACTGCCGATTCTGACCATATTGCTGCCTTCTTCAACCGCAATTTTGTAATCGCCGCTCATTCCCATTGAAAGAATTTTCAGATAAGGATAATAAAAATGAAAATAATCAAAACAGTCTTTCAGAAACACAAATTCTTTTCTGACCTGTTTTTCATCATCGGTAAAGGTCGCCATTCCCATCAGTCCGATGATCCTGACATTTGGATATTCGGTTTTGCAGTGATGAAGTATCTTCTGGGCTTCCCGTTTTTCCATACCGAATTTGGTGTCTTCTTTTGCAATTCTGAGCTGAAGCAGACAATCAATGATCCGTTTGTGTTTTTTTCCCTGTTTGTCAATTTCTTTAAGCAGATCTTCAGAATCAACACTGTGAATCAGATGAACAAATTCAGCAATGTATTTGACCTTGTTTTTTTGAAGATGACCGATCAGATGCCATCTGATTTCTTTTGGCAGCTGCTCATATTTTTCGACCAGTTCCTGAACACGATTTTCGCCAAAGTCAAGCTGGCCTGCGTCAAACAGTGTTTTGACATCGGCAGCAGGTTTGGTTTTTGAAACCGCTATCAGTGTAACATTTTCGGGAAGTGATTCGCGTACTGTTTTAAGATTTTCGATCAGACTCATTCGTCAAGCTGAAATATGGTTAGACCGCTGAGCGGTTTTGGTTCAATATAGGTGCTCTTTGGCGGCATCTTCAGACCGAGATCTGCGATTTTTTCCATATCGGTCGAAACCACCGGATAGAAAAAGAATCCGGCTTTGTATTTTCCGCCGTCCACAGCTTCTTTGATTTCGAGCACTCCGTCAACATTTCCGGTTCCGCGGATGAATCCGAGTCTTTCGTCGTCTCTTGAATTTTGAATATCGAGTATCGGTTTGAGTACAAATTCTTCAAAAAGATAAGTGTCCAATTCAGAAAGACCTTCGACGGTCAGCATTTCGCGCTTTACATAAAGACTGTAAAACCGACCTTCGAGATACAGACCGAGATAATGTTTTTTTGGCGGAAAGAATGGTGTTTCGCCTCTTTCGCCTATTTCAAATTTATCAGAAAGTTTTTCCAAAAACTGATCTGCATTCAGTCCGTTCAAATCTTTGATCAGCCGGTTGTAATCCTTGATAATCAATTCCTTGTCAGAAACCAGCATGGCGAGTGTATAGTTCAGACTGTCATGGTCGGTATAATCCTTCACATTTTTGCGCATTGCAAGCGTATAGGCAAGCGAACTTTCCATTCGGTGATGACCGTCTGCGATATAAAAAGATTCATTTTTTTCGATTGAATCTTTGATTTGAAGCAGATTCAGACGATTTTCAATTTTCCAAATCTGATGTTCGTTTTCCATTTTGTCTTTGAATGAAACGATCGGAAGCGTTTTCATTTCGTGTGCCATCAGCAGATCGACCCGTTGATTGTTCGGATAAGTCAGCAACACAGGTTCTGCGTGAAAGTGAACATTCAGCAGATATTTTGCAAACAGTTCTACTCTTTTGGTCAGGGTTTCTTCGTGTTTTTTGATTTTTCCTCCCTCGTAATCATCGATGCTGACCAGACCGATCAGACCTTTGACCTGTTCGCCGTCTGGTTTGATCAGCTGATAGATATAATAAGCAGATCTGTCTTTTTCGGCTCTGTCGCCTGATACAAATTCGAGGAAATTTTCTCTCACCTTTGAATGTCTTTCATCCTGGGTCAGATCCTCATCCTCCCAAGTCGGCTTGATCAGATGAAGAAAGGATTCGGGATTGGCTGTCAATTCCTCCTCCAGCGCTTTTCGGCTGAAGCTGTCAACACTCTTGGTTGAAAAAGAACCCGCAATTTCATTTACGGGTCTGATTCCTTTGAACGGTTTAAACTGAGGCATGCTGCAAATTTACAAATTTTTAACAAATCAGGACCGGCTCAGCGCCAGAATCTGATGTGCCAGCTCAAGTCCGATCCTGTCCTGTGCCTCAACAGTGCTGCCTGCCAAATGCGGTGACAGCGAAAGTTTGTCGTTCATCAGCAGTTGCATGCCCGGCGTCGGTTCTTCTTCAAATACATCCAATGCTGCACCCAAAAGTTTTCCCGAATCGAGTGCTTTCAAAAGCGCTTTTTCGTCAACCACACCGCCTCTCGCGGTATTGATCACGACTGCGCCCTGCTTCATTTTTTCGATTTCTTTTTCTCCGATGATGTAATGATCCTGTGCCGGAACGTGAAGCGTGATGATGTCACTGTTTTTCAATACTTCGTCAATTGATTTCATATCAAAATGAAAACTTAGATTTCGTCCGTCAAAAAAGTCGAGTTCAACATCTGCTTCTTTCAGGAATGCATCAAAACCGATCACATTCATTCCCAAACCGATTGCATTTTTTGCAACTTCGCGGCCGATTCGTCCAAAACCGATGACGCCCATTGTTTTTCCTCTGAGTTCATAGGCAGTCGCATATTCTTTTTTCAGTTCTTTGAATTTGGTATCACCGTCCATCGGCATTTTTCGGTTGGACTGATGAAGATTTCTGTAAATCGCAAGCGAATGTGCAATCACCATCTCACCGACAGAAGCAGAAGAAGAAGCCGGCGTATTGATTACCCGGATTCCTTTTGATTTTGCATAATCGACGTCAATATTGTCAAGTCCGACTCCGCCGCGACCCACGATTTTCAGCGCCGTCGCATCGATCAGATCTTTTCTCACTTTGGTTGCACTTCTCACCAGCAGCACGTCTATCTGATTCTGATTGATATAATCGGCAAGCTGATCCTGCGGAACTCTGAGTTCGATCACTTCAAAACCTTCATTTTTGAGCAGTTCCGCTCCGGCTGCCGACATTCCGTCGTTTACGAGTATTTTCATTTTTGTCTGATTCTTTAAATTATTGATTATCCGAATTTCTGTTCAAAAGCTTTCATCACATCGACCAGCACCTGAACGCTTTCGATCGGCAAAGCATTGTACATGCTTGCACGGTATCCGCCGACGATTCTGTGACCTTTCAGATTGACGATTCCGGCTTCTTTCCACATTTTGTCAAATTCATCTTTCAGACTTTCATCATTCAATACAAAAGTTGCATTCATGTCAGAACGGTCCTCAACCGCAACCGGTCCTCTGAACATTCCGTTTCTGTCGATTTCAGAATACATCAGTTCTGATTTTGCTTTGTTTCTTTTTGAAATTTCAGGAATTCCACCGATGCTTTTCAACCATTCCAGATTGCACATTGCGCCGTAGATCGCCATAACCGACCAGGTGTTGAATGCACTTTCTTTGTCAATGTGCACCTGATAATTCAGATAGGTCGGAATGTCTCTTCCGGTTTTGCCCAGAACCTCTTTTTTGATGATGGTCACCGCATTTCCGGCAGGACCCATATTTTTTTGTGCTCCGCCGTAAATCACCGCAAATTTTGAAACATCAACCGGTTTACTCATGATGTCAGATGACATATCGCAGACGATCGGAACCGGACTGTTCGGAAAAGATTTCATCTGGGTTCCGGCTACCGTATTGTTAGAAGTGCAGTGAAAATAATCTGCATCTGAGGGAATATTGTAATTTTTTGGAATATAGCTGTATTTCTTGTCAGCAGAAGATGCAACCACATCAACGAGTCCGAGTCTTTTTCCTTCTGCAATTGCCTTGGTTGACCACACGCCGGTGTCGAGATAGGCCGCTTTGCCGCCGTTTAAATTCATCATATTGAAAGGCACCATCACAAACTGAAGTGAAGCACCTCCCTGTGTGAAGATCACCTCGTGGGTATCGGGCACATTCAGCAGTTCTTTGGTCAGCTGTATGGTGTTGTGCATCACCTCTTCAGCATCGGGTCTGCGGTGCGAAATTTCCATGAGTGACAGACCTGAATTGTTGAAATTTAAAACGGCCTGAGCCATTCTGTCAAAAACTTCCTGTGGAAGGATGCAGGGACCTGCGCTGAAATTATGGATTTTCATATCGTGTTGTTTAAGATTATCGGATTGTATCAAAATTTGAATTCAAAATCTTGTGCAAAGTTAATTATTTCATTTGGGTATCAGTAAAATAATCAATGCACTTTTCTCAACTGACGAATCTGGTTTTCACAATCCTGATCCGAAAAAGAAAAGTGCATCGTTTGTAGTTCATTTTGGAATCAATCTTCTCCGTGCATAATCGCTTTTTTCTTGAGAAGCCTTTCTTCACTTTCCACATGGTCCACATCCGGAATGCAGCAGTCAACCGGGCAAACCGCCGCACACTGGGGTTCTTCGTGAAATCCCATACACTCGGTACATTTGTCGGTTACTATAAAATAAATTTCATCGCTTACCGCTTCATGGACTTCTTCGGCATTGTGCTGCTGACCGTCCACATTCAGGAAATCTCCTTTCAGTTCGGTACCGTCCGAATATTTCCAGGGCATAGCACCTTCATAGATCGCATTGTTGGGGCATTCGGGTTCGCATGCTCCGCAATTGATACATTCATCTGTTATTATGATTGCCATTGTATTATTTTTTAATTCATTCTGAAATCCGAAAATTCTGAGCTGTTTTGATTCAAAAATCGATAAAAACAGTCAAAAATTCATCCAAAATTCTATTTTTCAAAAATAAGGAATATTCGTCTGACAGAAAATGATTTTCATTCTAAATAAGAGATTCTGATCCAACTGAAACCATTGTCTGAGAATTCTTAAATTTGCAGACTTATTGAATCATTATGTCATCAGTACACAGCCGTATTTCAGCAGTTTGCGATTTGGGAGGTTTTTTCGGAAAAATTTTGAACGATCCAATCGAAACATCAGAATTTCATTCTAAATTAAAATCTGCCGAAATCCATAATCCCTGGTTTACACCCGAAAATATAAATTATAGTCTGAAACAGTGGAATGAAGTGCTGACTGAAGAAAACATTGAAAACTGGCTGAAGGATTACAAATATTCGGATTCGCAAAAAAAAATCGGAATCATCATGGCGGGAAATCTGCCACTGGTCGGATTGCATGATTTGATTTCAGTCATACTGTCGGGTCATGATGCAATCGTCAAAACTTCTTCAAAAGATGATGTGCTGATGAATGCTGTGATTGATTTTCTGACCGAAAATGATCCGGAATTAAAAAAATCAATTCAAAAAACAGAGAAATTAAAAAATCATGATGCAGTGATTGCGACCGGCAGCAACAATACGGCAAGATATTTTGAATATTATTTCAAAGAAATCCCGCACATCATCAGAAAAAACAGAACCGGCGTTGCAGTCATTGACGGCAGCGAATCAATAGAAGAACTGAGCGGTCTGGCAGAAGATGTTTTCAGATATTTCGGATTGGGCTGCAGAAATGTCACGAAACTTTTTCTGCCCGAAAATTACAACACAAATCAGATTTTTGAGTCATTTTTTAATTGGAGAGACATCATCAACCACCCCAAATATGCAAACAATTATGATTACAACCGGGCGGTCTTTCTGTTGGGCAAAGAAAAATTTTTGGACAATAATTTTGTGATGCTCAAAGAATCGGAAAGTTTTCACAGTCCGATCGCAGTGGTTCATTATTCTTATTATAAAAATCAGGATGAACTGAAAAATATGCTCAATCAGAATTCGGAAGAAATCCAGTGCATTGTCGGTCATTCAATGGCAGGAATTCAGAATCAAATCGATTTTGGTCAAAGTCAGAAACCGGGATTGAAAGATTATGCAGACGGTGTGGATGTGATGAAGTTTCTTGAAAGGGTGTAAATCAATCTGGAAAAACCCTCATAAAAATAGGGCAAATGCCCTATTGTTTACTGATTTAAATTCAGTCAACTTTGCATCATAAAAAAAGAGAAATTCAAACCTCTCTTTTTCAACTTAACCCAAACCTATACAATTAACCCTCCAGCAGGTATTCCGTTAAATCGGGAAACCTGCTTCTTTTTTATGGATAAGTGATTGGTTCGATTTTCAAATCAAAGATTATATTTGCAAAACAAAATTTTACGGATGAAATACAAAAGAATACTTCTTAAACTGAGCGGAGAAGCTTTGATGGGGAGCCGTCAGTTTGGGATTGACCCGGAAAGACTGAAAGAATATGCGGAAGAAATCAAATCTGCAATTGAATTGGGGGTGGAAGTTGCAATCGTGATCGGCGGCGGAAATATTTTCAGAGGTTTGTCGGGGGCTGCCAACGGGATGGATCGTGTTCAGGGCGACTATATGGGAATGCTTGCCACGGTGATCAATGCGATGGCGCTTCAGTCAGCTTTGGAAGAGGCTGGCGTTTTCACCCGGCTTCAGACAGCGATCAGAATGGAACAGATTGCAGAACCATATATCAAAAGAAGAGCAACGCGGCATCTTGAAAAAGGAAGGGTTGTAATTTTTGGAGCGGGCACCGGAAATCCTTATTTTACAACCGATACCGCTGCGACTTTGAGAGCGATAGAAATCGATGCGGATGTGATTCTCAAAGGAACAAGAGTGGACGGAATCTATACGGCTGATCCTGAAAAAGACCCGAGTGCAACCAAATTTGATACCCTCAGTTTTGCTGAAGTGTTTGAAAAGAATTTGAGTGTAATGGATATGACCGCATTTACACTCAGTCATGAAAATCACCTGCCGATCATCGTTTTTGATATGAACAAAAAGGAAAACCTGAAAAATCTGCTGTTGGGAGAGAATATTGGCACTTTGGTTAATTGATTGAAATCGGAAGAATTTAATATATTAGCACTTCAAATTTTTGAAAAAGAATCATCATGGAAGAATTGGATTTGATCGTCGATATGACAAAAGAAGAGATGCAGAGCGCATTGAGCCATCTGGAAAAAGAATTTGTAAAACTCCGAGCAGGTAAGGCTTCACCCGGCATGCTTTCATCTGTCCGTTTTGATTATTACGGAAATTCTACTCCTTTGAATCAGGCAGCAAATATCAGTGCATCTGATGCGAGAACACTGACCATTCAGCCTTGGGAGAAAAATCTGATTCCTGAAATCGAGAAAGCAATCATCAATGCAAATCTTGGTTTCGCACCTTCAAACAACGGTGAAATGGTAATCATCAATATTCCGCCGGTGACAGAGGAGAGACGAAAAGAGCTGGCGAAAATTGCAAAAGCTGAAACCGAAAATGCAAAGGTGAGCATCAGAAATGCAAGAAAAGATGCCAACAACAACATCAAAAAATCAGATGATGTGTCTGAAGACATGCAGAAAGGTTATGAAGAAAAAATTCAGGGTCTGACCGACAAATATGTGAAACAGGCAGACGAACTGCTGGCGGCCAAGGAAAAAGAAATTATGACAGTTTAATCAATTGCGAATTTAAAAAATAACAAATGCGCCGTTCAGTTTTGACGGCGTATTTCATTTGAAACAAAATGAACCGGATCACAAAAGATTATTTCATCAAAAATAACACGCTGATGGTTGCCAAAGGACTGATCGGAAAAACGCTGGTCAGAGATTTTGGAAATGGTGAAATACTGAAATCAAAAATCATTGAAACCGAAGCTTATATCGGTGAGCAGGATCTTGCCTGTCATGCGAGCAAAGGAAAAACCGAACGAAACAAAGTAATGTATGAAAACGGCGGCCTGGTTTATGTTTATCTCATCTACGGTATTTACTGGATGCTGAATTTTGTGACTGAAAAGGCAGACTGTCCCGAAGCGGTACTGATTCGCGGAATCGAAGAATGTTCGGGTCCGGGTAGAGTCGGCAGACTGCTGAAAATCGATAAAAGTTTTTATGCCGAAAATCTGGAAACTTCACGCCGAATCTGGATTGAAGATTCAATCATCCGATCAAAAATCATTGCAACACCAAGAATCGGAATCGATTATTCGGGTGAAATCTGGAAAAACAAACCCTGGCGGTTTGTGGTTGAAAAATAAGAAATCAGCTCAGGAATTCTTTTTCAAGTTTCAAAGGTTCGAGATAAATCCCGTTTTTGTAAACCCTCATATTTCCGCCCGAAATCTCATCGATCAGCATCACCTGACCATGCACATCACGTCCAAATTCGAGTTTGATGTCATACAGATCAAGACCTTTTGAAGCAAGATCTTCCTTCACCATATTGCAGATCAGAATCGTTTCTTCTTTGATTTTTTCATATTCCTCTTTTGAAAGGATATTAAGCATCGACAGTCCGTCTTTTGAAATTGGCGGATCACCCCTTTCATCGTCTTTGATGGTGATTTCAACAAAATTTTTCAAATCCTGACCTTCTTTACAGTAAGCACCATATCTCTTTAGAAAACTGCCGACCGCTTTGAAACGACAGATTACTTCCAGTCCGTTTCCAAAAACAGTAGCTTTTTTGACGGTCATTGTCCGGTTATCGATGTCAGCATCCACAAAATGAGTTGAAATCCCTTTCTGATTCAGCATCATAAAAAAGTGAGTCGTCATTTTGAGGCCTGATTTACCGGCACCTTCAATGGTCAGACCAACTGTATTAGCACCCGGGTCAAAAATGCCGTCTGTGCCGGTTACATCATCTTTGAATTTCAGCAAAAACTGATTGGGATTGTCGGTTGAAAAAACATCTTTGGTCTTTCCTGAATAAACAAGTTTCATCATCTAAAAATTTGAGGTCTCAAAATTACGATTATCCCAAAAAACAATAACAAAAAAGCACAAATAAATGTTTGAAGCCGAATCATCAGAGTCAAACCACAAATTATTTTAAATTTGAAAGAAATTAACAATTGACAATATGGACAGGAGAAAATTCATCAAAACAAGCGGAATGGCAGGAATGGCTGCTCTTCTGCTTCCGGGAACGGTTTACAGCGGAAGTCTTTTCGAGTCAAAAATCAAAGTCGGACTGATTGCAGTCGGAATGCGCGGTCAGGTGCATCTGGACGAATTGCTGAAAAGAGATGATGTGGAGGTGACCGCCATAGCGGATCCCGAACCGAGAATGGTGGAAATGGCACTGAAAATATTTGACAAACACGGAAAATCAAGACCAAAAGTATATTCTGATGGAGATTATGATTACCGAAAACTTCTGTCCGGAAAAGATGTGGATGCGGTGGTGATTTCGACTCCATGGGAATGGCATCATACTCAGGCGGTCGAAGCGATGCGCGCCGGCAAAATCGTCGGACTGGAAGTCTGCGGCGCAATGAACCTGGATGAATGTTGGGATTATGTCAATGTGTATGAAGAGACAAAAGTTCCGATCTTTATGATGGAAAATGTCTGTTATCGCCGCGATATACTGTCGGTATTCAATATGGTTCGTCAGGGGAAATTTGGTGAGATCGTACACGGACAGGGCGGATATCAGCATGATCTGAGAGGTGTGCTTTTTAATGACGGAGAGAGCGCTTACGGAACGGGAGTCAACTTTGGCGACAAAGGTTTTTCGGAATCAAAATGGAGAACGCTTCATTATGTTGACCGAAATGCAGAACTCTATCCGACTCACGGTCTGGGCCCGGTTGCAACCATGATGGATGTGAACCGAGGCAACCGAATTACCCATTTGACTTCAATGGCAACCAAACAGGCGGGGCTGACCGATTATATCATTAAAACCGGCGGAAAAGATCATCCGAATGCTAAGTTGAAATTCAAAGAAGGAGATGTGGTTCAGACGCTTTTGAAATGCGAAAACGGCGAAACCATACTGCTCACTCACGACACTTCGCTCCAGCGACCGTACAATCTGGGATTTAGGGTTCAGGGTACAAACGGGATCTGGCAGGACATCGGTTCTGGAGGTTTCAATCAGGGATTTTTGTATTTTGAAGATGAGATGAACCATTCACACAAATGGACAGGTTCTGAAGATTATCTGACAAAATACGATCATCCGCTTTGGAAAAAATATCAGGAAAAAGCAGAAGGCGCAGGACACGGCGGAATGGATTTCTTTCTGATCAATGACTTTATAGAATGCATCAAAGCCAACAAAGAATTTCCGTTTGATGTGTATGATTTGGCGACCTGGTACGCGGTGACACCATTGAGCGAAAAATCGATTGAAGGAAACGGAGCTTCTCAGGAAATGCCCGATTTCAGCCGCGGAAAATACAAATACAGAAAACCGGTTTTCGGATTCGATTATTATGAATAACACAACACTGCTCATACTGGCCGGTGGAATGGGAAGCAGGTACAGAGGCAGCAAACAGATTGATAAAGTCGGAAGCGGAAACGAAAGTCTGATGGAATTTGCGCTTTTTGATGCGCTCAGTATCGGTATCCGAAAATTTGTACTGATCATCAATTCTAAATTTCCGGAAGATTATAAAATCAGACTTCAAAAAATTCTTGAAAACAATGATGCCGAATTAAATTTTATCATTCAGAAGGTTGACACTCTGATACCTGAACGTTTTCATTCAAAATTAAAAAACCGAAAAAAACCATTGGGAACCGGACATGCGGTCTATTGCGCATCAAATTTGATCGACGGACCGTTTGTCACCATCAATGCAGACGATTATTATGGAAGACAAAGTTTTGAAAATGCTGCAGAACTGATTAAAAATCATCAGATTTCAGATCAGCCTTTTGGTATGACTGCATTTGAACTTCAAAATACTTTGAGTGAAAACGGAAGCGTGTCAAGAGGAATTTGCCGGCTGAATGATGAATTGCTCAAAAGCGTGGAAGAGTTCACTTCGATTCAAAAAATCAATGACCAAATCAGTGGTCTGAACGAAAAAGGAGAATCAAAAAATTTGAATCAGAATGATTTGGTTTCAATGAATTTCTGGATTTTGGATGCTTCATTTTTTCGGCTTGCAGAAGTTGAATTGATTGAATTTCTTGAAAATACCAAAGACCTTTCAAAATCTGAATTTTATCTGCCTTCGGTTATCGACAAAGCGATTCATCAAAACCGGATTCGGGTCAGGGTCTTGAAAACTTCTGAGAAATGGTTTGGTCTGACCTATCGCGAAGACAAAGAAAATGTAATCAAAGAAATCGAGACCATGCAGTCCAAAGGAATTTATCCCAAAAGACTTTGGCAGAAATAAAAAAACAGAGGTCCTTTTTTGGGAGCACTCTGTTATAAATATTTGATTATAAACTTAAAATCAGATGACCATCATATCCACAAACTCATTTACATTCATATTGATCAGTTTGTCATAATCGAGTGATTGATTCAGAATCTCGTTTTGCTGTTTTTCAGGGAAAATCCGGTTCAGATTAATCTTGTATTTCTTGATTAATTCAGGGATTCCCTCGTCTCTTCTTCGTTTGTGTCCAATTGGATATTCAACAGTCACTTCATCCCAAACCGTACCGTCGTTGAATTCAATGGTCAGCCCGTTTGCAATCGAACGTTTTTCGGGATCGTGGTAATCTTTGGTAAACTGAACGTCTTCCACACATTCCATTTTATCTCTCAGCGGGTCGATTCTCGGGTCGGAAGCCACATCATCTTCATAATCGGCAGCAGTCAGTCTTCCGTAAATCAATGGAACTGCAATCATGTACTGAATACAGTGGTCGCGGTCGGCAGGATTGCTCAGCGGACCTTTTTTGTCGATAATACGAATGGCTGCTTCGTGTGTTCTGATGGTGATTTTTTTAATATCATCTGTGTTTTTCCCGGCTTCTTTCAGTTTTCCGTGAAGCGTCATCGCTGCCTCAACAGCTGTCTGTGAATGGAATTCGGCAGGAAATGAAATTTTGAACAATACATTTTCCATCACATAAGAACCGTAAGGGCGCTGGAATTTGAATTCATTTCCTTTGAAAGAAACATCATAGAATCCCCAAACGGGTGCAGTCAGCACAGACGGATAACCCATTTCTCCGGTTTTGGCAATCAATGCCAGACGGACGGCTCTTGAAGTAGCATCTCCGGCAGCCCATGATTTACGGCTTCCTGTGTTGGGTGCGTGACGATAAGTTCTCAAAGACTGACCATCCACAAATGCAAGTGAAATCGCATTGATTAATTCTTCTCTGTTCAGACCGATTAATTTTCCGACAACTGCTATTGAAGCAAGTTTCACCAACATCACATGGTCAAGTCCGACTTTGTTAAAGGAATTTTCCATCGCCATCTGACCCTGAATTTCATGCGCCATAATCATACCTTCCAGAACCTGAAGCATTTTCAAAGGTTTTTTTCCTTCAGCGATATTGGTTCTTGAAAGCCAGTCGGCAGTAGCAAGGATTCCACCCAAATTATCGGACGGGTGCCCCCATTCAGCTGCCAGCCAGGTGTCGTTAAAGTCCAACCAGCGAATGATTGCTCCGATGTTGAAAGCTGCCTGAACCGGGTCGAGTTGAAACTGAGTTCCGGGAACTTTTGCTCCGTTCGGAACAACTGTTCCTTTGACGATTGGACCCAGCAATTTGGTACATGCCGGATAAGTCAGTGCTTCCAGTCCGCAACCCAAAGTGTCCAAAAGACAGTAGTGAGCTGTTTCCCAAGCCAATTCATTTTTGATTTCATAATTCAGTACATAATCCGCAATGTCCGTCAGTACCTGATCGGGCTGCGGTCTCTTGTTTGAAATGTGTGATGACATTCTTATTGATTTAATTTAGATAATTTATTTTCTTTTTGAAATTGGAACAAACTTTTTGTTCTCGGGTCCGATATAATTTGCACTCGGACGAATGATTTTTCCGTCCTGACGCTGTTCAATCACGTGTGCAGCCCAGCCTGTACAGCGGGAAACCACAAACAACGGGGTAAACATCAACGTCGGAACGCCCATTCTGTGATAAGAAACTGCCGAGAACCAGTCAAGATTCGGGAACATTTTTTTCTCTCTCCACATCACTGATTCCAGTCTTTCTGCCACATCATAAAGCAACATATCGCCGGCTTCTTTTGACAAATCTTCGGCTACTTTTTTAATAACCACATTTCTCGGATCTGAAATCGTATAAACCGGATGTCCGAAACCAATGATTTTTTCTTTGTTGGCAACGCGTTCCACAATGTCTTTTTCGGCTTCATCGGCAGATGCATAACGGCTTTGAATATCAAAAGCTACTTCATTGGCTCCTCCGTGTTTCGGGCCTCTCAAAGCACCGATGGCACCCGAAATTGCGGAATACATATCAGAACCGGTCCCGGCTATGACTCTTGCCGTAAATGTAGAAGCATTGAATTCGTGTTCGGCATAAAGATTCAGCGAAATATTCATTGCTTTAATCCATGAATCCGATGGTTTTTGACCATGCAGCAAATGCAGAAAATGCCCGCCGATGGAATCATCATCGGTTTCCACTTCGATTTCTCTTCCGTTGTGCGAATAGTGATACCAGTACAGCAAACCTGAAGAAAATGAAGCCAGCAGTTTGTCGGCAATATCTTTTGCACCGGTCAGATTGTGGTCATCTTTTTCGGGGCTGATGGTACCCAAAACAGAAACCGCGGTACGCATCACATCCATCGGATGGGCGGCTGCCGGGATTTGTTTCAGGGCATTTTTCAGATTTTGCGGTAATCCGCGAAGAGATTTTAATTTGATTTTATAATTTTCAAGTTGTTTTTTGGTTGGCAGCTCACCGTGGATCAGCAGATATGCCACTTCTTCGAACTCTGCTTTATTTGCCAAATCCATGATATCATAACCCCGGTAGTGCAGGTCGTTTCCGCTTCGGCCAACGCTTGCCAGTGCAGTATTTCCTGCTGCCACGCCTGAAAGCGCCACACTCTTTTTGGGTGTAAAAGTTTTTTTCTCAGTTGCCATGTTTATTGTGTTTAAATAATTCGTCTAATTTTTGTTCGTAAGAATAATAATTGATACTTTCATACAATTCCTGACGGGTTTGCATCGTGTCGAGCACATTTTTCTGTGTTCCCTCTTTTCGGATGTGTTCATACACATTCTGTGCGGCTTTGTTGGCAGCCCGAAAAGCAGAAAGCGGATAAAGAATCAGTCCCACTCCGGCTTCACGAAGTTCATCGACCGTGTACATTTTTATCATTCCGAATTCGGTGATATTGGCCAAAACCGGGATTCCGGTGGCATCCACAAATTGCTGATAATAAGACAAATCGGGAACAGCTTCCGCAAATATGAAATCCGCGCCTGCCTCTTTGTAAGCAACCGCTCTTTCCAATGTCTTCTCAATTCCTTCCTGAGCAAAAGCATCCGTTCGTGCGCCAATCACAAAATTTTCATCTGTCCGCGCATCAGCAGCAGCTTTGAGCCGGTCGGACATCTCTTCCTTACTGACTATCTCTTTGTTCGGACGGTGTCCGCAGCGTTTTGCACCCACCTGATCTTCGATATGCATGGCGGCAGCACCTTCTTTGATAAGTTCTTTTACGGTTCTTGCCACATTAAAGGCAGACGGGCCGAAGCCCGTATCCACATCCACCAACAGAGGTAAATCACAAACGTTTGTGATTCTTCTGACGTCAATCAGGACATCATCCAGATTGGTAATCCCCAAATCGGGAATCCCAAGCGAACCGGCAGCCACACCGCCACCCGAAAGATATACGGCATTGAAACCGGCTTGTTTTACCAAAAGTGCATGATTTGCATTGATTGCACCTACGATCTGTAATGGTTTTTCTTCCTCCATCGCTTTTCTGAATCGAAGTCCCGGAGAATCAAAAGAAGTGGAATTGGTCATAATTGTATAAAAAAATTAAATTTGAATTTCAATCCGAATTCCTTTTGGGGATTTGGTTTTGAAAACCACAAAATTAATAAAAATAATGCGGTTTCTCTCTTGAATAGAGAATGATTATTTAATATAAAAAAACCCTAGATTAAGAAGAAACACCTAGGGTTTTATTTATCAACTTATAATAAAACTTATCTTCTCATTTCTTTGATAAGTTTGTTAGTAGCTCCTTTTATAAATAATTCCATTTCATTTTTCTCAACTCCTTCATATGGTAAAATCCCAGCTTTTTTATTTTCTTTTTCCAGTTCAACCTTTTTCTTTAATGATAGAATCTGACAAGGTGAATCAGAACAAGGAACATAATTGAAACGATAAACTCCAGCATATTCATTATTTTTCACAATAATAACTTTAAACTCAACCATAGCTCCATATCTCTTATGAACTATCTTGTTTTCTACCTTTTCCCTTCCAGCATCATCCGTATATTTATTTGTTTCGTACAACACATCATACTTAAGTTGCGATAATTCAATAATTAAATCAGTATCTGATTTATCTCTCAAAACTGAATAATCTACATTATTATCACTGTTTGAAAGAATTTGATTAAAAAGCTGTCTATCTCTTACTAAGAATCCATTAGCTAAAAACTCATTTTCTATGGCATTAAACAAATAACTATTATCCTCAGTATCTGTTACTGCTAAAGATGAATTGGGAACTCTTAAAACAACTTTTGGTGATTTATTATTCTTTAAAAAGTCCTTTAAATTTTGATTTGTGATGATATCTTCCTTATTCTGAGTAAAACTTATATATTTTGTTGAATCACAACTTATAAATAAAATTGATAAGCAAAATAAAAATATACACTTTTTCATAATTTTAAGTTTTATAATTTTACCAAAAGTATAAAATATATTTATGTAATCACTATTAAATTTTACAATTACTAATAAACATTAAGAAAGCCACACTTTTAAATATGGAATTAATCAAAATTTTCAGAATATATGAAAAGTCGGTTTCCGATTTTGAAATAAAAACACTGGCTTCGGGTCATATCAATCAGACTTACAATATTAGAAATAATCAGAAAAATTATATTCTTCAAAAAATTAATACCGAAATTTTTAAATCTCCAGTCACACTCGTTCAAAATATTCTGAATATCTCAAATCATTTAAAATCAAAAAATTATCCACATCAGTTTTTAAAACCGCTGCCGTTCTCAAACCATGAGTATCTTTATGATTCCGAATGGCGGATTTTTGAATTTATAGAAGATTCGCAAAGTTTTGTAAAAGCAAAATCAGAAAATCAGGTGTTTGAAGCTGCCGGGTTTTTGAGCGAATTTTATTCGTATCTCAATGATTTGGAAATGACAAAAATCTGCGATTCGATTCCTGGGTTTCTTGATTTCAATATGAGATACCGGCAATTTGAAACTGCACTAAAAAATACGGATCGGTCAAGGATTGAAAATTCAAAATCTGAAGTTGAATTCGTCATTTCAAATCAAAATTTTTTAAATGAATGGAATAAAATTTCAACAGAAATTCCTGCCCGGATCATTCACGCAGACCCAAAAATCAGTAATTTTCTTTTTGATAAAAATTCGGATGAAAAAATCATTGCACTGATTGACTGGGATACTTTTATGAAAGGCCCTGTTTTGTATGATTTTGGCGATATGGCGAGGTCTTACACAAATCTGACAGATGAAGACGATGCCGAAAGTAAGCATATTTTTAATCCGAATTATTACAATGCGTTAAAAAACGGGTTTCTTTCACATCTGAAAAAGCAGTTGTCCAAAACTGAAATTGAATATCTGGATTTGGCTGCGAAAGTGGTGATTTATATTCAGTCGGTTCGTTTTCTGACCGATTATCTGAATGAAGATATTTATTATCAAATATCCTATCCGGAACAGAATTTAAATCGGGCAAAAAATCAGATTCGGTTGCTGAAAGAGTTGATTAAAATAATCGATTAATTGTAACTATAAATGAAGTTGAATATGACAGAAAATGAAATTTCAAGAATCATAGTAGATGTTGCTTTTAAAATCCATACGGGTTTAGGCCCCGGTTTACTGGAATCAGTTTATGAAGAAATTATGTGTTACGAATTGATCAACACAGGATTACAAATAGACAGACAGAAAACCATTCCCGTTGTGTGGAAACAATTAAAGATGGAGTTGGGTTTCCGTGCTGATTTGATTGTGGAAGATAAGGTTATAATTGAACTGAAATCTGTTGAACAAATTGCGCCGGTTCATTATAAACAGTTGCTCACATATTTGAGAATCACAGATTTAAAGTTAGGCTTATTAATCAATTTTAATGAAAAATTAATCAAAGACGGTATAACAAGAATTGTTAATAATCTTTAATTGGTGCAGAGACGCAAAATTACAACCTGGCGTCATGGCGAGAGGTTTTTCGCGCAAAGCCGCAGAGGCGCAAAATTCAACTTGGCGTCTTGGCGAGAGGTTTTTCACGAAAAGCAGCAGAGACGAAAAATTACAACCTGGCGTCTTAGCGTCTTAGCGAGAGGTTTTTCACGAAAAGCAGCAGAGACTCAAAATTACAACTTGGCGTCTTAGCGTCTTAGCGAGATGTTTTTCACGAAAAGCCGCAGAGACGCAAAATACAACTTGGCGTCTTAGCGAAAAATGTTTCATATCATCAAAATCACTTCAAAATAATTTCGTCGTTTCCTTTTTCGATTTTTCCGATCAGCATACTTTCCGGAATTAAATCCAAAACGACTTGTGCATCTTTTTCATCGCAGGTTACAATCATTCCCACGCCCATATTGAAAGTACCGAACATTTCGTCTTCTGAAATTCCTCCTCTTTTCATCAATTCTTTCATTACAGAAGGAACATCAATTTTTGATTTATCGATTACTGCAGTCAGGCCTTCGGGAAGAATTCTCGGTACATTTTCGATCAAACCGCCGCCGGTGATGTGTGCAATTCCGGATAATTTCACTTTTTGTCTGATTTTATCGATATCGTTCTGATACAATCTCGTTGGGACTAAAAGAGTTTTCCAAAGTGGTTTGCCTTCAAATTCCACATTGAAATCAGTGAAAATTTTTCTGACCAACGAGAAACCGTTGCTGTGAAAACCTGAAGACGGCAATCCGACAATCATTTGTCCTTCTTTGATTTGAGAACCATCGATGATTTCATCTTTTTCGACCACACCCACACAAAATCCTGCCACATCATAATCACCAATCTGATACATACCCGGCATTTCGGCTGTCTCGCCGCCGATGAGCGCAGTTCCTGTTTCTTTACATGCTGCAGCAATTCCGCCCACGATTTCGGCCGCAATGTCCGAATCGAGTTTTCCGCAGGCGAGGTAATCGAGGAAGAAAAGCGGTTTTGCGCCGTGACAGAGAATATCGTTTGCGCACATTGCAAAACAGTCGATGCCGACGGTGTCATATTTTTTCACATCGAGTGCAATTCTGAGTTTTGTGCCGACACCGTCAGTTCCCGAAACGAGCACCGGATTTTTGTAACCCGACAGCTGATAGAAAGCGCCAAAGCTGCCAATTCCGTTCAGTACGTTTTGGTTGTGGGTTTCAGAAACCGCTTTTTTGATTTTGGAAACGGTCTGATAACCTTCCTCTTTGTCCACTCCTGCCGATTTGTAGGTATTGCTCATTTGGGTAAAGATTTAATGTTGCAAAATTAAGATTTACGCTGCATAATTCACCCCAAAAATGATTAATTATTTAACTAAAGTTCGGTTTTGGTGATATTTTAAATTCATCGCAATGATTCAAAACACAATGTTTTGTCATTATTAATTGTTTTGGTTAGTTGATGCCGGACAAGGATCAATTGGGCAAGTTGGACTAAAAAAGTTTATTAAACTATTGGTATTCTTTTTCTGAAAAACATTAATCAACTGATATTAAGCCGTTTGTTAATTAGCTGTGAATAATTGGGATTTCCAAGTTTCATTAATCAGTTGCATGTTTCAATAATCTTATTATTTTTGTTAAAACTTTAAAATTATTTAGACATGAAAAAACTTTTGTTATCAGCTGTTATAGCCATGTTTGGCCTGACAGGATTAAAAGCTCAATCAACAGGATTTGAGGCTGGTGCATTTATCGGATTCCCTATTGGTGATGCGGGAGATTATTCCAGTTTTAATTTTGGTGTCAATCTGGCTTACTACTGGACAGTTGCAGAAAACTTCCAGGCAGGTGTGGCTACGGGTTACGACCATTGGACTGCCAAAGAACAAGAATTTATGGGCGTTAAGTACAAAGGAGACGACGCCGGATTTATTCCGATTGCTGCAACTGCAAAATACGATTTTGGCGGTTTCTTCGGAGGTCTTGATCTGGGTTACGCCATTTATGCCGGAAGCGGTGGTGGAGACGGTGGTTTCTACTACAGACCAAGAGTGGGATGGAACAACACTTCGTTCAATGTTTACGGTTTCTACAAAGGAATCAGCAATGACGGATCAATTTCTTCACTGGGTCTAGGATTTGACTACAAATTCTAAAGGAAATCCTTTTAAATGATATAGAAGCCGGTCTTTTTTGACCGGCTTTTTTTGTCCGATATAAAAAAATCCTTTGGCAGGACGCCAAAGGATTTTAATGCAGAGGGAATAATAAAAGGGACTTAAGATCTGGTTAGGTTGGTTGAAAATGGTTTTAGTTTAAGTTTAGTCAGTTGCTTGGTTGGTTGGGCTTTGGTTTGGGGTTGGTTTAATTTAGTTTAGTTTGGTTTTTCAGTTTAAGTCTCTCAGGGATTCCCTGTTAAAATAGTTTTTTTCGATCGGCAGAATTCCTGCCGCTTATCAGGTACTGAGTTGGTATTTCAACTTCCTGATACAAAGATTGAACAAATCATCAAATCAAAACAGAGGAATTGCAACCAAATCGACAGGGGGAAATCACCCTATTTTCTTCTGACCAAATTCGGATAGGTGAATTCATATATTCAGGCAAAAAAAAGACCGCCGAAAGGCGGTCTCTAAAATTAAAAGTTAATCTGAATTATTTAACCAAAACTCTGATATTGGTATTCACACCTGAAACACCTTTGAAAGTCACCCAGTAAACTCCGGCTGACAATCCGTTCAAATCAAGTTGTGACTGTCCTTTCTTCATACTGAGTTTTTTGACAATCTTCCCTTCGGTATTCAGAACCTGAACATTTGCATCTTCATTAAGGCTCACATTTGTAAACCCTTTTACTACTGTCGGATATACCTGTGCGATGGCCAGTGTCTGAACATCAGAAACACCCATTGAAGCATCATAACGATAGTTCATTTCAAATGTAGTGTTCGGAATTTCTTCACCGGTGTCAACGTTTGCCTGATAAATTCTGAATTTGTATTCAACCGGGCTGAAATCATCCAGGTTAATGAAATAATTGGTTTCATTCTGACCGTTGTATTCTCCGGGAGCCAAAAAGCCTCCTTGTGCAGGATACAGTCCGCCTTCTACAAGCGGGAAGTAACATGCATCAATGATACAAAACTGAGCCATTGAACCGTCTGTATTTGTAAATTCCAATACCTGCCCATAAATTTTAATTTGTTCAGCAGTCGGGTTGTGAAACACAAAGAAAAGTTTTGCCTCATTAATTGGATCTCCAAATGTTCCGTGTACATTATAGACATACGTCTGGCCGTCCACATACGGATTGCCGTCCAAGTCCAGCACTTCAAAATCCTGATTTTGAGCATAGCCCGAAATCATAAAAAGGCAAAGAAATGCGCTTACAATAATCTTTTTCATTTTTTTCTTATTTAATAATTACTTTCTTGGTAACCACTTTTTTATCTGTCTGAATTTTCAGGATATAAGTACCGTTTGCAAGGCTGCTCAAATCCAATACAGATTTGTCAGATGAAATCTTGTTGACAGTCTTAACCAATCTTCCTGAGACATCATAAACATTTACATTGTCAATGTTTTTTCCGCTAACCAGATTCACGATTCCTGTAGTAGGGTTCGGATAAACATTTACTTCAACAATCTGCTGATCGTTTACACCCAAAGCTCCTTTTGAGAATGCTTTTGTAAATCCTCCGCCGTAGTTACCGTCAGATTCTATCAGTACGTTTCCGTTTCCGTCTGCAAGTGAAATGGAAGCACCTCCATCGTTTCCAGTATCCAGAACTCTCAAACTGTAGCAGTCGTTGCCCGGAAGTTCGATATCGATCTCATAAGTTTGATTGTTTCCGTATCCGTTGCCCTGTTTGATGGTCTGATTTGATGAATTTTTAATGATCCATCTGGTCTGAGCACCTTTACCGTCTGTATTGATGGTCAAAACCAGGTTATTGGTCTGCGAATCAGGAGCGCTCAGGAAATCCATTGACATATTGTTATTGGATGGGTTCTGGTCGCTGTTAAGGATTTTAATATCCAAATCATTGTTTGCCTGTAGGTTGAAAGTAACTTCAGGCAGATCGATGGTCACTGTGTGAAGTGAACTCAAAGAACCGGTCCAGTTATAAACATGAGTCTCGCCATTGATTTTGTATTCTACATCCATTTCAGTGATTGTGTCTTCACCATTGTTTTGAATTGTTACTGTCGGTGCAATCACGTTTGTACAGGTTCTGTCCACATTACTGATTGACAAAATTCCTGCGTCATGTTCATATTCAAGGCCAAGCAGTGCAGGGAAAGTTCCGTTACCGCTGATAATTTCCTGATGGGTTTCTGTCATGAAAACCACGATTTCCATATCCGGAAGAATAGCCGAAATTCCGTTGTAATCTGCAGGAATTGTATAAGTATAAGTTTTGTCTACAAATGAGCCTGCAGAAGTAGTGGTGATGGTTTCACCCCACTGACCTGTAATCAGATCAACCAAACGACGCATGTGGTTGTAGTTGTTTCCTGAACCACCTCCTGTCTGGGGACCTTTGGTGTTGTTCTGAAGGAGTGCAACATTCAGAAGGTTTGTTGACTCAGGACTTGATCCGGTGTAGTATGCTTCAACATGAACAGTCAAAAGTCTGGTTTCAATGTCGATTGATGCTTCTACCGCCATATTCAGATAAGATGGCGTTGCAATGATTTCCAATGCAGATGTTTTCCAATAATTTCTGTTCATTGCAGTCGTTCCTGAAGCTCCCTGTGATCTGCCCGGGAATACGTGTCTGTTTACTGTCGCTGCAGGATATCCTGCCAACCCTGTCTGGCCTGCAATTGCATTTCCCCATGGTGTTCTGAAGTCAGGATCACCACCGCTCGGAGCTGCATAACCGCCCTGGTGAATGTTGATTGCAAATGCATTGCCCGGGTTTTGGGTCAAAATCTGCTCTGCGATTGCATGTCCTTCAGGGCAATAAACACAGTAGATTCCCGTAAACTCCTCAAGAATTGCTTTTTTGTTTTCGGGTGTTGTGCTGACGATCGTCTGACCATAAGCTGCCAGAGGGAATAATCCTACCAGCAGAAGTTTGGTAAAAAAATGTTTCATAATGATTAAATTTTGTGTGTTGTTTTAATTAAGTTTTCAAATTTACTAAAATGTTTTTACTAATGAAAGTGTAAAGCCGGTATTTTCAGGAACATACCTGCAAACTCCGCCCACACAAATCAATCCTCCACGCTGACGGCCATAATTGAGCGCAACCCGCGTAGATTCTTTGGCATAGCTGCCGCCCACCATATAATAATGGAATCTTTGATCTTTGTCATCGTTTCCGTAATTGTAATTGTCACCTACATAGAAATTCCATTTTTGATTCAAATTGTATTCAACCAGAGCTGCCGCCCAGTTTTTTCTGTCCCTTTTTGTCTGAAGATGCTGCAATTCAAAACGAACCGAATTTTTTGAATTGAATTTATACAGGAAATCTCCTACCACTACATTTGCAATGATGTGCGAGTAATTTCCGCCTTCTACGATCGCCTTGTCATAATACTGGTGCATATAGGTGATAATCGATGAAAATTTTGGGGTCCATTTTTTATTGATTTCAAAATTCACATCGTGAAAGAATTTACGTCCAAAATCAAAGAAATTGGTGGTGTATTCATCGCCGGCCGCATTGAATTCTGCATTCAAACCGTTCCAATATGAACCGTTGACTGCCAGTTTGGTACCGTACTGACCACCCAAAGTTGATCCCTTTTTGAAATTATAGAAAATATCGATCTGACCACCGATTTCACCCACTTCCTTTTTCTCAAAATTAAGATTCGGTTGAGCCTGATAAACATAGATATTGGTCAGCATATAATCGTGCTGACGGGTCAGCGCCGGAAGATAGTTTACTATCGCCTCATTATACACGTTTGCAGCAGGCTCGCTCATATCTCTCTGAGCATAAAGCCCCATATTCTCCAATCTTCTGAAGGTGGTGTTGATTCCAAATCCTTTGGCTGAATAACCCAGATTGAACAGGAAACCGTTGCCGTCATAATATTTGTCAGAAGCTATACCGTTGTTGAACACCGGCTGTTCTTCTTTATAAACATATTCTACATTTGCATAGATACCCGATTTGCCGTTGTAGCCCAATCTTCCTGAATAATTACCTGAAGTTTTCGGGAAATCTTTTGCAGGTCCTGTGTATTTTTCATACTGACCCACATAGCTGAATCCGGCAGTAATCGAATTTGAAGAATCTTCATTTTTAAACAATCTCAAAAGGTTGGTCTCCAAATCCACACCTCCGACCGTTCCTTCGGTGGTTTCAAAACCAAGTCTCGGGTTACCGATCAGACCTTTGATGGTTGTATAATCGTTTGGTGTATAGGTCACTCTCAAACCTTTGATCGCATTGTTGATACCGATCTGACGGTCTTCCCAACTTCTGAGAATCATACCGCTTCCAAACTGCTCATAAAAATAACCTGCTGTTACGTCGATTTGCTCACCTTTATAATTGACATAATAGGTGGCTATCTTGTTGTCATTGAATCTTTCCGAATAACCGAGAAGTGCAGTCGGCAGATAAGCCTCGTACTGAAGACCTGCAGAAAACTTGCCATAGGTATAGTCCAATCTTACATAGTTGTTTGAACGGAATGGATCATCTGGTCTTTCAAACCCCAGGTCTTCGTCCGGCTGATACCATTGTGAAGTGGATTCTATTCCTCCCGAAAAAGTTCCCCCTCCTACTTCAACCTGTCCAAAAGCAGTTGTTGAAATCAATAATACTGCTGTAAGCGTTCCAAATATTTTTCTCATGTGATTTTAAAATTAATTCTGATTAATTGGAGTTCTCCTTTATTTTCTCGTAAAATTCGTCCTCGGCTCCGGGCTGATATCCCAAATGCTGATACCTGATTTCACCGTTTCTTACAACCAGTGAAAAAGGAGGTGTCGAAAAATTCAGCATCCTTTTCAATTCATTGTTGGTGTCGAGCAGGATATTGAAATCCCATCCTTTTCCGTTGACCATCGGACGAACTCTGCTGACGGTTTTTGAATCATCAATCGAAATTGCAAAGAATTTAACGCCGGTTTCTTCTACCCAGTCATCAATTACTTCGTTGATTGCATTGAGTTCGAGCATACAGGGGCCACACCAGGTTGCCCAAAACGATATTGCAACCGGTCCCTCCTGACTCAGTGCATTGATATCGACTTTATTGCCTTCAATGTCGGTCAAAATCATATCCGGAAAACGGGATTCCTGACCAAATGAAAACGACACCACTGCCATAAAAAGCAGGATTGAGAATAACTTTTTTGCCATAATTATTTAATTGTGTGTTAATTTTGCGCTAAATTAGCAAATTTAGAATTTCTTTCTATGAAAAAACTGAATAAACTAACACATCTTTTCATTTTAATGATTATGTCCACCGGTCTGATGATCAGTTGCGGGACAGAAGAGGAAGTAGGCGATGCCTCACTTGAATTGACTTTGAGCAGCAGCTCAGTTCCTGTTGGAAGCGAAATCAGCTTTCAGCTTATGTCGAGTATCGACGGTGATGTAAGTGCTTCAAGCACTTTTTATGTGAACGGTGTCGAAATCAGCGGAAGCACTTTTATTCCGACCGCAGCCAACGATCACAACGAAGTTTATGGTGTTTATGACGGTAAAACAAGTGCGGTCAAGACTTTTTCATCGACCGATGTTGTACCTTCTGCATACACCCAAAAAGTGCTGGTTGAAGACTACACCGGAACCTGGTGCGGATACTGTCCGAGGATGATTACCATCGTTCACTATCTGACCCAGTTCAACCCGAATATCATTCCGATTGCAATCCATTGTCCGGGAGCGCCTACCGATCCGTGGGCATACGAATTTGCACTTGACATGACCAATCCTGCAAACTATGATGCACAGGGACAGCCAAGAGGAAAGATCAATCGTATATACGAACTCGATCAGTTGAAAAATATTCAACCTTGTCCAAATGATCCTGAAGGATACTATCCGCAATTGCTTCCTTATCTGAATCAGCAGGCTTCACTGGGTCTTGGAATCAATTCAACATTGAACGGAAACAATCTGAACATCAGTGTAAAGGTAGGGTTTGCTACCGATTCGGTTCCGGACGCAAGACTTGTGGTGACACTGATTGAAGACGGACTGGCTCATGATCAGGCCAATTACATCGCCGGTTCAGGATGGACCTGTGACCCCGAATTTGATTATGCAAATATGCCGCATACCATCCCGAACTTCCCTCAGGAGCATGTATTGCTGAAGGCATACACCGACATATACGGAGATGTCATCCCACAAAATCAGATTGCCGACGGAACTGTTTGGACAAGAGATTTCAATGTACAGCTTCCGCCCAATGTAACCAATTCAAACAATCTGACAATTGTTGCATTTGTATTGGGCAACGGAGACCAAATCAAAACCAGAGAAGTAATCAACGTGCAAAGCGCAAAAGTTGGAACCAATCAGGATTTTGACTGATTCATAAGATTACAAAATACAGAAAGCCCGAAGTGATTCGGGTTTTTTTGTTTTGGGAAATTAAAATATTCTCAGCCAAAGACCGTTTTGATTTCAGATTGGTTGAGGATATGTCTTTTCGATTCTATATACTGTCGGTTTTTGTGATTTTGGCTGTCCGCTTAAAATCTCAGGATCCCTATATCTTCAGCAATGATCCGTATAGCGGTATCAGTGCGGTCGGCATCTCTCCCACCCAACCTTTTTTGAATCCAAACCAGTGGGATCTCAATCTGATTTCAGAAGATGTTTTTGTACAAAACCGATACGGCTATATTTCAAAATCGAGTCTGCTCGGTCTGACCGGCGGAGATGTCAAAGAAGCAGATATCAAACACGGCATAACCGGCGAAAACACAAAGAAGGTCTGGGATTATTACAACCATGACCAAACCGGATTTCACTTCAGCTCCGAACTGATGGGGCCTTCGTTTTCGTTTAATTTCAAATTGGGCGAAAGAAATTTTTCGGCCGGACTGTTTTCAAAACTCAGAACACAGACTTCGATTGTCAAAGTCGATAATTATTTGAAATACACCAATCAGCAGATTGTCGAACCGGTGCTATACAATCTCGGCGAATTTGAAACCTCATTTATGAACTGGACAGAAGTCGGTCTGAATCTTTCGACAGATATTTTTCAGTCTTCAGAAAATTTCTGGGTGGTGGGTGTCAATCTGAAATATCTTGGCGGAAATGATGCTTATGTTATTAAAAACCGGCAAAATGCTTTGATGAGAAGAGAATTTGTTCCCGATCCCGAAGATTCGACCCGAAATATCAAAAATCTCTATGTCTCAAATTTTGATGTCGAAGCTGCTTATTCGACCGGATATGATTTTGAAAACGACCAATACAGGTACAAAAAGAACGGAAAAGGTTTTGGCGTTGATATTGGTATGGCAGTGGTTGATTTTGGCGAATATGATCAGGCCTATAATTTCAAAATGGGTTTGAATCTGCTCGATATCGGCGCAGTCACTTTTGACGGTTTTGTGCATCGGTTTACCGGCGATGATTTTCAGTACACCAACAATCCGGCGCTCGAAGTCGATTTTGAAAATCCGGAGCAGTTTGCACAGATCATCAGTCAGGAAATATATGGCAATCCCGAACAGTCGCTGATTTCAAACGAATTCAAAATCGGTTTGCCGACCGCGCTTCATTTCAATGCCAGCAAAAGCATTTCGGCCGAACAGTATTTGAGCCTTGACTGGATACAGCGCACACCGATTTTTGAAAACAGTTTGAGGCGAAGCAATATCATCAATCTGTCCTATCTGTATTCGATTCATAAAATGGCATACGGTTTTTCAATTTCGGCTTATGAATATCAAAATCTTCAGTTGGGTGCGTTTTTCAGATTCGGGCCAGCGATCATCGGAAGCGAAAATGTGCTGCCGATGCTGATTCCACACAAGAAACTGCATGGAGCCGATTTTTATTTCGGACTGAAAATCTATCCTTTCAGAAATCGGGATATGGAAAGAAGAAGCCGTGAAAAGTGCAAATGCTGATCTTATTTTTCAAAATGATTTTTGACAAATTCAATCACCTTCAGCATTGCCAGTCTTGAAACTTGGAGGATGAAATCGTCTCTGTCGAGATACGGAAAAAAATAATTTTTTGTCAAAACCGAATTTCCGTCGGTCACCGCAATCCAAACTGTTCCCACTTCCTTTCCGTCCTCACCCTTTGCCGGACCGGCCACACCGGTGGTTGAAACCGACAGATCGGTATTTAATTTTCTGACCGCAGATTTTGCCATTTCGACTGCAACTTCTCTGCTGACAACGGTTTGTTTTTCAATCAGTTCTTTTGGAATTTCGAGCAGTGACTCTTTGATTTCGGTCGAATAAGAAACCACCGAACCTTTGTACCAGACAGAACTTCCGGATACCGATGTGATCAGATGGGCGATCATTCCACCGGTACAGCTTTCGGCGGTCGAGATGGTCAGTCCCGCTGCTTTCAATTTGCTGCCGAGAACTTCCTCGGTGGAACCGCTGACCGCAGAATCCAGATGATCGCCAAGCAGCGGAATCAGTTTTTCGACTTCAGCATCGATCTGTTTCTGAAGTTTGATTTTGTCATTGTCTTTGCCGGTAATCCTGAGTTTCACCTTTCCTCTTTCGGGCAGATAGGCAAGGTGAAGATTATTGGGAAGTCGGTTTTCCCAGTCAGAAATTGCAATCGCCAACCGGCTTTCGGGAAAATTTGAAACTGACAGAAAATGATGAATCACAAACGGAAGATCAAATTTCTTTTGAAGTCTGGGAATCACTTCGGTTTTGATCAGATTTTTCATTTCAAACGGAACACCGGGCAGATTGATGATCACACAATCGCTGTATTCAGTCCAAATTCCGGGTGCTGTTCCGAGCGGATTGTGAAGCGCTGACGACTTTTTGGGCAGAAGCGCCTGGTCGTGATTCAGACCGTTCATCGGAAAATTGATCTTCTTTAATCTTTTTTCCAGATCTTCCAAAACCGCAGGATCGATTACCATTTCGGAACCTATAAAATCGGCAAGCGCCTTTTTGGTCAGATCGTCATTGGTCGGGCCGAGTCCGCCGGTCATAATGATCAGATCGCTGTCGGGACAGAGTTTCTGAAGAGCTTCAATAATCAGTTTATGCTGATCGTGAATTGAAATAATTTCATCGACCTCCAGACCGATCCGATTCAGCTGCTGCGCAATAAATGCTGAATTCGAGTCCACAACCTGTCCAAAAAGGATTTCATCGCCAATGGTAACAATTCTGACTTTCATAATTTTATTCGAATCAAACCAACCGCAGTTGCGGTTTAGCCAAAGTTAAGTCAACAATTAATTTATTTTAAAATATTCAAATTATTTTTAACTCGAATCATCATTTCATTTTCTAGTGATCCGTCACTTAAAATAATTGTGTCTTTTGTATAATGGATGATTTTTAATGTATCTGCTAATAATATCATTGTGGAATCATTATCAATTTTCCATTTCCAAATATTATCAATTTCAGAAGACGGGTAATCTGAAAATATTCTCCGCTCATTTTTAGATTTGTTGAATGAATATTTTGTCAAATTCCCGTTTTTTTCAAACTTAAACGTAAATCCGTGCTGATCTGCATCACTTCTTGGCCATTCATAATCCCAAAACTGATAATCTTCACCACTTATCAAATTCGATAACTCCTTTTCTTTTGTTAAAGAATTACAACCCAAAAACACAAATGATACAATTGTTAATAGCGATATCGGTTTCATTATTTAATCCTGATGTTTTTTCATTTTTAAATTTCTCCCAAACAAAATTATTCCACCGGCAAAAAAATACTTTTTCTGAAAAATTTCATCGCCGATTGTAACAATTCTGACTTTCATAATTTTATTCGAATCAAACCAACCGCAGTTGCGGTTTAGCCAAAGTTAAGCAGAATCGGTGAAAGTTTTTGAAAATCAATTTTTGAAGAAACATTTTCTTTTGACATTCTGTTTTGGCTATACATATACGACCCGCGTTGAGGGTCGGAACTGAAAAAATTTTCTCCTAATAAAAGGTTCAAAGACCAATTTCATTCAGTAAAATGTGAAGGAATTATAAAACACAAAACCAACCCGCAGGTTGGCTTTGAGTTTCTGAAATATTTTCTAAAACCTACTGAAAATAAGTTTTTATGATTTGATTTCTGACAAATGTCCCAATGTGAAACATTACCTCTATGGTCGTTCTAATAAACCCTGCTCGAATATCACCCCCAAATCTTTTTCTAATCACGATAGGAATAAGTTATTGTTCGTTTTGATATGTTTATTATGATTGATTGCCTTGTTCCACCTGAGTCAGAAAAGATATTTAAATAATAAATATTGTTATCCGCAACTGAATATTTTTTTAAATCAATATCCTTTAATAATTGTTTCATTGATTCTTCTGTCAATCCCACCTCCAAAACTTTAGTCATATTACCTATACCAATACTACTTTCATGTCTTATAACCGTATAATCTCGCAATTTAACGCCCATAAAAGATTCAAGTTCACGCACATCAATATCTAAAGAAGTGTTGCATGAAATAAATGTGGAGATAATTAATAAAAATTTTATGTGTTTCATCATTTAATTATTTAATTGTAGCCGTTCCAAATAAACTGTATCCAATAGCTTTGCCCTCCCATTCTCATACTAACATATAGCCCTCCATTAAATGTGGCAATATCTCTTGAAAATCCTCGAATTGATTGCTCCCAATTCATATTAAAATCATATTCATTGGGTAATGCCATTACTTTATTTCCTCCTATATAAACGACATCTATAGTTCCATATACCAAGCCTTCGCTTCTGTTTCCACCAACAAGTCTATCAATACTTGATAGTCTAACACGTCTGCCGGGATTACCTTGATGAATAAAATCTGGGTTTTCAAAATCACTAACCTTTAAGAAAGACAAATCTATTTTACTTAATCTTACATCAACCGGCTCTCCCTTGCCCAATCTTTAATGCCAAATAGCCTCTTCAAATGTTAAATATTCATCATTATTAAGCCACCAACATTTCGGACAAGGATTTTTATTTCCAATAGCAGCCCCGTCAAATCCTTCTGGCAGTGTATTGTCTTCAAAAATATTATTCTCTTTAATTGAACCATCTGAATCTATCGGATCATTTGAAATGTTTGGTATCTGTGATGACAAATAATCGGCTTCTACTTCAGAATCTGACAAACCACCGTTATCTTCCTGTGCTCCACCGGCGCCTATACTAACACCAGTACCCAGAACCGTCAGACTACCCACCTTCATTCCGCTTTGCTCAAATACGCTTCCAATCTCCGGTGCCGCCCCGCTCGGGTCTGTCCAGAACACAGGATTGTTGTCAAAAGCACTGTATGGCGACATGGAGTGGTG
>JBAYPM010000006.1:0-94135 GCA_041677705.1 Weeksellaceae bacterium | reverse complement strand
TCTTATGGTGCATTTATGACTGCAAATCTGCTTTCGCACTCAGATCTGTTTGCGGCCGGAATAGCGAGAAGCGGTGCTTATAACCGGACACTGACGCCCTTTGGCTTTCAGAGCGAGGAAAGGAATTATTGGGAGGCACCCGATGTTTACAATACCATGTCGCCATTTATGCATGCCGACAAAATTAAGACGCCTTTGCTTCTGATTCACGGAAATGAAGACAACAATTCGGGAACTTATACGATGCAGAGCGAAAGATATTTCAATGCTCTCAAAGGTTTTGGTGCGCCTACCCGGCTGGTGATACTGCCAAAGGAATCACACGGATATGCTGCAAAAGAGAGCATTTTGCATGTGATTTGGGAGCAGGATCAGTGGCTGGAGAAATATGTGAAGAACAGAGAAATTGAGAATTAAAAAATGGAAGCCTTCTTAAAACGAAGGCTTTTATTATGATTGATTCCCTCAAATTAAAATTAATCCGAAAATATCCAATCCAATTTGATCGATTTTGAGACGAGTTGTTTGATGAATGTACAAATACACGATATAATGAATGTAGAGACGAACGGTATAATGAATAGGAAATGTACGGTATGATAAACGTAGATACGCACAGATTGATTAATATAGAAATGCAGGTCAAGGAGATTGTAGAGACGCACGGCCGTGCGTCTCTACTGCAAAAAATCTGAATATCTTCCTCTATTTTCACAAATTAAAATTAATCCAAAAAAAATCCGACCCAAAAAGAGTCGGATTTATATTTATCTATAAACATCTCAGTCATAGGACTGATGAATTTACCAGCTTGCCTTTCTGACGCCGGGGATCAGCCCGTTGTTGGCCATTTCACGGAAGCTTACACGTGAGATTCCGAAGATTCTCATATATCCTTTAGGTCTTCCGGTCAATTTGCAACGATTGTGCAGACGTACCGGAGAAGCATTTTTTGGAAGCTTCTGAAGGCCTTCGTAATCTCCGGCATCAAGCAAAGCTTTTCTCTTCTCGGCGAACTGTGCTGACATTTTGCGTCTCTTGCGCTCACGCGCTTTCATTGATTCTTTTGCCATAATCTTATTTGTTATCTTTTTTGAAAGGTAAACCAAATTTCTCAAGCAGTGCTTTTGCCTCTTTGTCGGTGTTTGCACTGGTCACAAAAGTAATATCCATTCCCTGGATTTTCTTTACACGGTCAATATTGATTTCGGGGAAGATAATCTGTTCTTTGATACCCAGGTTATAATTTCCTCTTCCGTCAAATCCTTTGGAGCTGATACCGTTGAAGTCACGAACACGCGGCAGTGCTGAAGAGATCAGTCTGTCCAGGAATTCGTACATTTTGGTTCCTCTCAAAGTAACTTTTGCACCAACCGGCATTCCTTTACGAAGTTTAAATGCAGCTTCGTCTTTTTTGGAAATGGTTCCAACCGCTTTCTGGCCGGTGATCAGGGTCATTTCTTCAACCGCATAATCAACGATCTTTTTGTCTGCAGTTGCAGCACCCAATCCCTGGCTCAAAACGATTTTTTGAAGTTTTGGCACCTGCATGACTGAAGTATATGAAAATTCTTCTTTCAATGCCGGGATGATTTCCTCATTGTATTTAACCTGAGGACGTGGTTTAAATGTAGTTGTACTCATCATTAAATCTCTTTACCGGTTTTCTTTGCAATTCTTACTTTCTTTCCGTCTTTGATTTCGTATCCGACACGGGTAGGATTTCCTTTGGCGTCAATCAGTGCCAATTTGCTGACATAGATTGGTGCTTCGGTTTCCACAATTCCTCCCTGCGGATTCTCAGCGTTCGGTTTGGTGTGTTTTTTAATCACATTCACACCTTCTACGATAGCTTTTCCTTCGCTTGGCAAAACCTTCAGTACAGAACCCTTGATTCCTTTTGAAGCACCTGACAATACTACGACTTTGTCTCCTTTTTTAATTTTCAATTTTGTCATTGTCATAAAATTTTAAAGCACCTCAGGGGCAAGTGAAACAATTTTCATATGGTTTTTGTCACGAAGTTCTCTGGCAACCGGTCCGAAAACACGGGTTCCTCTCATTTCGCCCTGTGCATTGAGCAGCACACATGCGTTATCGTCAAAACGGATGTAAGATCCGTCTTTTCTTCTGACTTCTTTTTTGGTACGAACAACGATTGCTTTTGAAACCGTTCCTTTCTTGGCGTTAGCGGTCGGTGTAGCTTCTTTGATCGAAACAACGATCTTGTCTCCAACCGATGCATATCGTCTTTTGGTACCACCCAAAACACGGATAACCAATGCTTCACGAGCACCTGTGTTATCTGCAACTTTTAATCTTGATTCCTGCTGTAACATATTACTTGGCTCTTTCTATGATTTCAATTACTCTCCATCGTTTGTTCTTACTCATCGGGCGTGTTTCCATAATTCGGACTTTATCGCCTTCGTTGCATTCGTTCTTTTCGTCGTGTGCAACGTATTTCTTGGTTCTTTTCACAAATTTCCCGTACAAAGGGTGTTTTTGTTTGTAGGTTTCAGAGACAACGATGGTTTTTTCCATCTTGTTGCTCGATACAACACCTACTCTTTCTTTTCTCACATTTCTGTCCATTTCGAGATGTTTTTACTGTTGAGTTAATTTTTGATTCAACACAGTTAACAATCTCGCAACGGTTTTACGAGATTTGCGAATAACCAGCGGGTCTTCCAAATGTGAGACCTTGTGGCTCATTTTCAGCTTTTGGTAATTGGCCTGCTCCTCTTCGAGCTTGCCTTTCAGGTCTTCCAAACTAAGTTCTCTGATATCTGATACTTTCATAATCATCAATTTATTAAGCAGAATAATCTCTTGCAATTATTAATTTGGTTCTTACAGGCAGTTTCTGCGCCGCCAATCTCAAAGCCTCTGTAGCAACTTCTGCGGAAACACCTCCCACTTCAAACAGGATTCTTCCGGGCTGTACTCTTGCCACCCAGTATTCGGGTGCACCTTTTCCTTTACCCATACGAACCTCTGCAGGTTTCTTGGTAATCGGTTTGTCGGGGAAAATTTTGATCCACAACTGACCTTCCCTTTTCATATATCGGGTTGCAGCGATACGGGCAGCTTCGATTTGACGGGCAGTAACAAAGCGTTCGTCAAGCGACTTGATCCCAAAAGTACCGTAGGCAAGTTCAGCACCTCTCTTGGTGTTGCCCTTCATCTTGCCTTTCTGCATCTTTCTGAATTTCGTTCTTTTTGGTGATAACATTTTTAGAAATCTTTAAAAACAATTAGACTTAATTAACGGGCTTGCTGTCTTTTTCTGCCGCCGCCTCCTTTTCGCTCTTTGGATTGTTTTTTCTGCAATCCGGTCAATGGTGACAATTCACGTTTACCGTAAACCTCTCCTTTCATGATCCATACTTTGATTCCCATACGGCCATAAGTCGTATGTGCTTCACCGATATGATAATCTATGTCTGCTCTGAAGGTTGACAATGGAATTCGTCCGTCTTTATAAGTTTCTGAACGTGCCATCTCAGCTCCGTTCAAACGACCCGAAATCATAATTTTGATTCCTTCTGCATTCATTCTCATTGCTGCTGCGATCGCCATTTTAATTGCTCTCCTGTAAGAAATACGGTTTTCAATCTGACGTGCGATGCTGTCTGCAACCAGTACTGAGTCTAACTCAGGTCTTTTGATCTCAAAGATGTTGATCTGAACTTCCTTGCCGGTCAGTTTTTTCAATTCTTCTTTCAGTTTGTCAACTTCCTGTCCTCCTTTACCGATAATAATACCGGGACGGGCTGTGGTAACGGTTACAGTGATCAGTTTCAGGGTTCTCTCAATGTAGATTCTTGAGATGCCTGCTTTTGAGAGACGCGCTTTCAGGTATTCTCTGATTTTTGCATCTTCTTCAATTTTATCACCGTAATCGTTTCCGCCAAACCAGTTTGAGTCCCATCCTCTGATGATCCCCAGGCGATTTCCGATTGGATTTGTCTTCTGTCCCATATTATTTATCTTCTGATTTTAATTCTTCTTTGGTTCCCAACACAAGGCTGACATGGTTTGAACGCTTTCTGATTCTGTGCGCTCTTCCCTGTGGAGCTGTACGGATTCTTTTCAGCTGACGGGCACTGTCAACAGTGATCGTCTTTACAAAAAGACCTGCCTCCTCAATATCGGCATTCTGGTTTTTCTCCTGCCAGTTGGCAATCGCACTCAACAATAGTTTTTCCAACTTCTCAGAGGCATGCTGTTTTGAATATTTCAAAATCGCAAGTGCTTTCTGTACTTCCACACCACGGATGATGTCTGCTACCAGTCGCATTTTTCTAGGTGAACTGGGGCAATTATTCAATTTCGCTGAAGCAATATCTCTGGTTGCCTCTCTGCGCATTTCATTACTGATTTTTTTTCTTGATCCCATTACCTGTTATCTTTTGCCTTTATTTTTGGCACCTGCATGCCCTCTAAACGTTCTGGTCGGTGAGAACTCACCCAGTTTGTGTCCTACCATATTTTCAGTTACATAAACCGGAACAAATGTTTTTCCGTTGTGAACCGCAAATGTCTGTCCTACGAAGTCAGGTGAAATCATCGAAGCTCTTGACCAGGTTTTGATCACGTCTTTTCTTCCCGATTCAACATTCGCCTGAACTTTCTTGTCTAATTTATAATGGATGTAAGGTCCTTTCTTTAATGATCGTGCCATGGATTATTTCTTTCTTTTTTCAACAATATACTTGTTAGACGCTTTCTTCGGTGTTCTCGTTTTGTATCCTTTTGCAGGAATACCGTTTCTTGAACGAGGGATACCTCCGGTTGCACGGCCTTCACCACCACCCATCGGGTGATCAACCGGGTTCATCACCATCGGTCTTGTTCTGGGTCTGCGGCCTTTCCATCTGTTTCTACCAGCTTTACCTGAAACCTCCAACTGATGGTCAGAGTTTGATACCACACCAATAGTCGCTTTACATTCCGTCAAAATCATACGGCTTTCTCCACTTGGCAGTTTGATGATCGCATATTTGCCGTCTCTTGCTACCAATTGTGCATAAGATCCTGCGCTTCTCGCCATCAATGCTCCCTGTCCGGGTCTCAGTTCGATACATGAAACAACAGTTCCCAGCGGAATGTTTTTCAGTTTCATTGTGTTTCCGACATCGGGTGTAGCATGTTCGCCGCACACGATGGTCTGACCCTTTTTCAATCCATTTTGAGCAATCACATATCGCTTCTCGCCGTCTTCATAAACAATCAGTGCGATGAATGCAGTTCTGTTCGGGTCATACTGAATTGACTCGATAACCGCAGATCCTTCGCGATCTCTTTTGAAATCGATGATACGATAGCTTTGCTTGTGTCCACCCCCTATGTAGCGCATGGTCATCTTACCGGAATGGTTACGACCACCGCTCTTTTTCTTTCCTACCGTGAGAGATTTCTCAGGTTTCACAGCATCAACACCTGCAAAATCATTGACGATTCTGAAGCGCTGACCGGGAGTGATAGGTTTTAATTTTCTTACTGACATTTAAAAAATTATTTTAACTAAACAAATCTATTTCTTGTCCTTCTGCTACGTGAATGATTGCTTTCTTTCTCTTGCTGGTTTTCCCTACCTGAAGACCGTTTTTTGTATAGCGGCTTTTGATTTTGGGTGCAGAGATTGATGTTTTCACACTCACTACATTTACTCCGTAAGCTTTCTCAACCGCTTCTTTGATCTGCAGTTTGTTTGCTTTCGGATTTACATAAAACGAATACTGACCCAGCAATTCGCTTGAATCTGTCGCTTTTTCCGAGATAACGGCTCTAATAATAACTGACATATCTATTTCGTTTTATTTTCTTAAATTTTCCTGAACTCTATCCAAAGAACTTTCAAGGAATACAACTTCAGTTGCATTGATCAGATCGTAAACATTCAATTCTGTGTTGTTTACCACCTTGGTTCCTTTCAGATTTCTTGATGACATATATACATTGTTGTTCGGCTCTCCAAGAACAAAAAGAGATTTCTTGGTGTCCAGACCCAACGCTTTCAATACTTCGATGAAATCTTTGGTTTTGGGCGCTTCAAAATTGAAGTTTTCCAAAACTTTGATCTCATTGTCTTTCATTTTCTGACTCAATACCGAACGCTTTGCCAATTTTTTGGTTGCTTTGTTCAGTTTGAAACTGTAGTCTCTCGGTCTCGGACCAAAGATGGTACCACCGCCAACGAAAACAGGTGATTTAAGCGAACCCGCTCTGGCTCCTCCTGTTCCTTTTTGTTTTTTGATTTTACGGGTACTTTTAGATACTTCAGCTCTTTCCTTCGCCTTGTGGGTTCCCTGTCTTTGTGCTGCCAGATACTGCTTCACTTCAAGATATACCACATGCTCATTGGGCTCGATTCCAAAAATTGAATCATCCAAAGAAACTTTCTTTCCGGTTTCTTTTCCCTGTATGTTTAATACTTTTAATTCCATTTTCTTACGATTACATATGAGTTTTTAGGACCGGGTATAGCACCTTTTACAATCAAAAGATTCTGCTCCGCATCTATTTTAAGTACATTCAGATTCTGAACAGTAACATTTTTACCACCCATACGGCCTGCCATTCGCATTCCTTTGAATACTCTTGACGGGTCTGAACCGGCTCCGATCGAACCCGGCGCTCTCAGTCGGTTGTGCTGACCGTGAGTGCTCTGACCCACACCTGCAAATCCGTGGCGTTTCACAACACCCTGAAATCCTTTTCCTTTTGAAACTCCCGTGATGTCAACATATTCACCTTCGCGAAATACATCTACTTTTATTTCATCACCTAAGTTCAAAGAATCTGCAAATTCTCCGTAAAATTCCACCAATTTGTGTTTTGGCGTAGTCCCTGCTTTCTTGAAATGCCCTTTCAAGGCGGCAGTGGTGTTCTTCTCTTTTGCGTCATCGAAACCTAATTGAACGGATTTGTAACCGTCCTTCTCTTCGGTTCTGACCTGCGTTACGATGCAAGGACCAGCCTGAATAATGGTGCACGGAATATTCTTTCCGTTTTCATCAAACAGTGAGGTCATCGCAATCTTTTTACCAATGATACCAGACATATTAAATTTTTAATTCTAATGATCTAATTTTTAAGGACTTGACAATATCTATTTTTGATTTAGGCATACCCGCTCCTTAAAATAGGGTGCAAATGTAAGGATTTAATTTTATGCAGCAAATTTTAGTTCAATAATTTTCGGCAGTTTACCGCCTTTTTCGAGCCATTTGTGCTTATAATTTAAAGGATTACAAATCTAAAGAAATTTGAATCAAAACACACCTTAATATATAATTCAAATTTAATTATCAATTTTATGATGATTTTTTGATTTTTCAAATTCAATTTCACCCCAAAAGAATACAGAACCGGTAAACCGTCCTCCGGCCAAAATATTCTATCTTTGTTTAAACATTTATTTGAATGGATATTCATCAGAAAATCATAAAACTGAGAGATGAACTCGCTCAGCACAATTACAATTATTATATACTCGACCGGCCGACCATCAGTGATTATGAATTTGACCAAATGCTCAAAGAACTGATCGAACTCGAAAAAGCACACCCTGAATTTTATGACGAAAATTCACCCAGTCAGCGTGTCGGCGGAACAGTCACCAAAGATTTTCCTACCATCAGCCACGAATACCGTATGTATTCGCTCGACAACTCTTACTCGATCGAAGATCTTCAGGACTGGGAAAATCGGATTGAAAAAATACTCGGATCAAAGACCGAATTTGTATGCGAACTGAAATATGACGGTGCTTCAATTTCAATATTGTACGAAAACGGAAAAATCAATCAGGCTGTTACTCGCGGCGACGGTTTTCAGGGCGATGAAATTACGCCAAACATCAGAACCATCCGTTCAATTCCGCTGAAACTGAAAGGAGATTATCCGCAGAGATTTTACATCAGAGGCGAAATACTGATGCCTTTCAAGGAGTTTGACCGAATCAATGCACAAAGAAGAAAAGACGGTTTGGAACTATATGCCAATCCGAGAAATACAGCCAGCGGAAGTCTGAAACTTCAGGACAGTTCTGAGATTGCAAAAAGAAAATTGGACTGTTACCTTTATACCATAGTCGGTACAAATCTGCCGTTTGACAGTCAGTGGGAAATGCTCAAAGCGGCTCACAATTATGGTTTTAAAATTCCGGATACCGCGAGACTATGTCATACTTTGGGCGAAGTGCTCGAATTCATCGACCATTGGGACACCGAAAGAAAAAATCTGAGTTTTCCGATCGACGGGATCGTTGTAAAAGTCAACTCATTTGCGCTCCAGGAAGAATTGGGTTATACCGCCAAATCACCGCGATGGGCAATGGCCTATAAATTCAAGGCTGAACAGGCAGAAACCGAGTTGCTGAGCATATCTTACCAAGTTGGCAGGACAGGCGCAATCACACCGGTTGCCAACCTGAAACCTGTGAATCTTGCCGGAACAGTGGTCAAAAGAGCATCGTTGCACAATGCGGACATCATAGAGAAATTAGATGTCAGGATCGGCGATATGGTCTATGTAGAAAAAGGTGGCGAAATCATTCCAAAAATTGTTGAAGTCAATTTGGATGTCCGGCAGCCGGATGCCCAAAAAATTGAATTCATCACCCATTGCCCCGAATGTCATACCGAACTAATCAGAAACGAAGGTGAAGCCCAGCATTTCTGTCCGAACGAAGATGGCTGCAAGCCTCAGATCATCGGAAGGATGGAACATTATGTTTCGAGAAAGGCGATGGATATGGCCAGTATCGGAAGCGAAACCATAGAGCTGTTGTTTGAAAATCATCTGGTCAAAGATGCGGCTGATTTTTATGATTTGAAAAAAGAAAATCTGCTGCCACTCGAAAGAATGGCCGAAAAATCTGCGCAAAATATCATTGATGCAATTGAATTGTCAAAACAGATTCCTTTTGAAAAAGTACTGTATGCCATCGGTATCCGTCATGTTGGCGAAACAGTTGCAAAAAAACTGGCACGACATTTCAAATCGATAGAAAACATTCAAAATGCAAGCACCGAAGAATTGACCCATCTGGAAGACATAGGCGAAAAAATTGCATTGAGCATCCGTGAATTCTTTTCGAAACCCAAAAACATTGAGTTTATTCAAAGATTAATAACCGCCGGTGTACAAATGGAAATGGGTGAAGCCGAGCGGCCGGTTTCAAATGCACTCGACGGAAAGACCTTTCTGTTTACCGGTGCGCTTTCGCATTTCACCCGCGAACAGGCTCAAAAAATGGTTGAAGACCACGGCGGAAAAAATATTTCGGCAGTCAGCAAAAACCTGAATTACCTGGTCGCCGGCGAAAAAGCGGGCAGCAAACTCAAAAAAGCAGAATCGATCGGGACAGTTCAAATCCTGACCGAAGAAGAGTTTTTGAGAATGGTTGAGGCACTGTAAGCCATGATGAAAACCTTAAAAGGGCTTGAAGTTTTAAGAAACATTTAGTCATTTGCATTTTGGCATTGAAAACTTAAGCAATAGTTTTGCCGATTCAGTTTTCAGAACTTGATTATATGCAGAAACGATTTTTGAATCTAAATCATTTCATTTTTGCGCTGACAATTCTTTTTTGTCTTCCCTGTCCGGTCAAAAGAGATTTGAAGAAGAAATTGGATGTTCCGGTTTCAGAGGTTGTGAAATTTGAGAATATCAATTCGGTTTGTGCATCAGTTTCTGAATCCAATTCCGAAAAAAATCAAAAACAGCAAATCTTTGATTACAAAGCGATTCATTACCATCTGATTGAATTCAAAATAATCGGTTTTGGAATTAATTATAATGATTCTGAATTCAGAAAACCAAAAATTCCACTGTTCAAACTCAACCGAAATTATCGAATTTGATTTGACTGATAAACCTCGGAAAACTCATTACCGAATTTTCACCAATCATTAATCAAATCAAAATGTTAAATCAAAACACTTATTCATACGCCGGTATGTTTGCCACTGCGTTGCGTTGGGTCGCCGGCTGGACTTATTTTTCGGCTTTCTGGAGAAGGTTTATTATCGACAACAAACTAATCAGAGACGAAGCCGGTTACATAGGCGAAAAATTCAATCACTTTCTGCCCAATGCGCTCGGTATCAAACCGATCATTGAATACCTGATACTGAATCCGGATATGCTTTGGTGGGCAATGGTGATTTTTACGCTGGTCGAAGCAATCGTTGGTTTGTTTCTGATTCTCGGTCTGTTTACCCGCCTGGCAAGCATCGGAATGTTTCTTCTTGCAATGAGCATCCTGCTCGGTTCGGGCTGGATCGGCACCACCTGTCTGGACGAATGGCAGATTGGTGTACTGGGTGTAGCCTCGGGTTTCAGTCTTTTCATTATGGGTGGCGGAAGGTTTTCGATGGATGAATTTCTCATCAGAAAAAACAAATCATTCACACATAAAAAATGGTTCGCAAAACTGGCTTCGGGCGAATTGAATTGTAAGGAAAACCGGGTTTCAAAAATTGTTTTGACCGGATCGGTTCTGATTTTCGGACTTACACTTTATACAAATCAGGTTTTTCATGGCGGCGTTTTTGGCACGCTTCACAACAAATCAGTCAGACCCCATCTTGAAATTTCCGAAGCTGAAATTATTGATAATCAACTGATTTTTAAAATTTACAGAACCGAAGGTGCAGATGTTTACGGCTCATTTCTGATTGGAATCAAACTGAGCGATAAATACGGAGAAACTGTTTTTGAACTGAATCATGAACAGTTTTCAAAGCTGGAACCAAATCAGATTGAAAATGATTATGTGGCGAAAATCAAACCCGGTAAATACAGTCTGATTATTCCTTTGGGAGCAAAAGCAAAAATGCTGCTTCCGCTGAATGAGTTAAAAATCGAAAATGATGAAACTTATCTTCTGGAACTGATTGACATCAGCGGTTTGAGCTGGCAGACTGAAATTAAAAATTAAATCGAAAAGCCCTGTAAGAGCTATAAACTTTGACAGGGCTTTCTTTATTTCTTCACAAACTTTGTCAGAATAACAATCGACTGACCGTCAACTTTTCCTTCAATTTGTTCGGGATTGTCTCTGACCAATCTGATATTTCTAACCGCTGTTCCGATTTTTGCAACCAGCGAACTGCCCTTTACATCCAAATCTTTGATCAGTGTCACCGTATCTCCGTTTTGGAGAATATTTCCGTTCGAATCTTTGTGAAGTTCAACGGTTCCGTCACCGGTATGATCGCCCGAAGCCTTTGCCCATTCCAGCGTTTCATCGTCCAGATATATCATATCCAGCGCTTCTGCCGCCCATGACTCATTTCTGAAACGATTGAGCATTCGCCAAGAGACCACCTGTACACCGGAAACTTCACTCCACATCGCAGTGGGAAGAATTTTTTCCCAATAATCGCTGTCGGGTTCTTCTCTTTTTTCAATCTGAGCAAGCGCTTTGTCCGAAATCAGAATTGCTCTTTCGGGCTGATTGCCGTCTGTGGGTCCCACCTCATAAAGATTCAGATTTCCGGCTTCACCACTCAATTCGCAGACACCGCCGCTTCTTTGTTTCAGGATTTCTTCCAATTTCATAATTGAATTGTATTTTGTTTTGAACCGGCAAAAATCGGTTAATTTATCGATGATTCAAAATCATTTGATGATTCTGCCGGTCAGCCAGTGACTGAAAATCCCGCTGCCAATGCCGATGATCGCACCGCCGAGTACATCGGTCGGATAATGTCTGCCGAGCCTCATTCTGGAATAACCCACACCGATCGGCCAGCTGAAAATCGGGATTGAGACATATGCCCTGCCGTTTGAATGATAAGCCATGCTAATCGTCATTGCAAAGGCAAAAGCCGAATGACTCGACGGAAAAGACTGATAGTTCGGTTCTTTGTAACTGTTGATTTCGGGATAAGTTATCGACGGTCTCGGTCTGCCGACTGCCTTTTTGAGCAAAGACGAAATCAGAATGCTCACGCCCATGCTCATCGATGATTCCAAACTGTAACTGAGTGCATTTTTGTCATTTTCAATCAAACCGTAAGTCAGATTTCCGCCCACATAAACGGCAGGCGCCCATTTGACCGAATTGCTCACACCCATCCAAAAATGATCTTCTGCCGGATTCTCGACATTCACTTTTCTGAGCAAATCAATTTCAAAATTCTGAGCCGAAACAGCAGTCGTTAAAAACAGCAGAATCAGTAAATATTTTATTGGGTTTTTCAAAACTTTAAAAATCAATTTGCAAAAGTCCGGCTGACCTTCTGGATGCCGTCTATGTGTTTGAGCTGATCCATAATCTTGTCGAGCTGTGATTTGTTTTTGACCGAAACCGAAATTTTCCCTTCAAACACGCCGTCTTCCTCAGTAATATTGATGCTTCTGATATGGACATGCAGATTCGATGAAATGATTTTTGTAATGTCATTGATCAGACCGATCCGGTCGAGTCCCTGAATATTGATAATCGCACGATACAGCTGTGAAGCCGAATCGATCCATTTGGCGCGAATGATCCGATACGCCTGATTTGCCTGCAGTGCGACTGCATTCGGACAATCCTTTTTGTGAACCCTGATTCCCTTTGAAACCGTTACAAATCCAAAAACCTTATCGCCCGGAATCGGGTTGCAGCAGGATGCAAGTTCATAATCCAGTTTTTCTTCATCAGCACCGAAAACCAGTGAATCATATTTCTGTTTCGGTTCCTCTTCTTTTACGTTATTTGGTTTGGGTTTGGGTCTGAATCGATTGATAAATCCGGTAAATCCGGTTTTGCTTTCTGCAAATTTCCTCAGTCCGCGGTTGTCAATCTCGCCTGTTCCGATCTTATAAAATACATCCTGACTGTTTTTTGATTTGAAGAAATTTTGAAGATCATTCAAAACCGATTCACTGAAATCAATTTTCAAATGTCTGAGTTTTCTGATCAGAATTTCTTTTCCGTCTTCAGAAATTGCACGTTTTTCGGCATTGAGCGAAGCCTTGATTTTTGAACGCGCACGGCTGGTGATTACAAAATCAAGCCAGTCAGCTTTTGGTTTCTGATTGGGCGAAGTGAGAATTTCAACCTGATCGCCGCTTTTCAGCTCATGACTCAGCGGATAGAGTTTCCCGTTTACTTTTGCTCCCAGACAGGTATCACCGAGTTTACTGTGTATCGCATATGCAAAATCGAGCGAGGTGGCACCTTTTGGAAGTGAAAACAGTTCTCCTTTTGGCGAAAAAACAAAAATTTCTTTGGTGTACAGGTTGAATTTAAAATTGTCGATAAACTCAGATGCATCCTGGCCTTCATTGTTTTCAAGCATTTCCCTCACTTGGCTGATCCACTGATCAACTTTTGAATCTTCAATCTTGTAATTTTCCTTGTATTTGTAATGTGCCGCCACTCCCCTTTCCGCGATTTCATCCATTCTTTCGGAACGGATCTGTACTTCCACCCATCTCGCCATCGGGCCCATCACCGTAATATGCAATGATTCATAACCGGTTGATTTCGGCTGTGAAATCCAGTCTCTAAGCCGGTTGGGATTGGGTCTGAAAATATCTGTAACGATCGAATAAATCTTCCAGGCGATAAATTTCTCATTTTTTGCATCTGATCTGTATATGATTCTGACCGCAAATTTGTCATAGACTTCATCAAAATTGACCCTTTGTGAAGCCATTTTTTTATGGATTGAAAAAATTGATTTTGACCTTCCTTTGATTTCAAATTCCAAGCCTTCCTCATTAAGTTTCTCTTTGATGGTCTGAGAGAAATTGTTGATATAGATATCTCTTTCTTCTTTGGTCTCGTGCAGTCTGCGCTCGATATTGAAATATTCCTCGGGTTTGGTATATTTCAAACTCAAATCTTCCAATTCCGATTTGATGTTGTAAAGCCCCATCCTGTGTGCCAGAGGCGCATAAATAAAGATGGTCTCGGATGCAATTTTGAGCTGTTTGTCCTCAGACATTGACTCCAGCGTCCTCATATTGTGCAATCTATCAGCGATTTTGATCAAAATCACCCGCACATCTTCTGACAAAGTCAGCAGCAATTTTTTGTAATTTTCTGACTGTATCGATACATCCTGACGGTTCAGTATCGAAATTTTGGTCAGTCCGTCTATAATTTTTGCAATCTTTTCACCAAACAGTTCTTTGATGTCGTCAAGCGTATAATTGGTATCCTCAACCACATCGTGCAGCAGTGCGGCTGCAATGCTGGTTGCACCCAAACCGATTTCGTTTGCAACGATTTTTGCAACTGCGATCGGATGGAAAATATAGGGTTCGCCTGTTTTTCTTCTTTGGTCTTTGTGCGCCTCTGCCGCAAGATCAAATGCTCTCCTGATCAGTTTTTTGTCCTCTTTGGTCAAGGTCTGATAGGTGTGTTTCAGCATATCCTTATATCGCCTGGAAATTTCCTGATTTTCCAGTTCCGCGGGGTCCAATATTTTTTTTTCTGTCTTTTCGGTCATAGCAGAAATAAAATTAGCAAATTTCTATCATTTCTCCAACAGCACTCTGATCAGTTCGGGAGGTCGTCCGATTACGGCTTTGTTCCCTTTGACAACGATGGGTCGCTGAATCAGGTTCGGGTGAAGATGCATTGCCTCGATGATCTGGCTGTCGGTTAGTTTTTTGTCTTTATAATTTTCTTTCCAGATTTCTTCTTTGGTCCGAACCAATTCAAACGGTTTGATGCCGAGTTTTTTGATCAGATCTTTGATTTCATCCGTCGAAAGCGGTTCCTTCATATAATTCACAATCTCAAAGGGTTCGCTGATTCCGTCAAGGACGTCACAGCCTTTTCTGCTGGTGCTGCATCTTGGATTATGATAAATTTTAATCATGATTCTGGTTTTTTTCTTAAATTTATAGAAATAAATTAAATCAGCATTGAAAAATCTAATTTACATATTTATTTTACTGCCGCTGCTGTCGGGTTGTTCAACAAATATACCAACAGTGTCCGAAAATGGTGAAGGTTTGTCTTTTGAAAAAAATGATCAGGATCAGTATGACATCATCGTGCTTGACACCGGCTATGATCTGTATTTGAGAACAGTCGCTCAGCCAGAAAGTTTTCATTCCGAAGAATATTATAAAACCAGAAACAGCTTTTATGTAAACGAATGGAACATCAGGAATTCTCAACCTCAGCAATATGACCCCAACTTCTATTCGACCTATATCGATTACAATCCGTCAGTCGAATATGGTGTTCATTTTGAATACAAACTCTACAACTTTTTTAAATATATTGAGTGGAAATACAAAGTCAGATTTTGATTCTGCTTGATTTTTTGTCATAAATCGTATCTTTGCCGCCATGTTAAACAGCGAGCTGATAAAGGATCTGAATCATCGGATCGATGATCTTTACACCTATCTCGAGATAGAGAAAAAGGAAATAGAAATAACAAATGATGAAGAAAGGGCTGCTTCGCCCGGTTTTTGGGACAATTCGAGGGAGGCTGAAGCTTTTATGAAAAATCTTCGCTCCAAAAAGAAATGGGTCGAAGACTATCATCTTGTTCTAAATTCATTCAACGATCTTGAAGTTTTGGTTGAATTTGCCGAAGCCGGTGAAGCAAGCGATGAAGAATTGCAAAAACAATATGATCAGACACTCAAACTGCTTGAAGATCTGGAGTTCAGGAATATGCTTTCAGAAGAGGGAGACAGTCTGAGTGCCGTTCTTCAAATCACTGCAGGCGCTGGCGGCACCGAAAGCTGCGACTGGGCGAGCATGCTGATGCGGATGTATCAGATGTGGGCAGAACACAATGGATATAAGATTCATGAACTGAACTTTCAGCCAGGCGATGTGGCGGGTGTAAAAACCGTCACCATGGAAATCGACGGCGATTTTGCATTCGGTTATCTGAAAGGCGAAAACGGAGTTCATCGTCTGGTCAGGATTTCACCATTTGATTCAAATGCAAAAAGACACACCAGTTTTGTTTCGGTATATGTATATCCTCTGGTCGATGATACCATAGAAATTGAGATTAATCCAAACGATATTGAAATGCAGACTTCGCGTTCGGGCGGTGCCGGCGGTCAGAATGTAAATAAGGTGGAGACCAAGGTTCAGCTGACTCACAAACCGACCGGAATCGTAGTGGTTTGTCAGATTGAACGCTCACAGCTCGGCAACCGGGAACGGGCGATGCAGATGCTGAAGTCAGAGTTATACAAGATAGAACTTGAGAAAAGGATGGCGGCAAGAAGTGAGATTGAAGCAAATAAAATGAAGATTGAATGGGGCTCTCAGATTAGAAATTATGTGATGCAGCCTTATCAGTTGGTCAAAGATGTCAGAACAGGTTATGAAACCAGTGATGTTCAGTCAGTTATGGACGGAGAGATCGATGAGTTTTTGAAAGCTTATCTGATGCTGATGGGCCAGAAGGAAGAGAAAAGTTAATCCGATAAGGAACACACAGAAAATGGAAAACCCCGTAAGACCGAGATCATACGGGGTTTTCTTTTTCCGAAACATTTTGTTCAAAAAACCGGACAAGCCGACTTTTCGGGTAGCTGTTATCAGTCTGAATCTTTGCTGAGAATTCTTCCGAAGAAAAATTCACTGCGATCGAAAAAGCGAATACAGCCTGCTTCGAAAACTGAGACAGATTTATGCGTTAGTTAAGCGGGTAACGTTCAGAGCTTCCGTGTGGAAATTCGATCACTTCAGCCACCTTGGTGAAACTGAAGCCGGAACGATAAACCCCTTCGGCCAAATCTTCTCAATTGTGTCGGAATTGAAACTTCATCGAATTCGTGAGAAAAAGATTCTGTAACAAAAAGGACACTATTTGAAAGAACATCAGTTCTTAATCAAAACGATTTAAAATTAAACTCTTCATAAAAAGAAACTCAATTTTCTTCTTCGGTCTTCAAACGAATTCTTCGGAAGAATCATTTTGATAGTTCAAAGATAGATTCTGTTTTTAATTCTGACAAATAAATTTCATTCTACTTATTCACAATCACTTAACCGAGGTTATCAACAATTGTTCATAAGTCTGACGGCCTCCATATTCAGAAGAATCTACAGATTTTAATCGGTCAGCTTTTTTGCTTTTTCAACAATTGCAGATGCATCCAAACCATACTTTTTCATCAGTTCGGATGGCGTTCCGCTTTCACCAAAAGAGTCATTTACCGCCACAAATTCCTGTCTGACCGGATATTTCTCTGTCAAAAGACGCGAAATACTCTCACCCAGACCGCCAAATTTGTTGTGTTCTTCACAGCTGACAATCTTTCCTGTTTTCTTGACAGAATTCAATATAATTTCTTCGTCCAACGGTTTAATGGTGTGAATATTAATCAGCTCTGCAGAGATTCCCTGTTCTTCAAGCGCATTGCACGCAATCATTGATTCCCAAACCAGATGACCGGTTGCAACAATGGTCACATCGCTTCCTTCACTGATCATTACGCCTTTTCCGATTTCAAATTTCTGATCTGCAGCTGTAAAAACAGGAATCGAAGGGCGACCGAATCTCAGATAAACAGGGCCTACATGCTCTGCAATGGCAAGTGTAGCCGCTTTGGTCTGGTTGTAATCGCAGGTATTGATGACTGTCATTCCGGGCAGCATCTTCATCAGTCCGATGTCTTCAAGAATCTGATGGGTCGCACCGTCTTCACCCAAGGTCAGACCGGCATGAGATGCACATATTTTTACATTTTTGCCCGAATAGGCAATCGACTGACGAACCTGATCATAAACCCTTCCGGTTGCAAAATTTGCAAATGTTCCTGCAAACGGAATTTTTCTCCCAATGGTCAGACCGGCAGCAACGCCCATCATATTGGCTTCTGCAATTCCCAATTGAAAAAAACGCTCAGGATTTTCCTTTTTGAATGTACCCATCTTGAGTGAATCGGTCAGGTCGGCACAAAGACCAACCACATTTGGATTTGTTCTTCCCAATTCGGTAAGTCCGTCACCAAAACCGCTTCGGGTATCCTTTTTTTCTGTATAATTTAATTCGATCATCTCAATAGTCTTTTAATTCTGTTTCGGGGTTTTGTTCAAGTGCAATTGCAAGTTGTTCATCATTTGGCGCTTTTCCGTGCCAGGCATGGGTGCCCATCATAAAATCGACTCCGTTGCCCATTTCGGTATGCAAAAGGATTGCGATCGGCAGTCCTTTTCCGGTTTCTGACTTTGCCTTTTCAAGAACTTCAATCACCTTTTCTGTATTGTTTCCTTCTTTTTCTTCCAGAACCATCCAGCCAAAAGCGGTCAGTTTTGATTTCAGATCGGTGGTATCGAGCACGTCTTTTGTGTCACCGTCAATCTGACGGCCGTTGTAATCGATGGTGGTAATCAGATTGTCAACTTTATTGGCTGAAGCATACATAAAAGCTTCCCAGTTCTGACCTTCGTTTAATTCACCGTCTCCCTGAAGCACATAAACCAGTTTGTCGTCATGATTCAGTTTTTTGGCAAGAGCGGCTCCGATGGCAACCGACAGACCCTGACCGAGTGAACCGGTGGCGATCCTTATACCCGGAAGGCCTTCGTGAGTGGTCGGATGTCCCTGAAGTCTTGAATTTAATTTTCTGAAAGTATTCAATTCTTTGACCGGAAAAAATCCAAATCTTGCCAGCGTGCTGTAATAAACCGGTGAAATATGTCCGTTTGAAAGAAAGAACAGATCCTCTCCTATCCCGTCCATCTTAAAATCGGTCGAATAGTCCATCACTTTTCCGTATAGCGCAGTAAAAAATTCGGTACAACCAAGCGAACCGCCCGGATGACCGCTGTTTACCGCATGAACCATCCTCAGTATGTCACGTCGGGTCTGCTGAACATGGGTCTGTAATTGTTCTAAAGTCATTTCTGCAAATTTGTTTGCAAAATTAAGCTTTTGATTTCAGATACCCGATGACCTATGATGCTTTTCTATAAAGATTTGAAGTTGAGTTTTCAACAAATCATCATTTTGTCAATGTTTAAATTTTTCCAAAAGTTTTTTGAAAGGCGGTCGGAATAAAATCAATCAAATCGCTTGCAATCAGTGATTCTTCGCCCATTTCATACGCAGCCAGATCACCGCACAATCCGTGCAGATATACACCAAGAATGGCAGCTTCTTTTGGAGCATGGCCTCTGCCAATCAAACCTGCGATCATTCCGGTCAGTACATCGCCGCTGCCTGCAGTTGCCATTCCCGGATTGCCTGTCGAATTGAAATGGGTTTCTCCATCTGGCGTATGAATCTGGCTGAAAGCACCTTTTGAAACCACGATCAGACCAAATTCTTTGGAGAGATTTTTAATTTTTTTGAATTTCTCAATGCTGTCATTCCAACTGCCGATCAGCCTTTCCAACTCTCTGTCGTGTGGTGTGATAATGGTATTTTCGGGCAGTATCTTGAGCAGATTTTTGTTTTTTGACAACAAATTGATTCCGTCGGCGTCGATAATGATTTTTCGATACTCAAATTCATTTTCAGACAAAAACTGTTCAAAACCGTATTCTGTCCTTTCATCCGTTCCCAGACCCGGACCGATTGCAATTGTATCAAACCGGCTGATTTTTGGAAATCCGATAATCTTGTCATCAGAAAAATCGGTCATCAGCATGACTTCCGGAAAAATTGATTGAAGAACGCTACTTCCGCATTTCGGAATATAGGCGGTTACCAGGCCGGCACCGCAGCGCATTGCGGCTTTTGCGCTGAAAATAACCGAGCCCATTTTTCCGTGGCTGCCACCGATGACAAGCAGATTTCCATAATTGTATTTGTAACCAAAACGATCCCTGCGTTTTCTCAGACCGGAAACTGAATCCAAATCGGTAAAATAAAATTCAGTTGATTGTGATTCAATTGAATTCCGGTCAAAACCAATATCCAGAATTTTAAAATCTCTGATGTTTTTTGAATTTTCTGACAGCAACATCGACAGTTTGGGCGAATCAAAAGTCAGGCAGAGATCGGATTGAACAATTGAATCTTCTGTTGAATTCAAACGGTCGCAAAACATACCAGAAGGCAGATCGACCGAAATCATCTCACAATTTGAATGATTCATTTTTTCAATTACAGTCTTCAAACCGCCATCCACAGGACGATTCAGTCCGTAACCAAAAATCGCATCGATAATCACCGGCTGATTTGAAAAGTCAAAATCTGTGTTTTCATCAAAATATTCAATTTCAACACCGGTTTCTTTCAGTCTTTTCTGATTGGTCAGATTATCGGCAGAATAATTATGGGTTTTCAAAAGATAAACTTTTGGATTTGAGCCGCCGTTTTTTATCAGTCTTGAAAGCACCAGACCGTCACCGCCGTTGTTTCCCGAACCGCAAAAAATTACAAAATCAGTATTTGAAATTTCATGCCTGAGTTTAATCTGATCAAAAACGGCAGTTGCAGCTCTTTTCATCAGATCGATCATTTCGATATTTTGTTTGGCTGCAGTTTCTTTTTCTACAATTTTTAACTGTTCGGGATTGAGTATTTTCATAACAAATTCAATTATTTTGATTGAATAAAAAGTTTAAATCTAAAATTACGACTTTAATTGCGAAAATGCATAAAAACAAAACTGTTTCTGTCGGAACCTGTACAGTTTACTGTATGTCAGTTTGTTTTGACCAATTCATCATTTCGAAAACAAAATCTGTCTGTCTCAAAATTCCGGTTTTAAAGTATCATTATTTTACAATGTAAATATTCTGTACATATAGGTTCTAATCTGAAAGGCACATTAAAAAACAGTTTTCTATTTTTGGTTTAAAATTCAATAATATGAAATACATAAACTACTTACTTGCCGGTCTGTTCTGCAGCCCGCTATTTTTTAATCTTCAGGCACAAAGTCCCGGAAATGCATTTACAGAAGGATTCAATATTGCAGTTGATCAGGGATATCAGTGTATTACCGACCAGCAGCGTGAGCTGAGCAATCAAAAAATTGCGGAAAGCATTCAAAATTTGAGAGAACAGGGAAAATTATTTTACAATGAGGCTTCAAAACCGGATTACATCCAGTTCGCCTGGCCTATAAAAATGGCTGAAGGCGTTGGTTACAACAAAATCTGGGGAATTTCGAATTTCGTTGACCATCAGGGAGGTTCAGGAATTCAGGATTATTTTTGCAAGGAAAAGACCTACAACGGGCATCATGGAACAGACATCTATCTATGGCCGTTCTGGTGGTATGCAATGGATCACAATCAGGCAGAAATCGTTGCGGCAGCCGATGGTCAGATTTTGTACAAATTTGATGGGAATTATGATCGCAGCTGTGTGATGGGATCGGGTGACTGGAATGCGGTATATGTACAGCATGCCGACGGTTCGATTGCCTGGTACGGACATATGAAAAACGGTTCGCTGACCACAAAAAATGTAGGCGATATGGTCAGTAAAGGAGAATTTTTGGGGAATGTGGGAAGTTCGGGAAGTTCGACCGGACCTCATCTCCATTTTGAAGTTTATAACTCGAGCAGTCAGCTGATCGATCCTTTTGAGGGCAGCTGTAATCTTTTGAACACCGAATCCTGGTGGGAAGATCAGCTTCCACACGATATTCCTTCAATCAATGCTGTACTGACCCATTCTTTATACCCCGTTTTTCCGGATTGTCCGCAGCAGGAAGTTACAAATCTGAAAAATTATTTTGAAACCGGAGAGTCCGTTTATCTGGCAGTCTATCTGACCGATCAGGAGGCCGGGTCAACAATGCATCTGAAAGTAACAAGACCGAATGGAACAATATTGAATGAGTGGGATGCAGCTCTGACCGAAAATTATCAGCTTTCTTACTGGTTCTGGATAGCCAATCCCGATATGAACGGGAACTGGAAATGGGAAGCTACATACAAAGGCGTGACAGTTGTTCACGATTTTTATGTAGGTGTGATGGGAACTGCCGAAAATGAAATCAAAGATTTTAAAGCTTTCCCGAATCCGGTTTATGAGCTAATCAATCTGCAGTCACCGGATAAAATTGTTGATGTTCAAATTATTGATGCACAGGGAAAGACGGTTAAGCACATCAGCAGTCTGTCAGGTATCGACAAGGTAGATGTCAAATCGTTGCCGCCAGGATTTTATGTAATCCGGGCATCGGATATACAGAAAAAGACTTCAACAGTAAAAATCATGAAGAAGTAATTCCATAGTCCCCCAAATGAAAAAAACCGGCAGTTTCGACAGCCGGTTTTTTTTGATTCTTAAAGTTTGGTGAATATCAGTGTGGTCGTCGTTCCGAGTGAAGTTGCAGAAATCCTGAACTGACTGTGATTCCCTGATTGAATTTCGGGTGTGAATGTCTCGGGCAGTATGGATTCAAATCCTTCTGTGGTCACAATGACCTTGTACGAATCGCCGTTCTTTTCCCAGGTTCCGCCGATGGTTTCCATCAAATGACACGGATGATCGGTGGTTTCGCCCCATACATCTTCAACAAAAATTCCTCCGCTTACAAATTTCACACTGCCTTTGAACATACAATCGCCGGAAATGTCCTGTGGTGCTCCATTGATCAGTTTTCCGGTCACTTTCCAGGTTCCTACAATTGAGAATGGCGGCTCAGAAGGTCCGTCATCATCAGAACTGCAACCGATAAAACTTAGTCCAAAACCGATTACCAGCAATAATCCGAGTAGTTTTTTCATTTTTTTGATTTTAATTTAATAACAGCAAACTACTGTCTTTATTGCCAAAAATAAAAAATTATTCATTGTACCACTCTCCTCTGTGCGGTTTGAGCGCATCTCTGACCGGAATCAGCTCATTTTCATCCACCACCATAAAACAAATCGATTCATTATTTGCAAAATGTTCGACACCGGTGATGTTATTTTTCAAACCGTCCTTTTCAATAAATTCCTTCAGGTGTTCCGCCTGATGCTCAGCCGTTTTATTTGCGTCAGGACCAAAAAAGTCCCAGATTAGTTTTAATTTTTTCATGGCTCAAATTTAAAAATAGTTTTGAAGAGTTAGCGGCAAAGCTGTCTTTTATATCATGGATCTTGAATTAATTTTCAAGACTTAATTCATGATTGTTTTTATTAATTCTTTAATCACTTGAATCAATTAAAAATTATCATTCAATTCCAAACAAATTAAACTCGGTCAGTTAACGAATGGCTGTATGTTTTTGTACCTTTGCACATTCAAATGAAAAATCCGATTTCCACATACAATCCAAAGGAGTATATACTGATCAAAGGTGCAAAACTCCACAATCTGAAAAATATAGATTTGGCCATTCCGAAGAACAAACTGGTGGTCATCACCGGTCTTTCGGGTTCCGGAAAATCATCACTAGCTTTTGATACGCTTTATGCTGAAGGTCAGAGAAGATATGTTGAAAGTCTGTCATCGTATGCACGTCAGTTTTTGGGGAAATTGGACAAACCTCAGGTTGATTATATCAAAGGAATCGCACCTGCAATCGCAATCCAGCAAAAAGTCATCAGTTCAAACCCGAGATCGACGGTCGGAACCACCACCGAGATTTATGATTATCTGAAACTGCTGTATGCGAGAATCGGAAAGACCTATTCTCCGGTGTCGGGTGAATTGGTTCAAAAAGAAACGGTAACCGATGTGATTGACTATATACAATCATTGCCGGTCGGCTCAAATCTGCTGATTCTTTCTCCTCTATATAATACGGGCGACAGATCTTTTTCCGAATTTATTAAAATTCTTCAGCAACAGGGTTTTACGCGAATGGAAATCGATGGAAATCAGGTCAAAATCGAAGATCTGCTCGAATTTAATTTTGAGCCAAAAGATGATGCTTCGGTCAGATTATTGATCGACAGGGTGAGTACTCAGGATGATGAATCATTTTATCATCGTCTGGCGGATTCGGTTCAGACTGCATTTTTTGAAGGAAAAGGCGGACTGGTTCTGAGAAATACAGATGACAATTCGGAAAAAGATTTTTCAAACTCTTTTGATTTGGATGGAATCGCATTCAATGAACCCACAACTCATTTTTTCAGCTTCAACAATCCTTACGGCGCCTGTCCGACCTGTGAAGGATACGGAAAAGTGATCGGAATCGATGAAAATCTGGTTATTCCCAACAAAGGTCTTTCGATTTTTGAGGATGCTGTCATTGCCTGGAAAGGCGACAAAATGAGCGAATGGAAAGATCATTTTATCAAAATCGCTTCAAAACGTGATTTTCCAATTCACAGACCATATTTTCAGCTGACCGAGGAGCAAAAAGATTTTTTGTGGCACGGCGATAAGGGTTGGGAAGGAATCGACGGTTTTTTCAAAATGGTCGAATCAAATACATATAAAATTCAATACAGGGTAATGCTGTCGAGATACAGAGGAAAGACAATCTGTCCCGACTGCAAAGGAAAACGACTGAGAAAAGAAGCAGGCTATGTAAAAATCAACGGGAAGTCGGTTCAGGACCTGGTCGATCTGCCGCTTGACGAACTCAAAGTTTTTTTTGACGGTCTTCAGCTGACCGAGTATGAAAATAAAGTAGCAAAAAGAATACTGATTGAAATCCGAAACCGTATCGGATTTTTGCTGGATGTCGGTTTGGGTTATCTGACTTTGAATCGTGCATCCAATACGCTGTCGGGCGGTGAAAGTCAAAGAATCAATCTGGCGACTTCACTGGGCAGCAGTCTGGTCGGATCAATGTATATACTCGACGAACCTTCAATCGGACTTCATTCGAGAGACACCGAAAGACTGATCGGCGTTTTGAAAAAATTGAGAGACCTGGGCAATACAGTCATTGTGGTCGAGCACGATGAAGATATTATGAAAGCTGCGGATCATATCATCGACATCGGCCCCGAAGCAGGAACGCACGGTGGTGAAATCGTGTTTGAAGGAAATTTCAAAGAATTGCTCAAAGCCAATACGCTGACCGGAAAATATCTGAGCGGAAAAATGGAAATAGAAGTTCCAAAAAAGAGGCTTCCTTTTAAAAATTATGTCGAAATAAAAGGCGCGAGAGAAAACAATCTGAAAAATATAGATGTCAAATTTCCGCTCAATACCCTGACCGTGATCACAGGTGTGAGCGGTTCGGGAAAGAGTACGCTGATGAAGGAAATACTTGCTCCGGCACTTCAGCGTGAACTTGGAATTTACGGAAACCGAATCGGTGAATTTGATGCTTTGGAAGGTTCTGTCTCAAAAATTCAGAATCTTGAACTGATCGATCAGAATCCGATTGGGAAATCCTCTCGATCCAATCCGGTAACTTATGTGAAGGCTTATGACGAAATCAGAAATCTGTTTGCCAAACAAAAAGCAAGCAAACTGATGGGATTTCAGCCCAAACATTTTTCATTCAATGTGGACGGCGGACGCTGCGATACCTGCAAAGGCGAAGGTACGATCACCATAGAAATGCAGTTTATGGCGGATGTTGAACTCGAATGCGACACCTGTCACGGTGCAAGATTCAAAAAAGAAATTCTGGAAATTAAATTTCACGAAAAAAATATTTCGGACATACTCCACATGACGATTGATGATGCGGTTGAATTCTTTAAAAAATACAACGAAGAAAAAATTGTTGAAAAACTGCTTCCGCTTCAGGAAACCGGTTTGGGCTATGTGCAGCTCGGTCAGTCATCCAACACTTTGTCAGGCGGTGAAGCACAAAGGATCAAACTGGCATCTTTTCTTGGAAAAGGTCATTCTCACCAGCACACCTTATTTATATTTGACGAACCTTCGACCGGTCTTCATTTTCATGACATCAAAAAACTGCTGAAAGCTTTGCGTGCGCTGATTGAAATCGGTCATACCGTTTTTGTAATCGAACATCACCCAGATATCATCAAATCGGCGGATTGGATCATCGATCTCGGACCCGAAGGCGGAAAAGGCGGCGGAAATATCACAGCACAGGGAACGCCCGAGGAAATTGTGAAAGTTAACGAATCCTATACCGGAAAATATCTGAAAGAAAAGCTGAATTGATTTATTTGCTTTTTCTTCCCATTGGTTTTTTTGGTGATTTTTTGAAACGATTTTCCAAAATCGGATACTTTCTGAACATTTCAAGCTGAAGCGAAGCATTCATTTCAGTGGCTTTCAAAAACATGCTTTTGCCCATTTCCTCATTTCCAAGCAGATAATAACAGTTGCTCAGTTGATAATAAAGTTCGGCACGGTTAAAATGTTTTTGGGCTTGATGAACCGCATCGATTGCTTTCTGATAGTCACCAATCGTAATCAGCACCTCAACCAGTCCAAGCCAGTTAAAGAAATTATTGGGTTCCAATTCGATCAGTTTGTAATAATCGAGTGATGATTCTTCGAGTTTGCTCAACTGTATGTGCAGATAGGCTCTTCGTTTCCACATATCCGGATTCTGACCGTCGAGTTCCACTCCCCTGTTCAGATAAAAAAGTGCTTCTTCGTAATTTCCGAGACTCTCGTACAAATCAGAAGTCGCTGTCCACACCTGCGGCAGCTGCGGATCTTCGTGCAGCGCCTGATGATAGGATTTCAGTGCTTTGAACGGCAATCCGAGTTTGACATAACAATTTCCGATTTTCAAATAAGTAAAACCCGCAGAATCGTCGAGTTCGAGCGTTTCTTTGTACACTTCTATCGCGGCTTCGTAATCATCGAGTTTTTCAAGACAGGCGGCCTTTTGGGTATAAGCCATGATGCTTTTCGGATTGATCAGCGTCACATAATCAAATGCGCGATGTGCCTGTTCAAAATCTTTGAGCTGCATATAAACCTCGCCCAATTGTGACCAGGCAAGTTCAGAATAAGGTTTCAGATCTATGTATTCATTCAGAAATTCAATCAGTTCTTTTGGCCGGTGAAGTTCGTCATAACACTGAACACACGAAAAGAATGCAAATTCATCGTCGGGATCGAGTTCAAGCGCCTGTTTGAAATTGTACAGCGCGTGATCGGTTTGGTTCAGATTCAGATATTCGTTTCCGAGACAATTGTATATATACTCCTGATCTTCACCCGATTCGAGTGCTTTTTCAAAAAATCCGATTGCCATTTTCGGATTTTCTTTCATCGACCAGTAACGGCCGACCGCAATCAGATAATCCAAATCATTTTCGGCGGTTTCCTTCAGCTCTAAAATCAGAAAAGAAGCTTCCTTCAGCCGGTTTACCGCCAGCAGATATTCAAGTTTCTTGATCCGGATGTCGATACTCGACGGATACATTTCAATTGCAAAATCGATCGCTTTTTTTGCGTAGGGCAAGTCGCCCACATCGAGATAATAGGCTATGATTTCATAAAACTCATCGGTTTCAAAATAGTAACGTGCTTTGTTTTCAAGCATCTGTTCAAAACGGCTGATTAAACCATCATTCATAAATTCATCGTCCATAGCACGAAGTTAGTCAATACCGAAAAGCATTTAATCAAAACCCAAACCATTTTTGCACAATCAATCAACAATCGGGAAAATCGGCCAAGTTGTCGGTTCAAAATGAGTTTTGAAAAAGAATTGACATAACTTTGCAGCATGGTACAGACGCCCGTTTATTTTGACCGGATATTTGAAAAACTCAATGAGATACTGACCGAAAAGAAACCGAATCTCATTATCTTACTGGCAGACGAAAACACCCACAATCTGTGTGTGCCGCTGCTGCTGTCTGAAATTGAAACCGATTCTCAGATTGAACTGGTTGAAATTCCGGCAGGCGAATCAGCAAAAAATCTTGATATTGCCATTCAAATCTGGGAAACACTTGCAGAATTCAAAGCCGACAAAAGCAGTCTGCTGATCAATCTCGGCGGCGGAATGGTCACCGATTTTGGCGGTTTTGTCGCTTCTGTTTACAAACGCGGAATACAGTTTGTCAATGTTCCGACTTCGCTGCTTGCGATGACAGATGCTGCATTTGGCGGAAAAACCGGTCTGGATATGAGTGGCATCAAAAATCTGATCGGTGTGTACAATTTTCCGCTGGCGACACTGGTTCATCCCGGATTTCTTGAAACACTGCCCGAACGCGAATTTCAGTCGGGTCTTGCCGAAATGCTCAAACACGGACTGATATATAACCCTGAACACTGGCAGAACATCATCGGGATCGATCAGCCAAATCCGGAATCAATTGGCGGACTGATCAGAGATTCTGTAAACATCAAACTTGAAATCGTTGAGAAAGATCCGTTTGAAAAAGGTTTGAGAAAAATTCTCAATTTTGGGCATACGATCGGTCATGCGGTTGAAAGCGAATCAATGACCACCGGAAATCCGCTGCTTCACGGCGAAGCGATTGCAATCGGAATGCTGGTAGAAGCTGTATTGAGCGCCGAAAATGAACTGATCGGAAAATCTGAGCTTGATGAAATTTTTTCAAATCTGATCCGACTGTTTGGAAAAACAAAGATTGACGAATCAAAAATCCCGAATCTGATCGGCTGGATGGAAAATGACAAAAAGAAAAGCGGCGACCGTATGAATTTCAGTCTGGTTGATGGAATCGGAAAATCAAGATTTGATATTTCGCTCAACCAGGAACAGATCACTGAAGGAATCAGGATTTATAACCGAATCATTGAAGATTATTGATGAAAAAGGGCTGTTAAATGAAAACAGGCATCTGATTTCCTATATCGAAGCAACTTCAAAAATTACAAGTCTCAATTAAAATTAACAAAAGTGAAACTGATAATCATTCTGTTAATTTTTTGCCCGATTCAATCCCAACAAATCCTGATGATCACTAACTTTATATCCGTTATGAAATTTATTTTTACAATATTGACTTTCGGCCTGATATTTTCATGTAATCAGTCTCAGTTCAATTCAAATCAAATGGAAAAATCAAATCAATTTAAAATTCAGAAATCAGAACAGGAATGGAAAGCCGAACTCTCGCCCGAACAGTATCAGGTGCTGAGACAAGCAGCAACCGAAAGACCCGGAACCGGAAAATATTATATGCATTTTGACAACGGAATTTATAAATGTGCAGCCTGCGGCGAACCCCTGTTTTCATCCGATTCAAAATTCAACAGCAGCTGCGGATGGCCGAGTTTTGACAAAGAAATCGAAAAAGGGAAAATCATTGAACGAACCGATACTTCACACGGAATGATCAGAACCGAAATCCTGTGCGGAAACTGTGGCAGCCATCTCGGACATGTCTTTGACGACGGGCCGACAAAAACCGGACTGAGGTACTGCGTCAACTCAATTTCGCTTGATTTCAATTCTGATTCGAAAAAATAGCAGTCTGTCTGAATTTTCGTTAAAATTATAAACCGGCTCTGAAGTCTTTGGTTTATTTTTGTCGGATGAATATCAGCCAAAAATCCTTTAGAATCGGCATCAGCCTGTTTATGGTCACTATGCTGCTGTTTTTCCTGCTTCTTTTTGTATTTTCAACCCGTGGAAGTATGACAGAAGCACAGTATTTCAATTATTCGGTGATGATCAGTTGTTTTTTGCTGCCCGTCATCTATGCAGGTTTTGCATTTTATAATATATATGGAGAAGCCAGCATCAGACCACTTGGTTTCAGAAACATCTGGCGGCTTTCTTTCCTGCCGATGTTTATCGGCGGACTGCTGAGTCTTGCAGCCATCTTTGTGTTTTTCAATACTTCGGGAAGCTGGGCAGAAGACAGTCTTCAACGTGGCTGGTACGATCTGATGACCGCCAATCCGAATCCAGAGTTTATTGAAAAAAATCCAGAACTGGTCAAAGCAATGAGCGATCCGAACAACAATATGTTCAGCTGGAAAGTCTTCTTTATTTCTTTTTCGGTGATTCTCTTTTTTTACTTTTTGATTTCGAGTATCTTCGCAATGTTCTTAAAAAACAGACGTCTCTGATGAATTTGTCAATTATCATCCCACTTCTCAACGAGCAGGATTCGATCGAAGAATTGTTTCAGCGGATCAAGACGGTTTGTCTGGATAACGGTTTTGATTTCGAAACCATTTTTGTGGATGACGGCAGTACAGACGATTCATGGAAGGTGATTCAGTTTTTGGCTGAAGTAAATCCCGAAATCAGAGCCATCAGATTCAGAAAAAATTACGGGAAATCTCAGGCACTGATGGCTGCTTTTTCGCAGACTCGTGGTGATGTGGTGATTACCATGGATGCAGATCTTCAGGATTTTCCGGAAGAAATTCCAGAATTGTATCAGCTGCTGAAATCAAGAAGAGCTGATATAGTATCGGGCTGGAAACAAAAAAGACAGGATCCGAAACTGACCAAAAATTTGCCCTCAAAACTGTTCAATTCTGTGGCAAGAAAAGTTTCGGGTCTCAAACTTCACGATTTCAACTGCGGACTCAAAGCATACCGCAGCCAGGTGGTCAAGGAACTCGAACTTCACGGCGACATGCATCGATATATACCGGTATTGGCAAAAAATCTCGGTTTTGGAAACATCATTGAAAAAAAGGTAAGACATCAGTCCAGAAAATACGGAAAATCAAAATTCGGAAGCAGACGTTTTGTCAACGGATTTCTGGATTTGGTTACCCTCTGGTTTATTTCAAAATTCGGAAACAAACCGATGCATCTCTTTGGCGCAGTCGGTACCTTGATGTTTCTGATCGGATTTACGGCAGCGGTTTATCTCGGCATCGACAAACTTTACAAAGTCTATGTCATTCAGAAACAAGCAAAACTGATTACAGACAATCCGTTTTTCTATATCTCGTTGGTGGCAATGATTTTGGGCACCCAGCTGTTTCTTGCCGGTTTTCTGGGCGAAATCCTGGTCAGATCAAAGGTAAAGAAAAATGAATTTGAAGTCAGCGAACTGCTCAATCTCAACCAAACCATTGAATTATGAAAAGATTAATCATTCTCTCTTATTTTGTTTTTTGTGTAACTTCCTGCAACTCATCAATTGACGGCGAAGGTCCTGCCACTGCCGAACACGAAGTTGCAACCGATCTGTTTGCAGAACTCAGGGCAGACTGCAACTGCATACTGACGTTGATTCCATCAGAAAATCCAAAAGTAATCATTGAATCTCATCAAAATCTGATCGACAATCTCAATGTGGATTCAAAAAGAAACCGGCTTGAAATTTCAGAAAATAAAAGGGTGGACAAATATGCGCTTTACAATGTGAATGTTTATTTCAATCCTGAACTGAATACCGTAGTGCTGAAAGGAAATACAAAAATGAAGGTTTCGGGCACGCTGAAAGCAGTAAAAATGAATTTTGAGCTCAAAGACAATTCAAGCATCAGTGATACCTATACTGATATTGAGAAAATTGGAATCAAATTGAAAAACAGTTGCATCGCACAGATCAGGGGAACAGCCATCAGTCTGGATGCGGATGTTTCGGGCAGATCAAATGCAGATCTGGCCGAACTTCAGTCGGTGGATGTGAATTTCAAAACTGCTGATGAAGCACAACTGTCTGTTTTTCCGTTGAAAAATATGACCGGAACGGCAAATGGAAATTCAATCGTAAAATACAAAGGAGATCCGAACAAAGACACGACCGCCAAAGAAAAGGCAATTATTCAACAAAATTAGATCAACATGAGCAATGCAGTAGAAAGAGCCAAAAAATGGCTCAGCGAAGAATATGACGAGCAGACCAGAAATGAAGTTCAGAGAATGATGAACGAAGATCCGGAGCTGCTTGAAGAATCATTTTACAAAGACATGGAATTCGGAACCGGTGGTATGCGCGGCATCATGGGTGTCGGCACCAACCGGATCAACAAATACACACTGGGTGCAGCCACTCAGGGACTTGCAAATTATCTGAGACAGCAGTTTGCGGACAAACCGAAATCGGTTGCGATCGCTTATGATGTCAGAAACAATTCTGAAACATTCGCGAAAATCGTTGCGGATATACTCACCGGCAACGGAATCAGGGTTTTTCATTTTGAAGGTTTCAGACCCACACCCGAACTTTCATTTGCGGTTCGTCATTGGAACTGTGATGCAGGAATCGTTCTGACCGCTTCCCACAATCCGCCCGAATACAACGGTTACAAGGTTTACTGGAATGACGGCGCCCAAATCGTACCCCCGCATGATACAGCGATTATTGCGGAAGTTCAGAAAGTCAGTCCGGCAGATATCCGTTTTGAAGGAAATCAGGATTTGATTCAAATCATCGGAAAAGAAACAGATGACGCATTTATAGACGCCTGTATTAGCCATATCGGATTTACTGACAAAGGAAAACAGGATTTGAAGATCGTGTTTACATCCATCCACGGAACTTCGATTGCAATCACACCAAAAGCCTTTGAAAAAGCAGGTTTCAGTCAGGTGAATATCGTTGAAGAACAGGCAGAACCCAGTGGAATGTTTCCGACTGTGAAATCTCCCAATCCGGAAGAACCAGCTGCTTTGAAAATGGCGATGGAACTGGCTGAAAAGGTTGATGCCGACATCCTTATTGGAACCGATCCGGATGCCGACAGACTGGGGATTGCAGTCAGAGATTTGAACGGAAAAATGACGCTGCTGAACGGCAACCAGACCAATACGGTACTGACCGATTATCTGCTTCAACAGAGAGAAAACAACGGAATGGACGGAACTGAATTCATCGGTTCGACCATCGTGACTTCAGATATCTTTTTTGAACTGGCAGAGCATTACAATGTGGAATGCAAAACAGGTCTGACCGGTTTCAAATGGATTGCGGATATGATCAGAAAGACGGAAGGAAAACAAACCTTTATCGGCGGTGGTGAAGAAAGTTTCGGCTTTATGGTCAGTGATTTTGTCAGAGACAAAGATTCGGTGACTTCCACCCTGCTCGCCTGTGAAATTGCCGCCAATGCAAAGGCGAACGGAAGCAGCTTCTATGAAGAACTGATCAGGATTTATACAAAAACCTCACATTATTACGAAGGTTTGGTTTCAATTGTGAGAGAAGGAAAAGACGGTGCAGCAGAAATCAAAGAAATGATGAGTGATTTCAGACAAAATCCGCCAAAACAATTTGACGGTTCAATAGTGGTCAGAATCAATGATTATCAAAATTCAATTTCAAAAGATCTGATCAGCGGTGCCGAAACCCAAATCGACATTCCAAAATCAAATGTACTGATTTTCTATACCGAAGACGGAACCAAAGTCTGCGCAAGACCATCGGGCACCGAACCTAAGATCAAATTTTATTTTTCGGTCAGACAAAAACTGGATGAAGAATCCGATTTTGAAAATTCAGAAAATCAGCTGAAACAGAAAATTGAAAGACTGAAACTGGAATTCAAATAATAAATGATGAAGATACTTTCCTATTTCCTGTCTGCAATTTTTTATCTGATTTTCGGTCTGATCCTGGTCTTGATGCATGCAGTTCAGTGGCTTTGTTACAATCTGGGCGGTTATCATCCGCATCACAATTCAGTCAAAATAATGGACTGGATGATTTTTCAAAGTACACGAGTTTTGGGAACGACTTATCGTTTTTCGGGTTGCGAAAAAGTACCCAAAGGCATCCCGCTGATCTTTGTGAGCAACCACCAGAGCATGTATGATATACCGCCGCTGGAGTGGTATCTGAGCGGTTTTCATCCGAAATTTATCAGCAAGCTCGAATTGGGGAAAGGAATCCCAAGTGTATCCTACAATCTCAAAAAAGGAGGTTCTGTACTGATTGACCGAAAAGATTCCAGACAGTCGCTGCCCGAGATTAAAAAACTGGGTGAATACATCGAAAAAAATAAACGTTCGGCCATCATCTTTCCGGAAGGAACCAGAAGTCGGGACGGAAAGCTCAAAAAATTTCATGAGACCGGCATCAAAATTCTGATCAAATATTCGCCTTCCGCGCTGATCGTTCCGATTACGATTAATAATTCATGGAAAATGGTTAAAAACGGCAGTTTTCCATTATCTTTGGGTACCCGATTCAGTCTTGAAGTCCACGACCCGATTTCGACCAAAGGAATTGATGTGGAAGAACTGATACAGAAAGTCAGAGACTCGATTGAATCCGGTTTAAAAAATTAAATTATGACCAAAAAAGAAAATGTCCGTCTGGAAGTGATGCAATTTATCGACAAGGATGTGAATGATTATATGGACAAATTTCTAATCAGTCCCGAAAAAATCTGGCAACCCTCTGATTTTCTGCCCGATTCTCATTCCGATAAATTTTATGACGAACTCACCGAATTGAGAGAATTGTCAAAAGATCTGCCTTATGATTTTTGGGTTACCCTGATAGGCGACACCATCACAGAAGAGGCGCTCCCGTCATACGAATCCTGGATTATGGAGATTGAAGGAGTGGACAACGAAAACAGCAACGGCTGGGCAAAATGGTTCAGAGCCTGGACCGCCGAAGAAAACCGACACGGAGATGTACTCAACAAATTTCTGTATCTGTCGGGACGGGTGAATATGCGTGAAATCGAAATTTCAACCCATTATCTGATTTCTGACGGTTTTGATTTGGGAACCAGTCATGATCCGTACAAAAATTTTGTTTATACCAGTTTTCAGGAATTGGCTACTTATATCTCTCACAATCGGGTTTCTGATCTGGCAAAAAAACACAGTGTGAAAAGTTTGGCAAAGATGTGTAAAATCATTGCAGGAGACGAAATGAGACACCATCTTGCGTATGCTGAATTTGTAAAAAGAATTATTGAGGTCGATCCGAGTGAAATGATGCTTGCATTTCAGTATATGCTGAAACTCAAGATTGTGATGCCTGCCCATTTTCTGAGAGAATCAGGTGAACCGATCGGACGGGCCTTTGAGATTTTTTCGGATTCTGCACAGAGATTGGGCGTTTATACCGCCTTTGATTATGTGGACATCATCAGAAAACTGATCAAAATGTGGGGAATCGACAAAATCACGAAACTGACTGAAGAAGCTGAAAGAGCCAGAGATTATATCATGAAACTGCCTGAAAGACTGGATAAAATCTCAGAACGGATCGCAATTCCGGAGAGCTCACCCAGACTGAAGTGGGTTTATTAAGAGACGAAAATAACATTGGTACATGACAAAAAAGTTTTTATTAAATTTTGGAAAATGAGTTTCTCAAAAATCAATAAAGAGAGCCCGATTTTTAAATTTTGTCGCGTACTGTGAAAAATAAAATAATAACAAACACACAAACAATGAACTTATCAGCGTATTTTAACAAGGGTTACAATTACACCGATTATCTGACAAAGATTAAGAATCAACTCAACGAACTTGAAAACGGAAACGATACGGACGGCTATGCCGAACATTATTCGATCAATCTGAAAAGGATCGAACGTTTGAACAAAATTTTTGAACTGAATGACGAGCAGAAAGAAAAATTAAGCCGAATCAAACCAAAATTTAAAATTCTTACCATCAGCGAAGGCTGGTGCGGTGATGCATCCCAGATCGTTCCTGTGGTTGAAAAAATTGCGAAAGAACTGGGAATTGAACATTATATCGTGCTCAGAGACAGCAATCCCGAACTGATGGATGCTTATCTGACCAACGGTACCAGATCAATTCCGATCATTATCGGTGTGAATGAGGAAGGAAAAGAAATTTTCAGATTCGGCCCCAGACCTGCAAATGGAATGGAGATACTGAAAAGAGCAAAGGAAAATCCCGCGGGTTATGATCCGGATCAGTTTCACAAAGACCTTCAGATTTGGTACAACAAAGACAAAGGAAATTCAATTTTTAATGAACTTTACGAATTAATTTCAAAATAAAACAAAATGAAAATCAATTCCGGTTATGTGATCAGTGGGGCAGCCATCCTTGTTTTGGGGCTTGCATTCTTCACACCGCTGGGAAAACAGTTCAGTTACAAAGTCAATGATGTCACCCTCACCGGTGCGAGCAAAGAACTGCCCGAAAGAGATTTCAATCTCAATGATGAGGATTTGAAAATCAGTCTGAAAGGCTACAACGGAACTGCTGATACCAATCTGTCCGATTTTAAGGGCAAAGTCGTGTTCCTCAATTTCTGGGGAAGCTGGTGTCCGCCCTGTGTAGAAGAAATGCCGTCGATCCAGAAACTGTATGAGGACAAGGGCGATGAAATTGCAATCGTGCTGGTTACGATGAATGACCGACCCGAAAAATTTGTGCCTTATCTTCAGAAAAATAATTTCAGTATGCCGGTTTATGAGGCAGAAAGCCTGTTGCCAAAAAAAGTAAGACCGGGCTCATTTCCCACCACCTATATCATTGACAAAGAAGGCAATGTGGTGATGAAAGAAATCATGACCAAAGACTGGAGCACAAAAGAAATTTATCAGATGCTCGACAATCTGAACAATTGATTTTCAGACTTTAACAATTTGTTTTAAAACTTGGAATATTTTTTGATTTTAATTCGTCGTTTTTAAAACTTAAATCAATTGAAAAAAATAAAACTAATCGGTCTGGCGGGAGCCGCAGCTTCTGCAGCAAAAAATCCGGATATGTCTTTTATCGCTGCTTTGAAGGCTTTTGTCAGAATGATGATCAGCGCGTTCAGAGGCAGATATTCACCAAAAGCAATCAATCTGCTGATCGGTACCGCTGTGATTCTGTATGTGATTTCGCCTTTGGATTTTATTCCGGGAATCATACTGGATGATGCGGCAATTGTCTATTTTGCAATGAAATATTTCAGAAAAGAGCTCAACCGCTTTCTGGAATGGGAAAGAATCCAAAAAATGAAACCGGTTGTAACCGATGCAATAATCGTCAATGATTAATTTTATCTTTGCAAAGCATAAAGCTTAAAGCTTTTGCCCAAAGCATTATAAAATTGAGCCAAAAAGATAAATACCTAATCAGTATTTCAGGTCCCACTGCCTCAGGCAAAACGGGACTTTCTGTTTTTTTGGCAAAGGCATTGAATACCGAAATTCTCTCGTGCGATTCAAGACAGTTCTTCAAAGAAATGAAAATCGGAACTGCTGTGCCGACCGTTGAAGAAATGGCTGGTGTTCCGCATCATTTCATCGGTCATCTCAGTATTTTTGACAATTATTCGGTTGGTGATTTTGAGAGGGATGCAATTCAAAAAATCAAAGAGCTTTTTCAGGTTTATGACTGTTTAATGATGGTCGGCGGCTCGGGTTTATATGAAAAGGCAGTTACCGACGGGCTTGATGAATTTCCTGAAATTGATAAAAAATTCAGACAGGAATTAAACAAAGAATATGAAGAAAACGGTCTTGAGAAATTACAACAGGAATTAAAAATTTCTGACCCTGAATATTACAATACCGCAGCCATCGACAATCAGGTTCGGGTGATTCGGGCGCTTGAAGTTTTTCGGGCAACCGGACAAAAATTTTCATCTTTCAGAACCCGAAAAAAAGTGGAAAGAAATTTTAAACTGATTAAAATCGGACTTGAACTGCCGAGAGAGGAACTCTACGACAGAATCAATCAAAGAGTCGATTTAATGATGGATTCCGGTCTTTTGGAAGAAGCCGAAAAGCTCTATACGCACAAAGAACTCAATTCACTTCAAACCGTCGGATACAGGGAATTTTTTGACTTTATGGATGGGAAAACCGATTTGGAAACTGCCGTTTCTGAAATCAAAAAAAACAGCCGAAGATACGCCAAAAGACAAATGACCTGGTACCGAAAAGACGAAAGAATCAACTGGTTTTCTCCTTTTGAAAAAGAGAAAATTTTGGAGTTTGTTGAGTCTGAGATTTATTAAATCAAATAAAAAGTTGTAAATTTGAATAATCCAAAATTGTTGAAAATGAGGACGCTGACCATTTCAATTTCAGAATTTGATTTTAAAGAGCTCGGTCTTAAAACTGAGAATCTCAGTTTTGATGAATTACTTGAAATTATAAACAGAGAAATCCAGAGAAGTAACTTGCGTAAATCAATTGAACTTGCAGAAAAATACGGCTTATCAGAATTATCTGATGATGAGATTACTCAGGAAGTTAAAGCTGTAAGAGATGCAAAAAATCATTATTGATACAAATGTCTTTGTTTCTGCATTGATTAAAAAAAGCTATCCGTTTTTAATAGTTGACAAACTATTTCTTGAAAATAAAATTCAGTTGTGCACTTCTGAAGAATTAATCAAAGAATATTTTGAAGTTTTATCCAGGCCTAAATTCTCAAAGTTCCCTGATTTTGAAAATAATGCGAAGATGATTCTTTTAGAAATCATATTAAAATCAGAATTGTTTCATCCAAAAATTAAACTGGAAATTATTGCTGACAAAGATGATAATATGATTTTAGAATTAGCTGACGAAAGTAATGCTGATTTTATTATAACCGGAAATACAAATGATTTTACAATGAAGGAATTTAAAAACTCAAAAATTCTAACTCCAAAGGAGTATTGGGAAAATCATAAACCGATTTCCCTTCTTTAAATTTTTTGTTTAATATTTTACTTCCCTTGAATAGTACTTTTAAACAAGTATATCCAAATAAATGATTTAATTAAAATACCAAAAGATTTGCTTATTAAACATTTGTTTAATACATTAGATAGTTTTAAATATTTACCAATATGAACACTCAAACAAAAAACCAAAGTATGAAAGAACTGATGTGGGACATTATTGTCGATATTTCATGGGCCAATATTTCAACAAAATATTTTGGAAAAAGCAGATCCTGGCTGAGTCAAAAAATGAATGGAATCGATGGAAACGGTTTACCTACAGAGTTTACAGAAGATGAAAAAGAGAAAATGAAATTTGCGCTCAATGATCTGGCTGACAGAATTAAGGCTTGCGCAGATAATTTATAACCGGATAAAATGAATTTGAATTATAATTTCCCGTTTACATTCCATTTTCATCCACCGATTTTATTATTTTAGCAGTTAAATCTGAAATATGGAATTACTGAAAGGAAAAACTGCCATTATCACCGGTGCGACCCGCGGAATCGGAAAAGGAATCGCCGAGGTTTTTGCTAAAAACGGTTGTAACATCGCTTTTACTTTTGCTTCGTCCGTCGAAAAAGCAAAAATTCTGGAAGATGAACTGAATCAAACCGGAATCAAAGCAAAAGGCTATCAGTCGGATGCAGCCGATTTTGAAGCCGCCCAAAAGTTGGTGGATGATGTGCTTGCCGAATTTGGTCAAATCGATGTGGTGGTGAACAATGCCGGAATTACAAAAGACAATTTGCTGATGAGAATGAGTATTGAAGATTACGAAGAAGTCATCAGAGTCAATCTGAATTCGGCTTTTAATCTGACCAAGGCGGTCACCCGTCCGATGATGAAACAGCGAAAAGGTTCGATTATCAATATGAGCTCGATTGTCGGCAGAAGAGGAAATGCAGGTCAGGCAAATTATGCAGCTTCCAAAGCAGGTTTAATCGGTTTGTCAAAATCGGTGGCACTGGAGCTTGGTTCGAGAAATATCAGATGCAATGTCATCGCACCCGGATTTATCGAAACTGAAATGACCGAAAAGCTGGATCCGAAAGTAGTTGAAGAATGGCGGGCAACCATTCCGTTGAAACGAGGCGGTACACCAGAAGATATTGCAAACGCCTGTTTGTTCCTGGCTTCAGATTTGTCTGATTACATTACCGGTCAGGTGCTAAGCGTTGATGGCGGAATGTACACTTGATTTGAATGATTGGTGTTAGTGGTTATATAGCGTAATGCGGGCTAATATTCCACAGCGTTTTTCCGTAGTTTATTTATTCTATCTTTGGACAAAACTATGCAGCGAGGTTGGATAGAACAATATGTGGCTGGTCGGGGGGATATATTAATTTATGAAAGGAAAAATCGTCTTTTTTACTGGATTTATTTTATCGGTTGTCATCACTTTCATTTTTGCTTATCAATTTGAGCAGGGCGACATCAATGCCATCAGCATGTATTATGTTGTTTTTCTTATTCCAATTTTAATCTCGGTGATACCAAACAGTCTTTACATATACGCTATAAGCAAAATTGAAAATAAGAAAACAAAATTAATTCTGAGCCAAATTCCTGCGATTATACTTGTAATCCTTAGTTTGATTAAAATTCCGAGAGTTCCTCAAATTGACGGAAGCCTTAATTTTGTTGCAGTCGTTGGTGCAATAGCACTGGGAATAACAAATATTTTGTGGTTTTTTAAAATTTTAAAACCAAAACATTAACTTTGATTATGCAAAAAAAATATCCTTCAAAAGTATCCTATGGTTTGCTGATTTTTATTTTTCTGATTTTTTTCGGCCCGCTGATTTGGGATTTTGCAAACGGCCGGGCTGAAGGAAAATCAATCGGTCTGTTGATTTTTATATCGCTAATATTCCTGTTTGTCCTTCATCTGTTTTTTGGAACAGTTTACACCATAGAAAACGATATTTTGAAAATTAAAAGCGGCTTTTTTAAATTTAAACCCATTCCGGTTAGTAAAATCAAAGAAGTATCAAAAACTAGTATTATTCTTTCTTCACCTGCGCCTTCCTTTGACCGGATATTAATCAAATATGGAAAATTTGATGAAATCATTTTATCACCAAAAGATAAATTTAAGTTTACAAAAGATTTGAAACAAATCAATCCGGATATCGTTGATAAAGTTAACCCTGTCCCGGAAAATTGATTTTAAATTTCCGGTATCAGATGAGGTTCAAATTGAAGTTCAAATAATTAATTTGTCAGTTCAATAATTAGTACTACCTTTGCAGCATCAATTTTTTTGATAGGCTTCTGCTTCTGCTCATTTTTGACTTTGTATAGAATTCACATTTTTTCACTTTCAGTTTTTGCTTTTTCAGTTGCCAACCTTTTCGGTTCAGAAGACTATTTCTTCTAAAACTGATTTTTAAAAGTAAAACAATATTCAACAAACGCTTATTTATTTTAACTCAAAAGAGAAATTAAACTGTACACCGGTTAGGGTGAATCTGTTTATTCGATTAACTTTTGGAGTAAATCAAATGGCTCAAAGTGATAAAAATTCATGATAGAAAATTTTAATAAAAAATCTAAAAACAATTTTAGCCCCAATCCGTCATCCGATGGTTTTGGCCTGTTAAATTTAATTGAACCGATACAAAAATCGCTTAGAGATGCGGGTTACAGACAACCCACTGAAATTCAAAACAAGGCGATTCCACAGATTTTGGCAAACCGGGACATTCTTGGCTGTGCTCAAACCGGAACCGGAAAAACAGCTGCATTTGCGGTTCCTATTTTTCAGAAATTACAACAAAACAGTTATAAAAGAAGGATCCGTGCACTCGTGCTGACGCCTACCCGGGAACTTGCCATACAAATTGAAGAAAATTGCAAGATTTATTCAAAATATCTCAATATCCGGACATTGGCCATTTTTGGCGGTGTTTCGCAGGCCGGACAGGTTAATGCAATCAAAAAAGGAGTTGAAATCCTGATTGCAACGCCCGGTAGACTGCTGGATTTAATGCAACAGGGAATTGTCGATATTTCAAAAATCGAAATTTTAGTGCTGGATGAGGCCGACCACATGCTGGATATCGGTTTTATTCACGACATCAAAAAAGTATTGAAAAATGTTCCCGAGAAAAGACAAACCTTATTTTTCTCGGCTACCATGCCCAAAGACATCAGAAAATTCGCAAATTCGATTTTGAAAAATCCGGTTGAAATTTCAGTCAAACCCGAGACTGCAACTGCAGAGACGGTGAACCAATCAGTTTATTTTGTGGAGAAAAAAGAAAAACCCGAATTGCTTATTCAGATTTTGAAGGACAAGGCCATTCCACGCTCACTTGTGTTTACAAGAACCAAACACGGTGCTGACAACCTGGTTCGGAGATTAAATAAAAAAGGAATCCGGGCAGCTGCGATTCACGGAAACAAATCACAAAACAACAGGCAAAGGGTTTTGGATGATTTTAAAAATACACGAATCAGGGTTCTGGTTGCCACCGATATTGCGTCGAGAGGAATCGATATTGAAGAACTACCACATGTAGTGAATTACGAACTTCCGAATGTGGCTGAAACTTATGTACACCGAATCGGAAGAACCGGCAGAGCCGGAAAAGGAGGCGTGGCTATTTCGTTTTGCGACGAAGCTCAGAAATCAGATTTAAACAATATACAAAAGCTGATTGGTTTTAAAGTACCGGTTGGACAATTGGTAAATCAATAAAAATATTTATATAAAAAATGGCAGACAGTTACAACAAAAAAGCAGTACGACAGAAAAAATTAGAAAAAAGAAAAACCAAACAGGAAAGACGGGAAGAGCGAAAACTCAACAACGACAAAGGCAAAAGTTGGAAGGAAATGGTGGTTTATATAGATGAATTCGGACAACCCACCGATGTTTCACCCGAAAAACAAAACAGAACAGAAATTGAGCTCGATGATATCCTGCTTGGTGCTGCACCGGTTGAAATTGTTGAAGAAGCCGCTATTACAGGGGTTGTTAAATCATTTTTCAGCGACAAAGGCTATGGTTTTATACAGGAAGACAACAGCGGAGATACCGTTTTTGTTCATATCAATAATTTGACTGAAACCATCGCTGAAAATGACAGGGTGACTTTTGAAAAAGAGAAAACGGCCAAAGGCTATGCAGCTATAAATGTTCAAAAAGTAAATTAAATTATAATTCATATTAAAAATCAAAAAAAAATGCAAGAAGGAACAGTAAAATTCTTTAATGAATCAAAAGGTTACGGTTTTATCAAACCAGATAACGGAACACAAGATGTTTTTGTTCACATCAACGGATTGAAAGAAGAAATCAGAGAAAATGATAAAGTTGTTTTTGAAGTTCAACAAGGTAGAAAAGGACTCAACGCAGTGAATGTCAGTCTGGTTTAACAACCTGTAGTGTAAATTAAAAAGGCCCGTTTGGGTCTTTTTTTATTCAAATCATTTCTTGTTCTCGAATCTAAAATAAGACCGGTTAATCATCTTATTTATCAAAAGCTCTTTTCACCTGAGGAATCACTCTGGTTGCATACAATTCAATCACTTTCATCAGTTCATTGTGTCCTGGAATCCCAACATCCAAATGTGCCACAAAACGGGTCAGTCCAAAAGTTTCAGCCATTTCAATAATTTTTTCAGCAGCCTGATTGACATCGCCCATCACCAATGCACCTTCGGGACTCATACCGCCTTCAAACTGAAGTTGGGTAAACGGTGACCAGCCGCGGTCTCTTCCCACTCTGTCCATCTGAGCTTTGTAATACGGAAAATATTCTGAAATTACAGATTCCTGTGAATCACCGATGTAAGTATGAGAATGAATTCCGATTTCCATTTTCACCGGATCGTGTCCAAACTGTTCATACTGCTGTTTATAAAAATCAATCAGCTGACCGAACTGTCTCCACCTTCCGCCGATAATTGCAAAAACAATCGGTAAACCGTATTTCGCAGCTCTCACAACCGAGTTGGGTGTACCGCCTACTGCAATCCAAATTGGAAGTTCTCTTTCGGGTCTCGGATAAACCGTTTGATCAATCAATGGCGCTCTGAATTCACCTTTCCAGTTCATCACTTCATTTTTATTGAGCTGAATCAGCAAATCGAGTTTTTCTTCAAATAATTCATTGTAATTCTCCAAATCATAACCAAACAATGGAAATGATTCAATAAAACTACCTCGCCCTGCAGTGATTTCGGCTCTTTGGTTACTCATTAAATCAATCACCGAAAAATCCTGATAAACCTTAACCGGATCGGCTGAACTCAAAACCGTTACACCACTTGCGAGTTTAATGTTTTTTGTCACAGTTGACAAAGCAGCCAGCACAATTTCAGGCGCTGGAACCGCATAATCGGGGCGGTGGTGTTCACCCATCTGAAAAACATCAATTCCGAGTTCATCAGCCAGTTTGACTTCTTCGATAATTTCCTGAAGTCGTTCTGCTGTTGACTGATATTTTTTGGTTTGTAAATCATAATGAAGATCTCCAAACATTCCGATTCCAAATTCCATAAATCAAATTTTACACAAAATTAGTCATTCCAAAACCTTTGAAAATTGATCTGAGATAATTTTGGTTTGTAATGGCAGAAATTTTTTCTCTCACTGATGACACAGATTTGCACAGATGAAAAATTATTTCTGTCCGCTCCGGCTGACGAATAAAGATTACAGATTAGAATTGTTTTGTTTTGTCATCATTTTTGTTTTGCTTCGCAACAAAAATGCCGCCAAAACATTAGAAAAATCATCCTAAATCTAATTTTCTTTCTTTCCCTACAATCAATAATAAATCCCAAATCTCACACTCCTTCAAATACAAAATTCTATTGTACCTTTGCCAACTGAAATTTTTATCCAAATGCAATTATCAGAACAGGAAATCATCCGTCGCGAAAAATTGGCGCAGCTCAGAGAATTGGGCATAGAAACCTATCCGGCCGCCGAGTTCAAAACCACTTCAACTGCAGAAGAAATTCTGAATGACTTTCAGGATGGCAAACAGGTGAAGCTGGCAGGCAGAATGATGTCCGTCCGTCTGATGGGAAAAGCTTCTTTTGCCGAATTGCAGGACAGCACCGGAAGAATCCAAATCTATATCGCAAGAGACTCAATCTCATCCGACGACCAGGCAACCGAATACAATGTTCTGTTCAAAAAATTGATGGACATCGGTGACTTTATCGGCATCGAAGGTTATGAATTCAGAACCAAAGTGGGTGAAATCTCGGTTCATGTAACCAAACTGACTTTGCTTTCAAAAGCGCTGAGGCCGTTACCGGTTGTAAAAACCGATGAAGACGGAAATGTACACGACGCTTTTACCGATCCCGAATCCAGATACAGAATGCGTTATGTGGATTTGGTGGTTAATCCGGCAGTAAAAGAAACTTTTCTGAAAAGAACCAGACTTTATACTGCAATGAGAAATTATTTCAACCAACAGGGTTATATGGAAGTTGAAACTCCGATTTTACAACCAATCCCGGGCGGAGCCGCTGCCAGACCTTTTATTACGCATCACAATGCTTTGGATATTCCATTGTATTTGAGAATTGCAAACGAGTTGTATTTAAAAAGGCTGATCGTCGGTGGTTTTGACGGTGTTTATGAGTTTTCAAAAAACTTCAGAAACGAAGGAATGGACAGAACCCATAATCCGGAATTTACGGTGATGGAAATTTATGTAGCCTACAAGGATTACAACTGGATGATGGAATTTACCGAAAACTGTCTGGAACATTGTGCCATGGCTGTTAACGGTACCACAAAAAATAAATTCGGAGAACACGAAATCGACTGGAAAGCGCCTTATCCGAGAGTTACCATGCGTGATGCAATTGTTAAATTTACCGGTTTTGATATCAAAGGGAAATCAGAACAGGAAATCCGTCAGGCGGCAATTGACCTTGGAATCGAGGTGGATGACACCATGGGCAAAGGAAAATTGATCGATGAGATTTTTGGTGAAAAATGCGAAGGGAATTTCATTCAGCCAACTTTTATTACAGATTATCCGGTTGAAATGTCGCCGCTGACCAAAAAACACAGAACCGAAGAAGGTCTGACCGAAAGGTTTGAACTGATGGTCTGCGGAAAAGAAATTGCAAATGCTTATTCGGAGTTGAACGACCCGATTGATCAGCGTGAGAGATTTGAAGACCAGCTGAAACTTTCTGAAAAAGGTGACGACGAAGCAATGTTCATCGACCAGGATTTCCTGCGTGCGTTGGAATACGGGATGCCGCCGACTTCGGGGTTGGGGATCGGTATGGACAGATTGATTATGTTTCTGACCGATAATCCTTCGATTCAGGAAGTGTTGTTTTTCCCTCAAATGCGACCCGAAAAAAAACAGGTCGCTGTTTCGGAAGATGCAAAAGCGGTTCTGGAACTTTTGAATAAAATTGGTAAAACCAATCTGAATGAACTCAAAACACAATCCGGTCTTTCGGGCAAGAAATGGGACAAAGCCATCAAGGAACTGACCGCAAACAAATTGGCAAGAGTTGAGAAAACTGAGGAAGGATTGTTTGTGATTTCGATTTAAAATTTGAAGTTAGAAGTTAAAAAACCTATTACCAATTACTATTTACTAATCATTTAATAAATATCCTCATGCAAAAACTTCAAATCAAAAACATGGTTTGTCCGCGCTGTGTGATGGCGGTTCAAAATCTGTTTGACAGCCTCGGAATTGATTTTATCGAAATCCGATTGGGTGAAGTTTTATTGGAAAATGATTTGAAACCCGATCAAAAAACCGAAATTCAAGAACGACTTCAGCAGCTTGGCTTTGAATTGCTTGACGATAAAAATTCGGCATTGATCAATCAGATCAAAACACTGATCATCGGACTGATTCAAAATGAAAAAGAACTGAATCTGAATCTGTCTTCATTTCTTTCAAAAAAATTGAACAGAGATTATTCACAGCTCAGCAAATTGTTTTCATCCACCGTGGGCATCACAATCGAACAATTTACCATTCTTCAGAAAACCGAAAAAGTAAAAGAACTGCTGATTTATGATGAATTGAGTCTGAAAGAAATTGCTTTTCGGTTAGGATACAGCAGCACTGCCTATCTGTCATCTCAGTTTAAAAAAACCACAGGTCTGACACCCACCGAATTTAAAAATCTGACCCAAAAGGACAGAAAAAGTCCGGATGAAATTTGAGGAATTTCGATTTCGGGAAATGAATTCGAAAACCATAATTTCAAAACAGGAATCCGAAATAGTGTAAGACTTTTCTGAGCCAAAATAACGAACTTTGCAATTCAAAAAGTGATTTATGGCAACTGATCAAAATTCAATATATATTCCGCTCGAAAATGTTGACAATGCACACTGCGCGATGATTGTTGACAAAGGTTTGGCTGAAATCAAAGAGTTATCCGAACACACCGTGGAACCGGCCAACGGAAGAGCAAAAATTACCGCCAAATATCCGGATGAAGCCATTCCGCTGGTGGTTCAAAAAGTCAGAGATTTGGGCTATGATGTGCCGACCTTCAAAAAACATTTTCCGGTGCTGAATATGAGCTGTGCTTCCTGTGCAGTGAGTTCAGCAGCAGTTCTGAAAATGATTCCCGGCGTTGTCAGCGCAGAAGTGAATTATGCAAATACTGACGCTTTTGTCGAATATATTCCCGGTTTGGTCACTCCCCAACAAATGAAGGCAGAGCTGCAATCTGCAGGTTATGATTTGATGATTGACGAATCGGACGATGCAAAAGGCAATCTGGAAGAAATCCACAGAAAAAATTATGAAAATCTGAAAAAAAGGACGCTTTGGGCAATCCTGCTTTCGGTGCCACTGACCGTCATCGGGATGTTTTTTATGAATATGCCTTATGCAAACCACATCATGTGGGCACTGTCCACACCGATTGTGTTTGTATTTGGAAAACAGTTTTTCACAGGCGCCTGGAAACAGCTCAGACACCGTTCGTCCAATATGGATACGCTGGTTGCGATGAGTACCGGAATCGCCTATCTGTTCAGTGTTTTCAACACTCTTTTTCCTCAATTTTGGCTGAACAGAGGTTTGGAACCGCATGTTTATTTTGAAGCTGCCGGCGTGATTATCGCATTCATACTGATCGGAAAAGTTTTGGAAGAAAGAGCAAAGGGAAACACTTCTTCTGCCATCAAAAAACTGATCGGCATGCAGCCAAAAACAGTGATGATGGAGCACGAAGACGGCGTACAGATGGAAATGCCGATTGCAACCATTCAGACAGGAAATACGATTGTGATCAGGCCGGGCGAAAGAATTCCGGTTGATGGCGAAGTGATTTCGGGCAGCTCGTTTGTAGATGAAAGCATGATTTCGGGCGAGCCGGTTGCAGTCGAAAAAATTAAAGGTGAAAAAGTTTATGCCGGAACCATCAACATGAAAGGCAGTTTCAGGTTTAAAGCAACAAAAGTCGGCGGCGACACACTGCTGAGCCAGATCATCAAAATGGTGCAGGACGCCCAAGGAAGCAAGGCACCGGTTCAGAATCTGGTCGATAAAATCGCTTCCATCTTTGTTCCGTCGGTTTTGGTGATTTCAATTATCACACTGATTCTCTGGCTGATTTTTGGAGGTAACCATGGATTCATCCACGGTCTGATGGCAATGGTTACCGTACTGGTAATCGCCTGTCCGTGTGCACTCGGACTTGCCACACCAACAGCGATAATGGTCGGTATCGGAAAAGGCGCGGACAACGGAATATTAATTAAGGATGCGCAAGCACTCGAAGTTGCAAAAAAGGTTGATACAGTAGTTTTGGACAAAACCGGAACCATCACAGACGGTCATCCGCGGGTTTACAAACTGAAATGGTTCAACTGCGACTCGATTCAGATTGCACCTGTCCTATATTCGATCGAAAAACAGTCTGAACATCCGCTGGCAGATGCAATCGTTGAATATCTTGAAATTTATATCAAAACCATCAGCGAAATCAGCGACGGCAAAAAGAAAGTTCAGAGAGGTGATGAAGGTGATTCTGAAATTCCAAAATTCGGAAAGCTCAATCTTGAAAATGTTGAAGTAGAAAGCGTTTCGGGCAAAGGAATTATCGGAAAATATAAAGATGAAACCTTCTATGTGGGCAATCCCAAATTTCTGGAAGAACAGGGAATTTCAATCACAACCGAAGTGAAAAGCTGGATGGATGAAAAATACATCCGTTCGAGAACCATCGTTCTGATGAGCAATTCAAGTCGGATTTTGGCAGGTGCATCGATTTCGGATTCAATCAAACCAAGTTCAAAAACAGCGATTGAAAATCTGAGGGCAAACGGAATAAAGGTCTATATGCAGACCGGCGATAATACCGCTTCTGCTGCTGCTGTGGCCAGAGAGATCGAACTCGATGATTATCGTGCCGAAGTGCTGCCCGAAGACAAATTGAATTTCATCAAAGAATTGCAGTCACAGCGAAGAGTCGTTGCAATGGGCGGTGACGGAATCAACGACAGTGCCGCATTGGCTCAGTCAGATTTGGGAATCGCAATGGGTAAAGGAAGTGATATTGCAATCGAATCTGCAAAAATCACAGTGCTTTCCGGAGACCTGATGAAAATTCCACAGGCGATCAAACTTTCGACCCAAACCGTAAATACAATCAAACAAAATCTGTTTTGGGCGTTTATTTACAACATCATCGGCATACCGATTGCAGCCGGAATCCTTTATCCGTTCAACGGCTTTCTGCTCAACCCAATGATTGCCGGTGCTGCGATGGCATTGAGTTCTGTCAGTGTGGTGACCAACAGTTTGAGACTCAAATTTAAGGATATCGGTCCCGGTATATTGATTGAAAAATCAAAAAATGAAATCATAATCGAAAAATACAAACCTGCAGAAGGAGAAGTAAGAATCAATCTGAGAAAAAAAGAAGAAGTCTGACAAAACAGCCGACAGCCGATTAAAAGACTGCAGGTTTTTGTATTTTTAATTACTTTTGTTGAAACAACAGCCAAATGAACATCATTCTTTTTGACGGTCCCGAATGGGACAATATGAGACCGCTGACGCTGACCAAACCATTTGCAGAAATGAGAATCGGCATATTGAGTTTCAAAGACAGATGGATGAAATATCTGGGTGGAAATTACAGTTATCTCAGCTGTGATTATCTTTCAAAAAAATATCCGGCGCACATAGAAAGTCAAAATATATTTATAAACCCTTCTTTTTTTCCGAATCCTACACTCTCAAAATCAATTGTCGAATTAAAGGTGGGTGAAAGCATCTGGCAGAATAATGAGTTGGTTGCAGCCTGTATGGGGATTGAGCAGTTTATGGAAAAACAGTTTGATGATTCAAAAAAGAAATCAGAAAGTACTGCAGCGCATGTACGGTTTTTGTGGGAATTGTTTCTGTACAATGAATTTGCAATTCGACACGATTTTGATCTGATTACAAAAAATAGAAAGTCACAGCCGATTTCAACGACCAACCATCTGTTGAATCCCGAAAATATATTTTTGGAAGAAGGTGCAAAGGTCGAATTCTCATCTTTGAATGCATCAAAAGGGCCGATTTATCTGGGCAAAAATTCAGAAGTCATGGAAGGCAGCCTGATCAGAGGCGGTTTCGCGCTTTGCGAACACGGCCTGGTCAAGATGGGAGCAAAAATCTATCCTGGTACAACTGTCGGGCCTTATTCAAAGGCGGGCGGCGAGTTGAACAATGCGATATTGATGGCTTATTCAAATAAAGGTCATGACGGATTCCTGGGTAATGCGGTTCTGGGTGAATGGTGCAATTTGGGTGCGGACACCAACAATTCAAATTTGAAAAATAATTATGATCCTGTAAAATTATGGGATTACGGAGCGAAGAGATTTGTCAATACCGGTTTGCAGTTTTGCGGTCTGTTTATGGCGGATTTTTCAAAATCTGCAATCAACACCCAGTTCAACACCGGGACGGTGGTTGGTGTATCATCAAATATTTTTAAGTCGGGTTTTCCGCCAAATTTTGTATCTTCGTTTAACTGGGGCGGCAGCAGAGATTCGCTTCGGTATGAACTAAAGGCCAGTTTTGAAGCCGCAGAAAAAATGATGGCCAGGAGGGAAAAGATTTTAACCGAAAAAGACAGGGAGATTCTGACTCATATTTTTAATGAAACAACAGTGTATTAATCAATTACAAACAACAACTTAGGAATTTAATAACCATAGTGTTAGCGGTATGTTAATAATCATTTGGCTAAAAATGGGAATTTTGATAAAAATTCCTAAATTTGCGGTTTGTAAATAAGAACTAAATGTAATGACTGGAACTTATAATAATGTCTTAGAACTAATTGGGCATACGCCCTTAGTAAAACTAAACAAAATAGGCCAAGAAATTCCAGGTGAGGTTTACGCTAAGTTAGAAAGTTACAACCCCGGGCATTCAACCAAAGACCGAATTGTTATTCACATCATCGAAGAAGCAGAGAGGGAAGGTTTGGTGAAACCCGGAGCAACCATCGTTGAGACCACTTCCGGCAATACCGGGTTCAGTGCAGCGATGATTAGTGCAATCAAAGGGTACAAATGTATCTTAGCTGTTTCAGATAAGACAAAAGATGAAAAAATTGCCTATCTGAAGGCACTGGGCGCAAAAGTTTTTGTTTGTCCGTCCAGTGTGCCTGCCGATGATCCGAGGTCTTACTATGAAGTGGCAAAAAGAATTGCACGAGAAACGCCCAATTCTTTTTACATCAATCAGTATTTTAATCCCAAAAACATCGAAGCCCACTACTTGACTACAGGTCCTGAGATTTGGGAGCAAACACATGGGAAAATTACCCATCTGATTGCCTGTTGCGGTACGGGTGGCACCCTTTCGGGTTCTGCAAGATTTCTGAAAGAAAGAAATCCAGATATTAAAATTATAGGTGTGGATGCTTACGGATCCATTCTGAAAAAATATCACGAAACAGGTGAAGTTGACAAAAACGAAATCTATCCCTACCGAATCGAAGGTTTGGGCAAAAACCTCGTTCCCGAAGCAACCGATTTCGATATTATCGACAAATTTGTAAAAGTAACAGACGAAGAAAGCGCATACAGAACACGTGAAATTGCTTTGAAGGAAGGAATCATGGGCGGATATACCAGCGGCGCGGTCGTTCAGGCATACAGACAACTGGCTGCCGACTTCAAAAAAGACGACTGTGTGGTGCTGATATTCCCAGACCACGGTTCAAGATACATCACCAAGGTATTCAGCGACGAATGGATGAAGGAACAGGGCTTTACAAACAGTCGTCTGAACGGATTGGAATCAAATGCAACTGTTCAGCATATCGAAAAGATGATATGAAAATCATCAGATGAATGAATTAAAATTAATAAAATGCTCCCAATTCTGATTGTGGAGCATTTTCAGTACTAAATACAATCAATAGAAATCATGGATATTTTTGAAAGAATCAGAAAAAATCCCGGCCCGCTGGGTCAATTTGCGGACTACGGTGAAGGTTACTTTATTTTCCCAGAATTGGAAGGCGAAATCGGTCCGAGGATGAAATTCAACGGAAAGGAAGTTGTCGTCTGGAGTGTGAACAATTATTTGGGAATGGCCAATCTGCCCGAAGTGAGAAAAGCAGATGCAGATGCAGCCGCAAAATACGGTATGGCCTATCCGATGGGCGCAAGAGCAATGACCGGTCAGACCAAATTCCACGCTCAACTCGAAAATGAACTGGCTGAATTTGTAGGCAAGGAAAGCGCCTACCTTTTGAACTACGGTTATCAGGGAATGGTATCAGGTATTGATTCTTTGTTGTCAAAAAACGACGTGGTTGTCTATGACGTTGAATCACATGCGTGTATCGTTGACGGCGTTAGAATGCACCTGGGCAAAAGATTTACTTTTCGTCACAATGATATCGACAGTTTGAAAAAAAATCTGGAGAGAGCAACCAAAATCACTCAGGAAACTGGTGGTGGCATTCTGGTCATCACCGAAGGTGTTTTCGGAATGATGGCTGAACAGGGAAAAATCAAAGAAATCTGCGAATTGAAAAAAGATTTCAATTTCAGACTGCTGGTGGATGATGCACACGGTTTCGGTACACTCGGAAAAAAAGGCGCAGGCGTTGGTGAAGAACAGGGAGTAACCGATCAGATCGATGTTTACTTTTCTACTTTTGCAAAATCAATGGCAGGAATCGGAGGATTCTTTGCCGGAAACAAAGAGGTGATTCGTTTTATGAAATACAATATGCGTTCACAGATCTTTGCAAAATCTCTTCCGATGCCGATGGTGATCGGAGCGCTGAAAAGACTAGAACTGCTCAGAAATCATCCCGAATTCAAAGACAAACTGTGGGATGTGGTGCATAAAATGCAGGCCGGACTGAAGAAAAGAAACTTCAACATCGGTCTGACCAATACTGCAGTAACACCGATTATCCTTCAGGGCAGCCCGATCGAAGCGACCATCATGGCTAAAGATTTGAGAGAAAATCACGGTATATTTGTTTCGGTGGTGGTTTACCCCGTAATTCCAAAAGGAACCATCATTTTCAGAATCATACCCACTGCTGCCCATACCGACAATGACATCGAGTACACACTTGAGGCATTCTCTGCAATCCGTGAAAAACTGGATTCGGGTTATTACAAAAAAGCGGCAGAACAGATTGATCTGGATTATACTCAGTTCTAAAACCAAAAAATACAATTCAATAAAAAATCCCCGCTAACCATGGTTAACGGGGATTTTTCGTAAATAAAACTAATGAATGGAATTTTTTTTTAAAACGGTATCAGTTGAAAATCCAGTTTCTGATTTTCATTTGTAGATCCCAATACTCCTTTGCTGAAAAGCACATAGGATTTTCTTCCCTGCATTGAAATTTTCTTTGTCACCAATGTGTCGCCGGTTGCTTCATCGATCAGATATACATTCTTCTCATCAAAGCTTTGAACCTCCATAAAAGGTGATGATTCTTTGAAATTATAATCGCCAAAATCTTCATCTTCAGTTTCAAATTTCAATTTGACTGTAGGCGTATTGTATGAAAGCTGCATAAATCTGAATACGGTTTTATTGATATTTTCAGACACCGAATGGTTGTCCAAATAGGTTACCAGCTCCATGTGGTCGGGCATGTTCACAGCATAAACACCATAAAAACCGTTGAGCTCAACAGTCAGTGACGAAGAAGCCAAACTTGAACCACCCTGACGCGCAGAGATTTGTTTTTCACCAATCGGCAGTCTGGCGTAGGAATTAAATTCACCATAATTCAATACGTTCCCTGGCACCGGAGAATCATCGGCATACAGTCTCAGTTCATTTGCCCCGGGTGATGCATTTACAAAAACAACCCAGCCGCTTTCCTGGTTTTCTACAAAATCATCACTGTTGTTCAGGCATGAAACTGCAAATGCAAGCACAAATGCAGCCATGCCGACAAGTTTGAATTTTCTCATTATTCGTATTTTAGCATTTTAATTGTCTGTAAATAGACGAAAAAAAATGAAATGGTTGCGTTTTATTCATTGAATTTTTCAATCAGCCGTTCGACAAAAGTCATATAAATTGACTAATTTTGAGCTCTTAAATTTTAACAGAAAAATACAGAATATGAGTTCATTTGATGTTACCATTATCGGATCGGGTCCCGGCGGTTATGTGGCTGCCATCCGTTGTTCACAACTGGGATTTAAAACTGCAATCATCGAAAAATCAGCTGTGGGCGGCACTTGCCTCAACATTGGCTGTATTCCTTCAAAAGCACTGCTCGACTCTTCTGAACATTATCACAATGCAGTTACCGACTTTTCGGCACACGGAATTGAAATTCAAAAACCAAAAATCAATTTCGGCCAAATGATCAAAAGAAAAGCTGAAGTGGTGGATGCAAATGTGAAAGGTGTTGAATTTCTGATGAACAAAAACAAAGTTGAAGTTTTCAGAGGATCAGGCTCATTCAAAGACTCAACCCATGTGACTGTGACCGCAGAAGACGGAACAACTCAGGAAATCGAATCAAAATATATCATCATCGCAACCGGCTCTTATTCGACAGAACTGCCGTTTGCAAAAACCGACAAAGAAAGAATCATCACCTCGACCGAAGCGCTCGAACTGAAAGAAATCCCGAAACATCTGATCGTTATCGGCGGCGGTGTAATCGGTCTCGAACTTGGTTCGGTTTATCTGCGTCTCGGCTCTGAAGTGACTGTAGTAGAGTTTATGGACAGAACCATTCCGGGAATGGATGCCGCACTTTCAAAAGAAATCACCAAAGTGCTTAAAAAACAGGGAATGAAATTCAATCTGTCAACCAAAGTAACTGCGATCAGCCGAAAAGGCAAAAAAGTTACCGTAAAAGCAGAAGACAAAAAAGGGGCAGAACTTTCGTTTGAAGGTGATTATGTGCTGGTTTCTGTCGGCAGGAAACCTTATACAGACGGTCTTGGACTTGAAAATGCAGGCGTTGAAACCGACGAAAGAGGAAGAATCAAAACCAATGCACAGCTTCAGACCAATGTGTCAAATATTTATGCAATCGGTGATGTGATCGCCGGGCCGATGCTGGCGCACAAAGCTTCAGAAGAAGGTGTGCTGGTGGCAGAATTTCTTGCCGGTCAAAAACCTCATATTGATTACAATTTGATTCCGGGCGTGGTTTATACTTGGCCAGAAGTGGCCGGTGTCGGACAAACCGAAGAGCAATTGAAAGAATCCGGCAAAAAATACAAAACCGGAACTTTCCCATACAGAGCTTTGGGCCGTGCAAGAGCCAGCATGGATCTGGACGGTTTTGTAAAAATTCTTGCTGACCAAGAAACAGATGAAGTTCTAGGTGTTCATATAATCGGTGCAAGAGCTGCAGACATCATTGCAGAAGCGGTGGTGGCAATGGAATTCAGAGCTTCGGCAGAAGATATTTCAAGAATCTGTCATGCGCATCCTACCTTTACCGAAGCAGTCAAAGAAGCTGCTTTGGATGCTACCGGCAAAAGAGCGATTCATTCCTGATCAGGAATAAATAATTAAAAAATCCGGATACTTCAAATTACTGGTATCCGGATTTTTTTGTCTTAAAATTTTTTGACAAAAAATAATCGCACAGTCTGTTACTGCTTTCTGAATTTCTTCCAGATAAACAGTATTATCAGTGAACCTGCAATAGCTGAAATAAATCCTTTGAACGACCAATTGTCCATAGAAGGATTGAAATCAAACAAAAGCGAACTCAACCAGCCGCCCAGAATTGCACCAGCAATACCAATCAGCATGGTTACAAAAAATCCGCCCGGATCCTTGCCGGGCATAATCATTTTCGCAAGCGCTCCGGCAATTATCCCAAAAATCCCCCAGGAAATCCAGTTGACAAGCCCTCCGAAAATTAAAACTGACATTGTTTCCATATCTTTATGTTTTTTAACACAACCAAAGTTAAATCATTTTCACTGGATTTTTAAACCGAAATCAATTTCATTTTTCTTCACTCGGCAAAATCCACTATTTTTGTATTTAAAATTCCATCATGACGCTTATCAAATCAATTTCAGGTTTCAGAGGAACTATCGGAGGAAAAATCAATGACAATCTCACTCCGATTGATGCAGTCAAATTTGCAGCAGCATACGGTAGCTGGCTGAAACAATCCGCCGTCGGCAAACGAATGAAAGTGGTGATCGGCAGAGATGCAAGGATTTCGGGCGAAATGGTCAGTCAGCTGGTCGGATCGACTTTGATCGGATTGGGAATTGATGTGATTGATTTGGGTCTGTCAACCACACCAACCGTTGAAGTGATGGTGACCGAACTGAATGCAGACGGTGGAATCATACTCACAGCAAGTCACAATCCCAAACAGTGGAACGCGCTCAAACTACTGAATGGCAGAGGCGAATTCCTGTCGGCAAATGACGGTGCTGAAGTGCTCAAAATCGTTGAAAAAGACGATTACACTTTTGCGGAAGTCGATAATTTGGGCAATTATTCAAAAAATGAAAAAGGAATAGAAATCCATATCGATAAAATTCTGAACCTTCCTTTGGTCAATCAAAAAGCGATTTCCGAAAAGAAATTCAAAGTGGTCATTGATGCAGTCAATTCAACCGGAGGAATCGCAATCCCGCCGCTGCTCGACAGACTGGGCGTGGATTATGTAAAACTTTATTGTGAGCCCAACGGACATTTTCCGCACAATCCAGAGCCATTGAAGGAACATTTGACCGAAATTTCAAAAAAAGTGGTCGAAGAAAATGCCGATTTCGGAATTGTGGTCGATCCTGATGTTGACCGATTGGCACTGATTTCTGAAAACGGCGAAATGTTTGGTGAGGAATATACACTGGTTGCAGTTGCTGATTATGTGCTTTCAAAAACGCCTTCAGCAACGGTTTCAAACCTGTCGTCGTCAAGAGCATTGAGAGATATTTCAAAAAAATACAATCAGAAATATGAAGCAGCCGCAGTGGGAGAAGTCAATGTGGTATTGAAAATGAAGGAAATCGGCGCTAAAATAGGCGGTGAAGGAAACGGAGGAATCATCTATCCGGAGCTTCATTACGGTCGTGATTCTTTGGTTGGGATTGCATTGTTTCTGAGTCTGCTGGCCGAAAAAAATATAAAGGTCAGCGAGTTAAGAGCTTCTTTTCCGCCCTATTTTATGTCAAAAAAGAAAATTGAACTCACACCCGAAATTAATACCGACCGTCTGCTTGAAAAAATTCAGGGAAAATACCAAAACCAAGAAATTACAACCATTGACGGTGTGAAAATTGATTTTGAAAACGACTGGGTGCATATGCGAAAATCAAATACGGAACCGATCATCAGGATTTATACTGAGGCACCGACTCAGAAGCAGGCGGATGAATTGGCTGACAGATTTATTCAGGAACTCGGACAGCTCAGCAGTTAAATGTTCAAATTTCTGAAAGAAAAACCGACTCTTTTTTGGGTGTTGACAATTCTGAGTCTGACCTCCATCCTGTTATGGCCGATTGTATTTTACATGTCGATATTTGTATTTGATGACCCAAATGCAAATTTCTGGTTTCAGTGTCTGATTTTTGGCGCAATGAATTCCTATCCTCTGATTATCATTTTAGATATAGGGATTGCCAATTGGATTTGGAAAAAAAGTAAAATCATTTCCTATCTTTTGCTGTTATCGCCCATCATCGGTGCGGTTTGGTTTGTTTTGGAAATATTTTCCTGAAGTTCATTATTCCGATGCAATAGCATTCAATTGAAAGCTGAAAATATTTCATAATCATTAATTTGTAAACAATAAAATTCAAATGAAAATCATCAGTTACAATGTGAACGGAATTCAAGCGGCCATGAAAAAAGGGCTGAATGATTGGATCACTGCGGCACAGCCCGATGTGATGGGCATTCAGGAAATCAAAGCACGGCAGGATCAGATCGGTGAGGAAATTTCGGATTTGGAAAGACTGAGGTATCACTCCTACTTGGTATCTGGCTCAGAGAAAGGGGTACAGCGGCGCTGCAATTTTATCAAAAGAAGAACCCAAACATATTGAATTCGGAACCGGTATCGGTTATACGGATGAAGAAGGAAGAGTGCTGAAAGCAAATTATGATGATTTTTCATTTATCAGTGTTTATGTGCCCAGCGGTACCAATATGGAGAAAAGGCTATATTTTAAAATGCAGTTTTGTCATGATTTTTTGGATTATATCAAAAATTTGAGAAAAGAAATTCCAAATCTGATCATATCCGGTGATTACAATATTTGTCTCGAAACAATCGACATACACGTTCCGGTCAGAAATGCAAAAGTTTCGGGTTTTCTGATGATGGAGCGCGAATGGATGAACGATTATTTAGACAAATGCAATCTGATCGATTCGTTCAGATATTTTGTAAAAGATTCGCACAAATACAGCTGGTGGAGCTATCGTGCCAATGCGCGTGCCAAAAACAAAGGCTGGCGAATCGACTATCACATGGTCAGCAAACCGATGCAACCAAGGATGAAAAGAGCAGCCATACTTCCCGAAGCAAAACATTCTGAAACTGCCCTATTCTTGTTGAAATCGATTGATTTAAATTTAGAAAATTTGGTATAAATTTCCAAATCGGCTGTATAATCGCTAACTTTACACAACCGCAGTGAATTCGAATTTTTCCCGCGATTCAATTTAATTCAGTTTAAAAAATGTCAAAAAGTTTTGGCGAAAGAGTCATTGAATTCAACAATGAGCTTCATTATACAGGCAAGCTTCCAAAGGGTTTCAGAGTGATGAATCCGTTTGTTGAAAATCCTGAAACCATGCAGGTGATGAGCCGTTTTTATCATAAATTTTACAATGACAGCAACCAGCGAAAATTTATCATCGGCATCAATCCAAGCCGACACGGTGCGGGTGTAACCGGTGTGCCGTTTACGGATACCAAGCGGTTGAAAAACATTTGCGGAATTGAAATGAAGTCTGCAAGGACACACGAAGTTTCATCTGTTTTTTTGTATGATATGATTATGGAATACGGCGGGCCGGAAGCTTTTTACGGAAAATTTTATATCAATTCGCCATTTCCGCTCGCCATCGTCAGACATGCAAAAGGAGACAAGTGGCTGAATGCCAATTATTATGACGACCCAAAACTGTTTGAGATGGTAGAGGATTTTATGATTCAGTCGCTCCAGGACAGCATAGATTTGGGTGTGGATACTTCTGAAGTTTATATACTCGGAAAGAAAAATGCTGATTTTATCAAAAAACTGAATGACAAGGCAAAACTGTTTGACCGTTTGGTTCCGCTTGAACATCCGAGATTTATACAACAGTACAAATCAAAGGAAAAACAATTGTACATCGACAAATACATACTTGCATTTAGTGGTTCTGTGAGTGAAATCAGTCAGTGAAAAAAATGATGGAAACTCAGAATCAGCATACGATTTATACCATTGGTCATTCTACCAGAAGTCTTGAAGAATTCATCGATCTGCTTCATTCGTTTGAAATTAAAAATCTGGCTGATATCAGGAGTCTGCCCGGATCTCGGAAGTTTCCCTGGTTTGACAGCGAATTACTTGAGGTTTCGCTCAAGAATGCGGGTATTGAGTATCGGCTGATCAAAAAACTTGGCGGAAGGCGAAAATCACATAGAGATTCAAAAAATACACGCTGGCACAAAGTTGCATTCAGGTCTTATGCCGATTATATGGAATCAGCTGAATTTGGAGAAGGAATTTGTGAACTGCTCGAGTTTGCAAAAAGCGGAAGGACTGCCTATATGTGTGCCGAAGCGGTCTGGTGGCGTTGTCACCGTTCAATGGTTTCAGATTATCTGAAAGCAAAAGGATGGACGGTGCTGCACATTATGTCGCTGAAAAAAGCTGAGGAACATCCGTTTACCCAGCCTGCAATTGTAAAAGGAGATCGGGTTTTCTATTGCGATCTGCCGGACGATAAATAAAAAAATGCCCGCACGAATGCGGGCAATTTTACAGTTCAAACTGTTTACAATTTTTATTTTGTCAAAGATTCTGACGCGTTTACAGCTTTTGCAGACTCAGTTTTTCTGACTGCGTCTGACTTTTCTTTCTGAGCTCTTTGTGATTGAGCATCAACTCTTTTTGCTTCAACTTTCTGAACTTTTCCAGTTTTTTCAGCTTCAATTTTTTTAGCTTCAACTTTTTTAGCTTCTATTGAGGCAGCATCAGATTTCTGAGCTTCAACTTTTTTCGCAGGAGATACCTGAGCGTCTTTGGCAGTTGTAAGTTTGTTTTGTCCGAACAAAATCGGAGCCGCAACAAGTGCAGCAATTGCAATAAATTTTTTCATATCATATCAGTTTTTAAGTTAAATTTTCATTTATAGTTTTATAAAAAAATAAGCAAACCTGTAAGCCGGATTCTGTATCCCGCATTTGCGGAATCTTTGTCATTTATCTGGCCCCGACGTTACCGGCGGGATCTAACTGCCTACCCCCCGACAATGGACGAGCCGCCCTTGACTGCCGGTATACTTGGCATTGCACCGCATAGAGTTTACCTGGTTTCACTACAGCCTGACTGTACCTGCTTTCTGTTGCACTTGTCCTGCCCCGATTTTATGCCGGGACGACGGGCGTTACCCGTTATGCTGCTCTGTGGTGTCCGGACTTTCCTCCCTGCCGTCAAAGCGACAGAGCGACAAAGCGGTTTGCTGATTTTATTTCAAACGGACAAAAATGTCCTGCTTCTCAATTATTTCTATCAAAAATAGGATAATTTTTATTAAAAAAAAACTTTTGATACAAAAATCAAATTTTATCCCATTTGATTGTAAACAGCAATTGGTAGAAAAAAAAGCCGAATTTAAAAATCAGTATTTGTAGAGTTTGATTAGTTTTTCTTCAAATTCTTTGTCAGGCATAAATTGTTTTTCAAGTCCGGCATTGAACGGAATCGGTGTATTCATAGAAGCGGCACGCATCACCGGCGCATCGAGTTCTTCAAATATATTTTCGGCAATAACAGACGAAATTTCTGCACCAAAACCGTTGATCAGTGTATCTTCATGAAGTATGATTACTTTTGAAGTCTTTCTCACAGAATCCAAAACAGAGTCTTTGTCCCAGGGAATCAAAGTCCGAAGATCGATCAGATCCGCATTGATTTCAGGGTTTCTTTTCAATGTTTCCAATGCGATCTGAACACCCAATCCGTAGGTAACTATGGTCAAATCTTCTCCCCTTTTGTGAAATCTCGCTTTGCCAAAAGGAACTGTATAATAGCCTTCGGGGACATTTGATTTCAGACTTCGATATAATTTTTTGTGTTCAAAATACATCACCGGGTTCGGATCTGCAAATGACTGTAGCAGCAGCCCTTTTGCATCTTCGGGTGTTGCCGGATAAACCACTTTCAGGCCCGGAACTTTTGTAAACCAGGCTTCGGTGGATTGAGAGTGATAAGGTCCTGCAGCCACGCCGCCACCTGTCGGCATCCTGACCACCACATCCGATTTCTGGTTCCATCTGTAATTTGATTTCGCCAAATTGTTCACCACCTGATTGAATCCAACGGTTACAAAATCTGAAAACTGCATTTCGATCATGCTTTTCATTCCGCAAATCGACAAACCAAGTCCCGCACCCAAAACCGCAGATTCGCTGATCGGTGTATTTCTTACTCTGTCTCTTCCGAATTTTCGCACAAAATCTTTGGTCACCTTAAATGCACCACCGTATTCTGCAATGTCCTGACCCATAAATACAAGGTTCGGATAGGTATGCATTGCGATGTCCAGACCTTCGGTGATTGCATCAATAAATCTCAACTCTCGGTCAGAAACTGATTTTGGAATAACTTCCAGGTTGTCAAACGACGCATACACATCGTTCAATTCTGTCTCGGGATCCGGTGTGATATTGGGAAGATGATCGGCAGCCTCCAATTCCGAAAGTACAAACTGACTCAGCTCTTCTTTCATTTCGCGAATCAAATCATCGGTTAGAATTTCTTTTTCTTTGAGCAGATTTTCAAATCTCAAGATCGGATCTTTATCCTCCCAGGATTCAATCAGGCCTTCGGGATAATAGGCGGTGCCCGAAGCTTCTTCGTGTCCTCTCATCCTAAAGGTATTGCATTCGATCAGTACCGGTCTCGGGTTTTTTCTGATTTCTTCTGCCCAGTGTTTTACAGTTTCATAAACTTCAAGAAAATTATTTCCGTCAATGCTTACCGCATCAATCCCGTAGCCGATTCCTTTGTCTGCAAATGATTTCATCCGAAACTGTTCGCTCGAAGGTGTTGACAGCCCCCAATGGTTGTTTTCAACAATGACGATCAACGGCAATCCCCATACGGCTGCTATGTTGACCGCCTCGTGAAATTCACCCTCACTCGCACCCCCGTCACCGGTAAAAACCAATGTTGCCTGACGACTGTTCTGAAGAAGACTCGCCAGTGAAATTCCGTCCGAAACGCCCATCTGGGCTCCGAGATGGGAAATCATTCCGACAATCTTAAATTCCTGAGTTCCAAAATGGAAAGAACGGTCACGGCCTTTGGTGAAACCTTCCGGTTTTCCCTGAAATTGTGCAAAAAGCCTTTTCAACGGAATATCTCTTGCGGTAAACACACCCAGATTTCGGTGCATGGTCAGCAGATATTCATCGGGATTCATCGCCAAAGCGCATCCGACCGAAATCGCTTCCTGACCCCAGGCAGAAAACCATTTTGTAATTTTCCCCTGTCTCAACCCGATGAGCATTCGTTCTTCAATTATTCTCGGCAGAACAAGCTTTTTATAAAATTCAAGATACTGTTGATCTGTATAAGAAGTCATTTTTATTCTCTGTTTTTTGAAGTTCAAAATTAACCCTTTTCGGAATGGCTGAAAAATAAAAAACCCGTCAAAAAACGGGTTTTTAAAATTTTATTTTTTAAAATTATTTTTTGAGTGAATTTTCAATCGCTCTCATCGAATCTTCCTTGTCAAACATTTCAGCTGCCTGATAAGCCTGCCTCAGTGTTTTGGCTGAATCGTAATCGGTTTTGTCAAGCTCAAATGCTTTTTCCAGATAAGGAATTGCACGGACATACAGTGCTTTTCGCTTTTCTGTATATTCTTTGTAAAGACCTTTTTCTTTGGCAGACGAACCCAGATTGCTGTTGATGATTTCAATGTATTCTTTTTCTGGTCTCACGGTCAGCAATGCCAGATTGGTGTATGCATTTTTATAATTCGGATCGACCTGAATCGCTTTTTCAAAATATTCTTTTGCTTTCTCGTCATTTTCTTTGTCCATATTGATCACGCCCAAATTAAAATAATTCACCGGATTTTTTGGATCAGCCTTGATTTCCTGTTCAAGTTTTGAAATGAACAAATCCTCCTTTCCTGAGAAATAATAAACATTTCCAACCAAATTCTGAATTTCCTGATCGTTTGGAAATTTGCTTGAAATTGTTTCAACAATCGGATCGTATTTTTTTAGACTTGACAATGCGCTCAATGCATATTTCGCCAAATCTCTTTCGACTGAATCTGACTTAATCTCTTTTATTGAGGTTACAATTCCTATTTTCTTCTGAAGTTCAGCTTCTTCTTTGGTTTCAAAAGGAATCTGCTCTCCGGTTTTTTTATCGGTGCCCACCCATTTTGAATTTGCACCGGTATAACCTTCATTGATCAGATCTTTGTAGATGTCAAAAGCATTCTGGAATTTTTTTCCTTTGTGATAACTCAGTGCTGCATTGTATTTGAACAAACCTGAATCACCGCCCAAAGCTTCAACCAGATAGGATGCTTCAAGAAACTTTTCGCCGGCTTCATCATTTTTGTCTGTCTGACTTGCAGAATTCGCCTGATTGAGCAAGGTTTCAGCCTTTGACCTGATCAGCGGTTCAACATTCAAAATCAGGCTCGGACTCAGCGTCAGCTCTTTTGGTTTGTTGTAATTTCCTTTGGCTGCCGCAGCATCTGCCTCTGACCTTGAATAATAATATTCAGTCTCTTTTGAATCTTTGTTTTTCAGCGCATAAGCTATTCCGTCTTCAGATTTCCGAAGCGATCTGAACATCTTTGCAGCATCAATCGAACGGCCTTCCGACAATGCTATTTTGCCGGCTGTATAATAATATTTGGCTTTTGATTCGGGGCTGACCAGATTTGAATCAATCTGTCCTTCCAATTGAGCCAATCCGGCCTTTGCCGTTGCAATATCGTTTGCTTCAATTGCGGCATAGGCAGCGTCGATTTCTTTTTCCTGCCCAAAAGCAAGGACAGATAAACAAATGATTGCGAATGATAAAATTAATTTTTTCATGACTATTCTTCTGTTGTTTCTGAATCTAAATTAGTGTTTTTATCCGGATTTTCAATATCTGAATCGTGTATTTGTGCTGAATCAGACTGAGTTTCAATCGATTCGTTTTCCAAATCTTCCTCTTCCTCGTCAATAGCAACCTTAGCAACGGCGGCAATCTCATCGCCTTTTTTAAGATTGATCAGTCTTACGCCCTGGGTTGCACGACCCATCACACGCATTTCCTGAACACCTGTTCTGATGGTCACACCCGATTTGTTGATGATCATCAGATCATCCTGATCGGTTACCACTTTGATTGCGATCAGCTTACCCGTTTTCTCGGTGACATTGAGTGTGGTTACACCTTTACCGCCACGATTGGTGATTCGATAATCCTCAATCGAGCTTCTCTTGCCGTAACCTTTTTCTGAAACAACCAGAACGGTTTCATTCTCAACATCTTCAACCACGATCATACCGATCACCTCATTGTCTTCGCTACCCAGGTTGATTCCCCTCACACCTGAAGCAGTTCTTCCCATCGGTCTGACTTTTTCGTCCTCAAAACGAATCGCCTTACCATTCAGCGATCCGATCATGATCTGGCTTTTTCCGTCAGTCAGTTTTGCTTCCAGCAATTGGTCGCCTTCTCTGACCGTAATCGCATTGATACCGTTCACTCTTGGTCTTGAATAAGCCTCAAGTGTGGTTTTCTTAACGATTCCGCGTTTGGTCACCATGATCACAAAATGGCTGTTCACATATTCTTCTTCCCTCAAATCATGGGTCTTGATATATGCTCTCACTTTGTCGCCCGGTTCAATATTGATCAGATTCTGAATCGCCCTTCCTTTTGAAGTTTTTGATCCTTCCGGAATTTCAAACACACGCATCCAGAAACATCTCCCTTTTTCGGTAAAGAACAGCATATACTGGTGATTGGTTGCAACGACCATATATTCGAGGAAGTCTTCATCACGAGTGGCCGCACCTCTGTTTCCGACACCGCCTCTCGACTGTTTTTTGTATTCTGAAAGCGAAGTTCTTTTGATGTATCCCAGATGGCTGATGGTTACCACCATTTCTTCATCAGGAATCAGGTCCTCGATATTCATATCGCCACCTGCATAGTCGATCTCAGATCTTCTTTCGTCTCCGTATTTTTCTTTGATTTCAATCAGTTCATCTTTGATGATTTTCATTCTCAAATCATGACTTGCCAGAACTTCTTTCAAATAATCGATGTGTTTCATCAATTCTTCATATTCTGATCTGATCTTGTCGATTTCAAGTCCGGTCAACGTTCTCAGTCTGAGTTCAAGGATTGCTTTTGCCTGGATTTCAGACAAATCAAAAGCATCCATCAAACCGACACGTGCATCGTCCGGGGTTGCACTTTCCCGTATGATCTTGATCGCTCTGTCCAAATCGTCCTGAGTACCGATCACCTTCATGTAGCCTTCCAGGATATGTGCTCTCTCTTCGGCTTTTCTCAGTTCAAACTCAGTACGTCTGACCACCACTTCGTGTCTGTGATCCACAAAATGACGGATCATATCTTTCAGATTCAATTGTTCCGGTCTTCCATTGACCAGGGCAATATTGTTGATGCTGAATGAAGACTGAAGCGCAGTATGTTTGAAAAGAAGATTGAGCACCACGTTTGGAACCGCATCCATTTTCAGCACATATACCACACGCATACCGGTTCGGTCTGATTCGTCTCTGATTTCAGAAATTCCTTCCAATTTCCCTTCTTTGACCAGTTCTGCGGTTCGCTGAATCATATCCGCTTTGTTGACCTGATAAGGAATTTCGGTTACGATGATGCAGTCGCGTCCGTTTACAGTTTCAAAATTCGTTTTTGCACGCATCACCACTCTTCCCCTTCCGGTTTCAAATGCTTCTTTGACACCGCTGTATCCGTAAATGGTACCGCCGGTCGGAAAATCAGGAGCTTTTACAAAATGAATCAGTTCGTCTGTGGTGATTTCGTTGTTATCAATGTAGGCAACCGTTCCGTCTATCACCTCGGTGAGATTGTGTGGCGCCATATTGGTCGCCATACCCACCGCAATACCCGAAGCTCCGTTTACGAGCAGATTCGGAATTCGGGTGGGCAGTACTTTCGGTTCCTGAAGAGAATCGTCAAAGTTGTTTTGAAAATCAACAGTCTCTTTGTCGATATCTGCAAGCATTTCTTCAGAAATCTTCTGAAGTCTGGCTTCGGTATAACGCATTGCTGCAGGCGGATCGCCGTCAACCGAACCATAGTTACCCTGACCGTCAACCATCAGATATCTGAGCGACCACGGCTGAGCCATCCTAACCATGGTGTCGTACACCGACTGGTCACCGTGCGGGTGATATTTACCCAAAACTTCACCAACAATACGCGCCGATTTCTTGTGTGCGCGGTTTGACAAAACCCCCAGTTCATACATTCCAAACAATACCCTTCTGTGTACCGGCTTCATACCGTCTCTCACATCAGGCAATGCCCTTGAAACAATGACCGACATCGAATAATCGATATAGGCAGACTTCATTTCATCTTCGATGTTGATCGGAATTAATCTTTCTCCTTCACTGTTCATTCATAAATTTTTTAAAGTTCAGCCGGAATATTTCAAATCCCGGACAATATTTTTAATTTTTCTGTTACAATTTTTTTCACAGCCGAACCAGCAGAACAGCCGTTTAAAATACAAGGTTGCAAAGTACAAATTTTAGACCTTATACAGAATAATAAACATGTCGATTTTTCAACAAAATCCTGTGAAATTGTGAATATTTATTATCATTTTGATTTTGATAATTCAAAATTAGATCTCAGTCTGTTTTTCAGTCGATTCCATTAAAAAAAAACAAAATGATTTGATCAATAAAAACATTCCGGCTGAGCAAGTTCATTAATCAAAATCCAAATTATTTGTAATATTGACAATTAACTGAAAATCATGGACAGACCTATATATCAATTTTTCACAGCCGATCACGAGAGGATTGAAGGACTGCTCAAAAAAGCAATCGAAAACCCGAACGAGATCAATCTTGATTATTACCATCAATTCAGAACCGGACTGCTGACTCATATCAAAATGGAAGAAAAGACGCTGTTTCCGGCAGCTGCACTCGGAAACGGAGGTCAGCCACTGCCGCTCGCCGCAAAGCTCAGACTCGATCACGGCGCACTGACCGCGCTGATGACAGTGCCACCGACCATGGAAATGATCAAAGTACTGAAACATATACTCGACATCCACGACCGGCTGGAAGAGGAAGAAGGCGGAATGTATGAGATGTGTGAAAAACTGACCGTCGAGCAGACCGATGAAATCATGGACAAATTATCAAAAGTAACAGAGGTTCCGGTACACCCGTTCAATACCCATCCGGTGGTTTTCGGTGCAATGAAAAGAGCTTTGGAGAGGGCAGGTTTTGATTATGACGAACTGATCAAAAACTGATCAGATTCGGATTCCCTGTATTTTCTGATTTTTGGTTTTGGCTTCTGAAGTCGGTTTTAAAATTACCCTTTTCTCAATTCTTTCCTATCAATTCAAAGCCGAAAAACCGACTGAACATCACGCCGCCGGTTTCAACCGAAAAATGATAATTTCTCGTGCTGAAATCAAGAAATGGCTTTGCAAATGATGTTGAACTATTTATGAATTCTATTAATTTGATTATTATATTATTACGTAATTCAATTACTGTTTCAGTTAATGTATGTTATTGTCTTTTGAATGAAAAAAAAACGGATTCAATCAAAGCTGAAAGATCTTTTCATCGGCTTTGTCAGCCAAATGACCATAAAAGCTATTTGATTGAGTTAAATTTTTATTTTTAATTACCCCATATCATCATCTGAATTTCAGTTAATTGAATTCAAATGATTGGTTGATTTCAATTGAAAATTCAGGACTCGGGATTCTGTAATATTTGGTTTTTTTCTCGCCGATACAAATTCGAAATTTGAAACAGTCATTCTTTTGATGATTTCATTGGTTTTCAGCTGATCGACACCGATCATTATTGAAAATTCCAAAATTCTAATCTTTCAGCCCAAAAACCTGATTTGAACTGTCCTGATCTTTCAAAAAATTATCAATCGTCAACATCATGAAATTTCAAATCATCCTCTTTTTTGATTTTTTCGACTTCAATTTTATTGAGCAGTATTCCTGTTACTCTTTTGTCGGCCGGAAGACTCAAATCACCTTCTGAAAGTTGATTCAAATCGATCCAAATCAGTTTTTTGATGACATCTTCTTCGACATGCAGCTGTGAAATATCCGCCAGCTCCACCCGATAATAAATCATCAGGATCTGTTCTTTCGGATTCAGACCGGACTGCATAAAAAAATCCTGAGTATAAAAATGTTCACCCACTCTGATGTCGAGATTCAATTCCTCTTTGAATTCCCTTTTCAGACAATCTCGGGTTCCTTCACCAAACTCAAGACCGCCGCCCGGAAATTTTTTAACAATTTCACCCATGAATGGCTCCTCGAGTATCAGCAGCCTGTGGTTGTGGATCAGCAGACCGTATACCCTCACATTGAATGGTTTGCTCATTTTTTTATTGCATTTATCATTTCTCTTTTGCCGGGTGGTCCGGCCATTTTTTCAACTTCAAAACCGAGTTCTTTCAATGTTCTTCTGACGCTTCCTTTTGATGAATAAGTCGTCAGCAGAGCTCCTGATTTCATTCCAAAATAAATTTTCTCAAGCAGTTCAGAAGTCCACAATTCGGGCTGTACTCTGGCTCCGAATGCATCAAAATAAACCAGATCGAATTCTGACTCCGGATAATCAAATTCAAAAAAGTCTGTTTCAACTTTTTTCAGTCTGAAATTATGATTAATTTCTTGAAAATTACCCCAATCGGAAGCCATTAACTTTTGATAAAGGTCATCGAGTTTAATTTCATCAGAATCAAATGAATGAGTGTTATCAACAATTGATTTTGAATAATTTAAAAATTGATATTCAGAAGGCTGAACCGGAAATTTTTCAAGACCTGTATAACTGATGTTGATGTCTTTTTTGATAGCATTCAGCAGGGTCAAAAAAGAATTCAGGCCGGTACCGAATCCGATCTCAAGAATCGAGATTTTGGTGTTCAGGATTTTGTCGAGTCCGTTTTGGATAAAAACATGGATTGATTCGCGGACAGCTCCGTGTTTTGAATGATAAGATTCGTTCCATTCGGGTAAAAAAATCGTGACCGAACCGTCGTCGGTCGAAATCAACTTTCGCTTAAGCATTGTTCAAAATTAATGATTATTTATAAAGCGATTCACCTCGATTTATATTTATTATAATTAAATTTGCACTTCAAAAAAATTAACCCAAAAAAATAATCATGATTATTGAAAAAATAAAGGAATCGAAATTCACTCCCGAAGTCTTTAACATCAAAGTTTTTGGCACTGCATTCTCAGATCATATGCTGCTTTGTTATTTCAAAGACGGAAAATGGGGTGAACCGATCATAAAACCATACGGAAAACTGGAGTTTACTCCTGCTCTTTCAGTAGCGCATTACGGTCAGGGGATTTTTGAGGGAATGAAAGCATACAAAGGTTCTAACGAAGAAGTTTATTTGTTCAGACCGGAAGAAAATCTGGATCGGTTCAATAAATCTGCTGTCCGTATGGATATGCCACCGATTCCTGACGACATATTTTTAGACGGAATAAGGACGCTGGTGGATCTGGACAGACAATGGGTTCCCGATACATACGGAATGTCGCTCTATATCAGACCGGTGATGTTCGGAATCGAAGAGGCAATTTCGGCCCATTCCTCATCTGAATATCTTTTTGCAATCGTTATGGCGGTTGCGCCCAATTATTACAACAAACCGCTTTCGCTCAAAATTGCGGACAAATACAGTCGTGCAGCAAACGGAGGTGTCGGTTTTGCAAAAGCAGCCGGCAACTATGGTGCTTCGTTCTATCCGGCGCATGTAGCAAGAGAAGAAGGCTACGATCAGGTGATTTGGACAGACGATGCAACACACACTTTGATCGAGGAGGCAGGAACTATGAATGTTTTGGTCAGAATCGGTGATAAACTGCTGACTGCTCCGGTTTCCGAAAGAATTTTGAACGGTGTAACCCGAAAAAGCATTCTTCAACTGGCAAAAGATTCAGGCATTGAAGTCGAGGTTCGTCCCATTACGGTCAAAGAGGTTTATGACGCACATGTCAGCGGTGAACTGAAAGAAGTAATCGGTGTGGGAACCGCAGTGGTTGTCAACAATTATGCAGCCGTCGGATACGGAAATGAAAAATTTGATCTGCCGCAACTTCCGGACGATGAATGCTACGGCAAGATTCTGAAAAAGAAATTAGTCGATCTGCAGATGGGAATCAGCGAAGATCCTTACGGATGGAGACAACTGGTTGAGCATCCGATCGAAGCCTAATCAAAATATCAATTAAATTGAAGAAGCCGGTTTGAACCGGCTTCTTTTTTGTTTAAAACTGTTTTAGCACAAATTAGAAGAATGCAAATTGTCAGTTAAAATATATACTTCAAACTTGTTTGTTTTACAGTAGAACTTGCTGAAAAATATTCACAACACCTCATTTGTCAAATAATACTTCAACAAAATCAACTGATAATTGTAATTGAATTTAGCCTGAAGCAGTTCAGATTGCGCCGCCAACAGACTGTTTTTTGCAGCAAAATAGGCATAAGCATCAATCATTCCCAATTTGAATTTTTCTTCGGTTTTAGAAAAAGAAATTTCCTGTGCAGCAACATTTTTTTGTGCGGCATCGTGGTTTTGAGCAGCATTTTGAGCGAAGTTCATTGCTTCTCTCAAAGCATTAAAATAGGCTTGTTTCTGCTGTTCCAATTGCAGATTTATCTGCTCAGATTCAATTTTGGCATTCTGAACAGCAGTTCGGGTTTGAAGTCGATTAAAAACCGGAATATTCAAAGATAAACCCAAATAATGGTTTTTGTTGTTCCGAAGCTGATCTCGAAATGAAGCTGTTTCAATATCCACATAAAAAGTAGACAATGAATAATTTCCGCTAACTCTGGGTAAATAATTGCTTTTTTGGATTTGAATATTCTTTTCAGAAATTTTAGTTTGGATCTCAGCTGATTTAATCTCAGGACGATTTTGTAAACCTTCTTGATAAAGGTTAGTAAGCGAATCCGTTAAACTCAACAACAAAAAATCAGTTTGACCAATGAATTCAATCATGCCTTCTAAATTCAATAGATTCAATAATTTAATGTTTGAAGTTTTAAAAGCATTTTGTGCCAAAACTAACATCTGTTCCTCTACAGCTTTGTTGGCAAGCATTTCATACACATCACTTTTTGCCTTGTTGCCAAGATTGAATTCGGTCTCAATTCGGTTGAGCATAATTTCTGTATTGGCCAATTGTTTTTCAATCAATTCGATTTGTTCCTTGTCATATTGAATTTGTTGAAAGCTTTGCACAATCTTTATAATTAATTCATTCTTTTTTACTTCAAAATCATATTTGGATTTATCTTTTTTGAGTTTTGCAGATTTAATTTGGATGAAATTTCCCCAATTAAACAGCTCAACATTTGCCGAAAAACCAAACGAATTCGATCGAATATCCGAGCTTATTCTCGCATTGGTAGTCGGATCTATGACCGAACCGAAATTATATTGATGATCTGCATACAATGCTCCGGCTGGCATGAGTTTCCCGTAAGAAGCCGTAATTTCATTTTGAGAAATCTCCTGATTGAGTTTATTTTCTTTTAATGTCAAATCATTGTCAATCGCATATTGAATGCAATCCTCCAAAGTCATTGTTTTTTGTTGACCTGAAACAAAAAGACTCAGCAAAATAAAACCAAAAACGATTATTTTATTCATACTTCAGATATTTAACCGGATTAATTTTTGTAGCTGACCAGGCTCTCAGACTGACTACCAAAAATGAAAGCAACAGTAAAACGATAAAACAAATCACAAATGCCAACCATGGAATTGAAATTCTGTAAGCAAAATCTTGTAACCATAGTTTTGCAAAATACCAAACAAACGGAAAGCTCAACAAAATAGCAACCGAACCGATGATGAGATATGGTTTTGCAAACCTGACTACAATGTCTTTGGTTTCTGCACCAAGTGTTTTGCGGATGGCAACCTCCTTTAGTCTTTGTTCAATGATAAATGACGAAAGTGCATACAATCCCAAAAGTGCAATCAAAATAACCATTCCGGTCATCACGCCGAAAATCTTTTGTTGTCGGGTATATTGTTGGTAAGTTTTTTCAAAGTTTTTATCTAAAAACGAATATTCAAACGGCTTGTTTTGAATCACGGATTGGGGCCAATAAGTTTCCAATTTGGCCAAAATTTCATCCAATTTTTCGGGTTGAAATTTGATGATGACATTGCCCATATTATAAATCATTCCACCTTCAAATGATTTCCAGTGGTGCATCATCAAAGGTTGTACAGTCGAGAAAGGATCAAAAACATGAAAATCTTTGACCATTCCAACTACTTTTATATCGTCTCCGATGGTTTTGTTGATCGGGTCTTCATAAATCCCTAAATTCTTGGCAAGTGTTTCATTGATAACCACATTGTTAATCGTGTCAGACGCAAATTTTTCGGATAGAAAACGACCTTTTAACAATTTCATTTTCATCATTTCGGGATAACCAAAATCGATTGAATTATACAAAACACTGACTACTTTCTTGTCATTGTATTTTAGCTCCGTGGTCGAATAGCCGGTTTGCGAACCTGCCAGCGGCCGGACGCTGTTTACATCGGTAACGCCGTCCATATTTTCCAGATAAGTTTTTACCTGTTCGTAGCTTCTGAAAGGTTTGCCGTCTTTGTATTTAAAATCGAGCACCATCAATTGTTGTTTATCAAAACCCAAATCGAGTTTATTCAGATAAGAAATTTGAAAGTAAACAATCAGGCTTCCGACAAAAAAGAAAGCGGCGATCATAAATTGCAGACCAAGCATTGCATTTCGCAAGTAAATTCCTTTTGGACTTCTTGAAAAACTTCCTTTCAAAACTTCAATGGTTCTGAATTTCGACAAATAAAGCGCAGGAATTATCCCCGTCAGCAGGCTTGTTCCGATGACAATCAACAACAATTGAAAGAAAAACTTAGCCGGATTAATTTCTATTTCGGTCTGCATGAATTCATTAAAAAACGGAAGAATCAATTCAATTCCCACCATGGCCGCCAAAAGTGAAAACAGCGTAAGAATCAGGGTTTCAAACAAATTCTGATAAATTATTTGCTTTCGGCTGGCTCCTATCGCTTTTCTGAGTCCTACTTCTTTGGCTCTTTTGACTGCACCGGCCAATGACAAATTGATAAAATTCACCACCGAAATCATTAAAATCAAAATTGAAATTCCAAACATGATTTTGATGATACTCCGATTCCCGTAAGGTTCGTAAAGCGTCATTGAATTCTTCATATCAAAATGACTGTCCGGCAAAGTTGTAATGATCGATTCAAACGGATATTTTTCCATCAGTTCGTCAAGTGTGATTCCTTCTTCTTTGGCTTCTTTCTCAAATTGCTCGCGCCATACTGCCCGGTCATATTTCTCTTTCAAATCAGGGATACTGATATTGGATTTTGTTTTGAAATAACCGTTATAATTGAAATTTCCCCAATATTCATCCAATTTTTTAAATGGAACAACAACTTCGGGCATCATAACCGACTTTCCCGGAATCCGGTAAACACCATTGATAACAAAAATAGTACTGCCGATTTGAAGATTCTTACCCATTGCATTTTCATTTCCAAAAAGTTTTTTTGCAAAATCATCTGATACAGCTATTTGATTGTCAGCTTTTATAGCAGTTTCAGGGTTCCCTTCCAAAAATTGAAAGGGAAAAAATGAAAAGAAATTGGAAGTGGCATCCACAATTTTTGTGGCATAAACCACCTTGTCACCGGCCGTAATATTGGCAGGTTGATAACCCATTGCAGAAACGAGTAAAATATCTTCAATCTCACCGATGTTGGCTTTTGCTTTTTCCATTTGCGGATTAGAAACGCCCCACACATCTGCTTCATTATCAAGTAAATAACCTATGGCGAAAACCCTGTCTTTTTCAGGATTCCATTGATCAAAACTAAGTTGGTCATTTGAATAAAGCAAAGTGAGAACCAAGCCGATTAGTCCCAAAGTCAACCCAAAGACATTGATGAATGTCGCCAATTTATTTTTGCCGAAATTCCGAAACGCTATTTTTATCCAGTTGTAAATCATCCTATGTTCATTTCTTTTTTGTTGGTGTGTTCCGCAATGATTTCGCCGTCTTTCAGTTCAATGGTTCTTTGTGAAAAGGAAGCATCATAAGCCGAATGGGTAACCATCACGATGGTGGAACCCTTAGCGTGAAGATCGGTTAGCAATTCCATCACCTCGTTTCCGTTTTTGCTGTCCAAATTCCCGGTCGGTTCATCGGCAAGGATGAGTTTGGGTTCGGTCACCAATGCTCTTGCCACGGCAACCCTTTGTTGTTGTCCGCCCGATAATTGTTGTGGAAAATGTTTGGAACGGTGGCTGATGTTCATCCGTTCCAGAATTTCTTCCACGCGGGTTTTTCTTTCGGCTGACTTTACACCATTGTAAATCAGTGGTAATTCCACATTTTCATACACATTCAGTTCATCAATCAAATTAAAATTCTGAAAAATAAACCCGATGTTTTGTTTTCTGATTTTTGAACGACCGGATTCTTTGAGTTTTGACATTTCTATTCCGTCAAAGAGGTAACTTCCGGAAGTGATATTGTCCAACAAGCCCAAAATATTGAGCAATGTGGATTTTCCACAACCGGAAGGCCCCATAATGGAAACAAATTCGCCTTTTTTGATGTGAAGGCTCACATTGTTCAATGCCCGGGTTTCAACTTCCTCGGTACGATATACTTTCGTAAGGTTTTCTGTTTTTATCATTTTTTTGTTTTTATTATTTTTATTATTTCGCCCTTACACAGCTGTTATTTTTAGGTCTTTATTTTTCACAGTGTGTTGTCTTGCGCTATGATATTCTTGACTTTCAGCCCGGTAATTTTATATTTTTTCTCAATCCCATAAATTCTTCAATCTTCTTCAATCTTCTTCAATCTCCTTCAATCTCCCATCAATCCAAATTCAAAACTTCCACATTTTTATAATCCTGATAGGAAGAAGTAATGACTTTGTCGCCTATTTTCAAACCACTCAAAACTTCATAATAAATTGGGTTTTCTCTTCCCAATTTAATTTCTTTTCTGATTGCTTTTTTATCGCCGTCCAACACAAAAATCCATTTTCCGGCTGTTTCCTGATAGAATGAACCTTTCGGAACCAAGATACTTTCTGAACTTTCGGACAAAAATAATTTTACGCTGAACGACATTCCTATTTTCAAGTTCTCAGGGAACTCATTTTTGAAAGCTAATTCCACCTGAAATTGACCGTCTTTGACTTCGGGCAAAATTTTTGAAATCATCACCTCATAGGTTTTTCCTCCCGATTCAATTGTTCCGCTTTGAGCCGGCTCCAATCTTGAAATGTAGTATTCATCTACTTTTGCGGTAATTTTATATCCATCCATAATATCGATTTTCCCGACGCTTTCACCTGCATTTAGGTGTTTCCCGATTGTAGGGTCAAAAGAGGACAAACGACCGTTTGAACCGGCAAGAATCAGAAAATTCTGTTTGTTGTTTCTAAGGATCTCTAAATTTCTTTCCATTTTGTTCAGTGCTTCGTTGATGGATTGAATCTGTACAGAACGGGCTTGTTTTTCCTTATTCACACTGGCTTGGATCACACTTTTACGCTGACTTTGATAATTGAAATTTTCTTTTGATTTTTTATAATCTTTTTCAGGAAGAATCTCAGAAGCAAAAAGTTTTTGGTCTAAGTTATATTGCTGCTCGGCATCTATATAATCATGCTGAATCAGGATTAAATCTTTTTCCAACTCCAATTCCTGATTGGTCAAGCTGATTTTCAGATTTTTGAGATTGTTAATTTGCTCAATGATGGCAGTTTCCTGTTGCAGATATCCCAATTCCGAATTGGGATTGTAAATCCGCATCAAGGGTTGTCCTTTGGTGACCATTGCACCATCTTCAACAAAAATTTCCTGAATGGCTCCGCCCTCGATTACATTCACCAATACCGAATTGAGTGCTTCTATTTTCCCATTCAGAATTACAATATCGTCAAATTTCCCTTCTTTTATCTCTCGGATTGTAATTCGTGATGCATCCACATTCAGTGTCTTCTTCCTGAAAAAAAAAGAAAACATCAATCCTAATAAAATTAAGATTAATGTCACAACCGGAATAATTATTTTTAACTTTGACTTCTTATTTTGAATCTTTGTATCCATTCATTATTCGTTTTCAGATAAATAGAAGTGAAAATTATGCCATCGGATAATAACTTTGTAATCATCTGAAATTCAACTTAAATAGAATTTACACAAAATCAAAACTGTCCGATTTCGGACAATGAATGTGCGAAAACGGACAGTTAAATGTTTTACTGTTGGTAATTATTTTTAAATACAATTTTCTATAACAAAAGATTTATATACTTAATAGAAAAACAGTAAATCACGGTCATAAAACCGGTTAAAATTATTCAATATTTTTTTGAAAATCGACTATATATTTATTCAAACCCAATTATTTATGAAAATTAGCTTCAATCGACATAGGTTTCCTTTATCACGGCTTTTACGATTTCAATTTCTGAAGCTGAAAGTATGCCGATTTTCTTTATAATTCTTGCTCGGTCAACCGTTCTGATTTGATCCAAAACCACCCATCCTTTTGTTTGGGCTTGATTGACTTCAACTCTTGTAGGATAGGCTTTTGAGCTATTGGTAAGCGGTGCAATAACAATCATTTGAAGATGTTTATTCATTTCGTTTGGTGAAATGACAATACACGGACGGGTCTTTTTCATTTCACTGCCCATCGTTGGGTCAAGATAGACCAAAACCAATTCGTACTGATTTATGTCCATTCCTCAAAAATTTCTTCATCAAAAATATCATCCATCAACAATTTGTCATCTCCGTTTTCGTGCATTTGTTTGAAAGATTTTTCCCAGCCTTTTCTTGGGTTTGATTTTGGTTTTAAAATTATTCTGCCTTTTTCCAAAATCAATTCAATCTTATCACTGATATTATATTCGTCCAAAATTGCTTTGGGCAACCTGATTCCTTTTGAATTTCCGATATTGATTAACTGAACTTCCATAAAGCTTATTTTGTAACTACAAAGTAATTATTGTTTCCTTAAAAAAAACAAATTTATTTGACCTCGATGTGTTTTAAATAATAGTCAGAATTATATTCCAAGTGGAATCCCTGTAAAATAAAACTGTTCGAAATCGTACACTTTTGATGAAAATAAATAACTTTGTCTTTCATGGAATTAAAATTAATTTCAAAAGTAAATGCGAAAGAAAGAAGCAAATATATTGATTGTGGATGATGACTCAGATATTCTGTTTTCGGCCAAAGTTTGGTTAAAGCGATTTTTTACACAGGTTATGACCGCCGAATCTCCCAATCAAATCAAGAATATCATCAAAGATTTCACTTTAGATGTGGTTTTGTTGGACATGAATTACAGAAAAGGACTGGAAGATGGCAACGAAGGATTGTATTGGTTGGATTTTATTCAGGAAGTTTCACCCCAAACCGTTGTGATTTTAATGACCGGTTTTGGAGATGTGGCATTAGCGGTTGAGAGTTTAAAGAAGGGTGCTTTTGATTTTATCCTCAAACCCTGGAACAATGAAAAATTATATGCTTCGGTAAATGCGGCAGTCGATTTATCCAGAAAAAATCAAAAACTGATTCGTTTTGAAGCCATTAGCAGACCTTCTTCATCTTCAGTGTTTGAAGGGAAATCGGCTCAGATGAAATCCGTTTTTAAACTGTCCGAAAAAGTTGCCAAAACAGATGCTACCGTTTTGATTTTGGGTGAAAATGGAACCGGCAAATTTGTGATGGCGATGGATATTTTTCAAAAGTCAAAAAGAAAAGAAAATCCTTTTGTTCATGTTGATTTGGGATCGCTCAATGAAAATTTATTTGAAAGCGAATTATTTGGTTATGCCAAAGGAGCCTTTACGGGAGCGGAAAAAGACACACCCGGAAGATTTGAATTGGCCGACGGTGGTACCATTTTTTTGGATGAAATTGGGAATTTGTCTCTTCCTTTACAAGCCAAATTGTTGACCGTCTTACAAAGTCAAAAAATCAATCGTTTGGGTGAAACCAAAGAAAGAAAAATTGATGTCCGGGTGATTTGTGCTACAAACGCACCTATCTATCAAATGGTCAAAGATGGAAATTTCCGTCAGGATTTGTTGTACAGAATTAATACCGTGGAAATTACAATTCCACCATTACGGGAACGAAAAGTAGATATTATTCCATTATCTGAATTTCTTTTAGAAAAACTGAAATCGAAGTATAGAAAACCGGATTTATATTTGAATGGAAATGCAAAAACGGCTGTCGAATCTTATTCATGGCCGGGAAATATCAGGGAAATGGAAAATGTTTTGGAAAGAGCCGTAATCCTTGCCGAAGGTTCTGAAATGGATGCTTATGATTTACATTTTTCACAGACCGAAATCCATTCAGATTCCGATAACCGAAAAACTTTAGAAGAAGTTGAAAAGGAAATGATCCTGAAATCTTTGAGCAGACATGCAGGAAACATAAGCAAAACAGCAGAAGAATTGGGGATTACAAGAGCTGCTCTTTATAGAAGATTGGAAAAATTTGATTTAAATTGATGGGAAAAGGATTTGGCATTCAAGTAATTTTGAGAATTCTCCTAATGGTTTTTCTCGGAGTTTCGGCTTTTCTATTGTTTTCAAAGTCCTATTTTTTTAGCGGAATTTTTTGTTTGATAATCGCCATCATCCTGTTATTTGAATTTTATTATTTTCTGATAAAACCTATAACCGATATTCACAAAACCATTTCAGCATTGATTCACCATGATTTTTCGCTTCAATCACCCCAAAGAAAAAAGAGTCCGGTTTTCAGTGATTTAGAAAAATTATACCAAAAACACAAGCAGGATTTCTTTGAACAGGAATCGGTTCAAATCATTTACAACAACTTGCTGAATAGTATCACAACCGGCATATTAATTCTCAAAAAAACCGAAAATGAGGATTGGGAAATTTTTCTGATGAATCATTCTTTTGCCGGGATTTTCCAAATCCCTGTTTATGCTTCCTGGTCGAATTTCAAAAGAAATGTTCCGGAATTTATTGAAAGATTAAATCAAATCGAATTCGGTGAAGTTCAGCAAACCCTTGAAATATCGGTGGACAATCGTGAAAATCAAACCTTTTCATTGAAAACTTCTGCCATCAAAACTTATAATTATTCGTATTACATCATTTCTTTGGATTCGGTTCAATCCATAATTGAAAAGAAGGAAAAACAAGCTTGGCATGATTTAATGAAGGTGATTTCGCACGAAATGATGAATACGTTGACGCCTATAAATTCTTTGATAAACAGTTTAACATATTTCAGCGAACAGGATAATTTGAATGAAGAAGACAAAACCGACTTTAAAGAAAGTCTCAAAACCATTCAAAGAAAGACAATCCACATGCTGGAATTTGTGGATAATTACAGACAACTGACCAATTTGCCGCAACCCAAGAAATCTTATTCCAATATAATTCTGTTGATTCAAAGCTGTTTAGATATTATGAAACCGTTATTGGATGAATCAAAAATTAAAACGAATTTACAAATCGATAAATCAGAAATTTTTTGTTTTTATGATCCGATTTTAACCGAAAGAGTAATCATTAATCTGCTTACCAACAGCATATATGCGGTTGAAAATCAGGTAGAAAATCCAAAAATCACCATTTCAGTTTATCATCAAAATCCAAGAACAATAGTCGAAATCAGAGACAATGGAATCGGAATCGACAAATCCATTCGGGATAAGGTTTTTATTCCTTTTTTCACCACCCGAACCAAGGGTGCAGGAATCGGTTTATCACTGTCAAGAAATATTATGGAAGCCCAAAACGGGAATTTGACTTTTAAAAGCAAACCGGGTGACACGGTGTTTTTTGTGAGTTTTTACCCGTTGTATTCCTAAATAAAGATACCTAAGGTTTCGGAGATAAATATACTCAAAAATCAAATAGCTCCACTTGGTCTATAGAGAATAGAGATTCAAATGTTTTTCTGATTGATTTGCGATCAATTCTCTGATGAACAATTCCCATTGGATCCCAAAATTCCCAAGCACCGAACCAAATAGTTTGAGAATAACTATCCAGATCTTTTGTATAATTGTTTGTTGTAGAATCATTTCCTTCACGCATCTGAACAGTATTCCCAGCGTTTCGTAATCCTCAAATCTTTTTTTGAGTGCCAAGACCAGGTAATTCATAAACACGATAGATATAGTGGCTATATGTGCATCCAAGTCTTTGGACTGACAATTTTGCAGACCGAGATTTTGTTTGCAATCTCTAAAGAATACTTCTATAGACCATCGGATTTGATAGTTTTTCATTGCCTTTAAAAAAGTCAGTTTTTTATCTGTTGAAATGAGCAGATTCCATGTGTTTTGTCCTTTCATCCTTACCCAATATCCGGTCATTTCTATTCCTTTACAGGTCATTTCCAGACGAATGTAATGGCACTTCAATTTGCTGCTGTAATGAATATTCTTTCTTTTTACTTCGGGAACGCTGTTTGCTTTGTACGTTTTTTCGTGTATGACGACCATTCTGTTGGATTTCATCATTCCGATAACATTCAATTTTTTATCAATATCCTTAACTCCGGTTATAAATCTCTCACACACAAACCAGGTGTCAACCAATACATAATCCACCTTCAGCCATTTGTTCAGACAGCGATTTATCATCTGTAATGAAGTAGAAATCTTATCCTGAGATACTTCTGATTCTCTCCGGTAACCCGGACTTTTTGCATCTCTTTGTTTTGTGAACTGATTTTTCAGATCTTTTTCCTTCAATCCTCTTTTTCCCGTGTTTCCAGGTTCATTATGGATTGAGAAGTCCATTGGCAGGAAGCTTTTCCCGTCGCTATAACCAAGCGTCAGGGTTTTCATTCCCAGCCTGTAGGCGTGCGTGCTGTAGTCAAATACTTTACCGATCAGTTCTATTGTTTTTCCTGTCTTTTCCATCAGAGAATCATCCAGAATTAAAAATCCTTTTTGTGTAGAATCCTCATCTGCCGACTTCTTTTGGATAATGGTGTACACCTGTTTGAAAAACAATCCAAAGATTCTGCGCCAGTTGATTCTCGGATTATTCAGGAAATCATAAAAAAACATCTTTCTTGTGAAAAACCTCTTTCGAAACCCCTGACAACATAAATTGATTTATATTTCCAAAATCCAGAAACCGAAGCAGAAAAAGTGTTTGGAAAATATGTTTCCCATCTGTGCCTCGAACCTTTGAAGCGGAAAACAGCTTATTGATGTAGCGTAAATCAAATTCACAAAGTAATTTGGTAAAGATGCCCACAAGCGAGGTTGAATCGTCGAAATACCTGTTAATTTCTGAAAGAGTTTTTTTATCTTTGTTTGGTTGCATTTTCATCTGAATCAGTTTTTGCGTGTAACTAATTCAAAAATAAGTATTTAGATAGTAAAATGCAACTTTTTTTTATTTTTATTTAATTGGTTATCAGATAATTAATAACTCCGAAACTTTAGTTATATAATTCGAATCACCTGATTGAAATTATTTATTCGCCTTTTCTTTTTATGATTTTCTGAAGGTCATTTGAATTTCCGTACAGGACCAGAATATCTTCAGCCTCAATAACTGTTTTGGGTTCAGGGATGCCGGTAATGTGCTCCCATTTTCCTTTCCCAAAAAATGAATTCTTATTTGAAGGCTTTATAATGGTCAGAATCAACACATTGAAATTCTCTCTGAATCCGATTTCTTGAATTGTTTTGCCTACAAATATTGAGGGTGCTTTTACTTCGACTACGCTATGATAAGGATTCAGATCAAACGAATCGATGACTCCCTTTAAACAAAGCCTTTTTGCCCAACGGTCAGCCGATTCTTCTTCCGGTTTTACAATGTTATTGACACCGAGCGCCTTCAAAATATTTTCATGTATCGAATCCGTTGAACGGCTGATTAATTTTTTGACACCCAAGTTTTTGAAAATTGCTGTCACAATCACACTGACACCCCTGTCCTCGCCTATGCAGACGATGACCATATCTGTGTTTTGAAGTGGCAGATCCGCAACCGTCACCTTATCTGTGGCATCCAGACAAATCGTATGAGAAACTGTGTCCTTCAGCGCAGTTACTTTACTCATCTTCGAATCTATACCTATGACTTCATTTCCCTGCTCAGTTAATTTCTCGGCCAATGAAGCACCAAAATTCCCCAAACCAACAACTATAAATTTCATCTTATTTTAATTTATTAATATTTCCTCTGATGGATACCTGTAATTCAGTGATTTTGCCCTTTTCAGCATTGCTATCAGCAAAGTCAGTGTGGTAATTCGCCCGATAAACATAATTAATATAATGACTATTTTTCCAATTTCATTTAAATCTTCTGTAATCCCTAAAGATAAACCAACAGTGCTGAATGCAGAAAAACATTCAAATGCAATTTCTATCAACTTCAGCCCTGGATCATAATAGGAAATTAGATAAATCCCCGTCCCAATGACTACCAATGAAAGCGTCATGGTTGCAAACGCCCTTCTGACAGTGATATCAGCAATCTCTCTTCTCCAAATTTCAATCTTGTTTTTCCCTCTGGCAAGCTGTAGAAAATTTAAAGTTGCAATCGCAAATGTGCTAGTCTTGATGCCGCCACCGGTTGAAGCCGGCGAAGCACCAATCCACATCAGCAGTATGATGACCAAAATCGAAGACAGATGCATATGACTGTAATCAACGGTGTTGAATCCGGCCGTCCTCGGACTGGTTGCAGTAAACATTGCTGTTACCCACTTGCCCATTCCTCTGTGAGGTGACAAAACATTGTAATATTCGATTGAATAGATAAAGACAGTTCCGAGTACAATCAGACAGAAAACTGTAATTAAACTCAGTTTGCTGCCCAAGGTCAAAACCCACGGAGAATATTTTCTCTGATGGGTGTAAAACCAAAAGAAATATCTGCGAATTATATATCTCAGATACTTTAAAACATTGGCAACAATCGGAAATCCGAGGCCACCAAATACAAAAAGTCCGATCAGTATCAGCTGAAACGGATAATTGGTAACAAATCCTCTCTCCATAATATTGTTGGGAAGTGTTGAAAAACCGGCATTGCAAAAAGCTGAAATCGAATGGAAAATTGCAAAAAATATTTCATCCTCATCTGACGAAAATAGAGAAGCATCCACATTTGAATAAATCAAAACGGCACCCACCGCTTCAATAAATAAGGTAATCCCCAATATTCTCTGAAGTGTTTTGAAAACCTTGCCGATGTTTTTGCCGGCACCAGACAGATCGCCCATTGCAATTTGGTTTTCATAACTTGCACCGCCTTTAAAAAAATAGCTGAAAAAACTGGCAAAAGTCAAAATTCCCAATCCGCCCGCCTGAATCAGCAGCATAATGACCACCTGACCAAAAAAAGTGAAATAGGAACTGGTATCCACAACGATCAAACCGGTTACGCAGACTGCACTGGTTGAGGTAAATAGAGCGTCGATAAATGAAATTCCGTTATAAGTCGCCTTTGGCAGCATCAAAAGCAATGCACCTAAAAGGATCAAACCCAGGAAGGTGACCACAAACAACTGAGCGGGTTTTAGGACAGAACGTTTATAATTGATATCGACAGGAGCCAGCTCTCTGATTAATTTTATGGCAACCCCGACCCTGATCCATGCAGAAATCTCTGACAGTCCGAGCTGGTTTTGTTTATACAGGCAATAACCAACAAAAAGCATACTGACCAGATCAAAAATAAAAGCTCTGACCACAAATTTTTCGCCTCTGAAAATATATTTGGCTGGAGTCGATAAAAAAGAAATTACAAGTATTCCGACATAAAAAAACAATATTGGCTGTGTGGTCCATTTGGGCAGTTCAAAACCAAACTCCAGCAATAATGTGAAAAACGCAAGTATATACATTATGTACTGGGCTTTTGTGAAAAAAACCGATGATTTTTGTGGTTTCATTTCAATTCGATTTTTGATATTTCCTGTTGGATACCGACTGTTTCACGATCAGGCCGATTTCCGTCCTTAGACCGCCTGACTCCGCTGTGGGATCAAATTTTCGAAAATTTAGAAGGAAGTTAACCGAAGTTTTCTGAGATTCTGTCATACCATAACTCACAAATTCAAAGTGCTAAATTATGAAAATATGATAATGCGAAATATTTTTTGGACTGTTTTTTAGCAGAACCCCAACTTATTGGATTCTCAGACCCGAATCGATTTGATTGAGAATTTGAAGGAGTTGGTGGATTTCAATCGAACCGGATTCAACGGAAAAACAATCTCTCATCAAATTTTCTCCAACAAAAAAACCGCCTCTCTCGAAGCGGTTTCTGTATTTTGAAATATTGTTTTCAGCTTATTTCACAAGTGTCAGCTCATTGATGATATTTGTTGCTCCTGCATATTTATCAACGATAAACAGCACATAGCGGATATCGACAGAGATGGTTCGTTGGAGTTTCGGATCAAAGATCACATCGCCTGCCATCGCTTCGATGTTTCCGTCAAATGCAATACCAATCAGTTCGCCGTTACCGTTCATCACCGGTGAACCGGAGTTACCGCCGGTAATGTCCAGATTTGAAAGAAAATTCACCCACAATTCACCGTTTTTGTCGGCATACTGACCGTAATCTTTTTTGTTGTATAGGTCGATTAGTCTCTGTGGGTTTTCAAATTCATCATCTCCCGGTTTATTTTTCGCAATTGTTCCTTTCAGTGTAGTGTAATAATTGTATTTCGCATCATTCACTTTTCCTTTTCCGAGTGGAAGATCCATAATGGTTCCGTAGGTCAGACGCAGCGTGCTGTTTGCATCCGGATATTCGATGGTTGACAGACCCGACTCTCTCAAACCTTCAACCAAGAGACGAAAAGCTTTGTTATAGGAATCATTCATCGCTTTTTCTTCGGGTGTTTCTGAACGATATCTGCCCAAAAGATCGCCTGAGAGTTTCAGCAATTCGTCATTTTCAAACAATGAAGCATCCGGATGATCGAGATAGTTCATCAGTTTGTCTTTGCTAATGAAAATGCTGTTTTTGAATGCATCACCAATGAACTTTGAGAAATCACCTTTGTTTTTGTCACCGATTTCCTGAACATAAGGCGCCAAACCGCCCGCCTTTCCTTTGGTATAATACAGATTGAGCTGTTTCGCATAAATTTCTTCTTCCAGCGGCATATAGATATCTCCAAAGGTTGAATTGATCATTTCCTCAATTCCGGGTCTCATCTCGGCTCTTTTGGCTTCATTCTCAGACGCATACTGCTGAAGCGCCCCGCCGAGTCTGTATGGCGTAACCGCAAAAGCTGCAGAACGGAGAACATTGATCAGATAATTCTGTTGTTTTGAGCGTTCATTTGTTTTTGAATAATAATTATTCAGAATCTCAACCACATCGCCATATTTGGCTTTCCGCTCCGGCTTGTTTGCCCAGTCGTTGAATTTCTGTTCAACTTTTCTTTTTGAATCAACTGTTTTATGTTCCTTCAGTGCAACGATCATTCCGCCTCTGTTTTTCCAGTAATTTGCTATTCCGGCATAAATGGATGCATAATCCAGTCTTACTTTCTGGTCATTATCCATATATTTTTTCATCACATCCATCGCCAGTTTTGAGCCTTCAACCCAGGCAGGATATGCATATTCCACATTTTGTTCTACACCGCCCGAAGGCATCCATCGGTTGGTTCTTCCGGGGTAACCCATGATCATTGCAAAATCGCCTTCCTGATAGCCTTTCAGACTGATCGGCAAATGATATTTTGGTTTCATCGGAACATTGTCCATCGAATAATCAGCAGGGTTTCCGTCTTTGTCGGTATAAACTCTGAAGATTGAGAAATCGCCGGTATGTCTCGGCCATTCCCAGTTGTCGGTATCGCCACCGAATTTCCCGATCGAATTGGGTGGTGTTCCCACCAAACGCACATCCTGAAAATCCTGATAGACAAAATAGTAATATTCGTTTCCTTCGTAAAATGAACGGACAGAAACCACATATTTTCCACCTTCGTCATTTTCTTTTTGAATTTTTGAAATCTCACGATTGATGGCTGCTTCTCTTTCCTCTTCGGTCATGTTGTCGTTGACCTGAGCCAGGATACGGTCGGTAACCACATCCATTCTGACAAAGAAACGAACCTTCAGACTGTTTGGTTTTAATTCTTTGGTTTTATCTTTTGCCCAATATCCGTTGGTCAGATAGTCGTGGTCGGGCGTTGACAGTTCTGCGATGGCGCCGTAACCGCAATGGTGATTGGTCAGTACCAGGCCGCTATTCGAAATGATCTCGGCCGTACAGCCGCCGCCAAACTGAACGATTGCATCTTTCAGACTGCTGTGGTTGATGCTGTAAATATCTTCGGCCGTCAGTTTAAATCCTTCTTTTTGCATGTCTTCAATGTTCTTGCCGATGAACATCAAAAACCACATTCCCTCGTCTGCCTTCACTTTTTGGGAAGGTCCGATCAGCAATGCCGCGCTTGCAATGATCAAGAAAAGTTTCTTCATTTTTTTTAATTTTAATTGCTTTTTCAATGTTTTGATTCCCGACCCAAATTGAGGACGGGTTCACAAAAGTAGTGTTTATTTTCAAAAAATCATTAGTGAAAGGCGTCATCATCCTGATGCTTCGACAGGCTCAGCCTGACGGAAGATTCTATTGATGTTAATTGCTATTATAACACATCACCCTGAGCCTGACGAAGGGTCAGGCAAAGACATTATTCCAAAACCCCATCCATCACTCCGATGATATCCTGATGGCTGCAGCTGTTGGCATCAACCGCACAATTTAAATTTCCGTAAGGCCGGTACATCGCAATTGAAGAAACCGAAAACAGACCGACAGTTGGCGCAAGTGAAGAACTGCTCAGATGCATCATGCCCGAATCGCCGGCAACCACAAGTCGGCAATTGGCCATCAGCGAACCGATTTCACGGATGTCTTTGCTGTAAAAAGAAGGCAGCTTGTTTTGCAACTGTGATATATTTTCGACCGGAAGAATTTCGATCAGATTGTATTCGTCTTTGTATTTTGAATGAAATAATTCATAAAAATCATCCCACCATTCGGTCGAAAAACATTTGTCGCCGGTTGCATAAGTAAAAAATGCAATGGTTTTGCGCGACGGATCGCCTGTCAGTTCAGACAAAATATTTTTTCCGTTTTCGAGTTCAGAACTGTCCAATTTGAGATCGAGGACCGGAACTTCGCGCTGATCGGTTTCACAGCCGGCAAGCGACAGAAATTCTCTGAAATTATAAACCGGAAATTTTGCCATGTGTACATAATCCGGATATTTCTGATCGAGCCCCGAAAAATCATCGCCAAAATATTTGTAACGCGATTTTGCAATCACAGTCGAAATCCTGCCTGAAGACGAACCTTTGACCACATCAATCACCAGATCATATCTGTTTTTTCTCAACTCAACCCAAACCTTCATATATTTCAACAATTCCTTAAAAGGTTTACGTGGAAGACTGATCGTTTTTTCCACCTGCGGATAGTTTTTAAAAATCACAGGCGCAATAAATCCTCTGACAAACAAATCAATCTTCACTTCTGGATAATTCGAAATGATTTCCTGAATCAGCGGGGTGACCAGCAGCATATTCCCCAAACGGTGGTTGGGTCGATTGATCAACACCCTTTTAATTTCGGGTTTGACCGATCCTTTTTTCAGCCGTGACGACGGACGGGCAACAAATATACGGGTGACCGCCTTGGTGGCTGTCCTTCTGATCTGGTTGATTTCTGATTTAAAGCTCATCGAACTGTATTGAATTACCGTTACAAAAATATTATTTTAAAATTGATTCAGTCAAGACAATCCGTTCAAAAAAACAAACCGACAAAGTTTTGTGATTCCAAATCGGATTCGGTCCGAGAAATTGGTTAATTCGGATTAATTTTGCAGAATGTCAGGAATCTATATCCACATCCCATATTGCAAACAGAAATGCAGTTACTGTAATTTTTATTTTTCGACTGATACACGGTCAAAAACCGAAATGGTCAATTCGATCTGCAAAGAGATTGAACTGAGAAAAAATGAAATCAACGACTCAATTGAAACAATCTATTTCGGCGGAGGCACTCCTTCCCTGCTCGATCGAGATGAGTTCAAATTGATTTTTGAAAAATTATATTCGGTTTTTAAAATTTCAGAAAATCCCGAAATTACGATTGAAGCCAATCCCGATGATCTGACAGCTGAAAAAATCGAAATCCTGAAATCTTCACCGGTCAACCGACTGAGCATCGGTATCCAATCGTTTTTTGATGAAGACCTGAAATTTATGAATCGTGCGCATGATTCAAAACAGTCGGTCAATTCTGTAAAATCGGCTCAGGATGCAGGTTTTGAAAATATTACCATCGATCTGATTTATGGCAGTCAGACCACCACAGACGAGATGTGGAAGAAAAATCTGGAAACTGCACTTGGTCTCAATGTGCCGCATATTTCGTCTTATGCACTGACAATCGAACCCAGAACACTGTTGCATCATCAGATCAAAACCAAAAAGATTCCAAATACGGATGAAACCAAACAGGAACGTCAATTTATGATGCTGACCGATACGCTGACCGAGAATGGATTTTTGCATTATGAAATTTCAAATTTCGGAAAACCCGGTTTTCTGTCAAAACACAACAGCAGCTATTGGAAAGGGATTCCGTATCTCGGACTCGGTCCGTCAGCTCATTCGTATGACGGGAAAAACAGAAGCTGGAACACAGCAAACAATACGATTTATCTGAATCATATAAATAATGGTAAACTGCCAAAAGAAATTGAAGAGCTGACAGCCGAAAACCGTTTCAATGAAATGGTGATGATTAGACTCAGGATGATGGAAGGTTTGTCGATTGACGAAGTTTTAGAAAATTTCCCTCAACATTTTTTGGATGAATTGATTCAGGAGATCAAACCGCATTTGGAAAATGGGACAGTCGTTTTCGAAAATGGCAAAATCAGAATTACAAAAAAAGGACTTTTTCTTTCGGACGGCATCTCATCTTCGCTTTTCAGACTGAAAGATTAAATTTTATCTGAAATAATTTTATGTAATTTTGCATTATGATCAAAGGTGTTGCAAACATAATTTTCGGTCTGCTTTATTCATTTCTCGGAATACTCATTTTGATGAAACACTGGTTTTTGGTCGAATTGAGCAAAGCAGCGGCATTGTCGCTCGGCGTTTTATTTATCGTTTATGGAATTTTCAGAATATACAGGGCGGTCAAAAGCATCCGCAATCAGAACTATTATTAGTCTGTTTCTTTTATTGTCAGTTGCTTTTCAGTTTTCGTCCTGCAAACACAAGGACAAAAAAATAATGAGTCACAGCGAAGGCGAAATGACGATTTATGCCGATCCGTCCAATCAGAGTCTGCTTCAGGCGCTGACCGAAATTTATATGATGAAATTCCCAAAAGTGAAATTTGACATCATTTACAAACCTGAAAATCAAATACTGAAAGATCTGATCGACACCACCGCTTATGCTGCATTTATCAATCAGCCGCTGACCGAAGCTCAGACCGAATTTATCCGTCAGAAAACAGATGTTACACCCAGATCGACACTGCTCGCTTATGATGCGGTTGTATTTGTAACTTCGCCCGAAAATCCGATTGATTCGGTAACTTTTGATATGCTTCGGGCAGGAATTATGACCGAAGACGGGAAAGTAATTTTTGACAACGGAAATTCTGGAAATTTCAATACGGTCAAAGAGGTTCTCGGTCTTGAAATTCAAAAAGGAAAATCAATTCAGGCGGTAGAAAATTCGGAAGAAGTCATTGGATATATACAAAGATCAAAGAATTCAATCGGTGTGATTGGTCTGAATGAAATCAGTGAGCCCGACAGCAAAAAAGCAAAAGAAATTCTTTCAAAAGTAAAGGTGTTGCCGGTCATCGACCACAACAATCAATTACAGCAACCGACCGTTCCCAATATACTCGCACTGAAATATCCATTCTTTAAAGGTGTTTACTTCATCGTCAGAGAAGCCGGTTTTGGCATTGGCAGCGGGTTCTCAAGATTTGCAGGTTCTCAGCAGGGACAGTTGATTGTCGGAAGAGAAGGTTTGCAGCCCAATTATCTGTATCCGCGTGAGGTTCAGGTCAATTTGAAACCGATTCAGTGAATTGTTAATACTTAGTTAATAGATTTTAATTCATCTTGGCAGTATTCTGCTGAAAATATCTTCATATTTATCCAAAATGAATTTAGATCAATGAAAAAGAAGATTTTTGTACTCGACACCTCTGTCATACTGTTTGACCACAAGTCGATCCTGAATTTTGAAGAACATGATATCGTAATACCCATCACCGTCCTGGAGGAGCTCGACACAATGAAAAAGGGCAATGACACCAAAAATTATGAAGCCCGCGAGTTCATCAGATTTTTGGACAAATCATCAAAAGATTATTTGGTACAGGATTGGATTCCGTTGCCTGGAGAGGGAAGAGGCGCATTCAAAATCGTGATGGAAACCAACGGTCTGGTCAAATCTGCAGTCAAAATTTACGGTTCCGAATCAAATGACAACAAGATTCTGAATTCATGTTTGATCGTTCAAAAGGACGAGCCCAAACGCGAATCAATATTGATTTCAAAAGATGTGAATCTGAGGCTGAAGGCAAAAGCAATCGGAATCAAAGCAGAAGATTACGAAACCGGGAAGATTCAGAATGTTGACAATCTGCCGACCGGTATTACCACTTACACCGATTTTGATCAGGAAATTATAGACAATCTGTACAAAGATTTTTCGGTTCCGCTCGATGTGATTCAGGACAAAATGGAAATTTATCCAAACGCCTATTATATATTACAGGGTGACAAATCTTCGTCGCTCGCCTATTACAATCCGTTTGAACAGCAATTGGAAAGGGTAAACAAACAGACGATTTTCAATATCAAACCCAAAAATGCGGAACAGGCTTTTGCCATCCATGCGATTCTGAAAAAAGAAATCAAACTGATTGCACTGCACGGTGTGGCCGGAACCGGTAAGACATTGATTGCACTTGCGGGTGCGATGGCACAAAAAAGAGATTTCAAACAGATTTATCTTTCAAGACCGATTGTTCCGCTGAGCAACAAGGACATCGGATATCTGCCGGGCGACATCAAATCGAAGATCGATCCGTATATGCAGCCGCTTTGGGACAATTTGAAATACATACAGTATCAGTTTGACGAACAGGACAAGGAATACAAACAGATCAATCTGATGGTGGAACAGGAAAAACTGCTGATTACGCCACTTGCCTATATCCGGGGCCGCAGTCTTTCTGATGTGATTTTTATTGTGGACGAAGCTCAAAACCTGACACCGCACGAGGTAAAAACCATCATCACACGGGCGGGTGAAAACACAAAATTCATCTTTACCGGCGACATCAAACAGATCGATACACCCTACCTGGATGAGCAGTCAAACGGACTTTCATATCTGGTCGACAAGGTACAGGGTCAGCAGCTTTTTGCTCACATTCAGCTGGTTAAGGGTGAGAGGAGTGAACTGGCCAATCTGGCCAACGAATTATTGTAGTTATCCACAAAAGGGCTGTTGAAAAAATCCGATGAACGACGTCCATAATTTTGGTTAAGTTATCAGATACTTATATATTTGCCCGTTAAAAAATTCTTAATAAGACAGCAAATATGAGAGGTAAAGTGCTAGTTATTGGTATTACCCTGATTCTGGGGATTTTGTCCATCAGACAGTTAAGTTACACCTGGTATACCAATAAGGTAGAATGTGAAGCTTTCGAACATTCGAGAAATGATCTGGAAGAACAAATCGTACTGGACAGTTTGGCAAATGATACTCTGAATCTGGGGATCATCAAATACAACTATCGGGACGCAAAAAACAAAGAGATAAAACTGGGTCTGGATTTGAAAGGAGGGATCAGTGTGATTCTTCAGGTCCAGGTGCGTGACCTGCTTGAGAATCTTGCCGATCATACAAAAAATCAGACATTCAATGCTGCGCTTGACTCAGCCGATATCGCTCAGAGATCGCAGGGAGACAAGGCTTATGTAGATATATTCTTTGATGAATTTGAGAAATTAAGAAAATCGAGCGGACAGAATCTTGCCTATTCTTCACCCGAAATCTTTGGTAACCGTCAGAATTCTGCTTTGATTGAATTCAATTCGAGCGATGACAATGTAAAGGATGTGATCAGAAAGGATATTGATTCAAAGGTGGAAACTGCTTTTCAGGTAATTTCATCTCGTATCAACCGTTTCGGAGTTGTCGAACCGATCATCCAGCGACTGGGTGGTGCGGCAGACGGACGTATCCAGGTGGAAATGCCGGGTGAGAGAAACAAAGAACGAATCAAAAACCTTCTTCAGAGTACTGCAAAACTTGAATTCTGGAAGGTTGAAGCAAACAACCCTCAGGTGAGCAGCTTCTTTACAACTGTGAATCCGCAAAAACTGGGTGTAAAAACAAATCTTGAAAATCTTTCAACGGTCATCAACAGTCCACTGGAAGGAAATTCAATTTTCTCGGTTGCAACCAGAGACACTGCAATCATCAATCAGGTTTTGGCTTCGCCCGAACTGAAGGCAGCGATGCCAACAGCCATCAGAAATTTCAAATATTTCTGGGCAAACAAACCGGTACAGACAAAAGATGCAAATACAAACGGAAAATATCTTTCACTCTATGCACTGAGCGGCGACAAAAACAATCAGCCGCTGTTGCCGGGTGATGTGGTTGAACAGGCTGCAGGCGAAAGAAATGCAAATACCATCTCAAACGAACCTGTAGTTACCATGCGTATGAACGCACAGGGCGCAAGAGATTGGGCAAAAATCACTGAAGAAAACGTAGGAAATTCAATCGCAATCGTGCTTGACAACATGGTGTATTCAGCACCGAACATCAACGAAAAGATCGCTGGCGGAAATTCACAAATTTCTGGAAACTTCACACTGACTGAGGCGCAGGACCTTGCAAACATTCTCCAGGCAGGCAGTCTTCCGGCTTCCTCCAAAATCGTTCAGCTCGAAGAGGTTGGACCGTCTTTGGGTCAGGAAGCGATCAACAGTTCATTGATTTCATTCATCGCAGTATTCCTGCTGATTCTGACCTGGATGATTTTCTATTACAGCCGTGCAGGTATCTATGCGGATATCGCATTGGTTGTGAACATCCTCTTCCTGTTGGGTCTGATGGTCGGACTGTTTGGTGCAACATTGTCGCTGCCGGGTATCGCTGGTATCATCCTGACGCTGGGTATGGCGATCGACGCAAACATCCTGATCAATGAAAGGGTGAAGGACGAAATGCTTCATCACAACAAATCATTGAAAGAAGCGGTTTCAATCGCATATACATGGAAAGGTGCGATTTCTGCAATCTTTGACTCAAACGTGACCACCATGCTGACAGCGGCCATTCTGCTGACCGTTGGTAAAGGCCCTGTTCAGGGATTTGCAATCACACTGCTGATCGGTTTGACCGTTTCAATGTTTACCGCTATTTTTCTTACAAAATATTTTACAGACAGAAGATTTGCAAAAAAGAAAGAGGTGTCTTTCTTTACCCATACCACCAAAAACTGGTTCCAGGGGTTCAATGTTGACTTTATGTCAAAAAGAAAATTGTTCTATACCATTTCAATCATTGTTTGTCTGCTTTGTCTGGCGATGCCATTTATCAGAGGTTTTGATTTGGGTGTTGACTTCCAGGGAGGTCGTACCTATACTGTCAGATTTGAAAATCCGGTAAGCGCAAATGATGTAAGAACAAGTTTGG